>NZ_JBFAIG010000005.1:0-366272 GCF_040654575.1 Streptomyces sp. NPDC050674
TGCCGACGACGTTGACCACGGTGTTGCCGATGGAGGCGCCGTAGTTGCCCTTCTCCCAGTTCTCCTTGTCGACCAGCGTGTCGGTCGCCAGGTCGGAGACGAAGTCCTCGGGCGAATTGACCCAGCCCCACACGGAGGAGACGTAGTCCCCCTTGTCCCACTTCTCGCCCAGCTCGTCGGACTTGTCACCCCACCAGTCGGTGGTGTAGCCCTTCAGACCGTTCCAGGTGTCCTTGACCGAGCCGACCGGGTCGCTGACGACGTCCATGGTGTCGGCCAGGAAGCTCTTGGTCGGGGCGACGAAGAAGCCCCGGACGTGGTCCATGAAGGTCTTGTCGTGGCGTTCCTGGTCATGTACGTCGTCCCAGAGCGACTTGTCTTCGAACGGGCCCGGAGCGAGCGGGATCGTGTCGTTCGGACCGGCGCCCTCGTAGGTGATGAGCTGGGCCGACGCGGGGATGTCGCTGCCGCCTGTGCCACCGAGGCCCGTGCCTGTGTTCGTGCCGTCGCCGGCTTCGGTGCGGCCGTCGGCTTCCGTGCCTTCCTGGCCGCCCGCGTCGCCCTGGGTTTCCGAGTCGCCTTGGGTGCCCGCATCGCCGTTCGTGCCCGTGCCGCCGTCTGCGCCCGTACCGCCGTCCGCGTGAGCACCGCCGTCCGGGCCCGCGCCATCGCCGCCGTCGACGCCGGTGTCCGAATCGCCCTGCTCCGCGGCGTCGTTGTCCCCGGCCGCGCCCGTCTCCGTACCGTCGCCCTGCGGAGCGGGGCAGGCCGTGCCCGTCACCGAGCAGACCGCCGACTGGATGCCGTCCGCGATACGCCCGCCGAGGCCGCCCACCGACATTGCGACGATGATCGCCGCGACCACCGCGATGAGCCCCGCGTACTCGACCGCGGTCTGGCCCTCGTCCCGCCGCCAGAGGATCATCCTCTCCAGGCTGAACGCCCGCCGCGGCTCCCTGTCCTCAGGAGCGGTCGCGAACCACTCACGCGACCGGGCCCGGAGCAACAGCACGATGACCGCCACCGGCATCGCCGCCTGCGTGACGCCCCGCGGATCACCGTGCAGCAGCGTGCCGAGAGACAGCCACACGATCCATGCCTGTACGGCGATCAGTGCGCGGCTCGTCCACACCCCGCCCCGCCACAGGCGCCGGGCCAGGTAGACGCCGGCCACGCTGGGCAGCGAGTCGTACGCCAGGATGCCGAAGATCTCGCCGGAGTAGTACGTGACCACCGACAGCACGGTGATCACGTACAGCACGGTCAGCGCGAACTGCACCCACAGCAGTACCTGCGCCCAGCCCAGCGCCCTCGGCAACGGCACATGCCGTTCCCAGGACGGGGCGTTCTGTGCACCCCCCGTCCCGGACGGGGGTATCCAGTCACCGGCATGGGACATGCGCGACCTCAGCTCAGCTCGATAAACGGCCGTTCAGGACGGACATCGAGCCGAGGCTAAGGAACGTCGATCAGTCACGCATGGGCCCGTGGCCCCAACCCCGGGCCCACTTTCGGTCACTCAACTCCCCGTGCGCGGAAAGGAGACCTCGACCCGGCGGTTCTTCTTGCGGCCGGTCTCCGTGGAGTTGTCGGCGATGGGGTACTGCTCGCCGTAGCCGCGCACCTCGTACGTGACGCCGGAGTCGGCCAGTTCCTGGTCGAGGACGTTCTGGACGGCGTCAGCCCGCTTCCTTGACAGGACGTCGCCGTGGGCGGAGGAGCCGAGGTTGTCCGTGAAGCCGAAGACGCGGACCTTCGTGGCGTTCTGGGTCTTGATCTCCTCGGCGATCGTGGAGATACGGGCCTTCGCCTCGCCGCTGAGTTTCGCGCTGTCCTTGCCGAAGAGGACCTCGGCCTGGAGGGCGAACTTGACGTCGGCATTGGTGTCTTCACGCCGTTCGTCACCGCTCTGGTCCTCGACGACCTGCTTGATGTCGAGGACCTTGGGTTCGGCGAGGGTGGCGCCCTCGGGGATCTTGAGGTCGGGGTCGTTGGGGTCGACCTCCACGGGGGCGGAGGCGGAGGCCTCGGTGCCGGGGGGCACACCGGGGGTTTCGTCGGCGTGGGCCGAGACGGCGCCGTAGAGGTTCGTGGCCACCATGAGGCCGGCGGCGGTGAGGACCAGGGCGAGCCGTGGAGTCGCCGTTCGGGTGCGGGTCTTCATGGCCGTCCTCACCCGGAGATCTTGATGGTGCCGCTGGAGAACGTCGGGACCTGGAGGGTGACGTCGGTTGTACTCGCAGGCGGTGTGGGGAACTGGATGAAGACGGGGATAGTCTGTCCCGACTCGATCGTGGTGAGACCTGTGGTCGTCAGCGGCCGACCGTCGGTGTCGCGCAGCACGTAGTAGCGCTTCTTGCCCTTCGAGTCCACAAGCGTCGCGCCGCCGAGTGACGTGCCATGCTTGAGGATCTCCGTCTCGTCACCGCGCAGTTCGGCAGGGATGGTCACAGAACCGGAACCGTCGTTCTTGAACTGGCCGTTCACAGTGAGAAAGCCGCCCGCGTCTCGCTGGGCCGACGTGATCTGAAGCAGCAGCCCGTCCCTCCCCTTGAGTTCGGTCAGCGGCGCCTCGGAGCTGCCCTCCTGAGCACTGGGCGCAGAGCCGCGGTCCTTGGAAGCGGAGGCAGAGGTATCCGGCTTCTTGTCGTCATCACCACCACCGCCGCAGCCAGCGGCGCCCAGGGCCAGTCCGGCCGCCATGGTCAACGCGACCATCCTCCTGCGGGCCCTCTCAGTGAACCGCATGCTCATCTCTCCGCTTCCTTCATCACTCGTCGTTCGCTACTCAGTCAGCCAGGTGGACGTCGAAAAGATCCTCGGGTTCCGGAAGCTCGGTGAGATCGTCCGGCTTCAGGTCCCAGTTCTTGCCGTCGCAGGTGAGGCGAGGGAGTACGTCATCCCCTGCATCCTCGGCGATGGGCTTGAATTCGCAGAGAGGTTCGATGACAGCCGTGGCAGTGGCACTCGACTTCTTCTGCGCCGTGGCGGGGACTATGGACTCGCCCATAGGCTTACGGGTCTGCACGAGAACCTGGTACCCCAAGGGCACTCCCGTGCCCGAACACCCCTGGACATCGGCCTCGTTCCGATCCGCGAGCTGATGTGCGCGTGAGCACGGATCGCCCGCCAGCTGAACGTCGCCGTTGAAGATGTCCTGCCACTTGTCAGGATCGAGAACTGCCTCGACCCACTTGCCTGCAAGCTGCTCCCGGGCGTCCTGAGCCGCTGCGAGCGCCGCGGCGTCAGCAGCCGTCTGAGCGCCACCCCGGTTCACCGTGGCCTGACCTACCGCGAAGTAGGCGAGCGCAAGAAAGAGCAGGCCCCCCACCACCGTGATGTAGATGGGGAAGGCCTGCCCTGCGTCGCCGAACCTGCGAGGTCGCGTCAATTCCCGACCCGGCCGATCAACGTCGTGATCTTGTTGAGGATCGTCGTGCCGATGCTGGTACCCGTAATCGCCAGCACGATCGCCACCACCACCGCGATGATGCCCAGGTACTCGACCGCCGTCTGTCCCTTGTCCCCGGCGCGGCGCTGCATCGCCTCGACCGTCGTGTTCTTCCAGCCGTTCACACGGACCTTGGTCGCGACGGCGGTCTTCAGCATCAGGTCGCTCATGGTGTTCCCCTCCGGTTTCGGCTGTGTCGTTTTCGACACGAGGAACGTACGGCGACACGCCCCCTCCGCCAGAGGGCCCCTGGGCCCAATCGCGGGCCCAATCGCTCGGGCCCAGCGGGTTGTTCCCCCATCGCGTCATCGGAGGTCACCCCCGTCCCCGGTGCGTGTCCGGTGCCGTGCCGATCCACTTCGCGGCGGCCTCGGAGCGGCTGGTGCTGTGCAGCTTGGCGAAGATGCGGTTGATGTGGTTCTTGACGGTCTTCTCGCTGATGAAGCACGTGGCGGCGATCTGCTGGTTGTTCATGCCGGACGCGATGAGGTCCATGATCTCCGCCTCCCTCGTGCTCAGCTGGAACCGCGACTTGTCGGGAGCGGCCGGACGGCCACTCGTCCACCCAGACGAAGACTGTCCCACATGCGGTTGCACTTGCGAAAGGTTTTCTGAAGAAATGGAGGGCAAGTGGGGTGGGGCGCCCGTGAAATTGCCTGGTGGTGGCGGTGGTTGAGTCTGCATATACGGTTGCCCGGAAGCGGATATTCCGTATGCAGTCGCACTCGATGACCCACCAAGGCCGTCCGGCAGGGGCGGCGCCGGGGTCTGGCCCTGGCGCAGTTGGGCCAGCAGCGCGCCCGCCGCCGTCGGGGTGAAGTGGGCCCGGCCGTCCTTGATGTCCCGCACGGCGTCGACCAGCTGGTCGGCCGTGAACTCGCCGTGGACCAGGTAGCCGCCCGCCCCTCGGCGCAGGGCCTCCTGGACGATCTGCGACTCCCTGCTGTAGGTCAGCATCACGACAGGAGCGATCCGCACCAGGTGCGGCAGGGCCGAGATGCCGTCCACCCCTGGCATGCGGACATCCAGGAGGACGACGTCCGGGCGGTGTTGGTGGGCGGCCTCGTAGGCCTGGCGGCCGTCGGCGGCCTCCGCCACGACCTCGATGTCCGCGCGGCCGGAGAGCAGGGCGGTGAGGCCGGCGCGCACGACGGGGTTGTCGTCCGCCACGACGACCCGGAGGCGGCGGACCGGCTGCGCCGCCTGCGGGAGGTCGGCGAACGGGTCGTGCGGCGGCGGCTGTGGGGCGCCGGTGGGGTGGGGCGTGTGGTCCGGCATCAGGGCCTCCTCTCGAGTGGTGGGGTCATGCGCCGGGGGTGGTCAGGGCGGCCAGGGGGAGTTCCAGGCGGACCTCCGTGCCCTGGGGGTGACTGCCGCGGCCTATGCGGATGCGAGCGCCGACCGAGGCGGCCCGTTCGACCATGCCGACCAGGCCGAAATGACCGGCCCTGCGCAGCTGTTCGAGGCTGGTGCCCGGCGGCAGGCCGCGGCCGTCGTCGTGGACGCTGATGCGGAGCAGGTCGCCGTGGACGCCCGCGCGGACGTCGACGCGGGTCGGGTGTGCGTGGCGGTGGGCGTTCTCCATGGCCTCCGACGCGATGGTGAGGAGCTGGCGTGCCACGGCCGGGGGGACGGGTGGGACAGCGTGGGCACCGGTGGGGCGGTAGACCGCCGGGAGGCCGGTGCGGCTGCTGAAGTCGCGCGTCCGGGCGGCGAGTTCCACCAGAACGTCCGTGCCCTGGCCGGGGTCCGATTCGCGGCGCAGGTCGGCCAGGAGTTCGCGGGACTCGGCGGCGGCCCGGCGGGCCGAGCGGGCGACCAGGGCCGCTTGCTGTCTCACCAGGGCCGGGTCCATGCGGTCGGCGTTCGCCGAGGTGGTCAGACCGTCGGCGGCCAGGGCCACGCCGTGCAGGGTCTTCGCGACCGAGTCGTGCATCTCGCGGGCCAGTCGGGCGCGTTCGGCACTGACCGCCTCTGTCACGGCGAGACGGGCCTGGACGGTGGTGAGGGCCTGGGTGGCGGCGCCGAAGCGGAGCATGAGGTTGCGGAGGCTGGAGCCGACGGCTCCGGCGATGACGCAGAGGCCGGGCAGGAGGGCGGATTCGGTGATGCCGGGGGCCGGGTCCTGCTGTGCCGCGTGGATGAGGAGCAGCACGAGCGCCTGGCTGGAGGCGAAGACCGCCGCACCGCGCCAGCCGTAGACCAGGCCCGCCAGGAGCGGGGTGCAGACGCTGACGTAGGCGAGGGTGCTGTCTGGGCCGGCGGCGATCAGGAGCAGGGCGCCGAAGAGGGTGTCCACGGCGAGGAGGGAGGGGTGGCGCAGGAGGAGGGGGCCGAAGCGCTCCCAGTCCCGGAAGAGGACGTAGGAGGTCATGAAGGTGACGACCACGGCTGCGCCGACGAGGCGGGTCGGGAGGCCCTCGTTCGCGTTGACGAGGGCGGTGGGGGTGGCCAGGGCGATCATGGCCAGGCGGAAGCCGAAGACCTGGCGGCACATGGCCTGGAGGGCGTTGACCTGGATGTCGATCGCGGGACCCGCGGGCTGGGCGGTGTCCTGGCCTTCGCCCGGGAGCCGATGCGCGACCGCCCCACCCGGGCCGCCGTCGTCGTCCGGTGCGGACGGTCCCTGCGGGGACGTGGAACCGTCGGGTGCGGGTCGCCCCTGCGCGGGCGCGGCGCCGTCCAGTGCGGGCCGCTCCTGCGCGGACGCGGAACCGTCCGGTGCGGGTCGCCCCTGCGCAGGCACGCCACCGTCCGGTACGGGCCGCCCCTGCACGGACGCGCCGCCATCGGATACGGGCCGCCCCTGCGGGGACGCGGAACCGTCGGGTGCGGGTCGCCCCTGCGCGGGCGCGGCGCCGTCCAGTGCGGGCCGCCCCTGCGCGGGCGCGGCGCCGTCCAGTGCGGGCCGCCCCTGCGGGGACGCGGAACCGTCCGGTGCCCGTAGCCCCTGCGCAGGCACGCCACCGTCCGGTGCGGGCCGCCCCTGCGCGGACGCGCCGCCATCGGGTACGGGCCGCCCCTGCGGGGACGCGGAACCGTCGGGTGCGGGCCGTCCCTGCGCGAACGCGCCACCGTCCGGTACGGGCCGCCCCTGCGCGGACCCGCCACCGTCCGATACGGACCGCCCCTGCGCGGACGCGCCACCGTCCAGTGCGGGCCGCCCCTGCGGGGACGCGGAACCGTCCGGTGCCCGTAGCCCCGGCGCGGACGCGCCACCGTCCGATACGGGCCGCCCCTGCGCAGGCACGCCACCGCCCAGTGCCGGCCGCCCCTGCGCAGGCACGCCACCGTCCGGTACGAACCGCCCCCGCGCAGGCACGCCACCGTCCGCTGCCAGCCGCCCCTGCGCGGACGCGCCCCCACCGGCGGCCCAGCGGCCGTTCTCCGACGCTTGCGACTCACCGTGCGTTTGATCCTCCGGTGCACCACCCCCGACCGGCATCGAACCCGCCGCGGAGGCGGCCACCGCCTGTTCCCTCGGCTTGTCGCCCGCGACCGTCGGCATCGGGCCCGGCGCGGGGGCGTTCGCCGCGGGTGTCCCCCGCGGCCCCCCGGCCTTCCGTCGCCCGCCCAACTTGATCCGCAGCGTCGGCTCTCCGCCCACCGCCGCCTCCCACCCCGGTGGCAGCGCCGGGGTCACCGAGGTCACGGGTACGTCCGGCGCGCCCGTGCGGACATACGCGGGCAGTACCGTCCCCGCCGGTGGCGTCGTGATCTCCGGTGTCCGCTCGGCCCGGCGGCGGCGACGCCCCAGCAGCCCCGTGCGCTCCCCTGTCATCGACATGCTGTCGCCCCCTTCCTCACTTGCCCGTCACCGAGCCGAAGTCCGTGCCCGAGCCGAGGATCAGGCCCGCGCCGAGCAGCAGCATCGTGGCCGGGACCATGAAGGTCGTGATCATCATCGTGGCCTTCGGGACGGCCCGGGCCGCCTTGCGGCGGGCGTTCTGCGCGTCCGTGCGGCGCATGTCCTTGGCGAGGGAGACCAGCGTGTCGACGATCGGCGCGCCGAGTTCCTCGCCCTGCTGGAGCGCTGTCACGAACATCGCCACCTGCTCGGAGTCGTTGCGGCGGCGCAGTTCCGTGAAGGCCTGGCGGCGGCTCATGCCGAGGTCCATCTGGCGCAGGGTGATGCGCAGTTCGTCGGCCCAGGGGCCCTCGTAGCGGGACGCGACCCGGTCCAGCGCCTGGCGGAAGCCGAGTCCGGCGCTCACCACGACCGCCAGGACGTCCAGGAAGTCCGGCAGGGTCCGTTCGATGACGTCCTTGCGGATGCGGATGGCCGACCAGATGCCGACCTCCGTCCAGAACGCGCCGAAGGCCAGCAGGAGCAGCGCGACGAAGAGCTGGCCGCGCAGGAGGAAGACGAGGAACCCCACGGCCCCGAGGAAGCCGTAGACGGCCCGTCGCGCCCCGTACCGGTCGATCGTCAGGCCGCCGGGGTTGCCCGCGAGGTCGATCTTGCGGCGGTACTTCGCCACCTGCTTGGGGCCCATCAGGCGCAGCACGGCGGGGGCGTAGCGCATGCCCAGGCGGTCGACGAGGGAGTCGACCGCGCCGGTGCGGGTGGAGCCGACCTCCAGGGCCAGGGCGAGGTCGCCGGGCAGTTTCGCCTCCGCGCGGTACATGCGGATGCCGGCGAAGACGCCCCAGACACTGAGGCCCATCAGCAGGGCGAGGAGCAGTCCCATGGTTGCCTCCGGGCTCAGACGTCGATGCGGGACAGGCGGCGGATGAGGACGAAGCCGACGGCGTAGAGCGAGAAGGCGATGATGACCGCCGCCTGGCCGAAGGCGGAGCCGGTCATGCGGTCCAGGGCGCCGTCCTTCACCCCGTTCATGAGGAAGAGGGAGCCGACGCCCAGGACCGGGACGGCGTACGACGTCATGTTGACCTGGGAGAGCTGGGTGCGGACCTCGCGCCGGGTCTCCTTGCGTTCCTCCAGCGTCTCCGTCAGGTTGCGCAGGGCGCTCACCACCTGACCGCCGGCCCGGTTCGACAGGACCAGCGTGGTGACGAGGACGACCAGTTCGCGGGACGGGAGGCGGTCGGCCAGTTCGCCCAGCGCGTCGTCCATCGAGGCGCCGACCGCCAACTGGGCGGCGACCTTGCCCAGTTCCTCGCCGGCCGGAGCCTCCATCTCCTCCGCCGCCATGCCGATCGCCGTGCGCAGGGCGAGGCCGGCCTGGGTGGCGTTGGCGAGGATCCGGGCCATTTCGGGAAGCTGGTTGATGAACTTCTCGATGCGTTTCTGGCGTTGCCAGTTGAGGAACTGCACGGCGACCCCGATGCCGAGCAGCCCCGCCAGCGGCCCGAAGAACGGCGCCAGGGCCGCCTGGCCGATCAGCCACAGGCCGGCGACCGTGGCGAGCATGTAGACGAAGAACTCGCCCGGGGTGATGTCCAGTCCGGTCGCCGCCAGGCGCAGTTCCAGTTTCTTGCCGAGCTTGGTGCGCCGCAGTCGGCGGTCGATGCCGGGGAAGTAGCGGCGCCGCCCGCCGGTGTGGACCTGGCCGGTGGCGGACAGGCGGTCGACCAGGGCCTGCCGCTGTGCCTTGCCCGTGGCGTAGGAGTGCAGGCCGGCGACCACGAGGACGCAGGTCAGCAGCGTGATGCCGGTGGTGAGCGTGATGAGCGATTGCAGTTCCATCGGTCGGTCCTACCTGGCTTCTCGGGTGGCTAGCTGGTCCGCGGACCGGGCGATGCCGAACGCCTGCGGGAGGGGCTGGCCCGCCATGTAGAGGCGGTCGGCGGTGCGGCGCGGTAGCGGGAAGTACTCGAAAGCGCCGTGGATACGGCCGTCGGAGGTCATGGGCCGCGCGTTGAAGCGGGCGACCGTGACCAGGCGGTACGGGTCGCTGCCGTGGCTGTCCATCAGCGCGACCTCGGTGATGCGGCGGGCGCCGTCCGCGAACCTCGTCAGCTGCACGATGACGTCGACCGCGCTGTTGATCTGGTCGTGCAGCGCCACGAAGGGGATCTCCACGTCCGACATGGACGCCAGGGTCTGGAGCCGCATCAGCGCGTCCTCGGCGTTGTTGGCGTGGACGGTGGCCAGCGAGCCGTCGTGGCCGGTCGACATGGCCTGGAGCATGTCGAGGGACTCGCCGCCGCGGACCTCACCGACGACGATCCGGTCGGGGCGCATGCGCAGGGAGTTGCGGACGAGGTCGCGGATGGTGATCTGGCCCTTGCCCTCGACGTTCGGCGGGCGTGACTCCAGGCGGATGACGTGCGGCTGCTGGAGCTGGAGTTCGGCGGAGTCCTCGATGGTGATGATGCGTTCGCCCTCGGGGATGAGACCGGAGAGCGCGTTGAGCAGCGTCGTCTTGCCGGTGCCGGTCGCGCCCGAGACGATGATGTTGAACTTGGCCTGCACCAGGCCTGCCAGCAGGTACAGCATGTGCTCGTCGAGCGAGCCGAGGCCGATCAGCTCCTGGAGCGTGAAGGAGCGCGGGAAGCGGCGGATGGTGAGGGTGGCGCCGGTCAGCGACAGCGGCGGGATGATGACGTTGACGCGCTCCCCGGAGGGCAGGCGGGCGTCGACCATCGGGTTGGACTCGTCCACACGGCGGTTGACCGTGGAGACGATCCGCTCGATCGTCTGCATGAGCTGGTCGTTGGAGGCGAAGCGCAGGGGCAGTTGCTCGACCCGGCCGCCTCGCTCCACGAAGATCGCGTCGGGGCCGTTGACCATGATCTCCGTGATGGAGGCGTCCTCCAGGAGCGGTTCCAGGATGCCGAGGCCGAGCGCCTCGTCGACCACCCGGCGGATCAGCTGCGAGCGCTCCACGGTCGACAGGACCGGGCCCTCGCGGCTGATGATGTGCCCCAGCACCCGCTCCAGCCGGGCCCTGCGCTCGGCGGCGGCCAGCGAACTCATCTCCGCGAGGTCGATCTCCTCCAGGAGCTTGGCCCGGTAGGAGGCGACCATGTGGCCGTCCTCGCCCCGGTTGCCGTTCTCCTCGGGGGTGTTGATCCGTGCTCGCAGGCTCATGAGTGCGGTGCTCCTAGCTCGTCGCTCAGTGGTCGAGCGGCATCGTGGCGGTCTTGACGGCCGGGTCGAAGGTCCAGCCCGGCACGAGGGACGGGATCTGTACGGTGGCCGTGACCGTCACCTCGTCCCCGCCCGGCGACGACAGGCAACTGGTCCGGTCGGCCAGCCAACTGCTCACCGCCGCACGGCAGTCCGCCTCGTACGGTCCGTCCAGCGACGCGCTGCGCGCCCCCGTCCGGGCCGCCGTGCCGGCCTGCTGGGCGGTGTAGGCGATCAGGCCGAGCTGTACGGCCCCCAGGGCGACGATCAGCAGGATCGGCAGGAAGCCGATGTATTCGATGGCGACCTGGCCGCGGTCGCGGCCCTTGCGGATACCGGTCATCTCGGTTTCGCCTCCTCGACCGCCCCGGCGTGGCCGTGGACCGTGAACCCGAAGGACAGCGTGCCGGGGAAGAGGACCGGAACCTCCAGGCCCACGTCGGCCGTCACGTAGCCGGAGCCTTGGCAGGTCACCTCGGCCCCGGATCGCCACGCGTCGGACAGGTGCTTCAGTCCGGCCGCCTCGCACGCGCCCTGCCGCGCCCCCGGCTCGGCCGCCGTCGCCTGCCGTACGGCCTCGTCCGCGGCGTTGCCCGCGAGGATGTAGGTGTAGCCGACGAGGACGGCCTGCCACAGCGCGATCAGCGTCACGATGATCGTCGGTGTCATCCCGAGGAACTCGATGGTGACCTGGCCCCGGTCCCGCTCCCGTCCGGCACGCGGCACTCTCATCCCCCCTCCTTCCTCCGTCGGAAGCTCACCGGTCCCCGGCCCCCCTTGTGGGTTCCGTCCGCGGCCTTGACCAGGCCCAGTTCCCCGGCGAGGCCCCACAGGGCCTGTTTCACCGAGCTCTTGCTCTCCAGTTCGTGGACACGGCCCGCGTCCACGACGCTCTGGAGTTCCTTGAAGTTGGCGGGGACGACGGTGGCGGCGACCGCGGTGCCGGTGATCTTCTGGATCAGGGGCGGCTGGATCTCCGTGGCGCGGCTGTGCCGGTTGACGACGACCGTGGTCTCCTCGGCCTTGCGGATCTGGAGCCGGTCCCACATCCGTACGGCGCGTTTGGCGCCCCGTACGGCGACCACGTCCGGGGTGGTGACCAGCAGGGCCCGGTCGGCCATCTCCACGGCCGCCGCCCCGGCGCCGCCGAGCTGGGCGCCGCAGTCGATGACGACGATCTCGTAGCGGGAGCGCAGGGCGCTGACGATCTGCCGGGCTGCGCGGTCGGTGACGTCCTCGCCGCGTTCGCCCTCGGCGGGGGCAAGCAGCAGGGCGAGGCCGGAGTCGTGGCGGAAGACCGCGTCGGCCAGGACGCGCGGCGAGATGTCGGTGATGGCGGCCAGGTCGACGACGGAGCGCCGGAACTGCACGTCCAGGTAGGAGGCGACGTCTCCGGTCTGGAGGTCCATGTCGACCAGGGCGGTGCTGCGGCCGGAGGCCTGGGCGGCCAGGGCCAGCTGGATGGCGGTCAGGGTGGTCCCGGCGCCGCCCTTGGCCCCGCTGACGGTGACGACGGTGCCGCCGACGCCGGTGAACACGTCGCCTCCGGCGCCCAGGTGGCGTCGTACGCCGACGGACCACTGGGCGACCGCCTGGACGCGGCTGGCGAGTTCCTCGTAGCTGAGCGGGAGGGCGACCAGGCCGCGAGCGCCGTAGTCCATGGCGGCCTGGAAGAGGCCGGGGCTCGCGTCGGAGGTGACGAGGATGACGCCGACGGCCGGGAAGCGCAGGGCCACTTCGCGGATCAGCTCCAGCGCGGGGACGGGGCCGATCCGCTCGTGCACGACCACGACCTCGGGCAGCTCGTCGACGGACTCGGCGGCCAGCCGGGCGAGGGTGTCGATGAGCTGCGTGGAGTCGACCACCGGGGCGACGGGCTCGGCGTCCGGTAGCTGGCTGAGCAGTGTCGTGACCGAGCGGACCGCGTCCGCGTCACCGACTGCCGGGAGGATCCTCGTGGGCATGGCAGCCTCTCACTTGTCTTTCGCGAGTTCGTACGTCCGGTCCCGCTCGGGGACGGTGGTGTCGCTGCCGGGCGCGACGAGGGCGAGCCGGACCCGCTTGGCGAACGACTCGGCGTAGGTGATGCGCTGGGCGTCGAGGGCGGACAGTGCGAACGTGATCGGTACGGCGTCGGTGGGCTGCTGGGTGCGGTTGCCCTCGTCGGGCTTGAGCGCGGTGAGTTCGCCGACGTCGAGGACCTTGGCGTTGGTGACGATGATCTTCGACTGGTCGGGGTCGCCCTCGCGTGCGCCCTCGAAGGTGGCGTAGACGTTGACCGAGGCACCGGGCGTGATCTTTCCGGCCACACCGGTGGCAGAGTCGATCATGATGGCGACCTCCTGCTGACCGGGCTGGAGGGCCGGCTGGCGCACGATCATGTCGGACTGGAGCAGGGAGCCCGCGCGCAGCGTGGTGACGGCGATCTTGCCCTGGATCTCCCGCAGGTCGGTGACCGCGTTGTCGGACAGCCACCGTTCGGGCATCTTGATCTTCTCGAACTGGCCCGTGGTGAGGGTGGTGTAGGGCGGCACCTCGGTTTTGAGCCGGTAGGCGGTGACCTCGGGGCCGACCTTCGACTTCACGTCACTGATGACGGAGAGCACGCCGGCGAAGGCGCCGAGGGCGCAGACCACCGACAGGAGCAGGAGAATCACGCCGCGGCGCTGACGGGAGTTCATGAACCGTACAACCTCGTTGGGGATATCGGTCGAGCCGGATCGGAGCAGTGCTGATGGGCGGGGTCAGGCCTCACCCGACGGCCGTCCGGTTCTCGAGCTGCTTGCGGGGCGGGCCGTCGTGGACGGGTGGCATGGCCGAGCAGAACACGCAGCGGTCGCCGATGACGTCGATGCCGCACCAGTGGCACTGGCCGCGCCGGACGGACGTGACCAGCTGATAGAGGACGGACAGGTCGGGCAGGTAGCTGCAGAACTCGACGAGCTTGCCGGTGCCCCACCAGCCGGGTGACTCGGCCGGGAGCGGGACCTCGCGCAGTCCCTGCGCCTTCCAGGAGGGGGCGAGGGTGCCCGTGACCCAGTCGGAGGGGAGCTGCCCCTTGGCGACCAGCATCCAGGTGCCGAACTCGGGGCCGGGCAGGGACGCTTCGGGGGTGATCCTGACGAGGTGCGGCTCGGGGTGGGCGAGGACGGCGAACTGGCTGCCCGGCACCCAGGACTTGGCGTGCGACTTCAGGCCGACGGGGACGCGGTCGAGCCGGGTGACCGAGTTCAGCAGCGCGCCGGCGTGGATGTAGTGGACGAGCAGCCGGCCGGCCGAGGCGAGCACGCCGGGGCTGATGTCGCAGGAGGCGAGTTGCCGTAACTGCCGGGCCAGGACGGCGAGTCCGAGCGGTGGCAGATCGGGCCGGAACAGCGCGATGCGGTCGCTCTCCATGAGGGCGCGCAGGGTGTGCAGCCGTCGCTGCACCGCGGTGGGCGCGGCCGGTGAGCAGACCACGATGACATGGCCGTGATGCTCGACCAGGGCCTGCATCTCCGCGAGTGCCTGCTCCAGCGGACGGCTGTCGATGTCCCGGAGCACGACGGCGGGCAGGGTCCGTTCGTCCTGTGGCGGCAGCGCCATGTCGGCGCTGGTCACGGCAATGGCAGTTGGCACGCGCAGCTCCCCGTTTCCCCATGCCCGTCGGAGCGCCGGGTGTCACTCCGGCGCACCGTGTCGACTTCACTGCGTGACTACCTCAGCACTGTATCCACGGCTCTGTGGCCGGAGAACAGCGTTTGTGTAGCTGGATAGCAACTGTCGTTGCACAAGAGGCGTCAAAACGGGGCAGGTTGAGCATCTTGCCGGTCGCCGACGGTGTCCGGCCGGTGTTCGGGCGGCGGTCCCGGTGGGTTCGGGCCGGTGGTCGCAGTGGGTCCCGGTCGGTGGTCCCAGTGGGTCCGGAGTTGACGGTGGGCCTTCGTTTGGGTCCTGAGGCCCACGCCCCGGGCGGTGGCGCCTCCTTACGCTCGCGGTCCACACAGAGGTGGTTGGCCGCGAGGAGGGGTGCCGTATGGCCGACGGGGGTGGCATACGGACGTACGGACGCAGACCGGTCTTCGACGACCGCGGGGCGACCGGCACCGAGTACCTGGGGATGGTCGTGGTCAGCGCGGCGATCGTGCTGGCGGTGTCGGCCACCGGGGTCGGGCAGCTGCTCTACGACAGGATCGCCGCGCAGGTCTGCCGGGTCGCCGGGGGCGGTGACTGCGGGTCGGGCGGCACCGGCCAGGACCGGCCGCTCACCGACGCCGACTTCGAGCCGGCGCTGTGCCAGGTCTCCTCGGTCACCGACAAGGCGGGATCCAAGGCGAAGATCCTTTTCTGGGAGATCGGCAAGGAGTACGGCTTCCAGGAGCAGCGTCTGAAGGCGAGGACGGACGTGAACGGGGACGGCAAGGTCGACGACAGCGACCAGCTGGTCTATCTGACCTTCACGGACGCCGCGTCGGTCGCCGCCAAGAAGGACTTCAAGCCGGGCATGAAGGTGGGCCGCTTCGGCGCCGACAAGGTGGAGCTGGGGCTCGGCATCAAGGTCACCAACGGCGACACCTGGGTGTTCCAGAGCCCCGAGGAGGCCCAGCGGTTCCGGGACGACGTGGAGAAGCTCCAGATGTACGAGATGCGCCGCACCATGCCGGGCGGCGCGGAGGCGAGCCTGGGCGACAGCATCCTCTACCTCTTCGGCAAGGGCGCCCTCAAGGACGAGGAGGACACCCAGAACCGCATCAAGGAGCACCTCGGCGACAACCGGAAGATCACGTACGGCAAGGTGGGTCTGGAGGCCTCGGCGTCGGCGGGCCTGAAGATCTCCGCGGGCGACGAGAAGAAGCTCAGCGCCGCACTCGGCGGCTCCTTCAAGTACGCCCCCGAGGTGACCTGGACGGACAACGCCTACAAGAACACCAAGTCGTACACCTACTCCTCGTCCGTCGAGTACGGCTCCAAGGTGGGCTACGAGGCGGGTCCGCTCAGCGGTGAGTACACGGCGAACACGACGCAGACGGGCACCATCACCGTCACCTACGACAAGAAGACCGGCAAGCTGGTCCGCGTCGACATGACCCGCACGGTGGAGGAGGGCGGCCAGAAGGACGGCGCCAAGGCCGGCGGTGACAACGGCAAGAAGGACGGCGACAAGCGGGGCGGCAACGCCGGTGTGAAGGGCACCGACTCGCGGACCGGCATCGAGGTCGTCACCAACACCCTCACCTTCGACCCCGGCCCGGCCGGTGACCGGGACCGGGCGGTGGCCGAACAGTGGCTCGACAGCAGCAACGAGCAGGTGGCGACGCCCTTCCAGTACATGTTCGCCGACCACGCGCCGACGGCCCGGCCGGGCGCGGACGACCCCTTCGGGCAGCTGATGTTCGACCGGGGCAGGTCGAGCCGGATGACGTACACGGGCGAGGTGAACGCGGCCGAGTACGGCTTCGAGTTGAATCTGGGGCTCAGTCTGGGCATGACGATCAGCACGGAGAAGAAGGCGGAGACCCTGACCGACGCCCAGTTCCTGGGCGCCCCACGCGGGGACGGCCGCTCCTACCTTCCCTACAGCTACTGTGCGAACTGACGAGACGGGAGCCCCACCGATGAAGACCCGCCGTGCCTGCCTGGCCGCCGCCCTGCTGACGACCGCCGTGGCCCTGACGGGCTGCGGGAGTTCCGACTCCGGCGCGGCCGGCGTGCCCGAGGGCTGGGGGACGCTGAAGACGAAGGGCGTCGACGTGTCCTACCCGAAGGGGTTCGAGGAGCAGAGCGCCGCCGAACGCGGGAAGCACAACGCCGCGGCGGCGGTGCGTACGCGGGGCGGGAAGAAGGTCTCCGTCCTCACCGTCCAGCTCGGTTTCACCGAGGCGAACTCGGCCGAGCAGGCCGCGATCGCCGCCGAGGCGGGCATCCAGCTGGGCGCGAAGGTCCAGGGACAGAAGGACGTGGAGCTGGCCGGCACGGACGAGGCGAAGCGGATCGACTTCTCGTTCGAGGCGATCGGCGAGGACGGCGGTCCGGCCAAGGGCACCCCGGTCGAGGGCGTCATCCTGGCCGGGCTGGACTCCGGCGACACCGCCTTCGCGATCCGGATCGACGCCGCACGAGGTGCCCTGCCGGACGGGGACCTCGACCGGATCATCGACTCGGTCGAGGTGCACTAGCCGTGGAGGTGCCGGGGGCCGGCTACGTCGTGCTCGGGTCGCTCGTCGCCCTGTTCGGCGCTCTGGCGTGGAGGTACGCGCGCCGGCTGGTGACCGTGACGCGGGTGCTGCGGCGTGGCGTCCGGGCGCGGGGTGAGTGCGTCCGGGTGGAGACGGAGCCGTACCAGCGCTCCGACGCCCGGCGGCACTTCTTCGCCTTCCGTACGGCCGACGGCGCGCGGGTCGAGTTCGAGGACCTGGCGGGCTGGTCGACGACGCGGGGCAGCGCGGTCATGGTCACCTACGACCCGCGCGACCCCGCGGGCACGGCGACGGTGGCGGGCCGGGGCAGCTGGTCCCCGGTGCTCCAGGCACTGGCCCTGGTCTCGGGGTGCGGCATGGCCGCGGCCGGTTTCGCGATCCTGCTCTTCTTCGAGATCACCGGGGGTGGTCGATGACTCTCGTGCGTTGCTGGGCCGTCGGCATCGTCGTGCTCGTCGTCACCGAGTACGTCCAGATGACGCTGGTCCACGATCCGCTGGTCGGCCCGGAGGGCGTCGGCTCGTTCGGGGCCGCGCTGGCGCTGGTGCACCTGCCCAACCTCGTCTGTGTCGTGCTGGCCACCTGGGCGGCGGCGCGGGTGCACCCGCAGCCGTGGCGGGAGATGCCGGTGCGTCACCTGGTGGCGGCGTGCGCGGCTCCGGCGGCGGCCCAGGTGCTGCTGCTGACCCTGCGGCCGGACGTGCTGGACCCGGCGGGCGCGGCCTTGTGGATGTCCCTGGGTGTGCTGCTGGCGGGCTGCGCGGTGGGACTGCTGCTCGACAGGTTGGTCTGGACCTCTTGACACACCTCTGGTCTGGACCATTTTCTTGTCATGTCCAGACACAGACGATCCCTGCGGCTGTGGTCGGGCGCCCTCACGGCTGCCCTGGCCCTCACTGTCACGACCGTCGGCCAGGCCTCGGCCGCCGACGTCAACAACGCCAGGAACGCCGGCTTCGAGGCGGGCCTGAGCGACTGGACCTGCTCGGCGGGCAGCGGCACGACGGTCTCCTCCCCGGTGCACTCCGGATCGGCCGCGCTGCGGGCGACCCCGTCGGGGCAGGACAACGCGCGCTGCGCCCAGACGGTGGCGGTGCGGCCGGACTCCACCTACACGCTGGGCGCCTGGGTCCGGGGCGGCTACGCCTACCTCGGCGTGACGGGCACCGGCACCACGGACGTGTCCACCTGGACGCCGGACTCCTCCTCCTGGAAGCAGCTGTCGACGACCTTCAGGACCGGCTCGTCGACGACCTCGGTGACGGTGTACACCCACGGCTGGTACGGGCAGGCGGCCTACCAGGCGGACGACGTGTCGGTGTTCGGCCCCGACGGGGGCGGCGGCACGGACCCGGGCCCCACGGTCCCGTCCGCACCGGGCGGCCTGGCCGTGTCCGGCACGACGTCCTCGTCGGTCTCCCTCGCCTGGAACACCGTCTCGGGAGCGACGGGTTACACCGTCTACCGCGACGGCACGAAGGTGACGGCCGTCTCCGGCACCTCGGCGACGGTGACCGGGCTCGCCGCCTCCACCTCGTACTCCTTCCAGGTCACGGCGACGAACGCGGCGGGTGAGTCACCGAAGTCCACGGCGGTGACGGCGACCACGAACAAAGCCGACGGGCCTGGCCCGGCCCTGCCCGCGCACGCTTTGACCGGCTACTGGCAGAACTTCGACAACGGCGCGACGGTGCAGCGCATCTCGGACGTCCCCGCCGCCTACGACATCATCGCGGTGGCCTTCGCGGACGCGACGGGCACACCCGGGGCGGTGTCGTTCACCCTGGACTCGGCCGGGCTGAAGGGCTACACGGTCGACCAGTTCAAGGCGGACATCCGCGCGAAGCAGGCCGCGGGCAAGAAGGTCATCATCTCGGTGGGCGGCGAGCGCGGCACGGTGTCGGTCAACGACGCGACGTCGGCGGCCAACTTCGCGAACAGCGTGTACTCCGTGATGCAGACGTACGGCTTCGACGGCGTCGACATCGACCTGGAGAACGGCCTGAACGCCACCTACATGACGCAGGCCCTGCGCGCGCTGTCGGCGAAGGCGGGCCCGTCGCTCGTCCTCACGATGGCTCCGCAGACCATCGACATGCAGTCGACGTCGGGCGGGTACTTCCGCACCGCACTGAACGTGAAGGACATCCTCACGGTCGTCAACATGCAGTACTACAACAGCGGTTCGATGCTCGGCTGCGACGGCAAGGTCTACAGCCAGGGCTCGGTCGACTTCCTCACGGCGCTGGCCTGCATCCAGCTGGAGAACGGCCTCGCCCCGTCCCAGGTGGGCCTCGGCCTCCCGGCCTCCACCCGGGGCGCGGGCAGCGGTTACGTCTCCCCGACCGTGGTGAACAACGCCCTGGACTGCCTGACCAGGGGCACCCACTGCGGCACCTTCACGCCGCCGCGGACCTACCCCGGCCTGCGCGGCGCGATGACGTGGTCGACCAACTGGGACGCGACGGCGGGCAACGCGTGGTCCGGCACGGTGGGGCCGCATGTGCACGGGCTGCCGTAACAGCCCCTATCCCGCCGGACGGTAGTGGCCGAGCACCCAGGCCAGCTGCGGGAACCACTCCTGGAGCCGCGACCTGGGCTTGGCCTCCACCACACACTCGAAGAACCGGCCGTCCATGTGGATCACGGCGACCATCAGCGCCTTGCCGCTCGGGCTCGCCTGGTAGTGGACGCTGCGGATCTCGGGCCAGCGGAACTCGATCGACAGACCGGACGACTCGAAGGCGACGCCCGACGCGTCGACGACGACCGCGTTGCGCTTGTCCACGGCCAGGAAGTCCGGGCCCTCCGCCGCCGGCTGCGGCGGAGCCTGGGCGTACGGCGGCTGCTGCGGAGCCTGTGCGTACGGCGGCTGGGCGTACGGCGGCTGCTGCGGGGCCACGTACGGGGGCGGCGCGGGCGGCGTCGGCGCGTACTGCGGCGGGGGCGGGCCGAAGCCGGGGCCGGGTGGTGGGGGCTGCTGGGTCATCCGGCCATTCTCCCTGCCCCCTCCCCTAGAAGAACTCCCCCCACGGCTGGTCCCAGATCTGCTTCACGCACAGGATGAGGAACAGCAGGCCCGCGACGGCGAGCATCGCGTTGCTGAGGGGGCCGTTGCGCCACTCGCGGGGTGTGCGGGAGGAGTTGAGGAGCCAGATCAGGGTGGCGGCGAGGAAGGGCAGGAACGCCGCGCCGAGGACGCCGTAGATGATGATCAGGCGGAAGGGCTGGCCCTCGAAGAGCAGGATCATCGGCGGGAAGGTCAGCCACAGCAGATAGGCGCGGAACGGCCAGGAGCGCTCACGGGTGCCCGAGGCGACCTCCTCGCCCTTGGCCTGGCCCCTGCCCGACAGGCGGGCCACGAAGTCGGCGAACATCAGGCTCACGCCGTGCCAGACGCCGATCAGCGAGGTGAAGGACGTGGCGAAGAAGCCGATCAGGAAGAACTTCGCCGTCGCCGAGCCGTACTCCTCCTCCAGGATGTCGCCCAGCTGGACCAGGCCCTTGTCACCGCTGGCGATCGCGACGTTCGCCGAGTGCAGCAGCTCCGCGCCGACGAACAGCATGGCGATGACGAAGATGCCGGTGGTGGCGTAGGCGACGCGGTTGTCCAGCCGCATGACCTTCATCCAGCCGGTGTCGGTCCAGCCCTTGGCGTTGACCCAGTAGCCGTACGCGGCGAGCGTGATGGTGCCGCCCACCCCGCCGATCAGGCCCAGCGTGTTGAGGATCGAGTCCTTCTCGTCCGGCAGCACCGGAAGGAGCCCGGCGAAGGCGTCGGGGATGTTCGGCGTGACCCGGATCGCCAGGTACACCGTCACCACGAACATGACGCCCACCAGGACGGTCATGACCTTCTCGAACACCGCGTACTTGTTGAACCAGACGAAGACCAGCCCGACCAGGCCGCAGACGATGCCCCACCACTTGAGGTCCATCACGTCCGGGAACAGCGCCTGGAGCGGCAGCGCGCTCGACGACATGGCCGCGGCGCCGTAGACGAAGCCCCAGACCACGACGTAGACCGCGAAGAACCAGGTGGTCCAGCGGCCGAGGCTCGCCCAGCCGTCGAAGAGGGTGCGGCCGGTGGACAGATGCCAGCGGCCGGCCGCCTCGGCCAGGGAGATCTTCACCAGGCAGCCGATGATCGCGGCCCACAGGAGGGTGTAGCCGAAGTTGCTGCCAGCGATGAGGGTGGCGACCAGGTCACCGGCGCCGACACCGGTCGCCGCGACGACGATGCCTGGGCCGATGTACTTCCAGCTCGCTTTCCGGGGCCGGGGAGGGTGGTGGGCTTCGTTCTCCGTGGTGTTTTCCGTGGTGTCCGCCATGCAGATCAAGAAACCGCAAAGAGCCCGGGCCGACAAGAGGGCACGAGCGGGCCGACCCCGGAGGTCCACGGGGAAGCGCGCCTCCGGCCCCCGGCGGACGGGAACGGCCCCCCGGCGGACGGGCGAGCCCCCGGGGACGGCCGAACCCGGCGGAGCGTCACGGCTGTCGCCGACCGCAGCCGTCCGATCCGCACGTGCCGAGCTCGAACCACACGGTCTTGCCCGACCCGTCCCGGTGGCAGCCCCAGCGCTGGGCGAGCGCGTCCACCAGGAACATCCCACGGCCGCTCTCCCCGGTGCCCGCGTCCAGCACCCGCGGCACACGGCGTTCGGTGTCCGCGACCTCGCAGCGCAGGACGCCATGTGCGGCGAAGAGCGTGAGCCGGAAGCGGCTCCCGGCGTGCACCAGGGCGTTGGTGGCCAGTTCACCGACGAGCAGTTCGGCCACGTCCGCGACCTCGCCGCGCTCGGCCAACCCCCATCCCTCCAACTGCCTGCGGACCTCCGCGCGTGCCTCGCGGACGGCGGAGAGCCGCGGTGCGTACTCGACACTCAGATGACCTGCTCCCAGGGGTGGTTGCGGGAACGGTCCGTAGTGGGCGTCGGGGTCCGGGAGGTGCCGCCCGGAAAGTTGCAGCATGCGTCCAGGGTGATCCGCGGGGGCGGTCCGGCACAGGGGGAGGACTACCCGATTCCCTACCTGCTCGCGCAGGTGAGGGGTCCGGGTGGGGGGTCAGGCGTACTGGAGACGGACCGTCGCCCCCTCGGCGTCGTCGCGGATGTCCACGTACGCGCAGACCTGACGCGCGTACCACAGTCCCGGGCCCGGTTCCGGGTCCGCGGCGGGCGGCGGGACGAAACCGGCGAGCGGGTCGTCGAGACGGCGGGACGAGCGCAGTTCGCAGACGCAGGCGGGCGCCTCGCCCCACAGCAGGGTGTCGCCGCCCAGGGGCGCGAGGGCCGCGGCGGTCTCCGCCACGGCGGCGCCGAACAGCTCGGCGTCGGCGGCGGGCAGCCCCCGGCCCGCCGCCCAGCTCTGCACGGCCGCGGCGTGCGGCTCCTCCAGGCGACGTACATCGGCCGGGGGCAACGGCAGGGGTACGGCGTCGAGTTCGGCGGCGAGGCGCAGCGGGTCCTGGTACACCTCCGTGTCGGGGTGGGTGCGGCGGGCCGCGGCGACGACGGCGGGCCCGGCGGTGCGGGTGTCGTAGGCGCACAGGGCGGTCGTGGCCATGGGCGCGAAGAGGAGGTTGGCGAGGGCCTCGTAGCGGATCCACTCGGTGGTCTCGCGGGCCGAGCGGCCGGCGCGGCCGCTCCAGACGGGTTCCATGACGAGGTGGATCCTCCCGCCGGGACCGGCGTGCGCGGTGAGGTACGCGGCGGCCCGGGCGACGGCGTTGGCCGCGGACCCCGTGTACCAGTCGGTGTGCGGGATGCGGATGACGTCGTCGGCGTCACCGCCGAGGGCGTCCCGCAGGAGGTCCAGGTTGCGCGGGGAGGCGATGGCCACCGGCGGGGGTTCCCCGCAGGCGCCGAGTCCTTCGCCGAGGAAGGGCAGGGCGGCGGCCAGGAAGCCGTCGTCGGAGTCGAAGACGGCCATGCGGTGGTCGAACGGGCTGTGTGCTGCGGTGGTCACATGATCCCCTCGGGTGGGTGCGGACGGGGGTGCGGGGGCGGGTCGGGCCGGTCAGCGCTGTGCCGTCACCCAGGCGGCGATCTGGGTGCGGTTGCTGAAGCCGAGCTTGCTGAGGATGCGTTCCACATGGCCTTCGGCGGTGCGGCGGGCGATCACCAGGCGGTCGGCGATCTGCTGGTTGGCGAGCCCCTCGGCGACGAGCCGGGCGACCTCGGTCTCGCGGCGGGTCAGCCGGACCGCGGTGTCGTCGTGCGACGCCGGGAGGGCGGGTTCGGTGGGGGGCCGGCCCGTCTCCTGGAGGGCATGGCCCACCAGCTCCGTGAGGCCGAGCGCCCCGCCCCGCCGGTGGGCCCGCTCGAACCCTTCGCGCCCCAGGGCCCGGGCCGCCCGCTCCTCGCTGTCCCTGCGGACGGAGTTGAGGGTGTGGGCGCCCCAGCGGCCGGTGTCGATGTCGGCCCAGACGCGGTCGGCGCCGCCCAGCAGCAGGGCGGCGTGCTGGTGGGCGTCGCGTCCGGCCGCGATGGACGCGAGCAGGTCGAGGGTGAGGGCGATGCCGGTGACGTCGTGGACGGCGAGTTTGAGCCGCAGGGCCTCGCGGGCGTGCCGTTCGGCCCGGGGCCGGTCGCCGCGCACGGTGTGCGCGAGGGCGAGCATCCGCAGCACATAGGACCGCACCCATTGCTCGCCGTGCCGCTCGCACAGTCGCAGGGTCCGCTCGCAGACCTCGACGGCCCGCTCGGCCTCGCCCAGGAAGCCCAGTGCGCAGGCGAGTTCGACCTGGTCGAGGCCGAAGAGGCTGAGGTGCTGTCCGGGGACGGGACCGCGGGCGACGGTGGCCTCGAAGTGCTCCAGCGCCCCGGGCAGGTCGTCGCCGAACAGCCGGATCACGCCGATGACGTACTCGGCGTGGGCGGCCTCGGCCGGGTCGCCGAGCGCGCGGGCGAGGGCGAGGGCGTCCTCCGCGTGGCGTCGGCCCCGGGGGAAGTCCCGGGTGGCGGCGGCCAGCAGCCCGGCGACCCAGAGGCCGCGGGCCCGCTCCCGGGTCGGTCCGGGGGCGGCGGTCAGGGCCCGGTCGAGCCAGTACAGGCCCTCACGGGCGGCCCCGCAGGCGTGCCAGTGGAACCAGAGCGTGCCGGCCAGGCGCAGCCCGGCGAGGGCCTCGCCGGGGGTGCTGAGGCTGAAGTCGAGGGCGGCGCGCAGATTGTCCCGGTCGGCGCGCAGCCGGGCGGCGGTCTCGGGCTGCCCGGGCCCGAACCAGCCGCGCTCACAGGCCTCGGCCCGCCGCGCCGTCCAGTCCCGCTGCCGCCGCCGGGCGGCCTCCTCCTCCCCCGCGCCCCGCCGCAGCCGCTCCAGTCCGTACTGCCGCAGGGTGTCGAGCATCCGGTAACGCACCCCGCCGGGCCCGGACTCCCGGCACAGCACGGACTTGTCGACGAGCCCGGCGACGGCTTCCAGCACGTCCTCGGTACGCAGGGCCGGGGCGGCGGCCCCGGGGGGCGCCGCCGCGGACTGGGTGGCGACCGCCGGGGCCGCCGCCCCGAACGGCGTGTGCGTGCCGGAGTTGTTCGGGGGCCGGGTGGGGGACTCGGTCCGGGCCCCCTGGTGGGCGGGGCGCTCCCCGCTCGCCGGGTGCTCGGTGCTGTTCGTGCCGTCCGCGCACACCGCTTCCGCCGTCTCCAGGTCGAAGCTGCCCGCGAGCACCGACAGCCGGGCCCACACCGTCTGCTCGGTGGCGGTGCACAGGTCGTGGCTCCAGGAGACGGCCGCCCGCAGGGTCTGGTGGCGGGGCAGGGCGGTGGGGCTGCCGGTGGTGAGGAAGCGGTAGCGGTCGTCGAGGCGCTGAAGGATCTGGTCGACGTCCAGGACGCGCATGCGGACAGCGGCCAGTTCGATGGCGAGGGGCAGTCCGTCCAGGCGGTGGCACAGGCGGGCGACGGAGGCCCGGTTGGCGGCGGTGAGCCGGAAGCCGGGGACGACGGCGGCGGCCCGGTCGGCGAAGAGGGTGAGCGCGGGGTAGCCCTCGGCGGCGGACAGGTCGCCGTCCGGGTCGGGCACCGGCAACGGCCGTACCTCCAGCAGGTGTTCCTCGGTGAGACCGAGGCGGTGCCGGCTGGTGGCGAGGATCCGCACGCCCTCGGTGACGTGCAGCAGGGCGCCCGCGAGTCGGGCGCACGCGCCCGCCAGATGCTCGCAGTTGTCGACGACGAGGAGCAGCCGCCGGTCCCGTACCTGCTCGACGAGCACGTCCAGGGTCGGCCGGCTGGACCGGTCGTGGAGCCCGAGCGCGTCGGCGGCGGCGAGCGGGACGAGGGCCGGGTCGTGCAGTCCGGACAGGTGCACGAAACGCACGCCGTCCGGGAAGGCCCGCCGCACCCGGGCCGCGATGCGCCCGGCGAGCCGGGTCTTGCCGACGCCGCCGGGCCCGGTGAGCGTCACCAGCCGTGCGTGGGCCAGCAGCTCGCGGCCCAGGGTCAGTTCGCCACGCCGGTCGACGAAGCTGGTCGTCTCGGCCGGCAGATGGTGGTCCCGTCGTGGCGCTGATCCGCCCATGATCAGCCAGTCCTCTGAGGGGGTGTGGTCCGGGGGATCCGGACACTCCGGCTCCCCTTACGCGGACCCACACCTTCTCCCGTTCCGTACATATATGCACGCCGGAGCCACCCCTGCGGGTGCACTTCCGCCGGGACCCCTCAGCGTCGGAGCGGCGCGCGTACACTGCGCGGCTGCTTTCGGTCTTGACCTGCTCATGCCATTGGCAGAACGATGTGCGCCACCCGCACCACGTACGTCGCACGGAGCAACCCCACCTCCCACAAGGAGATTTCATGCGACTTCGCATCCGAGGATCCGGTGCCCGCACCGGCAGACGCACCGCCGCCCTCGCCGGCCTCCTCGCCCTCGCGCTCGCGGCGCCCCTGTCCGCGACCACGACCGACGCCAGCGCCGACGGCGCCCGCAGGACGGCCGCTTCGGCCGACGACATCCGGCAGTACGAGGTCCATCTGCACTCGACGGCCAAGGACCGCACGGCACTTCAGCGCACCGGCGTGACCGTCGACGAGGTGCACGGCCACGGGGTCGTGGTCTCCGGCCGCGCGGACCAGATCAAGAAGCTGCGCGCGCTGGGCTACGAGGTCACCCGGCTCGGCGCGGTCCCCGACCGCTCCGCGGGAGAGGACGGCCTCCGGCTCTTCGACTTCCCCTCGGGCGACTCGAAGTACCACAACTACGCGGAGATGACGAGCGAGATCAACGCGATCGTGGCGGCCAACCCGTCCATCGCGAGCCAGCGCGTGATCGGCAAGTCGTACCAGGGCCGGAACATCGTCGCCGTCAAGATCAGCGACAACGTGGCCTCCGACGAGTCCGAGCCCGAGGTGCTGTTCACGCACCACCAGCACGCCCGCGAGCACCTGACCGTCGAGATGGCGCTCTACCTGCTGCGCGAGCTGACCTCCGGCTACGGCTCCGACTCACGCGTCACGAGCATGGTGAACAACCGTGAGATCTGGATCGTCCCGGACATCAACCCCGACGGCGGCGAGTACGACATCGCCACCGGCTCGTACCGCTCCTGGCGCAAGAACCGGCAGCCCAACTCCGGTTCCTCATACGTCGGTACGGACCTGAACCGCAACTGGAACTACCGCTGGGGCTGCTGCGGCGGCTCCTCGGGCTCCACGTCGTCGGAGACCTACCGGGGACCGTCGGCCGAGTCCGCGCCCGAGGTGAAGGTCGTGGCGGACTTCGTGCGCAGCCGGGTCGTCGGCGGCACACAGCAGATCAAGGCCGGCGTCGACTTCCACACCTACAGCGAGCTGGTGCTGTGGCCGTTCGGCTACACGTACTCCGACACGGCGACGGGGATGACCGCGGACGACAACGCCGCGTTCAAGGCGGTCGGCCGGAAGATGGCCGCGAGCAACGGCTACACGGCCGAGCAGTCCAGCGACCTGTACATCACGGACGGGTCGATCGACGACTACCTCTGGGGCGCGCACAAGATCTTCGCGTACACCTTCGAGATGTACCCCCGCTCCGGCGGAGGCGGGTTCTACCCGCCCGACGAGGTGATCGAGCGGGAGACCTCCCGTAACCGCGATGCGGTGCTGCAACTGCTGGAGAACGCGGACTGCATGTACCGGTCGATCGGCAAGGAGAGCCAGTACTGCGGTTAGGCGCGCGGTTCCTCGCCCGCCTCGGGTTCGCCGTCCTCGAAGTAGGCGTCGAGGACGGCGTCCAGCTGCTCGTCCCACACCTTGAAGTGGCTCCTGGCCGGCGCCTCGATCTCGATCGGGTACCAACGCCGGTCAGGGGTGTGGACAGTGACGGTGTACCGCTTGCCGAAGCGGGCCGTCTCCGTCTCCACCGCGCCGATCTCGTCCCAGCGGAACTCGCACTCCTGGTCGTCCAGGCACAGTCGTACGCCCCGGTGGTCGGCGACCAGCCTGGCGCGGCGGTCGGACGCCTCGAAGACGGGGCCGTCGACGGCTTCGGTGTCCTCCTCCTGCTCGGAGGGGGCCGCCTCGGCCGTGTCCTCCGGCTCGTCGGCGGCCTCCTCGGCCGCCTCGGCGTCCGCGACCTCGGGCTCCTTCTCGGGCGCGTCCTCCTCCGTCCGTCCGGACACGGGTGACGTGAGCCCGGGAACGAAGGCCGGGTCGAACCCGGCGCCTTCCAGGGGCTGGCTGCTCGAACCTATGCGCTGCTCCACAGCGCAGCAGTATGGTCGACAAACCTGTGCGGCACACAGTCGACCCCGACTTCGTTATCAGACGCCTACAAGATTCGGCCGTCTACACGAACAGGCTGAGCACCGCCGCCACCGCGAACCCCGCCACCGACAGCACGCTCTCCAGCACGGTCCAGGTCTTGAGCGTGTCCCGCTCGCTGATGCCGAAGTACTTCGCCACCATCCAGAAGCCGCCGTCGTTGACGTGCGAGGCGAAAATGGAACCGGCCGAGATGGCCATGATGACCAGGGCGACGAACGCCTGGGAGTGGTCGCCCTCGGAGAGCAGGGGCGCCACGATGCCCGCCGTGGTGACGATCGCGACCGTCGCCGAGCCCTGGGCCACGCGCAGGACGACGGAGATCAGGTAGGACAGGACGAGCACCGGGAGGCCCACGCCGTTGAACGTGTCCGACAGGGCCTGGGCGACGCCGCTGGCCTTGAGGACGGCGCCGAAGACGCCGCCCGCGCCGACCACCAGCAGGATGTTGCCGACCGGCTTGAGGGATGCGGTCGACACCCTCTCCAGGGACTTGCGGGACCAGCCGCGGCGGATGCCCAGCAGGTAGTACGCGAGGAACAGGGCGATCGTCAGCGCCACGAACGGGTTGCCGAAGAACTCGATCACCGAGCGGAGTGATGGGGGTACCCCCTGCTCGGAGCCTGTCGGAGAGCTTGGGGGAGGGTCCAGGGCGATCGAGGAGAACGTCGCGGCGAGGATGAGCACCAGGGGCGTGCCGATGATGCCGAGGACCGTGCCGAGGGAGACCGGCTGCTCGCTGGGCGCGACCCCGGCGGCCCGCTGCTCGTCGACGACGGCCTGCCTGGCCTCCTCCGCCGCCTCGACCATGTCCTGCGGCACGGGGACGAAGATGCGGCGGCCGATCCACGCGGCGTAGCCCCAGGCGGCCAGGACCGCGGGCAGGCCGCAGACGACGCCCATGAGGATGACCCAGCCGAGGTCGACGTGGAGCAGACCGGCGGCGGCGACCGGGCCGGGGTGGGGCGGCAGGAAGGCGTGCGTGACGGACAGGCCCGCGAGGAGCGGCAGGCAGTACAGCAGGATCGACTTGCCCGACCGCTTGGCCGCGGCGTAGACGATCGGGGCGAGGACGAAGATGCCGACGTCGAAGAAGACCGGGATGCCGAAGATCAGGCCGGTCAGGCCCATGGCGAGGGGTGCGCGCTTCTCCCCGAACAGGCCGAGCAGACGGCCCGCCAGGACCTCGGCCCCGCCGCTGACTTCGAGGATCGCGCCGAGCATGGTGCCCAGGCCGATGATGATGGCGACATGGCCGAGGATGCCGCCCATGCCGGATTCGATGGTGGAGACGGCGTCCGACCTCTGGACCGTGCCGAAGAGTTCGGTGACCGAGAGACCGGCGGCGAGGCCGACGGCTATGGAGACCGCCAGCAGGGCGACGAAGGGCTGGAGTCTCAGCCTGATGATGAGCAGGAGCAGCAGCGCGATGCCGAGCGCGGCGGTGAGCAGGAGTCCGGCGGTGCCGTCGACGAGGAGGAGCAGTCCTCCGGTGTGCGGCGGGGCTTCGGCGGGGGCGGACGCGGCGAGCGGATGGGACATGCGGGGGTCCTCTGCGTAAAGGCATACGGCTTCTGGGCAGGGGGGAGCGCGGCGCGGCGCATCGGGGCGCCGCGCCTCACGGACGTGCGGGTGCGGGGGTGGGTCAGCCGAGGACGGCCAGCGCGTCGATCTCGATGAGGAGACCCGCGGGCAGGCCGACGTAGACCGTCGTGCGCGCGGCGGGCGGCTGGGTCAGGCCCTGCTCCTCGAAGTACGCGTTGTAGATCTCGTTCATCTCGGCGAAGTGGGCCACGTCCGTCAGGTAGACGCGGATCATCATCACGTCGTCCCAGGAGGCGCCGCCCTCCTCCAGGACGGCCTTGACGTTGGCGAGGGTCTGGAGGGTCTGCTCGCGCAGGGTCGGCCCGGCGGGCGTGGGGGCCTTGCCCTCCTCGGCGGGCAGGAAGCCGACCTGGCCGGCGACCTGGAGGATGTTGCCCTTCTTCACACCGTGGGAGAACTTCGCCGGCGGGGTGGTGTGGGTCTTCGGGGTGAGTGCGGTCTTGTCCGTCATACGGTGCCCTTCACTGGTGATCTGCCGGAGTACTCCCCGCTGATGGCGTCCGCCGTGCGGCGCACCAGCGGCAGGAGGGTGAGGAGTTCGTCGGCGGTGACGACGACGTTCGGCGCGGAGACCGACATCGCGGCGACGACCCGGCCGTCGGCGCCGCGGATGGGCGCCGCGACGCAGTTGATGGACTCCTCGTGGCCGCCGAGGTCGGTGGCCCAGCCCTGTTCGCGCACCTTCTCCAGCTCGCGCAGGAACGCGCTCGCGCCGGGGGTCGAACGGGACGTGTAGGCGGGGTAGTCGAGCTTCTCCGCGACCGCGCGCCGCTCCTGCTCGGGCAGGTCGGCCAGCAGCAGCTTGGCGACCGCGGCGACGGTGATGGCGACGGGCTTGCCGATGCGGGAGTACATCCGCACCGGGTAGCGGCTGTCGACCTTGTCGATGTAGAGGACCTCGTTCTCCTCGTACACGGCGAGGTGCACGGTGTGCCCGCAGGCCTCGTTGAGGCGGACCAGGTGGGGGTGGGCGATCTCGCGGACGTCGAGGTTCTCCATCGCCTCCTGGGCGAGGGCGAAGAGCCGGGCTCCGAGGCGGTAGCGCTGGTCGGACTGGCGGTAGACGAGGCCGTGCTCGTGGAGGGTGCGCAGCAGGCGCAGGGCCGTGGACTTGTGGACGCCGAGGCGGTCGGCGACCTGCCCCAGGTCGGCGGGTCCCTCGGCGAGCAGCGGCAGGATGCTGAGCGCGCGGTCGACGGTCTGGCTCATGACGTACGTACCTCCTCGTCGGCCCGCTGTGTCCCCTCGGTCCAGCCCGGGCCGAGTCGCAGTCTCCCCCATGTGCCGTCGTCCAGGGCGGCGAGGCGGTCGGCGTGGTCGCGGGCGGGCGGGGTCGCGAGGTCGCCGGGCACGGTCAGCGCGGCGGCGGCCATCAGGTGCCCGTGCCGCAGCCGCTGCCGCACGGGCAGTCCGCGCAGGGTGGCGGAGAGGAACCCGGCGGCGAAGGCGTCCCCGGCACCGACGGCGGCGACGACGTCGACGCGGGGCGCGGGGACGAAGGTGACGTCCCGCTCGTGGAAGACGGTGGCTCCGGCGGCGCCCTGCTTGACGACCAGCACCTCGGGTTCGGGAAGGGCGGCGCGGACGGCTTCGGCGCTGTGCAGTCCCCACGCCTCGTCCTGCCCGACGAACACGAGGTCGGCGCCGCGGGCGAGGTCGCGCAGCACCTCGGGGGCGTCCGCGCCGCGCCACAGGCCGGGGCGGTGGTTGACGTCGAAGGAGACGAGCGGGCGGCCGGGGCGGCGGGTGGTCAGCTCGCGCATCAGGTCGAGGCAGGTTCCGGAGAGCGCCGCAGTGATGCCGGACAGGTGCAGCACGCGCCCGGCGCGCACCGCCGCCGGGTCAGGATCGGTCGCGCTCATGGCGGAGGCCGCGGAACCGGCCCGGTAGTACGCCACCTCGTGGGTGTCGCCGGCCCGGTCCCCGGCGGTGCGGAAGTAGATGCCGGTGGGGCGGTCGGGGTCGCGCCGGACGTGCGCCACGTCGACCCCGTACCCGCCGATCGCCTCCACCAGATGATCGCCGAACGGGTCGGCCCCCACCCTGCTGACCCACCGCGCGGAGTGCCCCGCCGTCGCCAGTACGCAGGCCACGTTCGACTCCGCCCCGCCGATGCCCCGCGCGAAGGACGGCACGTCGGCGAGGCGTCCCGGCCGGGAGGGCAGGAACGTGACCATGGACTCGCCGAGCGCGACGACGTCCACGACATCGGGGGCGTCGCGGGGTCCGGTGGGGGTCACGATGCTCGTAGCTCCTCGGCGAGGTCGGTGGGGGGCGGTTTCATTGACCGGCGGTGGCCGAGATGTTAGACAGCGGTCAGCGACATACGCAATGGATGTTGCATCTACTGCAACACCGCAGATCAGGGAGGCTCCATGACGGCCGACTCCGCCCAGTCCCTCGCCCGGCTCGCCGCCGAGCGCGTCGATCACCGCTTCAAGGGCCTCCCGCCGGACGCCGACGGCCTGACCGTCGCCGAGCTGGCCGGACAGCGTCGCAACCTGTTCACCGGCGGCTTCGCCACGCCCGTGCTCGCGCTGTCCGCCGAGCGGCTGGAGCACAACCTGAGGCTGATGGAGACGTACGCGGCCCGGCACGGCCTGGCGTTCGCGCCGCACGGCAAGACCTCGATGGCACCGCAGCTGTTCCAGCGGCAGATCGAGCACGGGGCGTGGGGCATCACGCTGGCCGTGCCGCATCAGGTGCGGGTGGCGCGGGCGTTCGGCACCCGGCGTGTGTTCCTCGCCAACGAGCTGGTCGACGCGGCGGCCCTGCGCTGGATCGCCGCCGAGCTGGACGCCGACCCGGAGTTCCGGTTCGTCTGTTACGTCGACTCCGTGCGCGCAGTCGAGCTGATGGACGCCGCCCTGCGGGACGCCTCGCGGCCGGTGGACGTCGTCGTCGAGCTCGCCGCCGGTGAGGGCGCCCGGACCGGGGTGCGGTCGGAGGCGGAGTGCGCGGCGGTCGCGGACGCGGTGGCGGGCACCCGCACCCTGCGTCTGGTCGGTGTCGCGGGCTACGAGGGCGAGGTGCCGAAGGCCGACACCGAGCGGGTGACGGCGTGGCTGCGACGGCTGGTCGCCCTCGCCGCCGACTTCGACAAGGGCGGGCGCTTCACCGGCCTGGACGAGATCGTGGTCAGCGCGGGCGGCAGCGCCTGGTTCGACGCGGTCGCCGAGGTCTTCGCCGAGATCCCCGAACTCTCCTCCCCCGTCCTGAAGTTGCTCCGCTCGGGCGCCTACGTCTCGCACGACGACGGTCATTACCGCAAGCTGACCCCGTTCAACCGGGTCCCCGAGGAGGGCGCGCTGGAGCCGGCGTTCCGCCTGTGGACCCAGGTGGTGTCACGCCCCTGCGCCGAGCAGGCCTTCGTCAACGCGGGCAAGCGGGACGCCGCCTACGACCTCGGCCTGCCCTTCGCCCAGGTGATCCGCCGCGACGGCGCCGAGCGCCCGGCCACCGGCGTCTCGGTGACGGCCCTGTCCGACCAGCACGCCTGGCTCGCCACCGCGCCGGAGGCGGACCTGGAGGTCGGCGACTGGGTCGGGCTCGGCCTGTCCCACCCGTGCACCTCGTTCGACAAGTGGCAGCTGATCCCCGTCGCCGAGGCGGACGGCACGGTCGTCGACTACGTGCGCACGTTCTTCTAGGAGGCCGGGAGCGATGGAAGAGCTCGTCATCCGGGACGCGGACGTCGTCGACGGCTCGGGCGGGGACTCCTACCGCGCCGATGTCGTGGTGGACGGCGGCCGGATCGTGGGGATCGTGAAGGAGGCCGCCGCGGCGGGCTGCCAGCGGCCGAAGGCCCGCCGGGAGCTGGACGCGGAGGGCCTGGTCCTCTCCCCCGGCTTCATCGACATGCACGCGCACAGCGACCTGGCGCTGCTGCGCGACCCCGACCACAGCGCCAAGGCCGCGCAGGGCGTCACACTGGAGGTCATCGGCCAGGACGGCCTGTCGTACGCGCCCGTCGACGACCGCACGCTCGCCGAGGTGCGCCGCGCGATCGCCGGGTGGAACGGCCCGGGCGACGACATCGACTTCGACTGGCGCACGGTCGGCGAGTACCTCGACCGGCTGGACCGCGGGATCGCCGTGAACGCGGCCTACCTGATCCCGCAGGGCACGGTCCGCGCGCTCGCCGTCGGCTGGGAGGACCGCGAGGCCACGGGGCAGGAGCTGGACCGGATGCGGCGGTTGGTGGCGGAGGGCATGCAGCAGGGCGCCGTCGGCATGTCCTCGGGGCTGACGTACACCCCGGGCATGTACGCGCGCGACGCCGAACTGACGGAGCTGTGCCGGGTGGTGGCCTCCTACGGCGGCTACTACTGCCCGCACCACCGCTCCTACGGGGCCGGCGCCCTGGAGGCCTACCGGGAGATGATCGCGCTGAGCCGTGAGGCGGGCTGCTCCCTCCATCTCGCCCACGCCACCATGAACTTCGGCGTGAACAGGGGCCGGGCGCCCGAGCTGCTGTCCCTGCTGGACGAGGCCCTCGCCGACGGGGCGGACATCAGCCTCGACACCTACCCGTACACCCCGGGCTGCACGACGCTGGCGGCGGTCCTGCCGAGCTGGGCGAGCGAGGGCGGCCCGGAGGAGACCCTCCGGCGGCTGGCGGACGACGGCACGGCGGAGCGCATCCGCCACCACCTGGAGGTCACCGGCTCGGACGGCTGCCACGGTGTGCCGATCGAATGGGACACCGTCGAGATCTCAGGCGTGGGCGATCCGGCCCTGGCCGATTTCGTCGGCCGGACCATCGCCGAGTCGGCGGCCGTCCGGGGCGAGGAACCCTGGGTGACCGCCCGCGGACTGCTGCTGGCCGACCGGCTGGCCCCGACGATCCTCCAGCACGTGGGCCACGAGGAGAACGTCCGCGCGATCATGCGCCACCGGGTCCACACCGGCGGCTCGGACGGCATCCTCCAGGGCGCGAAGCCGCACCCGCGCGCCTACGGCACGTTCCCGCACTATCTCGGCCACTACGTGCGGGAGTCGGGGGTGCTGTCGCTGGAGGAGTGCGTCGCGCACCTCACGTCCCGCCCGGCGGCGCGGCTCCGCCTGCCGGACCGGGGCCTGGTCCGCGAGGGGTACGTGGCCGACCTGGTCCTGTTCGACCCGGCGACCATCGCGGCGGGCTCCACGTTCGCGCAGCCGCGCACGCTCCCGACGGGCATCCCGCACGTCCTGGTCGACGGCCGGTTCGTGATCGAGGACGGCCGGCGCACCGACGTGCTGGCGGGCCGGGCGATCCGCGGGACTCCTCCCCCGTGACCGCCCGGCCGGCACCCTGCCTTACGGCTTGGGCAGGGTGCAGCCGCTCGCGCTCAGGTCGAGCTTGTTGTCGATCCCGAAGCAGGCCGGGATCCCGTAGGTCTCCTGGGCGTAGTTGATGCCCTTGCGGACGGTCACGGTGCCGTTGGCGTCGACCTCGCACGGGTTGTTCACCGTGCAGCGCTCACCGTCCTCGTTGCCGGTGTTGTTGATGGCCACGACCTTGTTGGTGGCCTGGTCGACGACGGGCGAGCCGGACGTGCCGCCGATGGTGTTGCAGGCGGAGGTGTAGCGGACCGAGTCCTTCCAGGTCCAGTCGCCCTCCTTCAGGCGGTACGCGAACCCGTCGATGGAGCAGCTGTAGATCCGCTTCCAGTAGCCGGAGGGGATGCTGATGGCGGTGCCGGCGACCGGGTGGGTGTCGTTCAGCGTCAGCGCGTTGATGTTGTACGAGCTCTTGATCTGCGCGTACGTGGTGGTGAGCTGGTACAGCGCGACGTCCGTGTCGGTCATCGTGCCGTAGGCGAGCTTGGCGGCGCGCAGGGTGGCGACGCGCGAGCCGGAGGAGTTGAGCAGGCTGAAGGTGCGGCTGGAGGCCTTGTCGACGAGGACCTGGCCGGGGCCGGGGAAGCCGGACTCCAGGCAGTGGCCGTTGGTCATCACCAGGGCCGGGTCGTCGGCCTCGGAGTCCGGCATCCGGACGACCGAGCCGGAGCAGTTGCTGAGCGCGACGGTGCCGGCGAAGTTCACGGCCTTGGCCGACGGGGCGGTGAGCCCGGACAGCGTCTGCTCCACGGACGTGACCACTCCCGAGACGGCGGACGTGGCCGAGCCCGTGTCCGCGGTCTTGCCGACGCCCGTGGGGGCGGCATCGGCAGCGGCCGCGGGGGCCGCGCCGGCCCCGGCTATCGCCAGGGCGAAGAACGCGGCGGCGAGAGGTTTTCTCATGGGGGGTCCCCTCTTGCGACGGAGGCGGCCGGAAATCTTCCGGCCGCCTGCACTGTTGTCATGTGCATTGTGATCGTCGCAAGGGAGTGGCACAAGAACCCGTTCCACAACCGGAATCCCGGAGTCCTGTACCGACCCTACTCAACCGCCCTTACACGGCGCTCACTTGGGGCCCTTGGTGCCGCCGGGTCCATGTCCCGGTTTCCCGTCCCACCTGCCGGGCGCCGAGGTCGTGGCGGTGGGGCCGGAGTTCACGGGTGCGGTGGTCGTGGAGTCACCGGCCGGGGGCGGCGCGTCTTCCGTGGCGGACGGGGACGGGGACGCGGACGGGGTCCGGCTCACCGTGGGAGGCGGAGTCGGGGACGCCGCACCGGACGGGTCGTCAGAGCCTTCCGGGCGGGCCGCCAGCGGGGCGCCAGAGCTCGCCACCGGACCGGTGTCCGAGACAGAAGCCGTCGGGGAGTCCTCCGTCGCCGGATCCGTACGGCCGCTCTCAACGCCCCGCGGCCCGCCGGAAGGCGCGCCCGAGAAGGAGAACCCGGCGACGAGCACGGCCACGGACAGGGCCCCCACGGCACCGGCCGCGACCGCCACGCGGCGCGACCGCGAGGCAGGGGCTTTGCGCCGGGCCCGGTGTCCGGCCCCGGACCGGCCGCCCGGCACCGGCATCACCGGCAGCTCACGGGTTTCCCCGATGCCGTCGGAGCGAGCGCCCTGGGCGGCGCCGTCCACATCGCTGCCGGAGTACGCGGGAACGCCGGGGTCCCCCGGGTACGCACGCCCCTCATGGGCGCCGTCGGCATCGCCGGAGTACGCGGGAGCGCCGGAGCCCCCGGCGTTCCCCGCAGTCCCATGACCGCCGCCGACACCCCCGTACGCACCAGGGGCACCATGCGCACCACCGGCGGCACCCGCGCCACCCCCGGAGTACACAGGACCACCCGGATTCCCCGGTTCCCCCGGATACGCATGGAGATCGGGGGCGTCGGCCGGGCCGCCGCCGTGGCCGTACACGTCCTGCCATCCGTGCGCCGCCGCCGGATCCGCGTAGGCGTCGTACACCGGAGGGGCGACCCCCTGCGGCAGGTACACGTTCGGCGGGCCCTGTGGCTCGCCGCCCGTCGCTCGCTCGGCGTAATCGAATGGCTTGGACATGCCGGGGGATTCTAGGGACCGAAGGTGCTGGTGGGACAGCGCGCACCGATATCGCCGCAAATCCCCGCGTCTCACGTGGCGGAAAACACGGCCCGAGAGGCATTACCGGGCCGTAAGCTCCCAGACATGCAGGTGATCCAGTCGACCAAGCTCGCCAACGTCTGTTACGAGATCCGGGGCCCGGTCCTCGAGGAGGCGATGAGACTGGAGGCTGCCGGGCATCGCATCCTCAAACTGAACACCGGAAATCCGGCCGCGTTCGGCTTCGAGTGCCCCCCGGAGATCCTGGAGGACATCCTCAGGAACGTCTCCTCCGCCCACGGCTACGGCGACGCCAAGGGCCTGCTGGCCGCGCGCAGGGCGGTCGTCATGCACAACCAGACCCTCGGCATCGAGACGGACGTCGAGCACGTCTTCATCGGCAACGGCGTCTCCGAGCTGATCGTGATGGCGATGCAGGGCCTGCTGGACGACGGCGACGAGGTCCTCGTGCCCGCGCCCGACTACCCGCTGTGGACCGCCGCCGTCTCCCTCTCCGGCGGCACGGCCGTGCACTACCGCTGTGACGAGCAGGCCGACTGGATGCCGGACCTCGCCGACATCGAGCGCAAGGTCACCGACCGCACCAAGGCGCTCGTGATCATCAACCCGAACAACCCGACGGGTGCCGTCTACGACGAGGCGATGATCAAGGGCCTGACCGACATCGCCCGCCGGCACAACCTGCTCGTCTGCTCCGACGAGATCTACGACAAGATCCTCTACGACGGCGCCACGCACACCCCCACCGCCTCCGTCGCCCCCGACCTGCTCACCCTCACCTTCAACGGCATGTCGAAGGCGTACCGGGTGGCGGGCTACCGGGTCGGCTGGATGTCGATCTCCGGGCCGCGCGCCCACGCCGACTCCTACATCGAGGGTCTGACGATCCTGGCGAACATGCGCCTGTGCGCGAACATGCCCGGGCAGCACGGAGTCGTCGCGGCCCTCAGCGGACGGCAGACGATCAACGACCTGGTGCTCCCCGGCGGGCGGCTGCGCGAGCAGCGGGACACGGCGTACGAGCTGCTGACCCAGATCCCCGGTGTGAGCTGCGTGAAGCCGAAGGGGGCGCTGTACCTCTTCCCGCGCCTCGACCCCAAGGTGTTCAAGATCAAGGACGATCGCCGCATGGTCCTGGACCTGCTCCGGCGCGAGAAGATCATGGTCGTGCAGGGCACGGGCTTCAACTGGCCGGAGCCCGACCACTTCCGCATCGTGACCCTGCCGACGGTCGGGGACCTGACCGACGCGATGGGGCGGATCGGGCACTTCCTGGACGGCTACAGCCAGCCCTGATCCACCCAGGCCACACCTCCCCGACCTGCCCGCTCACGCTATGTGCGCGGGCAGTCCGGTCTTGTGAACAACTCAACTTTAGACGAATTCTAAGCTAGGATGGTTTCCTGCAAGGACTCAGGAGGCCTTCCCATGTACGAACCGATCCGCACCAAGTCGGTCCACAGCACGGTGGACGGCCCCAACCCGGACTTCCCCCACCGTTCGCGTGAGGAAGAGCTGGACATCCAGCTCGCGGGCCACCTCGCCGCGCTGCTCGCCGTCACCGACGAGCTGCGGGCGACGCAGGCCTCGGCCGACCTGGACACGGCGGCGGAGCGGCTCGCGAAGCAGGTGAGCAGGCTGCGGGGAGGCCGCACCCCCGTACGGGCGCCGCTGAGCGGCCGACGCGAGAAGAACGCCGCCGCCCTGCACCGGCGGGCGCACGCCCTGGCGGGCCGGGCACTGGTCGTGGCCGCTTCCCGTGCCGACACGGCGGCCGCGATCCTGGCCGCCGAGCGGATGGACGCCCACACCGCGGCGCTGGGGCCCCGGGAACTCGCGTCCCACTGAGCCCGCTGGGCTCCCCTTGACGGCCCCGGTCCGCGCGCACCCGCAGCGACGCGCGGACCGGGCGCCACTAACCCCTCCGTGAGGGCCCCCGGGTACCCCCACCCGAAGCCGGTCACGCCTCTCGCGGGCGACGACCACCCGCCACCGGGACCGTCGGCCGCCTAGAGAATTGGTGCTGCGGCAGAGACCGGAGTCATCATGATGGCCGTCATCTGCCTGGCGCAGGGCCTCCGCACACGCCGGTGACGGGCGACTTGAGGGACGTGACGAAGGACGTCCATGCGGGGGCCGTGAGCGTGAGGACCGGGCCGTGGGGGACCTTGGAGTCACGGACGGGGACGACGGCGGTGTGAGCGTCGCACACTTCGAGGCAGTCGCCGCCGTCGCCGTTGCTGTAGGTGCTCTTGCGCCAGGGGGCAGCGCCGGGGAAGGCCTCGGCCACCTCCACGCAGTCGCCGCCCGTTCCGTTGCTGTAGGTGCTCTTACGCCAGACGGCAGTGCTCAAATCAATCGCGCTGCTTGCCATTTCGTACATCCTCAGCCGTTTGTCGAATCAGGGCGAGGGACGCCTCGGGTGGCAGTGCGGCGGCCCTGAGCAGATCGTACGACCGGCGGTACTCCTCCACGAGAGCCGGATCGTCGATTGTGTCCCCGCTGTGCTGAGACTCCAAGTAGACCAACGGTGGGGCGTCGACGAAGGTCATGACCTTGGCCATCCCCATCATGAGTGGGTGCGGCCCACAGTTCCACGGAAGAACCTGGGGAACGATCCGACGGCGACGTGCCAGCGCAGCGATGTGTTCCAACTGCTCGGCGGTCTGCTCCGGGGGAAGAACCGGTTGCCGCAGCAGCACCTCGGAAAGGATCGCCCAGTACATGGGCGTCTTGTGGTCGTCCTCGAATAGGCGCGCCCGCGCCAGTCGGGCACTGACCTTCTCCTCTACCTCCTCCTCCTGAGCCAGTGGCATGGCCGCCTGGACGAGCGCCCGGGCATAGGCATCCGTCTGCAGCAAGCCGGGGATCAAGGTCGGACACCACTCTTCGATGGACTTGGCGTGCTGCTCCGCCTCCAGCACCCTCTCGAAGTAACTCGCATGCCCCCGCCGCTTCGCCCGCCGCACGTCCTCGCACCGCCGCCTGAAGAAGCCGTCCGTGCCGAGCACCTTGTCCACGTGTTCCGCGAGCTCCGCCGGCATCCGGCGGGTGCCGCGCTCGATCTCGCTGAGGTGGCTCGGGCCGTAGAAGCTGCCCTCGACGAGTTGCTGGAGGGTGAGGCCCGCCTCCTCCCGTTTCCAGCGCAACTCACTGCCGTAGAAGGTCGGGACGCCCGTCGAACCGTCGATGTCCTTGCGCTGACCCATCGTTCACCGTCCTTGGTGTGCCGTTACCGCCCGCTACCGGAGCCGGCCGCGCGTACGCGCAGTTCAGGCGCGGGATGCCGATGGGCTGTCACGCTACGGCGGTCGGCGCCAGAGTGTGAGGAGTTCGTCACTCAGCGCACTGGAAGGTGTGAAACCCCATGCACAGCCCCGCCGAAGCAGAAGCCGAAGCCGACGCCTGCGTCGAGGAGTTGCGGGCCGCGCTCGCCGCGCACGGCATCACCCTGCCGTCCCTCGGCATCGACCTCCCGGCCTTCGCCTCCCGCTGCCCCACACGGCCGTTGATCGCGCTCGGCAACTGCAACCTCCTGACCGCGCGGGCCCTGACCGCCGCCCTGCGCAAGGGCGCGGCGTGATGCGGCCGGTGGTGACGCTGGAGCTGCTCGCGGCTCCGGCCGCGGTGTCCGGCGTGCGGCGGGCCCTGCGCGCGCACGGCATTGACGTGCAGCTCTGCGCGAGTGAGCTGGTCACGAATGTGATCCGGCACGTCGGAGAGGGCGTCCCCGTGACGGTACGGGTGTGGGAGAAGGAGGGCGGACGCGTCCGGCTCGGGGTCACCGATCCCGACCCGCGGGCCCTGCCCGTCCTGGTCGGGGCCGTCGGCGCCGAGGACGAGTCGGGCCGCGGGCTGGCACTGCTCGACGCGCTGGCCGTGCGGTGGGGTGTGGAGCAGGAGGCCGGCCGCAAGACGGTGTGGTGCGAGCTGCTCGTCCGTGCTCTGAGAACGCTGGAAACGCCCGAGGTTCCGGAGGAAACGCCCGAGCGCCCCGGTCGACGTAGGCGGTCGGCCGGAGCGCTCGGTCATCCATCGGCACGTTCGTGAGCCCGCGGAGCGGGCCGCGCCGAAGCGGGCGGGAGTGGGCCTGTCGCCGCCGGTTTCCGTCGAGGCGATCGGAGGGCGGCGACGGGCCCGGAAACCCCGCACGCCGTTGTGCGGGCCCCGCCTGTCGGTCCCGCGGCCGGCCGTGACGATGTTGCTGGTCAGGGCACTGTCGGTTCCAGCCGGCCGCGGAGTTCAGGGAGTGGGCTCAGCCCAGGCGCTCCACCAGGGCGCGGTACTGGTCCCACAGCTCCTTCGGCGTGTGGTCGCCGAAGGTGTTGAGGTGCTCGGGGACCAGGGCGGCCTCCTCGCGCCAGATCTCCTTGTCGACCGTGAGCAGGAACTCCAGGTCGGACTCGGCCAGTTCCAGGCCGTCGGTGTCGAGGGCCTCCTTGGTCGGCAGGATGCCGATCGGGGTCTCGACGCCCTCGGCCCGGCCGTCCAGCCGCTCCACGATCCACTTCAGGACGCGGGAGTTCTCGCCGAAGCCGGGCCAGACGAACTTGCCCTCGTCGTCCTTGCGGAACCAGTTGACGTAGTAGATCTTCGGCAGCTTGGACTGGTCCTTGTCCTTGGCCACGTCGACCCAGTGGGCCATGTAGTCGCCCATGTTGTAGCCGCAGAACGGCAGCATGGCGAACGGGTCGCGGCGCAGTTCGCCGACCTTGCCCTCGGCGGCGGCGGTCTTCTCGGAGGCCACGTTCGCGCCGAGGAAGACGCCGTGGTTCCAGTCGAAGGACTCCGTCACCAGCGGTACGGCGGTGGCGCGGCGGCCGCCGAAGAGGATCGCCGAGATCGGCACGCCCTTGGGGTCCTCCCACTCGGGCGCGATGATCGGGCACTGCGAGGCCGGGACGGTGAAGCGGGCGTTGGGGTGGGCGGCCGGGACGCCGGACTCGGGCGTCCAGTCGTTGCCCTTCCAGTCGGTGAGGTGGGCCGGGGTCTCCTCCGTCATGCCCTCCCACCACACGTCGTTGTCGTCGGTGAGGGCGACATTGGTGAAGACGGAGTTGCCCCACAGCGTCTTCATGGCGTTGGCGTTGGTGTGCTCGCCGGTGCCCGGGGCGACGCCGAAGAAGCCGGCCTCGGGGTTGATGGCGTAGAGGCGGCCGTCCTCGCCGAAGCGCATCCAGGCGATGTCGTCGCCGATGGTCTCGACCGTCCAGCCGGGGATGGTCGGCTCCAGCATGGCGAGGTTGGTCTTGCCGCAGGCGCTCGGGAAGGCGGCGGCGACGTACTTGGCCTCGCCGCGCGGCGGGGTCAGCTTCAGCACGAGCATGTGCTCGGCGAGCCAGCCCTCGTCCCGGGCCATGACGGAGGCGATGCGCAGGGCGTAGCACTTCTTGCCGAGCAGGGCGTTGCCGCCGTAGCCCGAGCCGTAGGACCAGATCTCGCGGTCCTCGGGGAAGTGCGAGATGTACTTGGTCTGGTTGCAGGGCCAGGGGACGTCCGCCTGGCCGGGCTCCAGCGGGGCGCCCAGGGTGTGGACGGCCTTGACGAAGAAGCCGTCGGAGCCGAGCTCGTCCAGGACGGCCTGGCCCATGCGCGTCATGGTGCGCATGGAGACGGCGACGTACGCGGAGTCGGTGATCTCCACGCCGAGTGCGGACAGCGGCGAGCCGAGCGGGCCCATGCAGAAGGGCACGACGTACATGGTCCGGCCGCGCATCGAGCCGCGGAACAGACCGCCCTGGCCCCCGGAGCCCTGGAAGATCTCCCGCATCTCGGCGGGGGCCTTCCAGTGGTTGGTCGGGCCCGCGTCCTCCTCCTTCTCGGAGCAGATGAACGTCCGGTCCTCGACGCGCGCGACGTCGGTGGGGTCGGAGGCCGCGTAGTACGAGTGGGGGCGCTTGATCGGGTCGAGTTTGCGGAAGGTGCCCTTCTCCACGAGCTCTTCGCACAGTCGCTCGTACTCGGCCTCGGACCCGTCACACCAGACCACGTTGTCCGGCTGCGTCAGTTCTGCGATCTCGTTGACCCACGAGATCAGCCCCTGATGAGTGGTGGGGACGGTGGGAGCCGCGATGTCGCGCGCCACGATTGCTCCTAAATGAGGGATTTTTTGTGATGTGGAGGCCCCGTGGGGGCTGCGACCCGGATGCTTCAGGTGGATCTTGGCGCTCATCCGGTGCCGACCGCACTCATTTGATCATCCGATGCTCGCGCCCATCTGTCCAGAGGAGTGCACAAGTGAGCGACGTGAGGCTCGCCACGGTTTCTCGGGCCCTCTTTACGTGCACATTGCGTTCACCTGACGGTTCATTTGCGTGACCGCCGTCGGGCGTGGGTGAGAGGATGGCCACTCTTCGACGGTCAAACCGAGCCACTGATGGGTCACTTACGGTTCCGTAGCTACCATTCGGCCATGACTGCGTTCGTCCCCGACGCGCCCTCGGACTCGGCGGCCGACGGCCACGGTCCACAGGCGCTCTCCCTGCCTCATCCGGTGAAGCCGAAGTTGCGCGGCTGGCTGCACCTCGGCATGTTCCCGGCCGCCCTGATCGCCGGCCTGGTGCTGACCGCCCTCGCCGACACCTCCAGAGCGCGCATCGCCTGCGGCATCTTCGCCCTGACCGCATGCCTGCTGTTCGGCGTGAGCGCGCTGTACCACCGGGGCGACTGGAGCCCGCGCATGGACGGCGTCCTGCGCCGGCTGGACCACGCCAACATCTTCCTGATCATCGCGGGCACCTACACGCCGCTGGCCATGCTGCTCCTGCCGGGCAGCAAGGGTGAGTGGCTGCTGTGGGGCATCTGGGCCGCGGCCGCGGCCGGCATCCTCTTCCGCGTCTTCTGGGTCGGCGCCCCGCGCTGGCTGTACACGCCGTGCTACATCGCGATGGGCTGGGCGGCCGTCTTCTACCTGCCGGACTTCATGCGGAACGGCGGCGTCGCGGTCCTCGTCCTGGTCGTCGTCGGCGGTGTGCTCTACAGCGCGGGCGGCGTGGTCTACGGGATCAAGCGGCCGAACCCGTCCCCGCGCTGGTTCGGCTTCCACGAGGTGTTCCACTCCTTCACGCTCGCGGCCTTCATCGCGCACTACGTGGGGATCTCGCTGGTGGCGTACCAGCACGGTTAGGGCTGCCCCGCCTCCTGGGCCCCCAGGCCCCCAAGGCCACGGCTTTCCGGCCGTGGCCTTTTGCTATGCCCTCTCTTTTGAGAGCCACTGATATTTCACAGCCACTGTCATTTCGCCGATCCCTGTCGCTGATGTGCGCTGACGGCCCTGGTCCCGCCCGAGGCCGATGCCCGACAATGACCTTCATGACGGCCCCACGCACCACCCCCGCCGACCGCCCCCAGCCGGGGCTCCGGGAGCGGAAGAAGATCAAGACCCGCCAGGCGATCCGCAGCGCGACCTACGCGCTGATCGAGGAGCGGGGCTACGACGCCACGACGGTCGAGCAGATCGCCGAGCGCGCCGAGGTGTCGCCGTCGACGGTGTTCCGGTACTTCCCCACCAAGGAAGACATCGTCGTCACCGACGAGTGGGATCCGTTCATGCTGGCGGAGCTGCGGGCCCGGCCCCGGGACGAGTCGTGGGCGGACGTCCTGCGGCATGTGATGCGCACGGCCCTCGACCTGAGCCTCGCCGAGGAACCCGAGGTGACGCGGCTGCGGACCCGGCTGGGCGTCGAGGTGCCGGCCGTGCGCGCCCGGATGACGGAGAGCATGGCCGCCACCGGCCACCTCCTGCGCCAGGCCCTGGCCGAGCGCTCCGGGCTGGACCCGGACAGCCTGGAGCTGCGGGTGTTCTCCATGGCGGTGATGGGCGGGCTCATGGAGGTCTCCCGCTACTGGGCCGAGACCGGCCACCGGGACGACATCCGGGACCTGGTCGACCGCGCGCTGGACGTCATGGAGCAGGGCCTGCCGAGCGGAAAACACTGATTCCGGCGCCCCTCACCGTGGCATCCTGACCGGGTGAACGGTCCCGAGATCCACGTCGAGTTCGCCCCCGAGCTGCACGTCTTCGTCACCCGGGCCCGCAGGGACGGCACCGTGCGGGCGCCCACCGACGGCGTCTCCAGCCTCGGCCATGTCATCGAGTCGCTGGGGGTGCCGCTGACCGAGGTGGGCCCGCTGGTCGTGGACGGCCGGGAGGTGCCGTTCTCGCACGTGCCGGCCGCCGGTGAGGCGGTGACGGTACGGGCCGTCGCCCGCCCCCAGCAGGTGCCCGGGGCTCCTCTCCGTTTCCTCCTCGACGTCCATCTCGGCACGCTGGCCCGCCGCCTGCGCCTGCTCGGCGTGGACACGGCGTACGAGTCGACCGACATCGGCGACCCGGCGCTGGCCGCGCGTTCGGCGGCCGAGCAGCGGGTCATGCTGAGCCGCGACCGGGGGCTGCTGCGCAGGCGCGAGCTGTGGGCCGGGGCGTTCGTGTACAGCACGCGGCCCGAGGAGCAACTCGACGACATCCTGGACCGGTTCCATCCGGAGCTGCGCCCCTGGACGCGGTGCACGGCCTGCAACGGGCTGCTGCGCGAGGCGACCAAGGACGAGGTCGCCGACCAGCTCAAGCACGGCACGCACGCCACGTACGACGTGTTCGCGCAGTGCGCGCAGTGCGGTCGGGCGTACTGGAAGGGTGCGCACCACGATCAGCTGGAGGCGATCGTGGAGCGGGCTGTCGGGCTTCGCTCCGAGCGCCGCTGAGGGTCGGGCGCCGCGGGGAACCGCGCGGCCGTCGTGACCGGCCGTGCGGTTCCCCACGCCCCTGAGGGACGTCTCAGCGCCTGGTCAGGTCCCCCTCGGCGCAGGCGACGCCGTCCCGGTTCCTGTCCAGGCCCAGCGGGTCGTCCTTGCCGTTGACCTTCAGGCGGCCGTAGTCGTTGGCCTTGAGCCACGCGCAGCGCGCCGTCGCCGACTTCTTCACCTCCGCCGGGAAGTTCGTCGGCACGCAGACGTTGACCGAGCCGTAGTGCCGGTCGCAGCCGGAGATCGTCGGGCTGACCTTCTGGGACACCCGTTTCCTGCCGGGCTCGGTCACCTTGCCCGTGGGCCGGTCCGCGAAGTCGTGGACATGGGCCGAGGCGTCCGTCGCCTTGAGTGCCTGCGGGCCCGCCAGGTGCACCCACTTCGCCACCGAGGGCACCCCGTTCGCGTCGACCGCGAAGAGCATGTACCAGCCGGGCGGGGCCAGGTTGGGGTTGCTCGTCACGTTCAGGTCGACGTTGTTGCCGTCGATGGACAGCGGCAGGTCCACGAACCGCTGGTTCGGGTCCGAGGAGTGGGTGACGGCGGCCGGGCGGATCAGCTCGGCCTTGGCGATGGGCCGGTCGACGGTGATCCGCTGGGTGTCGCCGTAGTTCCACTCGGTGTCGATGACGGAAGTGATGGCCGGACGGGGGCCCTTGAACAGGTAGGGCGGGCTGTAGACCGACACGTCGTGGTTCCACGTGCCGTTGCCCGGGTTGTCGCCCGTGGTCATCACACGGCCGTCGGGGAGCAGGAACGCCGAGGAGTGGTAGCCGCGGGCCTCGGGGTCGGCGGCCACCGGGTCGAAGGTCTCCGAGGCGGGGTCGAAGATCGACGTCTCGTGGACCGGGTCGGCCCGGTTGTGCAGGGCGCCGCCCGTCTCCAGCACCTTGCCGTCGGGCAGGAGCACCGCGGAGACGTACATCTTGCCCTGGTTCCCGGTCTGCGGGACCCGGCCGTTGCCCAGGTCGACCGTGCCCTGCGGGATCGGCGGACCGGCCACGTACGACGGGTTCGGCTGCTTGAGGTCGATGATGTCGGTCAGCCGGTTCGCCTCCGGGTTGGAGTCGATGTTGCCGCCGCCGAGGGTGAGGACCCTCTGGTCCTGCGCCGGGGGCAGCAGCACGCTCGCCGACTGGTCGCGCTCGTCCTTGTTCCGCAGGCCCGGGACCTGGGTGGTGGTGTTGGCGGCGTAGTCGTAGATCGCCGAGCCGGTGCCGGGGATGTTGTTGCCGAAGACGTGGCTGCCCGAGTAGAAGAGGCGGCCGTCCTGCATGAGGATCATCGACGGGTACAGGCCCCAGTACGACCAGGTCTGGTTGACCTTCCACAGTGGCTGCCACCGCTGCTCGGCCTCGGAGAACAGTTCGGCGGTGACCGAGCCGGTGGAGTCCTCGCGCAGTCCGCCGAAGGAGATGACGTCACCGTTGCCGAGGATCGTCGCCGACGGGTACCAGTGACCGTCGTTCATGTCGTTGGTCCTGGAGTAGGTCTCGGTTGCCGGGTCGAAGACGTACGAGTCCTTGAAGCCCTCGTAGCCGTGTCCGCCCGGGACCGGGTACGCCTTGTTGCCGCTCATCACCAGCACCCGGCCGTCCTGGAGCTGGACGTGGCCGGCGCAGAACATGTCCTTCGGCGTGGGGATGACCTTGTAGGTGCCCTTCTGCGGGTCGTACACCGCCGAGGTGAAGGTGCCGGCCTTGAACATCGACTCGTCGTTTCCGGAGCCCGCGATCAGCAGCACCTTGCCGTTGTTCAGGACGACCGAGTGCATGGAGCGGACGGGGTTCCGCGTGGGAAGTACGTCCCACCTGCCGTCGGCGCACTGCTCGGCGGTGCCCGTGCACTGCGGCGGCAGGGCCGGTTCGGGGACCTGGTCCATCGTGTAGTCGTCGGTCGTGGCGGAGCCGGTGCCGTAGACGGACACGCCCCAGGAGATGCGGTCGGTGCCGGCCGGGACCTCGGGGGTGCGGACGGTGGCCTCGGTCCAGCCGGCCGCCATGTCGAGGGTCTTGAGGTCGGTCCAGTACTGCCAGCCGGCCGTGGTGTCGTGCCGGAAGAGCGTGATCGCCGCGTCGGGCGTGGTCGTCTTGTACCAGAGGCCGAGGTCGTACTGCTTGCCCGCCGTCACCACCGGCGCACAGGCGGCCGACTCGGTGATCAGCGCCTTGCGGTCGCCCTCGACGCGGCGGGTCAGTTCGACCTTCATGGCCTTCGAACCGGTGTGCGCGTCGGCCGTGGTGGTGAAGGTGAAGTCGTTGTCGCCCCAGCCGGACTTCTCCCAGCAGTACGGCATGCCGTCGCCGCCGGCCGTCTCGAAGCCGGGGTTCTTGATGAGGTTGGCGGCGGACGCGGGCTGGGGCGCGGTCATCAGCAGACCGGCCGTGAGGGCGCCCACGCCGGCGAGTGCGGTTCTTCTCCGGTACTTGTTCACACGGCTCTCCTCGCGGTGCGGCTCCCGCGCGCGGGCTTCTCACGCCCCCGGCGCGGCAGGTAGACCAGCGCTTCGGTCCCGGCGAAGCGCAGGACGAACGTCGTCACCAGCGCGAGCGCGGTGGCCGACAGCACACCCAGGTGGAACTGGTGTACGAACAGTGCGATCAGCGGGATGCGCAGCACCAGATCGGCGTTGGCGAGCAGCGCGAACCGCCCGGCGCGGTCCCCCCAGCGACGGTGGCGGCGCCGCTCGCGGAACAGCAGGTGCTCGATCAGCACGAAGTTCCAGGCGACACCGAGCTGGTTGGCGAGGATCTCCGCCGGTACGTAGTGCATGCCCACGGCGGTCAGCGCCCACAGGCCGACCAGGTTCGGCAGGAAGCCGGTCAGCCCGATCAGGCCGAAGCCGATCATGCGCGCCACCGGGGAGGCGGCGCGCAGCCCGGCCAGGTGGCGCAGGAAGCGGAAGCCTTCCTGCGCGGTCGACTTGGACTCCCCGGCGAACCGGTCCTGGAAGACGAAGGGCACCTCGGTGACCCGGCCCGGGCGGCTGCGGACGGCGAGTTCCAGGAGGATCTTGTAGCCGAGCGGCTGGAGCACCTCCGCCGTGACCGCGCTGCGGCGGATCGCGAAGAAACCGCTCATCGGGTCGCTGATGCCGTGCAGCCGGCGCGGGAACAGCGCCTTGGTCAGCCAGGTCGCCCCGCGCGAGACGAACACGCGGTAGCTGCCCGCGAGTCCGGCCCGGCTGCCGCCCTTGATGTACCGGGAGGCGACGACCAGTCCGGCGTTGGCCCGTTCGCCGGTGGCGACCAGGTCGGGCACCAGGGACGGCGGGTGCTGGCAGTCGCCGTCCATCACGACGATCCAGTCGGACGTGGCCGCCTTCAGGCCCTCGACGACCGCGCCGCCGAGCCCGCCCACCGGCTCCTCGCGGTGCAGGACGGTCACCGGGAACGGGCAGTCCTGCGCCGCCTTCTCGATGACCTCGGGCGTGTCGTCGGTGGAGTCGTCCACGAAGACGACCTCGCAGGGCAGCCGGGCCGGCACGGCCTCGGTGATCTGGTGCAGCAACTGCCGTACGTTCGCCGCCTCGTTGAACGTCGGTACGACGATGGTGACCGCGCCGGGCTCGGGGATCTCGGCGGTTTCGACGACCTCGCCGGGGACGGTGGACTCCTGGCTCATCGCGCGCCTCCGGCGGTGGTCTGGATCTGGCGGATCTCGATGCGGTCCTCGCCGGTGCCGAAGGTGGCGACCGGGTCCGAGTGCTCCATGGCGGCCTTGACGTTGGGCAGGTCGGCCGCGTCACGCCGCACGGTCGGCGAGGCGACGACGTAGTCGAGGTCCTTCCAGCCGCGCGGCATCGTCTTCGTCACCGCGGGGTCGAGGTCGGCCTTGTAGAACCAGATGACGCCGAGACCCGGCCGGTAGCCCTGGTGCACCAGGTCCAGCCAGAGCGCGTCGTCGACCAGCACACGGGTGCGCTCCGGGTCCTCGACCTGTGTGGCCAGCCACTTGGACGCCGCCACGTAGGGGGCGTTGGCGTCGGTGGTGACGGCCGTGCGGGCGCCGTCGTACCAGCGCGGCACCACGTAGGCACCGGCGGCCAGGGCGAGCACGGCGGCGAGCGCGTACCGGCCCACGCTGACGTACCGCCGCTCCGCCTGGCCGCGCCAGCGGCTCAGCACCGCGTGGGCGACGGAGGCGGTTCCTCCGGCGAGGACCAGCGCGAGGAACGGCAGGGCCTGGATGACGTACATCGCGGGCAGGTAGCCGTTGGGGCGCAGGGCCAGCGCGGCGAAGATCGCCACGGCCAGGGCCGGCCCGGCCAGGGCGCGGGCGGTGACCGACCAGCGCCAGGTGACGAGCAGGAGCAGGGCGCCCGCCAGGCCGCCGAGGGGCAGGATCTTGTCGTAGTACAGCCACGACTGGAGCACGCCCCAGGAGCCGGAGCCCTGGTCGAGGATGAAGCCCGAACCCGGCCTGGTCATCTGGTACTTGACGCCGTCCCAGAGGGACACGTGCCCGGCGCCCGGCAGCAACTCGCCCTTGAGCAGGGCGAACAGGGGGTACGAGAAGCCGATCAGGGCGCAGGCCGTGACGGCTCCGGTGAGGGCGAACTTGCGGGTGTCCCGGTGGCTGTGGCGCCACATGGTGAGGAACAGGGCGGGCAGGACGACGAGCATCGTCTCCTTGGTGAGCACGGCCGTGGCGGCCGCGATGCCCGCGCCGAAGTGGTGCCAGAGGTGGCGGCTCGGGGAGGCGGCCAGCGTGAAGGCCAGCAGCGTCCACATCACCGCGAGGTTGTCGAGGAAGATCTCCCGCTGGAGCACGACGGACAGCGGCGAGAGCCCGAAGAACACCATGCCGAGCGCGGCGGCCCAGCGGGGCAGCGCCAGGCGCCGGCCCAGCACGAAGACCAGGACCGCGCTGATGCCGCTGATCACCAGCATCGTGGCGCGCATGGTGCCCACGGTCATCGACTCGGGGCTGATCAGCGCGGGGATCCAGGTCAGCACGGCGAGCTGGATCCAGCCCAGCGGCGGGTGGTCGTACCAGTAGGTGTAGTGGGCCAGCCCATTGCCCTGCTGGACCGACCAGGCCTGGGCGAGGTAGGTGCCCTCGTCGTCGCTGAGGGCGGGGTAGTCGGCGATGTTCCAGCCCTGCACGACGAGGATCGCCAGGAGCAGCACACCGCACAGGAGCAGGTCGGGCCGGGAGGAGCGCAGCCGGCTCGGCGGCTCCACGCGGCGGTGCGCACCGGTGCGGGGCGCGGGCCGGCGCTGCGCGGGGACCTTCGGGGCGGTCACCGCGGGAAGGGTGGAGGTCACGCGGGAACGTCCTCTCGGGTCACGGGAACGTCCTGCCGGTGCGCGGCCGTCTCGTCGAGGTGTGCCCCGACATGGCTGGTCAGCTCCCAGTCGTTGCGGCCGCGCTGCTCGCGCCAGACGGCCCGCACGGCCGCGCCGGCGAGCAGGACCTGGTAGAAGGGGCCGCCCAGGATCAGCTTGAGGTAGTGCGCGAAGCGGACACGCAGCCCGTACTGCTTGCCGAAGTCGTGCAGTCCGACGACCTCGAAGACGAAGGTGACCAGGGCGGTGACGGCCGGCAGGAAGGTGATGAAGGCGATGCCGACGGGCACGTCGAGGAACAGCGCGATCGCCACGTTGAGCGGGATGATCAGGCCGGTGAAGGCCTGCATGAACGGCGTCATCAGGGTGTAGCGGGCGAGCAACCGCTGCCCGAGCGTGGGCAGTTGCCTCCAGTCCCCCTTCCGGTACACCTGGAGGAAGCCCTGGTTCCAGCGGGTGCGCTGCTTGAGCAGGGACATCAGCGAGCCCGGGGTCTCCTCCCGGGTCACCATGTCGGAGTCGTAGGCGACCACGACCTTCTTGCCGACGCTGGACAGGCGCACGCCCAGGTCGCAGTCCTCGGCGAGGCAGTCCGGGTCCCAGCCCTCGGCTTCCCGCAGGACGTCCGTGCGGACGAACACGGTGTTGCCGCCGAGCGGAATGAAACCTTTCTGCGCGTGCAGGTGGAGCCGCGAGCGGAACCAGAAGAAGTACTCCAGGCAGTTGCGCAGGCTGTACCAGCTGGAGTGGAAGTTGATCAACTGCACCCCGCCCTGGACGACGTCCGCGCCGGTGGTGCGGAAGGCGTGGTCGACGTGCGCGAGGAGCTCGGGATGGACCTGGTCCTCCGCGTCGAAGACCCCGACGACATCGCCGCGGCAGTGCGGCAGCGCCGTGTTCATGGCCTTCGGCTTGTTCTTCTTCTCATGCGTGTCGACGACCACCCGGACCCGGGGGTCACGCGCGGCGGCCCGCTCGGCCACCGCCGTGGTCTCCGGGTCGTCGTGCCCGACGATCACGATGATCTCGAAGTCGGTGTGGCTCGACTCCAGCAGCCGCTGGATCGTGTGGTCCAGCACCGCCTGTTCGTGCCGGGCGGGCAGTAACAGCGAGAACGAGACGTGCTCGTCCCCGTCCGGACTGCTGAACCGGGTGGAGGCGAGCACTTCCGGCGTACGCCAGGCGTGCATCTGCCACCACAGGGTGAACGCCGCCATCCAGAACAAGGCCAGTGAAACGGCAGCGATGAAGACAGACGTCAGCAAGCAGATCCCCCCAGATCCCAGAGCCCCCTGACGCGGCGGAGGGCCGGTGCGGCCTCGTCCACCACGTCACTGTGCAGAGATTAGGGGGGAACTGTGAAGCAGGGGGGCTGTTCAGATAAAGACCATGTTTCCGTTGATACGTGACTTCAGCCACTCAAGACCGTACGCAGCCGGTCAGGCTCGGTCGTCGGGGCATCACACGTGAAGTTACGGCAGACATAGGCGGCCGGTTCACCACCCACCAGCGGACGGTCCGCGAGCAGCGGGAACTCCTCGCTCTGCGGGGCGCCGAAGGCGACCACCGCACCCGGCGCGGTGCCCAGAAGTGCCGTGCGGTGCAGAGCCCTTGAGGCCTCGTGGTCGAGGGACGGACCCACGATCGCGACCTCGCGCGGCCCGTCCAGCACGGCCTCCGCGACGGCGAGACCCCACCCGATGAAGCGCGGCACCCGCGGCCCCAGCGCCTTGACGACACCCAACGCCCTCTCGGCGGCGGTGCGGTGCGGCTCGGAGCCGGTGTGCGCGGCATAACTCAGCAGGGCGCCCGCGGCCGCCGTCCAGCCCGAGGGAGTGGCATTGTCGGTCGGGTCCTGCGGGCGGCGGATCAGCCGCTCGGCGTCGGCGGCCGTGTCGTACAGCGAGCCCGACTCGGCATCGGTGAAGCGCTCCAGGACGTGATCGAGGAGGAACCCGGCGAACTCCAGCCACACGCCCTCGCCGGTGACGGACGCGAGCGCGAGGAAACCCTCCGCGACATCCGCGTAGTCCTCCAGGACACCGGCGTTGGCACCGGCGTGCCCGTCCTTGCTGGTGCGGGTGAGCCGGGCCTGCTCGTCCAGATGCAGCCGGACCAGCAGGTCGGCGGCGGCGACGGCGGCCTCGACCAGATCGGGCCGGTCGAAGTAGGCACCGGTCTCGGCCAGCGCCGCGATCGCCAGCCCGTTCCAGGCGGCCACGACCTTGTCGTCCCGGCCGGGCGCGGGCCGCTCGGCCCGCTCGGCGAACAGCCGCTCACGGATCGAGGCGACCTTCCCGGCGTCGGACACACCGTCGCGCACCGGCAGTTGGAGCACGGACGCGCCCTCCTCGAAGGTGCCCTCCTCGGTCACACCGAAGTGCCGGGCCGCGAGCTCGGCGTCCTCCTCACCCAGAACCTCCCGCAGCTGCGCGGGCGTCCACACGTAGTACGCGCCCTCGACGTGCCTGCCGGTGCCGTCATCGCTGTCGGCGTCCAGCGCGGAGGCGAACCCGCCCTCGGCGGTGCGCAGTTCACGCACCATGAAGTCGGCGGTCTCCAGGGCGACCCGGCGCGCCAGCTCCGAACCGGTGGAGCGCCACAGATGGGCGTACACCCGGCACAGCAGGGCGTTGTCGTACAGCATCTTCTCGAAGTGCGGCACCACCCAGTCACGGTCGACCGAGTAGCGCGCGAACCCGCCCCCGAGCTGGTCGTAGATTCCGCCCCGGGCCATGCGCTCACAGGTGTCCCGCGCCATCTGCAACGCCCCTTCGGCACCGGTGCGGGCGTGGTGGCGCAGCAGGAACTCCAGCACCATCGACGGCGGGAACTTCGGCGCCCCGCCGAAACCGCCGCGCTGCGGGTCGTACTCCCGCGTCAGCCCGAGCAACGCCTGCGCGAGCTCCTCCTCGCCGGGGGTCTGCGCGTCGCCGTAGGAGATCTCCCGCCCGGCCAGGTCCCGGACGATCTTCCCGGCGACCTCGGTCACCTCGTCCCGCCGCTCGTCCCACGCCTGGTGCACCCCCTGGAGCACCTGCCGGAAGGACGGCATGCCCTGGCGGGGAGCGGGCGGGAAGTACGTACCGAAGTAGAACGGCTCGGCGTCCGGCGTGAGGAAGACGGTCATGGGCCAGCCACCGTGCCCCGTCGCCGCCTGCACGGCCTCCATGTACACGGCGTCGACGTCGGGACGCTCTTCCCGGTCGACCTTGACGCTCACGTAGTGCGCGTTGAGGTACTCGGCGGTCTCCTGGTCCTCGAAGGACTCGTGCGCCATGACGTGACACCAGTGACACGCAGAGTATCCGACCGATAGCAGAACGGGTACATCGCGCCGTTGCGCTTCCTCGAACGCCTCGGGTCCCCACGGCCACCAGTCGACCGGATTGTCAGCGTGCTGAAGCAGATAAGGCGAGGTCACACCAGCCAGCCGGTTCATGAGACCCAGCCTCTCACAACGTCCGGCGCGTCCGGCGAAGCCTTCACGGGGATCGCTTGGCTTGGCCGACTCGCACGTGTGGGCCATCTCGTGGCGGCCAGCCTATGCCTCCTTCGAACCGGGCTGCCCGACCCCTCAGCAGGCTGGGCACAGCAGCGCCGGACCTGCCGAGTCTCGTCGGGGACACGCAAGGACGAAGGGGGCCCTCTGTCGACATCTGAGTCGCACCGACGGAAGATTTCACCCACGGAGCAGCTCCTTACGCAACCGCGCCAAGTTTCAGGATCTGGTCGCGGTTCATCGACGCGAAGCGCTACGGCCGCCCCGCTCTATTGATTCCACCAGCACCGCCAGTCGCGCGCCGTCGCGGGCGGGTGCGGGTTGACGTTTCCGACCACCAGTGACCATCCGGGTGCACCATAACCCCAGCATCGAGCGATGGGCCGGCCTCCACAACCCACTTCTTGTACGTGTGACAGTAACTGAAGTACCCTGCTGCGCATGCAAGATGAGGCCTGGTCACCGCCTGCTGTCCTACTGACGGTCGATCTCGTGATCCTGACGCTGCGCGAGAGTCGTCTGCATGTCCTCTTGGTGGAGCGGGGCGAGGACCCCTTCCGGGGCATGCTCGCGCTACCCGGAGGATTCCTCAGCCACGACGGCGAGGAGATCCTGGACGCCGCCCACCGCGAACTACGGGAGGAAACGGCCCTGACCTCCGGCTCGGTGCACCTTGAACAGCTGGCCGTCTACGGAAGCTTGGGTCGCGACCCGCGGGGCCGAGTCGTCTCCGTAGCTCACCTGGCGATCGCACCAGGGCTGCCCGACCCTGTCGCGGGGACGGATGCCACCGACGCCGCCTGGACTCCCGCAGAAGCCGTCCTGTCCGGCGAGGTTGCCCTCGCCTTCGATCACCGTCGAATCGCCGCAGATGCGATCGAACGGGCGCGCACCAAGATCGAATTTTCAGCGCTGGCGACTGCGTTCTGCGGGGAGAGCTTCACCATCGCAGAGCTTCAGCAGGTGTACGAAGCCGTCTGGGGCACACCGCTCGACACCCGCAATTTCTATCGAAAGGTCCAAGCCGCGAAGGGATTCATCGTCCCCACCGGCACTGACCGCAGGACCACGGGAGGACGGCCCGCACGGCTGTACCGGGCCGGTCCGAACACCGTGCTGTTCCCACCGCTGATCCGACCCGCGCCAACTGCGACGGAAGAGAACACGAGACGGGAAGAGGAGTAGATGCCGAAAGGCCCGGTGGTGATTCTCACCGCCCTCAATCTTGAATATCAGTCCGTGCGCCAGCGACTGGCAGATCTTCAGGTGCATCGCCATGAGCGCGGTACCCGGTTCGAAGTGGGCACCGTACGCGGCACATCGTGCCGCGTAGCGCTCGGCCTGACACACAAGGGGAACCATTCCGCCGCGGTGATCGCAGAGCGCGCGATCCAGGAGTTCTCGCCGTTGACCGTAATCTTCGTCGGCGTCGCCGGCGCCCTGTGGGACGCCACCAGGCTGGGTGACGTGGTGATGGCGTCACACGTGTATGCCTACCACGGCGGGACCAGCGAGGACGACGGACTCAAAGCCCGCCCCCGAGCGTGGGAAGCGCCGCACGGCATCAGTCAGGTCGCCTCGCACCTGGCCCGTCTGGGCGACTGGACCGACCCCACACCCGGTCACGAAGATGGACCGCAGGTGCGTTTCGGAGCGATCGCCGCAGGCGAGATCGTCCAGAATTCGCGGCTCTCGGCCGAGGCGAAATGGATCCGACAGCATTACAACGACGCCCTCGCCATCGAGATGGAGGCGGCCGGTGTGGCCCAGGCCGGCCATCTCAGCGGAGCGCCGGTGGCCATCGTCCGGGGGATCAGCGACCGGGCGGACGGCACGAAGAGCAGCTCGGAGGACCGCCGGTGGCAGCCGCGGGCCGCGGCGAACGCGGCGGCGTTCGCCGTCCGATTGGCAGTGGAACTGATACGCGAGCAGGAGGAGGCCGCAATGCCCCAGGATGGCAGGGCCCCTTCGTCCGACCGGTTTGACCGGAACGTCAGCAACACCGTCCACAACAGCACCGTCGGCATCATGGCCAGCTCAGTCACTGGCAGCAGTGTCCACATGAATGCGGCCCCTAAGGCATCCGGACCGGCGGAGCTGATCACGGAACTGAACAGCTTCCGCGATCAGCTGGGGTGGCACCGCGCCGAGGGCGCCCTCGATGAGGACAGCTACCGGGAGGCTCTGAACGATCTGGACTCCGCCCTCCGGTCGGCCGAGGAGCGCACACCTGAATCGTCGAAACGGACGGTCATGACGCTCAAGAGGCTACGTGGGCTGGTCGCGGAGTGCCCCGCGCTGGTGGCCACGTTGGCTTCCATGGTCGCAGCGGCTGGTGACCTGGCATGAGCCCCACCGAAGGTGCCACGTACAGCTCGGCCGCATACAACTCCACCATTGGGATCCAGGCCGAGACCGTACACGACTCCAACATCTACATCGTCCACCCGGACGCCTCGCCGCAGGAGAGGTACCGGGTCGGCGTGCAGCTCCTGGAGGACGGCGTACCCAGCCGAGCCCGAGAAATGATCACTGATGCGATCTCCCGCGGCCACGACAGCGCGGAGGTTCGATTCCATTGGGTGCTCGCCATGCTCAGCGCACGCACCCACCACGACCTGAGCACCGAAGAGGTCCAGCGGCTGCGCTACACCTCCAGCCTCGTACGGACCTACCCCGAGGACGAGTGGAAGGAAGCCCTGCGCGTCACTTTCGACCTGTTGGCGGTACTCAGCACCACCGGCAGCGAGACCGGCCCCGTGCTGAAGCAGCTGCAGGGCCTGCCACCCCGCCAGCACGACGCGATCCTCCGCCACCTAGACCTCATGCTCACCGGAGGGCTGAAGGACGACCTGTGGGCAGAGACCCTCGAACGGGCCCATGCAGAACGCTTCGGCAATGACCGGGGCAGACGGGTCTGGGCCTACTTCGCACCCACCCCGATGGCGCCGCGGGCCCTCGCGCCGCGCCCGAGCACTGCTGACGCAGCCAAAGCGGCCCTCCCTGTCCGGGCTGCCCTGTTCGTTGTCAGCAGTGCGCTCCTCTGGGTCCTGGCACTGGTCGCGGATCCGGGCCGGGCGATCGTCGAGTTATCGATGGCACTCGGCGCGGGCCTGACTGCGGCTCGCTTCGGCGTTCGGTGGTGGGGCCGGATGCCCAAGCCGGGTCTCGGGGCCGGGGCCCGCGTCCCACAGCCGCGCGACCCCGCCTCCGCCGAGGACGGGTTCACCAAACGCGTCCGCCATTCATTCGATCACTACTTCAGTGTGCGCAGGCCGCGCGGGTTCACCTCGGACGCCTGGCTCGCCCACACGGCGCAGATCCGCAGCAGTCTCGCCGCCGAGATCGCGGACCTCTATCGGGAGAGCCGGATTGGTGTGGAGCGGGTCGACTGGCTGATCCGGTACCTCGCCGAGAACGCCCGAGATCGCTACAACAACGGCACCTTGTCCGATCAGCACCGCCAGGACCAGACTCCGGGCAGGACGAAGGCTCTGACCATTGCGGCCCTCACGGTTCTCGGTGCGGCGGCTCTGTCCGCGTTCGGCACGGCAGCCTCCGCGGGCGCCCAACCACAAGCTCTGTGGGCGTTCCTGGCCGTGCTCGGTGCGGCCTGGTCCGGGCACGCGACCGCTTACCGATGGCTGGAGGTACGGCGTGAAGAGCACCGGCTGGACCGGGAGGCTCAGGAGTACACCGAGAAGTTGACCGCACGACAGATCGCCTACCAGCGCTGGCAGTCGTTCCTGGACGCCACGCGCCCCAGCGAACTGGAGATGGAGACCTGGCTCGCTTGCGACAAGTCGACGTTCGTCGATGCGGCACTCCGGCACCACCGGCTCACCTGGCGCGACCTGATCACCCACACCATCCTGGTAGCCCCGGCTCCTTCGTACAAACGAGGCCGGGTCCGAGGCGGCCCATGGCGGTACTCGCACTACGTCTTCCGCCTGTTCCTATTCACCCAGGACGGTATCCGCGAGGTCAGTGCGGAGTTCAATTTCTCCGACGCGACGCGCAGGAATGAGCAGCGGAGCAACTACCGGTTCGACGCACTGACCTCCGTGCAGGTGACGGAGAACGACATCGGCTACGACCTGGAGCTCGTCCTCACCAACGGACCGGCAAGGAAGATGCGCGTCAAGGACGCCGACGCCCATCAACTGGCACCGACCGAGAATGCGCAGGAAATTACCGAGATCAACCTCAGCTCGGCCGGCACCACCCACACCTTCCGCCTCCTGGAAGGTATAGCGGCGGACGGGAAGAACTGGCTCGAACGGCACGGCCCCGACAGTCTGGCGCCCTTCCAGATCGCTGTCTGATCCTTGACTCGAGCATAGGAGTGCCTGTGACCCGCACGGACGACGTCACCGAGGGCAAGATCCTTCTGGCCGAGTACGACCGGCTCAAGGAGGAACAGAAGACCCGTATAGGGTTTCGCGACAATCTGCTCTACTTCACGCTCGCCGCTGCCACTGCGGTCGTGGCGATCACCGCCCAGAGCGGACAGTCCCGGCTATTGCTCTCCGTCCCCGCGATCTGCCTGATCCTGGGCTGGACCTACCTGGTCAACGACGAGAAGATCTCGGCGATCGGCTGCTACGTACGCGACCGGCTAGGACCGCGCCTGAGGCAACTGGCCTCCGCCGATGGCGCAGTTTTCGGCTGGGAGGTCTACCACCGCAACGTTTCGGGCCGCACTGTGCGCAAGCGGCTGCAGACTGCGGTGGACCTGTTCACGTATCTGGTCCTGCCCATGGTCTGCACGACCGCATTCTGGTGCTCTCCCGTCATTCAGCCCCTTCTCATGCTCACTTCTCTCGGGCAGACGCTCGCCCTTGCCGTACTGGGCTGGCAGTTCCTGCGTCGTAGGGAGCGGTAGCGACAGTCCCCGAGACGCCTCCTCCGACCACAGCCACCAGTCGACGGGGGGACTGGAGCAGGTACGGGGACGTCTCGTGCGCCAGTCGGTTCGGCATGCTTCCATCCTGCCTCACGTCGGCCGCCCGGCCACGGAACGCGCACCTGCTGCCTGCGGGCGGCGCGCAGGTCACCGGACCGCAACCGTTGATCGTCACCCCCTCGCGCTCACGCCTCCCACCAAGGACACTCATAGGCCCAGGAGTTGTGGCCGGAGGGGGACCTGACATGCGGGACAGTCATCGGGTGGAGGCCGAGCGGCTGTTGCAGCGGGCCGTGGAGGAGGAGGTGCGGCGTTCGGGCGGGCGCAGCGACGGGAAGGTGCTGCTCGCACGGGCCCGCGGGGCGCTCGACCTCATGGCGCGCAGCGCGTCCGAGGAGTACGAGGCCTATACGCGCGCCCTGGACGAGGCGGCGGCCGGTCAGCTGACCTTCGCGGAGCGCTACGCCCGGGAGGGTGGCGGGACGCCGCTGCTGGTGGCGGGGGTGGCGGCGGTCGCGGCCGTGGTCGCCGACCTGACGCTCGGCACGGGGACCGGGACCGCTCTGGGGGCGGGTGTGACGGTGGGTGTCGTGGGGGCGGCGGCGACGGTGGTGAAGGTGGTCGGTTCGCATCTGCCGGCCGCGAGCCGCCGCGCCGGTGCCGTGAGCCAGCCGGGCGGGCCCGAGCAGTTGCGGCTCCAGTGGCTGACGGCGCTGGAGGTGCGGGGCATCCGGCCGTTCCTTGACCAGCAGCGGGTGCTGGCGGCGTCGACCGGGCCGAAGAAGACCGGGCCCCGGCTGCGGGGCGCGGACAAGAGCGCCGCTGCGCGCGGGCGCAATGTGCTGGAGCAGTCCTTCGCGCAGCTCCCCGAGCCGGCGGAGCCCTTCGCGGGGCGGCGGCAGGCGCTGGCGCAGATCCGGCAGTGGGTGCAGGCGGCCCGGGCGAGCACGGAGACGCAGCCGACCGTGGTGGTGCTGCACGGCCCGTCCGGCAGCGGCCGTACGGCGCTCGCGGTGCACGCCGCGCACGATCTGAAGGACTACTTCCGGGGTGCCTGCGTCGTCGATCTGCGCGCCGACGGGCCGGGCGAGTCCCCGCTGTCCACCCGTGACGCCCTGCTGCATCTGCTGAACCGGCTCGGCGCGCCCCGCGAGCAACTGCTGTTCCGCGAGCGCTCCTCCCCCGACCAGCAGGTCAAACGGCTGAGCGAGCTGTACCACCAGCATCTGACGGGCCTGCCGGTCACGGTCGTCCTCGATGACGCCGCCGACGCCGAGCAGATCCGTGCCCTGGTCCCGGAGCGGTCCGACAGCCTGGTGCTGGTGACGGCGCGGGGCCCGCTGGAGCTGGCGGGTCTGCCCGCTCGGGTGCACCAGCTGGCGGTGGCCGCGCTGGACGCGGCGGGCGCGGAGGAGCTGCTGGGCGCGGCGGCGCAGGATCGTTCCGGGCCGTACGACGCGGAGTCCGCTGACCGGGTCCGGGAGCTGTGCGGCGGGCTGCCGCTGGCGCTGCGCATCGCCGGTTCGTGCCTGGGCCCGCGCTCCCCCCGGGCACTGGCCACGGACCTCGCCGCGTACGGCCCGGTCGAGCCGGTGGAGCGTGCCCTGTGGCTGCGCTACACCGACCAGCCGGAGACCGTACGGCGGCTGCTGCGCCGGCTGGCCCTGGCCGGCCGGGCCTCGCTCGGGGCCGCCGCGGCCGCCGCGCTGCTGGCCACGGACGAGGCGGAGGCCAAGCGCCATCTGCAGACCCTGACCCGAGCCGGCCTGATCGACCACGTCCGCGGCGATCGCTACCGGCTGCACGACCTGGTGCGTTCCTTCGCCCAGGCGCGCCTTCTCGACGAGGAGGAGCCGGCCGAGCGCACGGCCGCGCAGGAGCGGCTGATCGTGAACTACGCCGAGCTGGCCGACTCGGTGCTGCGCATGGTCGACGGCAACATGTCGACCCGCACCAACCGCTTCAGCCCGTACGGCTTCACCTCCCTCGACGAGGCGCTGCGCTGGCTGGACGACGAGTCGAGCTTCATCACGGCGGCGCTGCGGCACGCCGAGGGCGTGGACCAGGCGGCGGTGCTGAACCTGCTGGGTGCCCTGTGCGACTACTGCCTGCTGCGCGGCGACCTGTACCGCCTGGGCGAGATCAGTGAGCTGGCCCAGGCGGTGGACGAGGGGCTGCTGGTCCGCTCGGTGCAGTGGCGCACGGGTATCGCGGCGCGGCAGCTGGGCGAGCTGGACAAGGCCCGTACGACGCTCGCGTCGGTCGTGGATCTCTACCGGGAGGCCCATCACGACGCCGGGGCCGCGCGTGCCCTGTGCTCCCTCGGCATCACCCTGCACCACCAGGGCAATCTGACGGAGGCGTCGGAGAAGCTCCGCGAGGCTTTGGCTCTCCAGTCCTCCCCCGCGCTGGCCGTGGACCGGGCATGGACGATGCACGCGCTCGCGGCGGTGGAGCGGGACCGGGCCCGGCTGGCCCAGGCGCTGGAGCTGCTGACCGAGTCGCTGGTGCTGCACCGGCGGGGCGAGTCCGTGCACGGTCAGGCGTGGGCGCACTTCCAGCTGGGGCAGCTCGGTCTGCGCATGGGGGACGTGCCGCGTGCCGAGTCGGAGCTGCGGGCGGCGCTCGACCTGTACGGACGGACCCGTGACGCCCGTGGGGAGGCCTGGGCCCTGACGCAGCTGGCCCGGGCGCTGCTGGTGGCCGGGGACGCGTCACCGGCGGTGGAGGAACTGCGCGGGGCGGCGGCCCGGCACCGTGACAACGAGGACGCGCGCGGCGAGGCCTGGACGCTGTACTACCTGGGCCAGGCCCTTGAGGAGACGGGCGACCTCGACCAGGCGGTCCGCGAACTGGAACGCGCCCGCACGATGTTCTCGCGCATGCGGGACGTCTACGGCCTGGCCTGCGCCCGCCACCACTCCGCCCGCGTCACCCGCGACCAGCGAGCGGCCCAGACGGGCTCGCTGCGCAACTCTGGCTTCGCCCGCCAGCTGCTGGTCGACGCCCGGGCCGACTTCCAGCGCATCGGCGTCGCCCACGGCGAGGCGTGGACGTGCCTGGAGCTGGCGGTCGTCGACGCGGGCAACGCCCGCACGCAGCAGGCCCTGGCCCTGTGCGACGAGGCGGTGGAGCTGTTCACGTCCTACGGCGACCGCCGGGGCGAGGACTGGGCCCGCTTCCTGCGCTGCACCCTGCTTCCCTATGCCGCCCCGGGCGGCATGGAGGTCGGCACGGCGGTGGCCCAGGAGGAGCTGACCCGGTTGTCGCGTGCGGGCCACGACCTGCGGGACGGCAAGCTGGACGACTACATCGACGCCTTCCAGCTCCTGCTGGAACGCGGCGTGACCCTGGAGGCGGGCTGGCAGGCCTGGCGCCTGGGCATGGTGCCGAACCGGCATGCGCGCGAGGTGATGGGGGTGCCGGTCCCGACGGGAGGGGGGTGACGCCCCCGCGGATCGTCGGGGGACGCCGCCGAGCCCTGCCCCCTCGCCACTGCTTCGTCCGGGGGAAGGGCCCGTCGGGCGCGCGCTCCGGTCATCTGCGGCCGGAGACGGCACACCTTCCGCTGTCAGTGGCCGCGCACTCCCGGGGGAGGACACCGGCCGGGCCGCCGGGTGCCGACCGTCTCCGGACGGTCGGCCGCTCCGGGCGGTCAGCCGTTCCGAACAGCACAGCTAGCCGCTCCGGACGGCTAGCCGTTTCCGGACGGCTTCTTGCCGGCGCCGGCGGCGCTCTCGGCCGACTCCTCCGACGCGGCCGGTTCCGCCGGTTCCGGCTGCTCCGACCTCGGCTCCGGGACCTGCTTGAAGTCCACCCGGTTCATGTGCCGGCTCATGGACTTCATCAGGGCCCACACCGCCAGGGCCATCGCCGCGAAGACGATGAAACCGAGGACGCCGGGGGTGACCTTGTCCTCGTCGACCTCCTTGGCGAAGGTGACGAGGTGCGTCATTGCCAGGCTTGCGCTTGCGCTCATGTCAGGCATTGTCGCGGATGCCCGCAAAGAGGTCGTCCTCGGGGAGGGAGGTATCGACGAGGGACTTCGCCAGCTCGTACTCCTCGGTCGGCCAGACCTCCTTCTGGATCTCCATCGGCACCTTGAACCAGCCGCCGTCCGGGTCGATCTGCGTGGCGTGGGCGATCAGCGCCTTGTCGCGGATCTCGTAGAACTCGGCGCAGGGGATGTGCGTGGTGAGCGTGCGCTGCTTCATGCCGAATTCCTCCCAGCGCTTGAGCCAGTCCCCGTAGGGGGACTCCATGCCGCGGTCCAGCATCGCCTGGTGCAGGGCCTCGGTGCGCGGGCGGTTGAAGCCCTGGTTGTAGTAGAGCTTCTGCGGCTGGTAGGCGGGGCCGTACTCGGCCTCCGGGTACTTCTCGGTGTCCGCCGCCGACTCGAACGCCACCATCGAGATCTTGTGGGTCATGATGTGGTCGGGGTGCGGGTAGCCGCCGTTCTCGTCGTAGGTGGTGATCACCTGCGGGCGGAACGCGCGGATCTTGCGCACCAGCTCACCGGCCGCGTGGTCCACGTCCTCCAGGGCGAAGCAGCCCTCGGGCAGCGGCGGCAGCGGGTCCCCCTCGGGCAGGCCGGAGTCGACGAAGCCGAGCCACTCCTGCTTGACGCCCAGGATCTCCCGGGCCTCGTCCATCTCCTTCTTGCGCACCTCGTGAATGTGCTCCTCGATGTACGCGTCGCCCTGGAGCTTCGGATTGAGGATGGAGCCGCGTTCCCCGCCCGTGCAGGTCACGACCAGCACGTCCACCCCCTCGGACACGTACTTCGCCATGGTCGCGGCGCCCTTGCTCGACTCGTCGTCGGGGTGGGCGTGAACGGCCATCAGTCGCAACTGGTCAGTCAAGACTCAATCCTCAGTAAGTCGGCGCCCTGTGTGCGTCGGCGCAATCAGCGGCTTCTATAGTGACCGAATCGGGGGGCGAATAATTCCGGGGCCCTGCCCTGGAGCCCCTTCCGGGACCTGCGTCCCGGCCCGGCCTGGAGGACGATCATGAGTACGGCGAGCACACGACCGCCCGAGGGCCGATACGGCCGTTCCTCGGACGAGCGCGCCGACCGCACGCTCAAGGTCGTGGGCGCCGTCCTCGCGGTGGCGCTGCTGGGGCTCGTCGGCTACTTCGGCTACCACTACGTCGCCAAGAACGAGATCAGCGCCGAGGTGATCAGCTTCGAGCCGGGCAAGGAGTCCGTGCGGGTGCATCTGGAGGTCCGCAAGGACGCCGGCACCGACGGCTACTGCACCGTGCGCTCACAGGCCGAGAACGGGGCCGAGGTGGGCCGGGCCGACTTCCGCTTCGGCGGGGACGACACCCGCATCGACAAGGTCGTCACTCTCCGTACGACCTCTCCGGGGACCACGGCCGAGCTGCTGGGCTGCCACGCCGGCTGACGACAGCGCGACGTCACCTGGAATGCGTAGAGGCTGACCTGCATTGACGTGATTCTGGTCGCTTATGTCCTCCCCCTTCGGGCCCTGAATTGTTAGGCTCGTGGTTTCGCCCTTCCGTGAAGGAACATTCTTCTGGGTAGGGCGATGCTTTGTATTCCCAGTACCTACGAGGAGCACCTGTGACCCAGACCAGCGAGAACGTCACCTGGCTGACCCAGGAGGCGTACAACAAGCTCAAGGCTGAGCTTGAGTACCTTACTGGTCCCGCGCGGGCGGAGATCTCCGCGAAGATCGCCGCGGCGCGCGAGGAGGGCGACCTGCGTGAGAACGGCGGGTACCACGCGGCCAAGGAGGAGCAGGGCAAGCAGGAGCTCCGTGTGCGCCAGCTCACCCAGCTCCTGGAGAGCGCCAAGGTCGGTGAGGCGCCTGCGGCGGACGGCGCGGTGGCGCCCGGCATGGTCGTCACGATCGCGTTCGACGGCGACGAGGACGACACGCTGACGTTCCTGCTCGCCTCCCGCGAGTACGCGAGCTCCGACATCGAGACGTACTCGCCGCAGTCCCCGCTGGGCACCGGCGTGATCGGCCACAAGGTCGGCGAGGACGCGGAGTACGAGCTGCCGAACGGCAAGAAGGCCCTGGTGAAGATCCTCAAGGCCGAACCGTACGAGGGCTGACCCGCCGTCTTCCGAGCCCTGAGCTGCCCCCGGCGCCGCTGCGGCACCGGGGGCACTGTCATGCCGTCGCCGAGCGGTACTTGCGCACCGCCAGCGTCCGGAAGACCACCAGGATCAGGATCGAGTAGATCAGCGAGGCCCACACGGGGTGCTGCATGGGCCAGGCGTCCGACGGTGACCGGCCCGGGTTGGCGAACAGCACGCGGCAGGCCTGGACCGTGGCGCTGAAGGGGTTCCACTCGGCGATGTGGCGCAGCCAGGGGGTCATGTGGCTGGTGTCCACGAAGGCGTTGGAGATGAAGGTGACCGGGAAGAGCCAGATCAGGCCGCTGGAGGTGGCCGCCTCGGGGGTCCTCACGGACATGCCGATGAGGGCGCCGATCCAGGTGAACGCGTAGCCGAGCAGGAGCAGCAGGCCGAAGGCCGCGAGGACCTTGGCGGCGTTGGTGCTGCCGTCCGACCCGACGCGCCAGCCGACCAGCAGGGCGACCACGGCGAGGACCACCAGGGTCAGGGCCGTCTGCACGGAGTCGGCGAGGGTGCGCCCGGTGAGCACGGCGCCGCGCGCCATGGGCAGGGAGCGGAAGCGGTCGATGAGGCCCTTGTGCATGTCGTCGGCGATGCCGGCGCCGGAGCTGGCGGTGGCGAACGTGACGGTCTGCGCGAAGATGCCGGCCATCAGGAAGTTCTTGTAGTCGGCCGCGCTGGTGCTGTTGCCGATCTGCATGGATCCGCCGAAGACGTAGGTGAACAGCACCACGAACATGATCGGCTGGATCAGCCCGTAGATGATCATCTCAGGGATCCGGGACATGCGGATCAGGTTGCGCTTGGCGACGACCATCGAGTCCCGGATCGACTGGCTGACCGGGTTCGTGGCCGGCGCCACCCGCACGGTGTCGGTGACGGCGCTCACTGGGCGTCCTCCTTGTCGTTCTCCTGGGCCTCGGCCTCGGCCACGTGTCCCGTGAGGGACAGGAAGACATCGTCGAGGGTGGGTCTGCGCAGGCCGATGTCGTCGATCTCGATGCCGCGGGTGTCCAGTTCGCGGATGACCTCGGCCAGGAGCTTGGCGCCGCCGGTCACGGGCGCGGTGAGCTTGCGCATGTGCTCCTCGACGGTGGTCTCACCCTTGCCGAATCCGGCGAGGACCTCCGCGGCGGCCGGGATGTGCTCCCGCTCGTGCACCACGACCTCGACGCGCTCGCCGCCGGTGCGGGCCTTGAGCTGGTCGGAGGTGCCCTGGGCGATGACCTTGCCGTGGTCCACCACGGCGATGTCGTGCGCCAGGTGGTCGGCCTCCTCCAGGTACTGCGTGGTGAGCAGCAGGGTGGTGCCGCCGGAGACCAGCTGCTTGATGACCTCCCACAGCTGCTGGCGGTTGCGGGGGTCGAGGCCGGTCGTGGGCTCGTCCATGAACATCACGGGCGGTGAGACGACCAGGGCCGCCGCGAGGTCGAGGCGGCGGCGCATGCCGCCGGAGTAGGTCTTGGTGGGGCGGTCGGCGGCGTCCGTGAGGTGGAACTGCTCCAGCAGTTCGGCCGCGCGCTCCTTCGCCGCCTTGGCCCGCATCTGGTACAGCCGGCCGACCATCTGGAGGTTCTCCCGGCCGGTCAGGTATTCGTCGACGGCCGCGAACTGGCCGGACAGGCCGATGGAGCGGCGGACCGCGTCGGGCTGTTTCAGCACGTCGATGCCCGCGACGACCGCGCGTCCGCTGTCGGGCCGCAGCAGGGTGGTCAGGCAGCGGACGGTGGTCGTCTTGCCCGCGCCGTTCGGCCCGAGCAGGCCGAGGACCGTGCCTTCGGGCACGTCGAGGTCGACGCCGTCCAAGGCCTTTACGTCGCCGAAGGTCTTGACCAGGCCTTCGGCGTAGATGGCGCCTGGCATATGAGTCTCCACGTCTTCGTAGATGTCATAGATGTCCGGACGGACGTCCGGCGAGGCTCTTCACCGACACACCATAACGCGATGTATCGCGTCTCACAATGAGTAGGTCCGCGGGTGTTCTCCGTGCGACGAAAGGATCTTCGACCGGGTCGGAGCGGTCAGCCGATGACCGTGTAGCCCGCCTCGCGCAGCGCCTGACCCACCTCGGCGCAGTGCGCCGGGCCCTTCGTCTCCAGGTGCAGCTCGACCTCCGCCTCCGTGAGCCCGAGCCGCGGGTCGGTCCGTAGGTGGCTCACATCCAGGACGTTAGCGTCGACCACCGACAACACGCCCAGAAGCGTGGCAAGGGCACCGGGCCGGTCCGTCAACCGCAGCCGGACCGCCAGGTAGCGGCCCTGCGCGGCCATGCCGTGCCGCAGCACCCGCTCCATCAGCACCGGGTCGACGTTGCCGCCGGACAGCACCGCGACGACCGGGCCCTCGAAGGTGCCGGCCTCGCTCAGCAGCGCCGCCACCGGGCTCGCCCCGGCCGGCTCCACGACGAGCTTGGCCCGCTCCAGGCACAGCAGCAGCGCGGCGGACAGCTCGTCCTCGCTCACCGTGCGCACCTCGTCGACCAGCTCTCCGACGATGCCGAACGGCACGTCGCCCGGCCGCCCCACCTTGATGCCGTCGGCCATCGTCGCCGGGTTCTCCACCGTCACCGGCCGGCCCGCCGCCAGCGAGGGCGGGTAGGCCGCCGCGCCCGCCGCCTGCACGCCTACGATCCGCACGTCCGGTCGCAGGGACTTCACCGCCACCGCGATCCCGGCGGCGAGCCCGCCCCCGCCGATCCCGACCAGGACGGTGCGCACCTCGGGGCACTGCTCCAGGATCTCCAGGCCCACGGTGCCCTGCCCGGCGATGATGTCGGGGTGGTCGAAGGGGTGGATGAACACCGCGCCCGTCTCGGCCGCGTACTCCTGTGCGGCGGCCAGCGTCTCGTCGACCACCTGGCCGTGCAGCCGCACCTCGGCCCCGTAGTCGCGGGTGGCGCTGACCTTGGGCAGCGGGGCGCCGTTCGGCATGAACACCGTGGCACGCACGCCCAGCAGGGAGGACGCCAGGGCGACGCCCTGCGCGTGGTTGCCGGCGCTCGCGGCGACGACACCGGCGGCGCGCTCCTCGGGCAGCAGACCGGCGATCCTGACGTACGCGCCGCGCAGCTTGAACGAGCCGGTCCGCTGGAGGTTCTCGCACTTGAGATGCACCGGCGCGCCGACCATCTGGGACAGGTGCCTGCTGCCCTCCATCGCGGTCACCCGCGCCACACCCGAGAGCATCTTCTGCGCGCCGCGCACGTCGTCGAGGGTGACGGGGCGAAAGGAGTCAGCCGTGCTGTAGCTCATGACTCCAGCATCGCAGTTCACAGGCGGGAACGACCGTTGTGACCAACCTCCGAGACCCGCTTTGCGCAGCGCCGGTACGGTCCGCCTTCCGTCCGCGTACCCTGTCCCCCAATCTGCCAGCCCTCCACGAAGTGAGCCCCCGGCCATGCCCACAACACCTGAAATGTCGATGGACATGACGACCGTCGGTGACACCGGTCTTCTCGACACGCTGCAGCACGAGGTGGCGCTGTTCGCCCGCCGTGCCGAACAGACCCGGCTCGGCGGCGTCGGGCAGGTGCGCAACTCCATGGACCGTGCCGCGTACCTGCTGCTCAACCGCCTCGACAAGGAAGGCCCGATGGGCGTGAAGGCGCTCGCCGCGAGCATGGGGATCGACTCGTCGACGGTCACCCGGCAGGTGGCTCCGCTCGTGGACACCGGCCTGGTCAAGCGCACCTCCCACCCCGAGGACGGGCGCGCGGTGGTGTTGCAGCTGTCCCCGCGCGGTCAGGCCCGTCTGGAGGAAGTGCGCTCCTCGCGGCGGCAGTTGATGGCCGAGCTGACCCACGACTGGGAGCCGGAGGAGCGCGAGGCGTTCTGCGACCTCCTCACGCGGTTCAACACGGCGCTGTCCTCCCGGATGTCGGCCCAGGGGATGCCGGGCCCGGAGGCACAGCCGACGGCCTGAGGGCCGCACGGCGCGGTCGCGCGCGGCACGCACTCGGCACGGCACGCGTACGGCAGCGGTACGACGGCCGGGGTGCCACGCGCGCGTGGCACCGCGCGAGCCGTGCGCGGCTCTTGACCCCGGGGCCGTCCCTGGCCTGATATGAGACCGGGTCCCCGTTCGTGTGCGACCGGGGTCCGCATCCTCAGGGTCGCCGTCAGGCGGGAGGCGCGGTGCTGGAGCGGCATGCGTCCCGGGCCACCCGTCGCGCCCGGGAGTTCGAGGCGTTCGTCGCGGGCGCGGCCGGGCGGCTGCTGCACGCCGCCACGCTGCTCACCGCGGAGGCCCCGGACGACAATCCCCGCGCGCGGCGCCTGCTGACCCTGTCGCTGGCCCACACGTACGCGCGCTGGGACCGGCTGCGCGGCGAGGACCCCTACGACCGCACCCGCTGCCACCTGGCCACCCGTTTCGCACGCGGCGCGTGGCACCACGGCGGACTCGGCCGCCCCCGGGCGCACCCCGCGAGCCCCCTGGCCACGCTGACCCCGCAGGAACGGCTGATCCTGGTGCTCAGGCTCTACGAAGGTGTCGCCGAGGAGCAGACGGCGGCCCTGCTGGGGCTGTCCCCGGAGCGGGTGCGCGCCATCTGCCACCGGGCGACCTCGGCCCTCCTGCACCGCCCCCAGGGCCCCTCGCCCACCGTGACCACCGCGAAGCCGGTGCCGTCATGAACCGGGGGGCGCCATGAGGGGGAACGATCGGGAGGCGGCCGTACGGCGGCTGCTGGAGCAGGCGCCGCGGCCCCTGCCGCCCGAGATCCACACGGAGGCGGTGCGCAGGGGCGGACGGATCCTGCGGCGCCGGACGCTCGCCCGCCGCGCGATGTGGCTGCTGCTCTTCGCGGCCGCCGTCGCGTTCACGGTGTGGGCCCTGACGGCCCGCCCGTGGGTGGAGCCGCCGTCCGACACGACTCCACCCCTCACCGGCTGGTGACCCGGCCCGGTCCCGCTAGCCCAGCGCCTGCTGGAGGTCCTCCAGCAGGTCGTCGGCGTTCTCGATGCCCACCGAGAGGCGCACCAGGTCGGCCGGGACCTCCAGGGCCGAGCCGGCCACGGAGGCGTGCGTCATGCGGCCGGGGTGCTCGATCAGCGACTCGACGCCGCCCAGGGACTCGCCCAGCGTGAAGATCCTGGCGCGGTTGCAGACCTCGACGGCCGCCTCCTCGCCGCCCGCGACGCGGAAGGACACCATGCCGCCGAACGACTTCATCTGCTTGGCGGCGACCTCGTGACCGGGGTGCTCCGGCAGGCCCGGGTACAGCACGCTGGTCACGCGCGCGTGCCGGGTGAGCATGTCGGCGACCTTGACGGCGTTCTCACTGTGCCGGTCCATGCGCACGGAGAGGGTCTTGGTGCCGCGCAGCACCAGCCAGGAGTCGAAGGGCCCGGCGACCGCGCCCATCGCGTTCTGGTGGAAGGCCAGCTCCTCGCCCAGGGCGGCGTCGCCGGTGATCAGGGCACCGCCGACGACGTCGGAGTGACCGCCCATGTACTTGGTCAGCGAGTGCACGACGACGTCCGCGCCCAGCGACAGCGGCTGCTGGAGGTAGGGCGTGGCGAAGGTGTTGTCGACGACGAGGCGGGCGCCGGCGTCCCGGGCGACCTGGGCCACGGCGGCGATGTCGGTGATGCCGAGCAGCGGGTTGGAGGGGGTCTCCACCCAGACGACCTTGGTCTTGGGGGTGAGGGCGGCCCGCACGGCGGCCGGGTCGCTGGTGTCGGCGACCGACCACTCCACGCCCCAGCGGGCGACGACCTTGGCGAACAGGCGGAACGTGCCGCCGTAGGCGTCGTTGGGGATGACCACGTGGTCGCCGGGGACGAGCAGCGTACGCAGCAGGCAGTCCTCGGCCGCCAGCCCGGACGCGAACGCGAGACCGCGGCGGCCGCCCTCCAGGGCGGCGAGGTTCTCCTCCAGCGCGGTCCTGGTGGGATTGGCGCTGCGGCTGTACTCGTAGCCGCCGCGCAGCCCGCCGACACCGTCCTGCTTGTAGGTGGAGACCTGGTAGATCGGCGGGACGACCGCGCCCGTCAGGGGGTCGGCGGTGTTGCCCGCGTGGATCGCGAGCGTCTCGAAGTGCTGACTGATGTGCCTGTCGCTCATGAGCACCGAGGGTAGTGCGCCGACGCGAGGAGTGCCGGGGGACGGGGCTACGCGGGGTTTTCCACAGGTTCGCGGCCCACGTTGGCCAATTGTCGGCGCGGTCTGGTTCGCTTGTGGCATGGAGATTCTGTGGGTCCTGATCGCGCTGGTCATGCTGGGCTTCGTGCTGCTTCCCTTCCTGCGGCGCAGGCGCGGCGTCGCGACAGGGCTGGTCTCCCCCGACCACCCGGACGCGGCGGACCCGGCGAACTACGGCTTCGTCCTGGAGGAGGAGCTCGACATCCGCATGCCGGGCCCCGACCAGGACCTGCTGGACGTCCTGGACGTGGTGCAGCGCACGGGGGACTACCGCGCCGCGCAGCAGCTCCTGGCGGGCACCGAGACGGAGGGCGAGCGGCGCTGGCAGCGCGTGCAGGCCTTCGCGGGCGCGGCCTCGCTGGAGCTGGCGCGGCGGCCCGGCGGGGTGAGCGAGGCGCCGGGCGGGCAGTGGCTGCGGGTGTGGCGGGCCGAGGCGCCCAAGGACCCGGGCGGCGCGGCGGTGCACGCCGAGTTCCTGGTGCAGCAGGCGTGGCGGACAGCGACGCCGGGGACGGACGAGTTCCGGATCATCATGGAGGAGGCCAGGACGGCGTGCGGCGACGCGGCGCTGCTCGCCCCGGGTGACCCGATCCCGTACATCGTGGAGCTGTCGGTGGCCCGCGGTCTCGGCTACTCCCAGAAGGACTTCGAGCAGATCTGGCTGAAGATCCTGGACCGCGCCCCGGCCCACATGGGGGCGCACCTGGCCGCGTTGCACTACTGGTGCGAGAAGTGGCACGGCTCGCGTGCCGAGGCGTACGCGTTCGCCGAGGCCGCGGCGGCGCGGGCGCCCCGGGGTTCGCTCCTCGCTGCGATGCCCCTCTTCGCGGTGTTCGAGCACCTGCCCGAGGTGACCCTGGTGGCGAACTTCTGGCAGAGCGAGGTCGTCACGAAGGCGGTGCACGGCGCGCTGCACGCGGTGCACTCGGCCCGCCCCGACGACCCGATGCTGGCCCATGTGCGGCACCTGCTGGTGTTCTTCCTGGTCCGCGGTGAGCGCTGGTCGGAGGCCATGCACCAGCTGGTGCAGGTCGACGGCCATGTGGGCGCCCTGCCCTGGACCCTGTCCGCCGACCCGGCGGCCGAGTTCGCCGTGTACCGGGCGCTCGCGGTGGCGGGCTACGAGGCGAACGGCGGCAGCCCCGCGAGTCTGCCGCACTGAGGCGCGCCGGTGCCGCGGCCGCACCGGAATGCCGGGCGGGTGCGGCACGTTGAGGGGGCGTCGTCCCGATTGGAGCCCGCATGTTCCTGTACAGCCGTACGCCCACGCTGCCGACTCCCGCGCAGGCACTGTCCGGCCGCCCGGAACCGGTGTTCACGGTCCCCGACCGCCACACCGTCCTCGGCACCCCGCTGCTCGGCCCGTACCCCGAGGGCCTGGAGACGGCGGATTTCGGACTGGGCTGCTTCTGGGGCGCGGAACGCACGTTCTGGCAGCTCCCCGCCGGTGTCTGGACGACCCTCGTCGGCTACCAGGGCGGCCACACCGAGAATCCCACGTACGAGGAGGTCTGCTCGGGCCTGACCGGCCACACCGAGGTCGTCCGGGTGGTCTTCGACCCGGAGCGGATCTCGTACGAGCGGCTGCTGAAGACGTTCTGGGAGTCCCACGACCCCACGCAGGGCTTCCGCCAGGGCAATGACGTGGGCACGCAGTACCGCTCGGCGATCTACGCCCACACCCCCGAGCAGGAGGCCGCCGCCAAGTCCTCCCGCGAGGCGTACCAGAAGGTCCTGACGTCGTCCGGCTACGGCAGCGTCACCACGGAGATCGTCTCGGCCCAGGGCCGGCCCTTCTACCCGGCGGAGGGCTACCACCAGCAGTACCTGGACAAGAACCCCGCGGGCTACTGCGGCATCGGCGGCACGGGTGTGTCCTGCCCGATCGGTGTGGCCCGGGCCGATGGGTGACACCGCGAGCTTCGGCGGAGGCTGGATCTTCGAGGAGGGTCTGCGTCCGTTCTGCGAGTCGGTCTCGGAGTTCTGCGGCTACGACTTCGACGACTCGGACTGGCTGGCCATCGACAACGCCATGCCGCGCACGGACGTGGAGGAGCCCGACGGCTGGTACGACTACCCGCTGGCGGGCCGGGTGCCGATGACCGTGCAGGTGGCGGCCGACCCCGGCTCCTCCGTCGTCTTCGTCCGGCTCACGGGGGCACCCGACGACCGCACGCGGGCACAGATCGAGGCGGCCCTGCACATCTTCAGCATGTACACCGTCCGCTGACGGCCCGCTCCCGGAGGACGGGGGGCTGCTGGGAACGTACGCACAGCCAATAGGGTGCCTGCGTGACTGCGCCCCTGAGTTCCGACAGATCCCGTGCCGCTCTGCGGATATCCGCGCGGGTTTCCGCCGATGTGCTGCTCGTGTTCGCCCTGTCCGTCGTGGCTCTGTGGCTGCTGGGCCGGATGTGGTCGGTGGTGTGGCCGCTCGTGGTCGGGCTGCTGCTGACGACACTGACCTGGCCCGCGGCCCGTTTCCTGCGCCAGCGCGGGTGGCCGCCCGCGCTGGCCGCTTCCGTCGTGACCATGCTGTTCCTGCTGGTCGCCGCCGGTGTCGTGGCGCTGATCGCCGTGCCGGTGGCCTCCCAGTCCGGGGAGCTGACCGACGGTGTCGTGGAGGGCATCCAGCGGTTGCGCGAGTGGGCCGCCGGGCCTCCGCTGAACATCGGGGACGCGCAGATCAACAAGGCGTTCGACAGCGCGGTCTCCCGCGCCCAGGAGGGCGTCGGCAGCATGGTGGGCGCCGTCGTCACCGGGGTGAGCACCGTGGTGAACGGCGTCGTCACCGCCGTCCTCGCGCTCTTCCTGATGTTCTTCTTCCTCAAGGACGGCCCGCGGTTCCTGCCGTGGCTGTCCCGCCAGCTGCCCGGCCGGCTCGCCACCGACGTGCCGACCGTGTGCGCACGCGGCTGGGACACCCTGGGCGCCTTCGTGCGGTCCCAGGCGGCCGTCGGTCTGCTCGACGCGGTCCTGATCGGCCTGGGGCTGTGGATCCTGGGCGTGCCGCTGGTGCTTCCGCTGGCGGTGCTGACCTTCGTCTCGGCGTTCGTGCCGATCATCGGCGCCCTGTTCGCGGGCTTCGTCGCGGTGCTCATCGCGCTCGTCTCCAACGGCCTCACGGACGCGGTGATCGTGCTGGTGATCATCGTCGTGGTGCAGCAGCTGGAGGGCAACGTCTTCCAGCCCATGATCCAGAGCCGCGGTCTCGGTCTCCACGCGGCCGTGGTCCTGCTGGCGGTGACCCTGGGCGGCAACCTCGCCGGCATCGTGGGCAGCCTGCTCGCCGTGCCCGTGGCCGCGCTGATGGCGGTGGTGTGGAACTACGTGCGCGAGCAGCTCGCCGACCCGGCGGGCGAACCGGGAGACGGTGGACCGGACTCCACACCCGCCGTGCCGTCGTAGCGGCTTCGGGGGCGTCCGCCATGCGAACGGCCCCGCCACGGTCGCCGGACTCCTGCTCGCTTGAGAGCCTGCGGGCGAGGAGGAACACGCCCATGAATCCTGTCGCCGCTTCCCCCGTGCGTCTGGAGGCGTCCGTCGATCCCCGCCTGTCCCGCTGGATGTGGCTGGTGAAGTGGCTGCTCGCCATCCCGCACTACATCGTGCTGGTGTTCCTGTGGATCGGGTTCGTCGTGGGGACCGTGATCGCCTTCTTCGCGATCCTGTTCACCGCCCGCTACCCGCGGGCCCTCTTCGACTACAACGTCGGCGTGCTGCGCTGGAACTGGCGGGTCACCTACTACGCGCACACCGCCCTCGGCACCGACCGGTACCCGCCGTTCACCCTCGCCGACGTGCCCGACTACCCGGCGCGCTTCGACGTCGTCCACCCCGAGCGGCTGTCCCGCGGGCTGGTCCTGGTGAAGTGGTGGCTGCTGGCGATCCCGCAGTACATCGTCGTCGCGCTGTTCACCGGGGGCGGCTGGGGCAGCCGGGACGGCTGGCGGGGCGGGTTGCTGCCCTTCCTCTCCCTGGTCGCGGTCGTCATCCTGCTCTTCACCGCCCGCTACCCGCGGCACCTCTTCGACTTCCTGATCGGAATGGCCCGCTGGGCGGCCCGGGTGACGGCCTACGCCGCGCTGCTGACGGATCAGTACCCGCCGTTCCGGCTCGACCAGGGCGGGCAGGAACCCCCGGCGGCGTCACCGCCAGCACCGCAACCGGCCTCCCCGACGACCAAGGCCTGACCCCGCGTAGGGCGTAATCCACAGCGGAAGCGTTTCCTCCCGCTCTACGCTCCCTCGCATGGTTCTCAGACGAGCGTTACAGCTGATCATGGTCATCGCCCTGGCCCTCGCGGGGGCGGTCCAGGGCGGGGTGGGCACGGCGCGGGCCGAGGGGAACGGGACGACGAGCGGGCGGCAACTGCTCTTCTACAACCACGCCTACGGGGTGTTCGACCGGGTGACCGCGGACGCCATCGAGCACTCCTCCTATCTGCGGGACTTCGCCCACTTCCAGGTCCGCACCACGACAGGCTCCGGCGGGCAGACCTGGACCGGCCGCTATCTGATGGGGCGCGAGACCTACCTCGAGTTGTTCGGGGTGGGCGACGTACCCGGCAAGGACGGCACCCTCGGCTCCGCCGGCCTGGGCGTGTCGGCCGAGCGCGCCGGGGACCTGCCCACCGTGGTCGAGCGGCTGCGCGCGTCCGGGATCACCGACCCGGTCGAGTTCCGGCAGACGCGCGACTTCGGCGACGGCGTCCCCGTGCCCTGGTTCGACGCCGTCCTCACCACCGAGCAGTACGACCTCTTCGGGGCCTGGGGGATGGAGTACCGGCCGGAGTACTTCGCCGACCCGCGCGGCAACACCGAGCCCGCCTCCCACCCCGGTGACGTGGGCCGGGAGCGCTACCTGCCGGACACCTACCGCGACCGGCTGATGCGGGACGTCACCGGCATCAGGATCGCGGTGACCGCACGCGACCTCGCCGGTACGGTGCCGTTGCTGGAGGCCGGCGGGTTCACCGTCCGTTCCCTGCCGGGCGGGGGCGTCCTCGCGAAGGGCGGCGGCACCACCATCCGCTTCGACTCCGTGCCCCTGGACCAGGTGGGCCTGCGGCAGGTCGAGATGTCGCTGAACCATCCGGTGCCGTACCGGCACGTGGAGCGGATCGGCCACTCGGCCCTGGTGGTCGGCCCGGGGTCGCACGCGGTGTGGACCTTCGAGGAGCAGGACCGGTCCTAGCCCAGCCTCTCCGCCAGGAATTCCTCCCACGTCCGCTTCCCCGCCTCCGCCCCGGCCTCCGCCAGGTTCGCCCCCGCCCGGTAGGCCCGCCCCGCCTTCCCCGGGATGCGCACCGGCAGCATGGGGCGGCGCTTGCCGCGCAGGCGGAGGTAGGGGCGGGCCAGACCGGCGAGGTCGTGGAGGTCCGGCCCGGTCAGGTCGGGGACCAGGCCGCGAGGAGCGCCGAGGGCCAGTTCCGCGAGGCGGGCGGCGACCTCGCGCGCGTCGACCGGCTGGAGCCGGAGGCCGCCGGGAACCGGGAACACCGGCAGTTTCGCCATCTTCTCGACCAGGGTGAACGCCAGGTCGTGGAATTGGGCCGCGCGCAGGGTCGTCCACGGGATGCCCGACTCGGCGACGGCCCGCTCCGACTCCAGCTTCGTCCGCATCCAGGCCAGCGGGACCCGGTCGGCGCCGATGACCGAGATGTGGAGCAGGTGCCGTACGCCGGCCCGGGACGCGGCGCGCACCAGGGCGCGGGTGGCCTCGTCGTCGCCCTTGGGGCCGCCCGCCAGGTGCAGCACGGTCCGCGCGCCGTCGACGGCGGCCGCCACGCCCTCGTCCTTCAGCAGGTCGCCGGTGACGTACCGGACGCCGTCCGCGGCCGGGCGGGCGTGCCGGGTGAGGATCCGCACGTCGTGACCCGCGGCGCGCAGCAGCGGGACGACGTGGCCGCCCAGGGTGCCCGTGCCGCCGGTGACCAGGATCGGTGCTGTCATGACTGCTCCCCGGTTCTTCGTCGGTCGGTCGCCTTCGCCGGTATGACGCGCGGCGGCGCGACGATGTGACGAGCCGGGGGGCGGGCGGCTCAGCCGCCGCTGCCGTAGGGCCTCGTGATGATCTCCAGGCGGTGGCCGTCGGGGTCGTCGAAGTAGGCTCCGCGGCCGCCGTCGTTGTGGTTGATCTCGCCGGGGCGGCTGTGGAACGGATCCGCCCAGTAGGTCAGGCCGGCCTCCCGGATGCGGCCGAAGATCTCGTCGAACTCCTCCTCGGAGACGAGGAAGGCGTAGTGCTGCGGCGTGATGGCGCCGGGGCTGTCCATGAAGTCGAGGGTCACGCCGTTGGGGATCTCGACCGGGAGGAACGGGCCGTAGGGCGGGCTGACGTCGAGCCCCAGCAGATCGGCGAGGAACCGGGCCGAGGCGCGCTTGTCGTGCGCGACGACGATGGTGTGGTTCAGCTGCACGGTCATGGCGGGCCTCCCCTGCAAGTGGCCGGCGAACCCCTGTGGAGCACTCCCCCACGTGTACCCCCCGGGCGCCTCGTCGTGCATCACGAACGCCCTGAGGGCCCCGGCGCGCGGCCGGGGCCCTCAGAGGGAGGCAATCGTCCGGCCTCAGATGGTGGCCGTGTCGATCACGAAGCGATAGCGCACGTCGCTGGCCTGGACCCGCTCGTACGCCTCGTTGATCTGGTCGCCGCGGATCAGCTCGATCTCGGCGCCCAGGCCGTGCTCGGCGCAGAAGTCCAGCATCTCCTGGGTTGCCGCGATGCCGCCGATCATGGAGCCGGCGAGGGTCTTGCCGCCGCCGATCACCGAGAACAGGTTGAGGGCGATCGGCTCCTCGGGGGCGCCGACGTTCGCCAGCGTGCCCTCGGTCTTCAGCAGCGACAGGTAGGCGTTGAAGTCCAGCGGCGCGGACACCGTGGACACGATCAGGTCGAACGTGCCGGCCAGTTTCTCGAAGGTCTTCGGGTCGCTGGTGGCGTAGTAGTGGTCGGCGCCCAGCCGCAGGCCGTCCTCCTGCTTGCGCAGGGACTGCGACAGCACGGTCACCTCGGCGCCGAGGGCGTGGGCGATCTTCACGCCCATGTGGCCGAGGCCGCCCAGGCCGACGATCGCGACCTTCTTGCCGGGTCCGGCGCCGAAGCGCCTGAGCGGGGAGTAGAGGGTGATGCCGGCGCACAGCAGCGGGGCCGCTTCGTCGAGCGCCAGGCCGTCGGGGATGCGGACGACGAAGTTCTCGTCGACGACGACGTTCTCCGAGTAGCCGCCGTAGGTGGGCTCGCCGTCGTGGCCGATGCCGTTGTACGTCGGGACGTTGCCCTGGACGCAGTACTGCTCCCGGCCCGCCTTGCAGTTCTCGCACTCGCGGCAGGAGTCGACCATGCAGCCGACGCCCACGCGGTCACCGACGGCGAACTTGGTGACGCCCGGGCCGACGGCGGAGACGACACCGGCTATCTCGTGGCCGGGGACCATCGGGAAGATTGCCTCACCCCAGCCCTCCTGGGCCTGGTGGATGTCCGAGTGGCAGATGCCGGCGAACTTGATGTCGATCAGGACGTCGAACTCGCGGACCTCGCGGCGTTCGATGGTGGTGCGCTCCAGCGGAGCCTTCGGGGCGGGAGCGGCGTACGCAGCAACAGTGGTCATGCCGGGGTTCTCCTAGCGGGGGTTCCGTGCCCGGCTGCCTTCTGGATCTTCCGGCCGGGCACGATGACCAGCGTGCCCGATCCGCGAGCGCTCACCCAGACCACGCTTTTGCGTACGCACACGGTGCGTACCACTGGCAGGGTCAGGCTCGTGTGCGTACGACCGTGAATACTGGACGGCATGGACGAACAGCCCGAACCCGCACAGACGGCCGGTGGCGGCCTGGACCGGCGCGCCGAGCTCAGCGAGTTCCTGCGCACCCGGCGGGCCCGGCTGAAGCCGGAGGACGTGGGGCTGCCCGACTTCGGGCGGCGGCGGGTGCCCGGGCTGCGCCGGGAGGAGCTGGCGCAGCTGGCCGGGGTGTCGGTGGCGTACTACACGCGGCTGGAGCAGGGCAACGGCCACAACGTCTCGGCGGAGGTTCTGGACGCGATCGCGCGCGCCCTGCGGCTGAGCGACGCCGAGCACGCGCACCTGACGCACCTGGCGAAGCCGAAGCAGCACAAGAAGAAGCCGGTGGCGCGCAGCCAGCAGGTGCGGCCGGCGCTGCGGCACCTGCTGGACTCGATCGACAGCGTCCCGGCGTACGTCGTCGGCCGCCGCTCGCACGTCCTGGCCTGGAACCGGATGGCCGCGGCCCTCTTCGGCGACTGGGCGGAGCTGCCCGCCCAGGAGCGGAACTGGGCGCGGATGGTGTTCCTGCGGCCCGAGTACCGCGAGCTGTTCGTCGAGTGGGACCAGAAGGCGGCCGACATCGTCGGCTATCTGCGCATGGACGCGGGCTGCCACCCGGACGACCCGCAGCTGTCCGCCCTGGTGGGCGAGCTGTCGGTGAAGAGCGAGGAGTTCCGCCGCCTCTGGGCCGCGCACGACGTCAAGGAGAAGAGCTACGGCGTCAAGCGCATGCGCCACCCCCTGGTCGGCGACCTGACCCTGTCCTTCGAGACGTTCCGCCTGGTCGACGACGCGGAGCAGTCCCTGATCACGTACCACGCGGAACCGGGCACCCCCTCGGCGGAGGCCCTGCGCCTGCTGGCGAGCTGGGGGGCGGACGCGACGCGCTCGGGAGCCAGGGCTTCTACGCCGTCGGAGTGAGCGCCGGCGTATCAGTCCGGTACGCCGAGGTTCTGCCGCATGATCCTGCGCATCGCCGACCGCCCCGGCTCGGCTCCTTCAGCTCGCGCCGGACGCCCTGCGCCTCTCGCCGTCGTGAGGCCGGGCGACGCGACGGGCCCGCCGGAAGCCGAAGCTCCCGACGGGCCCTGAACGCGCGGACGCTACCGCTTACTTGGCGTAGTACGCGTTGTAGATCGAGATCGTCGACTTGTTGCCCTTCTTGTCGGCGATCTTGGCGTGGAAGGAGATGGCCTTCCCCTTCGCCGGGTTCTTGACGCTCACCTTGCCGTCCTTGACGGTGAGCTTCTTCCAGGTCTTGCCGTAGTCGTACGACGCGTACACCGACAGCGACTTCAGGTTGCCGCCCTTGGCCGCGCCCTCGACGGTGACCGGGATCTTGACGGTCTTGTCGGCGGGGACCTTGCTGTCCAGGCCCGTGGTCGCGCCGAAGCGGGCCGTGGAGACGGGCAGCTTCGTGATGCCGCTGGTCTTCTTCGAGCGGAACGTCCAGCTGGCGTCGACGCGGGTGGAGGCCGCCGCGACCTTGACGCTGCGCTTGACCGACGTGGTCAGCTTGTACTCGGCGTCGGCGGACGGGACCTTGAACTCTTCGCCGAACAGCGGGTCGGCGTTGGAGCCGACCTTGGCGCCGTTGCGGTAGAGACTCGTGGCGACCGACGTGAAGTCGGACGCGCCCGCGTGTCCGGAGCCATCGGCGAACAGCGGCAGCGAGCCGTAGAGGGCGTTGCCCTTGCGGAAGACACCGAAGTCGCCGTTCAGGCGGGGGCCGAACACTGCCGTGTTGAAGGTCTTGGTGTACTTCTGGCCGGCCTTGTACGTCTGGGGGTCGAGCGAATATCCGGCCTCGGGGATCGGGTCGCCGTTCGCGTCCTTGCCCTTGTATTGCGTGAAGTCGAACGACCACTGGATCTTGTCCGAGGTCGACAGGTACATCGTGCGGGTGCTCGGCAGCTTCTGTTCCACGGGAACACCGAAGAACAAGGTCTCGGGAAGCAGGCCCAGAGTGAACAGGTCGCCGGTCTTGCCGGACGCGGCCGCACCCATATTGTGCTTCACCGTGGCGAGTTCACTCGCCTTGAAGTGCCGGACCTTGTCACCCTGAATCTTCTTGACCTTGGCGGAGGTGGCGACGTTGTACTCGGCGCTGTCACCCTTGGTCCACTGCCCGCTCCAGGTCTGACTCAGCCCGGAGACTTCCGGACCCAGGTGGGCCATGCGCAGGTCGCGGAACGTTTCGACCCCCAGGCCGAGACCTGTGCCAGCCGCATCGTAGGCGTAGTCGACCATGGCGGACAGCGGCTTGGCCTGCGCGTCGGGAACCCTGATGTCGGCCGGCTCGGTCTTGCGGGCGTCGATGGTCACCGTGGTGTTCTTGGTGACGGCCAGCTTCGGCTGGACCAGCCAGTCGATACCGCCCTCGAACGTCTCGGCGTCCTCGGCGATCAGGCCGTTCAGCAGGTAAGTGCCCTTGGGAACGCGCAGGGTGACGGTGCCCGAAGCGTCGACCGGTGCCAGGTACTGACGCTCCTTGCCCAGACCCTCGTAGCCCCAGAGGTCGGTGTCGTAGACGTCCGTCGGCTTCCCGTCCCTGCCGACGTGCTTGACGGTGACGTCGTACGACTCGATCTCGCGCTGCACCGCCGCCGCCGTGCGAACGCTCTGTCCGCCGCCCGTCGCCGTGATGTACGCCGAGTACGCGCCGTCGACCGTGCCGCCCAGCTTGGTGTCGGCGGTGAACGGCACGGAGGCCTTGCCGCCGGCCGGGACCGTCACCGAGGTGGCGCCGAGCTTGAAGAAGCCGGCCGGGGCGGCCTGGCCCTTGGGGTTGGTGGCCGTCGACGTCAGCTTCAGCGTGACGTCCTTCGTACCGAGGTTGCGGTACGTCAGCTCCTTGGTGACCGGCTTGTCGTCGGTGTGCGGCCACTGCTGGACACCGAAGCTCACCGAGACCGGCTCGGCGATCACGGACTGCGCGATGGCCTTGTCGACCTGGATCCGGCCCGAACCCTGCTGGAAGGGGGTGTACTTGCCGCCCTTGGTGGAGCCGGTGAGGGCGCCCTTCAGCTCGGCGTACTTCCAGTCCGGGTGCTGCTGCTTGAGGATCGCCGCCGCGCCCGCCACGTGCGGGGTCGCCATCGACGTGCCGGAGATCGTCATGTAGCCGGCCGGCTTCTCGCCGACCTCCTGGGCTATCTGGTTGCCCGGGGCCGAGGCCGCGGTGATGTCCACGCCGGGCGCGGTCACGTCGGGCTTGAGGGCGCCGTCCATACCGGGGCCGCGGCTGGAGAAGTCGGCCAGCTTGTCCTTGTCGTCGACCGCGCCGACGGTCAGGGCCGCGGCGGCGCTGCCCGGGGAGCCGACGGTCTGCTCGCCGAAGTCCCCCTCGTTGCCGGCCGCGATGGCGAACAGGACGCCCTTCTCGGCGGACAGCTTGTTCACCGCCGCTTCCATCGGGTCGATCGCGGGCGTGTCGCCGCCGCCCAGGCTCAGGTTGATGACGTCGGCGCCCTGCGCGGCGGCCCACTCCATGCCGGCGACGATCTCGGAGTCGCTGCCGAACCCGCCGTCGTCGAGGACCTTGCCGTTGAGGATCTTCGCGCCGGGCGCGACGCCCTTGAACTTGCCACCGGACTTCTTGCCGGTGCCGGCCGCGATGGAGGCGACGTGCGTGCCGTGGCCGACCTTGTCGGAGGTGTCGGGCGCGGTGGTGAAGTTCTTGGCGCCGACCACCTGGCCCTTGAGGTCGTCGTGGGTGGCGTCGACACCGGTGTCCAGGACGGCGATCGTGACGCCCTTGCCGTCGTAGCCGGCCGACCACGCCTTGGGCGCGCCGATCTGCGCGACGGACTTGTCGAGGCTGGCCTTGCGGACGCCGTCGAGCCAGACGTGCGCGATCCCGGCAGCGGTCTTCTCGCCGTTGGTGACCGCGTCCCAGAGCTCGGGGGTGTCCTCCTGCGGCGTCTGCACCGCGTCCGCGTTCACGGACTTCAGCGTGTGGCTCAGGGTGCCGGCCTCGCGGACGTCGGCCTTGGTGGCCGCGGCGCTGCCCTGATAGCCGACGATGACCTTCAGGCCCTTCTTCTGGGCCTTGCGGGTCGTGGACTTGTTCAGCTCGGTGACGTCGAAGAGCCGCTGGTCCAGCTTGCCGGTGGCGACCAGACGGGCCGCGTCGGCCGGGATGACGAGGGTATGGCCGTCGAGCTTGCGGATCTGGACGGGCACGTGCTCCCGGCCCTTGGCGTGCTCCAGGCCGATGACACGGCCCTTGGCGTCCAGGACGACCCGGTCGCCGGTGATCAGTGTGACGCGGTGCTTGGCGGTCAGGGACGCCGGCTGGGCGGCCGCTGCCGCCTGTTCGCCGTCGGCCGACGCCGGGCTGGTCATGCCCGCCGCCAGAGCCACGGCCGCCGCAGTGGCGACTGTGGCGGCGTACGCCCTTTTCACTTGTCTGCGCAAGTTTCCCCCTTGCAGAAGAACCGGGTGAATTTCCCCGTTCACCCGGCCGGGGGTGGTCTCGTACGCATGCCCGTACACCCCCCGGAATACGCAGTATGCCGAGGGGTGATCAGGCGCTCAATAGATGAGAGGACGGTAAGAATTCCGTCGGCCGACTGTTACACGGTCGTCGGAACCCCGTTACAGGGCCGCATGGTTGCGCGCGGGTGTTCTCCTTGACGCCGATCCGGACCCGAGGGACGAGCGAAGGGCCGCTGCCGGCCCCTCGTCCGGGGTGGGCAGCGGCCCTTCGTTCAGCGGAGCCGACGGACCGTCAGGCCGCGGAACCGGCCTTCCAGTCGGCCCAGCTCATGTTCCAGCCGTTCAGGCCGTTGTCCGGCGCGATCGTCTTGTCGCCGGTGTTCTCGACGACCACGACGTCACCGATGATCGAGTTGTTGAAGAACCACGCGCCCGGTGTGTTCGGGTCGTTGGCACCCTTGGCGTCCTGGAGGCCGACGCAGCCGTGGCTGGTGTTGACGCTGCCGAAGATGGACTTCGCGCCCCAGTAGTTGCCGTGGATGAACGTGCCGGAGCTGGAGAGGCGGATGGCGTGCGGCACGTCCTTGATGTCGTACTCGCCCTTGCCGTCGTCGTCCGTGAAGCCCACGGTCGCGCCGTTCATGCGCGTCTCCTTGAACTTCTCGGACATCACCATGACGCCCTCGTAGGTCTTGTTCTCGGGCGAGCCGGCGGAGATCGGGATCGTGCGGACGACCTTGCCGTCCTGCGTGATCTTCATCTTCTTGGTCTTCGCGTCGACGTACGAGACCTGGTTGCGGCCGATCTTGAAGGTGACCGTCTTCTGCTGGACGCCGAAGACGCCCTCGGCTCCCTCGACGCCGTCGAGCGCGAGCTTCAGCGTGACGGTGGAGCCTTCCTTCCAGTAGTCCTCGGGCCGGCAGTCCATGCGGTTGGCGTTGAACCAGTGGCAGGCAACCTCCTGGCCGCTGGTCGTGCTGACCTTGATGCCCTTCTGGACCGCGGCCTTGTTGGTGATCGCCTTGTCGAAGGTGATCGACACCGGCATGCCGACGCCCACGGTGGTGCCGTCGTCCGGCGTGAAGTTGCCGATGAAGCTGTTGGCCGGGGAGACGGTGGTGAACGAGGCGTTCTCATGGGCGACGCGACCGTCGGAGTCCTTCGCCTCGGCCGCCAGCTTGTAGGTGGTGGACCGCTCCAGCTGGGTGGTGGGCTTCCAGCTGGTCTTGTCGGCGGATATCTCGCCGCTGACCTCGGTGCCCTCGGCGGTCGTCATCTTCACGTCCGTGAGCGTGCCCTTGCTCACGGTGACGGTGGCGGAGTTGTTGATCGAGGCGTTGTCCGAGCCGTCCTTCGGCGTGATCTTGATCTGGGCCTCGGAGGTCTTCTTGGCCGCGGCCTCGTCGACCTTCGACTGGGAGCTGTCACCCCCGTCGCCCCCGGAGGCGCTGTCGTCGCCCCCGGAACACGCCGAGAGCATCAGCACTCCGCCGAGCAGTGCGGACGCGACCGTCAGGCCCTTGCGCCGCTTACTGACCGTCATCACACGCTTCTCCATCGTTGCCGATTTCCCCAAAACCCCGAGTGTCCCCCGTCAAGGACCTGAGTGCCCACGGCGGGACCGGTGAGTCCTCGCCGGGACGCGTCAGTCCTCGTCCGGAACGTTCAACGCTACGACCGGTTCGTCCGGTTCCCCAGGTCGCGCAGGTGTGGGGATCAACACGTCCGTGACGGACGGGACCGGTCGATACGGATGCGGTCGGTGCGCCGTCTGAGACGCGAGACCCCGGGCGGCGGTTGCCGCCCGGGGTCACGAGTTCCGGACAGCTCAGCCGTCGCTGTCGTCGCCATCATCCTCGTCGAGGTCCCAGTCCGGCGAATCGGGGTCGTAGTCGATCCGCTCGCTGCTCCAGGAGGCCTGCTGGAGCTCCACTCCCGGCACCTGGCTGACCAGGTCGAACGGGTCCACGAGATAGGCCAGGGCCTCCGCGGTGTCTTCCGTCACAGCGCCCTCGGCGTGGGCCCGTTCCGTCTCCGGCATCTCGCTCTCGCCGGCGATCTTGCGCAGCGCGGCCTTGGTGACCGCGTCCGCGTCGTCGACTGCGAGAACGACTTCCACCTGAACCCGTACAAAACGTGATGTCTCTGGAGTGCTCATGGCGCGAGCGTACGTCCAGGTCCTCCCGTGACTTTCCCGTGACCCGCGACTTTCACTAACATCGCCCCACACGGCCAATTCGCCGACGTCACAAGGGGATCGATATTCCGTGTCATCCGCTCGCCGTCCGTTGCTGACCGCCACCGCCGCGGCGTCCCTGCTGGGCGCCCTGTGGTTCGTCCCGTCCGCGAACGCGACGTCGGACTCCCCGGTCAGAGACGCGGTCTCGTCGAGCCCGTCGCCGCACGTCACGGAGCAGGCGAGGGTCGTGGCGACGACCGCGGACGCCTCCGTCACCGGCACCCGTCTCGCCGACACGGGCAGCTTCGACAGCACGCCGTACGTGATCGGCGGGACCTTCTGCCTGACCCTGGGCGCCGGGTTCGTCGCGTACTCGGTGCGCCGGGAACGCCTGGGTTTCTGACGGGCGTTGGGCGGGGCCCCGCCGGACGACGAGGCCCCTGCCGTCCTACTGGAGCGGCCCGGTGACCTTCTCCACCGCGGCCAGCAACCGCCCGTCGCGCACGAACGCGTCCGCCGCGGCCAGGTCGGGCGCGAGGAACCGGTCCGGCCCGGGTCCCTGGACCCCTGCCTCGCGCACGGCCTCGATGACCGCCTGCGACGCGGGCGCCGGGGCCAGTCCCTCGCGCAATTCCACGGCGCGCGTGGCGGCGTAGAGCTCGATCGCGATCACCCGGGTGAGGTTGTCGACGGCCGTGCGCAGCTTGCGCGCCGCCGACCAGCCCATCGAGACGTGGTCCTCCTGCATGGCGGAGGACGGGATCGAGTCGGCCGAGGCCGGTACGGCGAGCCGCTTCAACTCGCTCACCAGGGCGGCCTGCGTGTACTGAGCGATCATCAGACCCGAGTCCACGCCGGGGTCGTCGGCGAGGAACGGCGGCAGGCCGTGGCTGCGGTTCTTGTCGAGCAGCCGGTCGGTGCGCCGCTCGGCGATGGAGCCGAGGTCGGCGGCGGCGATGGCCAGGAAGTCCAGCACGTAGGCGACGGGCGCCCCGTGGAAGTTGCCGTTGGACTCCACCCGCCCGTCGGGCAGGACGACGGGGTTGTCCACGGCGGCCGCCAGCTCGCGGTCGGCGACCAGCCGGGCGTGGGCCAGGGTGTCCCGCCCGGCGCCGGCGACCTGCGGGGCGCAGCGCACCGAGTAGGCGTCCTGGACGCGCGGGGCGTCGTCCTGGTGGTGTCCGGTCAGGCCGGAGCCCTTCAGCACGGCCAGCATGTTGGCGGCGCTGGCGGCCTGCCCCGGGTGCGGGCGGATGGCGTGCAGCTCGGGGGCGAGGACCTTGTCGGTGCCGAGCAGGGCCTCCAGGGACAGCGCGGCGGTGACGTCGGCGGACCGGTAGAGCGCCTCCAGGTCGGCCAGGGCCATCACCAGCATGCCGAGCATGCCGTCGGTGCCGTTGAGGAGGGCGAGGCCCTCCTTCTCGCGCAGCTCGACGGGCTGGATGCCGTGCGCGGCGAGCAGTTCGGCGGCCGGGCGCACGACACCGTCGGGGCCCTCGGCGTCGCCCTCGCCCATGAGCGCCAGCGCGCAGTGGGACAGCGGCGCGAGGTCGCCGGAGCAGCCGAGGGAGCCGTACTCGTGCACGACCGGGGTGATGCCGGCGTTGAGGAGGTCGGCCATGGTCCGCGCGACCTCGGGCCGCACGCCGGTGCGCCCGGAGCAGACGGTCTTGAGCCGCAGGAACATCAGGGCGCGGACGACCTCGCGCTCCACGGCCGGGCCCATCCCGGCGGCGTGTGAGCGGACGATGTTGCGCTGGAGCTGTGCGCGCAGCTCGGGGCTGATGTGGCGGGTCGCCAGGGCGCCGAAGCCGGTGCTCACGCCGTACACGGGGTCCGGCTTGGCCGCCAGGGCGTCCACGATCTCGCGGGCCGCGGCGAGGGCGGCCACGGCCTCCTCGGAGAGCTCGACGCGGGCGCCGCCGCGGGCCACGGCGAGCACGTCGGACGCCGTCGTCCCGGACGTCCCCACCACCACAGTGTGCATATCCATATTCAGGAGCGTACGCAGTGAATTCGATGATGTCACCACTGGGGACGCCGTTCACCCCTTACCGAATGCGTCACACCGGCCGGGCCGGGTCAGGGCGCGTGCCGGCCCCGGAACCTCCGGCGCTCGCCGCCCGCCTCGTGCGACGGTTCGTCCGCCAGGCGCACCACGGGATCGTCCGGACCGGCCCGCCCGGCCACGACCGGCCGGTTCGCCCGCTCGGCCTTGGCCCGGTACTGGGCGGCGTCGGCCAGACGGAACAGCCGCCGGGCCGAGCGCACAGGACCGATCGGGTCCTCGGTGGAGGCGACCCCGCAGGCCACCCCGTCCCCGAGCTCCAACTCCGCCGCCCTGCGGCACAGTTCACCGGCCGCCTTCACGACCTGGTCGGCGGACGGCCCGACCGCAAGCAGACAGAACTCGTCCCCGCCCAGCCGCGCCGCCAGCGCCCCCGGCAGCATGGCCCCGCACAGCGACAGCACCGAGCCGAACCGCTCCAGGAGCCGGTCGCCGGCGGCGTGCCCATGGGTGTCGTTGACCCGCTTGAGCCCGTTCAGATCGCAGACGACGAGACTGACGACGGCTCCGTCACCGCGGTGCCGCTCGATCGCCTGCTCCAGGCGCACATCCACGGCCCGGCGGTTGGCGAGGCCGGTGAGGGAGTCGGTGAAGGCCAGCCGCCGGACCTCCTCCAGCCGCTCGGTCTGGGCGAGACCGGCCGCCACGACGGCGGCCAGGACGGTCGCGAAATCGGCGTCGCCCCGTCCGAAGACGGTCTCGCCGGCCGGCCGGGCGACGTACAGCTCGCCCCAGGCCCGCCCGTGCAGCACGATGGGCGCGACCACGCAGCAGCCCCGGCCCCGGCGCCGCAGGGCCGCCACCCGCTGGTGGCAGTACCCGGGCCGCCCGGCGGCGAGCCCCTCGGCGGTCTCCACCCACGCGTCGGGCTCCCCGCCACCGGCCCACTGCTCGTGCAGGAACTCGGTGATCTCCGCGAACTGGTGCACCGGATAGGCCTCGTCCTCGGGGAACTCCTCCTCCCCCTCGGCCAGCTCGCCGACGTTCACGAGGACCCTCAGCCGTCCGAGCTCCCGCTCCCACACCGACAGCGCGGCGAAGCTCCCGCCCAGCGCCCGGCACGCCCCGAGGGCCGCTGCGCGCCACGCCTCCCGCGACCCGTGCGCGGCCGCCATCCCCTGAGCCAACGCGACGACGGCCGCCAGCCGTCTGTCCTCACCCATCACTCCAGGCTAGGGAGTTTCCGGCCAGACTGACCTGTTTACGACGCGAACGGGGACGACCTGTTCGGCCCGGGCGGCCGGTCCGGCTCCCTACTCCCCCGGCCACTGCGGCTTGCGCCGCTCGTTGAAGGCCGCGACGCCCTCGGCCCGGTCCCCGGAGAACGCCGTGGTCCGCCACGCCGCGTCCTCGACCTCGAGCCCGGCCCGCAGATCCAGGCCCTGGCCGAGCCGCAACGCCCGCTTCGCCGCCCGGAGCCCCACCGGGGAGTTCCCCGCGATCCGGGCCGCCAGCGCCAGCGCCTCCTCCCGGTCCCGTCCCTCCTCGACCAGCTGGTCGACCAGCCCCAACTCCCCCGCCTCCACGGCCTCCACCCGTCGCGCGGAGAAGATCAGCTCGGCCGCCCGGGCCGCCCCGACCCGCCGGGGCAGCAACTGCGTCCCCCCGCCCCCGGGGATCACCCCGACCGAGACCTCCGGAAGCCCCACCACGGCCGTCCGGTCCGCCACGATCACGTCACAGGCGAGGGCCAGCTCGAACCCGCCCCCGAGCGCGAACCCGTGCACCGCGGCCACCGTCGGCACCGGCAGCTCCAGCACCCCGGTGTACGCCGCCCGCGTCACCGGCCGCTGCCGCAGCAGATCCGCGTCACTGAACGAGTTGCGCTCCTTCAGGTCGGCCCCGACGCAGAAGGCCCGTTCGTGCGTCGAGGTCAGCACGACCGCCCGGACGTCCCGGTCCTCCCCCAGCGTCGTGCACGCACCGGTGATGGACCGCGCCATCTGGGTCGACACCGCGTTCATGGCCTTGGGCCGGTCGAGGACGAGCTCCGCGACATGCCCCTGCTCGTGCCGCCGCACCAGCACGAACTCCCCGAACCGTTCCTCACTCATGACACCCTCCGGTTAACGCGGGTTAACAAGGTCGACGCTCAGATCATCGCAGCCGCACCCGACCCGGGAAAGGCCGGACGGGTCCGGTTTCCGGCCACCCCCGCCCACCCGTTCGAGTGACATCACCCCAACTCCGACCCAACCGCCCATGGGAGCGCATAGCGTGCGTCCCTCTCGGCGCACCGGGGCGCGGGTGCTACGGGGAGGGGCCGTTCCAGGGAGGGACCGTCCCGGGGGGAGGGACTGTGATGACGACGAACACACCGGCGAGGCCGCGAGAAGGCACCTGGGCCGCCATGCCGCCCACCAGGCGTGAGCCGCCCGCTCCCCACGCGCCGGCCCCGGCCGAGACCGGCCCCTTCGCTCCCCGTGCCCGGGGCCGTCACCGCAAGCCACGCCCCCGCAAGGTCCTGCTCGCCGCCGGCGGTCTCGCCCTGGCCACGGGCGCCCTGAGCCTGCTGCGTCTGACCTCCGGCCCCGGTACGGACACCGGCCCCGTCGAGGCCGGGGCCCGTCCGGACCCGGTCACCAGTGCCACGGACGACACCACTCACACCGCCGCGACCTTCCCGGCCCTTCCTCAGGCCGGTCCGTCGTCACCCACGACCCTGGGCGGCCCGGCCCCGTCCCGGGGCGGCACCGAGGGGGCCCGGCCGTCCCCTGCCGCCGCGACCGGCACGCCCGTGACCTCCGCGGCCACCGGCCCCGCGCCCACGACCATCCCCGACACGCCGAACACCGCGGATCGGGCCCCGGCCCCGAGGGCTTCGGGCGGCGGCACCCCGCGCCCCGCACCGCCCGCACCACCGACCGGGACGACACCCCCCAGCCGGGCCACCCCCGCCCCCGCACCCCGGCCCGACGAGCCCGAGCAGCCGCACGACCCCGGCCTGTGCGTGCCGGTCGTCGGCGTCTGCGTGGACTCCCCCCTGGGCCGCTGATGAAGGACGGCCGAGGGGCCCGTGGCTACGGTGCGCCGTCCCGGCGCGTGAGCAGCCACGGCTCCACCACGCCGAGCCCGCGCACCGGCCGCTGCCACATCGGCTGCAACCCGAACCGGTACACCGGGGGCTCCTCGCCCTCCTTCTCCGCCGCCGCGGCCTCCTCGGCCGCCTCCGCCTCGGAGGCCGGGGCGTCCTGCGTGCGGATCAGCTCCTCGGCGAAGGCGGTGTCGACCAGGACGGCGTCCTTGGGAGCTATCGACGTGAGCCGGGAGGCCAGGTTCACCGTCGTACCGAACACATCACCCATACGGGTGGTGACCGTGCCGAACGCCATGCCGACGCGCAGCTCCGGCATCGTCTCGTCGTGCGCCATCGTCTCGATCAGCCGCAGGGCGATCTCGGCGGCCGTTCCGGCGTCGTCCGCGGCGTACAGCACCTCGTCGCCGAGGGTCTTGATCAGTCGCCCGCCGTTCGCGGCAACCAGGTCGGCGGCCGTGGTCTCGAAGGCCTCGACCAGCTCGCCGAGCTCCTCCTCCTCCATGCGGCGGGTCAGCCGCGTGAACCCGACCAGGTCGGCGAAGCCGACGGCGAGGCGCCGGTCGACCATCTCCTCGTCGTCGGCCGCCTGCACGACCCGCCCGGCCGACGCGGCGAGCTGCCGGCGCCAGACGTAGACCAGGAACTCCTCCAGCTCGGGCAGGAGCAGCTCGACGATCGGGTACGTCACCTCGGTGCGGGTCATGCCCGGCTCGGGCGGCTCGGTCAGGCCCTCCAGGAAGGAGTCGATCTGCCACTCGGCGAGCCGCGCGGTGGTCTGGCCCGTGGACCGGGCCACCTGGACGGCCATCGCCTCGCTCAGCAGCCCCGCCTCGACGAGACCGGCCAGGCGCCGCAGCGCGAGGACGTCCGCCTCCGTGAGGGCCCTGGCCTGGCCGATGTCGGCGAAGCCCATGGCCCGCCAGAAGCGGGAGGCCAGCTCCATGGAGACACCGGCGCTGCGGGCCGCCTGAAACGGGGTGTAGCGGCGCTCGGCGCCCAGGATGAGCCCTTCGAGGCGCAGGGCGAGCGGATCCTCGCCGGAGTCGGCGCCCTGCGCGTCCTCGCCGGAACCCGAGTCGTCGACGGTCACGCGTGTTGCCCTTCCGATCTGTCACGGTCATGTATCGACCGGCCTCAACTCTACGGCAGGTGTGCGCCAGCTCACTCCGTTGGTTGAGCCGAGGGGTGAGGTGCCCGGCGTCGGACAGGAACTCGACGTCTGTGCCGCTGTTCCCAGGGGGCTTTGCCTGCTGGACCCCCGATCGGTCTGGACGGCCTGGTCCTCGATCGCCGGACGGGCTTGAAGCACCCGGCCCTCGTCCCGCCCCGGCCGTCGCTGCGCCCACCGGGCCTCACGCCGGCCTCAGGTGCACGATGTCCCCGGCACCCACCGGCTCCTGCACGCCCTCCTCCGTCGCCAGCACCAGCCGCCCGTCTCCGTCCACGGCCACCGCTTCCCCCACGACCGACCGGTCCCCCGGCAGCTCCGCCCGCACCACCCGTCCGAGCGTCGCGCAACCGGCCGCATACGCCTCGTGCAACCCGCAAGCTCCCGCGTCGCCCCCCGCCGCACGCCACTTGCCGCACCAGTCCTCCAGCGAGCGCAGCACGCCCCGCAGCAGCGGATCCCGGTCCGTGCTCACGGCCCCGGCCAGCGCCAGCGACCCGGCCGTCGGCACGGGCAGCTCGTCCTCCTTCAGTGAGACGTTGATGCCGACCCCGATGACCACCCCGTCGTCGCCGGCCCGCTCGGCCAGGATGCCCCCGGCCTTGCGCTCCGCGCCCCCCACCGTGACCAGCAGGTCGTTGGGCCACTTCAGGGCCGTGTCCACGCCCGCCGCCCGGGAAAGGCCCGTCGCGACCGCGACCCCGGTCAGCAGCGGCAGCCATCCCCAGCGCGCGACCGGCACCTCGCTCGGCGTGAGCAGGACGGAGAAGAAGAGGCCGGAGCGCGGCGGTGCCGACCACCGGCGGTCGAGGCGGCCGCGGCCCGCCGTCTGTTCCTCGGCGACCAGCACCGCCCCCTCGGTCACCTCGCCCTTGTCCGCCCGGGCCACCAGATCGGAGTTGGTGGAGCCGGTGCGCTGCACCAGGTCCACCTCCGACCACAGTCCCCCCTCCCGCACCAGACCCCGGCGCAGGGCGGTGATGTTGAGGGGCGGACGGTCCAGGTCGGACCACCGGCTTCCGTTCGGCTCTGATGCATCTCGCGGCGTCATGCAAGCCACCCTAGGTGTGGTAAACGCCGCACTGCCGATGTGGAGGGCCCCCACTACTCTACGGATGAGTAACCGTCCCCCCTTTTGAGCAGGCAGGGAGCCGCATCCCGATGTCCGAGCCGGAAGAGCAGCAGCAGCCCGACATCCACACGACCGCGGGCAAGCTCGCGGATCTGAAGCGACGCATCGAGGAAGCGACACACGCCGGCTCCGCCCGTGCCGTCGAGAAGCAGCACGCCAAGGGCAAACTGACGGCCCGTGAGCGGGTCGAGCTCCTGCTCGACGAGGGGTCCTTCGTCGAGCTCGACGAGTTCGCCCGGCACCGTTCCACCAACTTCGGCCTCGACAAGAACCGCCCGTACGGCGACGGGGTCGTCACCGGCTACGGCACGGTCGACGGCCGCCCGGTCGCGGTGTTCTCGCAGGACTTCACCGTCTTCGGCGGAGCCCTCGGCGAGGTCTACGGGCAGAAGATCGTCAAGGTCATGGACTTCGCCCTGAAGACCGGCTGCCCGGTCATCGGGATCAACGACTCCGGTGGCGCCCGCATCCAGGAGGGCGTCGCCTCGCTCGGCGCCTACGGCGAGATCTTCCGCCGCAACACCCACGCCTCCGGGGTCATCCCGCAGATCAGCCTGGTCGTCGGGCCGTGCGCGGGCGGCGCGGTCTACTCCCCGGCCATCACCGACTTCACGGTCATGGTCGACCAGACCTCGCACATGTTCATCACCGGCCCCGACGTCATCAAGACCGTCACCGGCGAGGACGTCGGCTTCGAGGAGCTGGGCGGCGCCCGGACCCACAACGCCACCTCCGGCGTGGCCCACCACATGGCGGGCGACGAGAAGGACGCGATCGAGTACATCAAGCAGCTGCTGTCCTACCTGCCGTCCAACAACCTCTCCGAGCCGCCCGCCTTCCCCGAGGAGGCCGACCTGGAGGTCACGGACGAGGACCGCGAGCTGGACGTGATCGTCCCGGACAGTGCGAACCAGCCGTACGACATGCACACGGTGATCGAGCACGTCCTGGACGACGCCGAGTTCTTCGAGACCCAGCCGCTGTACGCGCCGAACATCGTCACCGGCTTCGGCCGCGTCGAGGGCCGGCCGGTCGGCATCGTCGCCAACCAGCCGATGCAGTTCGCCGGCTGCCTGGACATCAAGGCCAGCGAGAAGGCCGCCCGCTTCGTGCGGACCTGCGACGCCTTCAACGTCCCGGTGATCACCTTCGTCGACGTCCCCGGCTTCCTGCCCGGCGTCGACCAGGAGCACGACGGCATCATCCGGCGCGGCGCCAAGCTGATCTACGCCTACGCCGAGGCGACCGTCCCGCTCATCACGGTCATCACCCGCAAGGCATTCGGCGGCGCCTACGACGTCATGGGCTCCAAGCACCTGGGCGCCGACCTCAACCTCGCCTGGCCCACCGCCCAGATCGCCGTCATGGGCGCCCAGGGCGCGGTCAACATCCTGCACCGCCGCACCATCGCGGAGGCCGAGGCGGCCGGGGAAGGCCCCGAGAACGCCGAGGCGGTCCGGGCGCGGCTCATCCAGGAGTACGAGGACGCCCTCCTCAACCCCTACGTGGCGGCCGAGCGCGGCTACATCGACGCCGTGATCCTGCCGTCCGACACCCGCCGGCACGTCGTACGGGGTCTGCGTCAACTGCGTACGAAGCGGGAATCCCTGCCTCCGAAGAAGCACGGCAACATCCCCCTCTAGCCCGCAGCGAGCCCAGGAGGCCCACATGACGATCAAAGTCGTACGGGGCAACCCGACCCCGGAGGAGCTGGCCGCCGCCCTGGCGGTGGTCAGGGCCCGCGCCGCGGCGGCTGCGGTGACGCCGCCCGGCGCGTCCGCCACCCGCGACTCCTGGTCCGACCCGTCCCGCATCGCGGCCCACCGCCTGCCCCAGCCGGGGCCGGCGGCGTGGGGCCGGACCTACTGGCCGGGCTAGAGCCCCCGCCCCCAGGGGCGCGGGGAACCGCGCACGGCGGAACAACGCGGGGCGCCGATTTGAGTACCCCTACTCAGGCGCCCCGCCCTGCCAGGCCGCACGCTGGTGGCATGCTGTGGTCCGACCCCGAGAACGAACCGCCCGAAGAACTGCGTGACATGCAGGGCATGCTGCGGCGGCTGAGCGTTCTCCTGGCCCTGGCCATGGTGCTGGCGATGATCGTGATCGGCGTGAGGTGAGAGGCGCCCGGTGACGCCGATACGCTGAACGCATGACAGATCAGCCGCGCCGCCGACTCGTCCTCGCCTCGCAGTCCCCCGCCCGGCTCGGACTGCTCCGCCAGGCCGGCCTCGCCCCCGAGGTCATCGTGAGCGGCGTCGACGAGGACGCCGTCACCGCCCCCACCCCCGCCGAGCTGGCGCTCGCCCTGGCCGAGGCGAAGGCCTCCGTCGTGGCGGCCCGTCCGGAGGTCAAGGGCGCGCTCGTGATCGGCTGCGACTCGGTGCTCGACCTGGACGGCCAGGCGCTCGGCAAGCCCGCGGACGCCGAGGAGGCCACCGCGCGCTGGAAGTCGATGCGCGGCCGGGCCGGCACCCTCCAGACCGGCCACTGCGTCTACGACACGCTCACCGGCCGCCACGTCTCCGCCACCGCCTCCACGGTCGTCCACTTCGGTGAGCCCACCGACGAGGAGATCGCCGCCTACGTCGCCTCCGGCGAACCCCTCTACGTCGCCGGGGCGTTCACCCTGGACGGCCGCTCGGCCCCGTTCATCGACGGCATCGACGGCGACCACGGCAACGTCATCGGCATCAGCCTGCCCCTGGTCCGGCGCCTGCTGGCCGAACTGGGCGTGGGCATCACGGAGTTGTGGGCGCCGGCGGAGAAGTGACCGGGGAGCCGTCGCCGCTCTTCCCGCCCCCGGGCGCGGCGTCGGCGGGCGCGGCCGGACGGTCGTACGTCATCAGCAGCAGCACGATCAGGGCGAGCACCAGCACCATGAACAGGAACGCCGGCCAGCCGACCAGGCCCCAGGTGAACGCGCCCAGCAGTCCGTGCACCACGGCCGCGCTGATCAGCAGCACCCGCCCGAAGCCCGCCGGGCGCTGGTCCCGCAGCGCCACGAGCAGCGCGACCAGCCCGCACAGGGCGAAGTAGAGGCCGAAGGCGATCCCGCCGATCTTCGACGACGCCGACATCATCTGCGGGTCCAGCCCGGCCAGCGACATGTCCTGCCGGTCGACGACGACCCCCAGGAACCAGTTGAGCGCCGCGACGCCGATCGCCTCGGCGAACAGCACCACGGCCACGACCCACGCCACCGGCCTGCGTATCACCGGGCCCACCTCTTCCGTCTGAAGACATCGCGAACGCTACTAACCGGTAAACCGCGGGACAAGGGTCCGGCGGCGGGCAAAGAATCATTGGGCCATTCGTAGGGACTCGACAAAGAAACCGAGTGGCCCGCAGCACGTGATGACAGAGACCTTGACCACAGGAGACGGCTAGGGTTTCCCGCAGGAGTACTGCGTACCGCGGTGCGACAAGGGATTACGCGGGTCGAGCGAGCCAGCATCACGCTCCGTGTGGGCAAGCTCACCACTGGGGACGGGTCGTAGTGCCGTGTCGGCAGTCCCTAAACTCGGCTTGTTTCAAGGAGGGAGCCTCAATCGTGCGCAAGGTGCTCATCGCCAACCGTGGCGAAATCGCTGTCCGCGTGGCCCGGGCCTGCCGGGATGCCGGTATCGCGAGCGTGGCCGTCTACGCCGACCCGGACCGGGACGCTCTGCATGTCCGCGCCGCGGATGAGGCGTTCGCCCTGGGCGGTGACACCCCCGGGACCAGCTACCTCGACATCGAGAAGGTGCTGAAGGCCGCCCGCGAGTCGGGGGCGGACGCGATCCACCCCGGCTACGGCTTCCTCTCGGAGAACGCCGAGTTCGCGCAGGCGGTCCTGGACGCGGGCCTGATCTGGATCGGCCCGCCGCCGCAGGCGATCCGCGACCTCGGCGACAAGGTCGCCGCCCGGCACATCGCCCAGCGCGCCGGTGCCCCGCTGGTGGCCGGCACGCCCGACCCGGTGTCCGGTGCCGACGAGGTCGTCGCGTTCGCCGAGGAGCACGGCCTGCCGATCGCCATCAAGGCGGCCTTCGGCGGTGGCGGCCGCGGCCTGAAGGTCGCCCGCACCCTCGAAGAGGTGCCGGAGCTGTACGACTCCGCCGTGCGTGAGGCCGTCGCCGCGTTCGGCCGAGGCGAGTGCTTCGTCGAGCGGTACCTGGACAAGCCGCGGCACGTGGAGACCCAGTGCCTGGCCGACACCCACGGCAACGTGGTGGTCGTCTCCACCCGTGACTGCTCCCTCCAGCGCCGCCACCAGAAGCTGGTGGAGGAGGCCCCGGCCCCCTTCCTGTCCGACGCGCAGGTGGAGCAGCTGTACTCCGCGTCCAAGGCGATCCTGAAGGAGGCCGGCTACGTCGGCGCCGGCACGGTCGAGTTCCTCGTCGGCAACGACGGCACGATCTCCTTCCTGGAGGTCAACACCCGCCTCCAGGTGGAGCACCCGGTCACCGAGGAGGTCGCCGGCATCGACCTCGTGCGCGAGATGTTCCGCATCGCCGACGGTGAGGCGCTCGGCTACGGCGACCCGGAGCTGCGCGGTCACTCCTTCGAGTTCCGCATCAACGGCGAGGACCCGGGCCGCAACTTCCTGCCCGCCCCCGGCACGGTCACCACGTTCGCCCCGCCGTCCGGCCCGGGTGTCCGGCTGGACGCGGGCGTGGAGTCCGGCTCGGTCATCGGCCCGGCCTGGGACTCGCTGCTGGCCAAGCTGATCGTCACCGGCCGCACCCGCAAGGAGGCCCTGGAGCGGGCCGCGCGTGCGCTGGAGGAGTTCCAGGTCGAGGGCATGGCCACCGCCATCCCCTTCCACCGCGCGGTGGTGAAGGACCCGGCGTTCGCGCCCGAGCTCACGGGCTCCACCGACCCGTTCACGGTGCACACCCGCTGGATCGAGACGGAGTTCGTCAACGAGATCAAGCCGTTCGCCGCGCCGGCCGACGCCGAGGCGGACGAGGAGCCGGGCCGCGAGACGGTCGTCGTCGAGGTCGGCGGCAAGCGCCTCGAGGTCTCGCTGCCGTCCTCGCTGGGCATGTCCCTGGCCCGTACGGGCCTCGCGGCGGGCGCCAAGCCCAAGCGCCGCGCGGCGAAGAAGTCGGGCCCCGTGGCGTCCGGCGACACCCTCGCCTCCCCGATGCAGGGCACCATCGTCAAGGTCGCCGTCGAGGAGGGCCAAGAGGTCAAGGAGGGCGATCTGATCGTCGTCCTGGAGGCCATGAAGATGGAGCAGCCCCTGAACGCGCACCGGTCCGGCACGATCAAGGGCCTGAGCGCGGAGATCGGGGCGTCGGTGACGTCGGGCGCGGCGATCTGCGAGATCAAGGACTGACCGGCCCTCACCGTACGAACGTCTGCGGCGCGGCCCCGACCAGGGGGCCGCGCCGCACACGCATATCCGGGGCCCGCCCGCCCCGGGCACGCACACCGGCGGCGGGGGGAGCACCCGGCGGCCTGCCCCACCCCACTGCGGCTCTACGCACCGGCCGCGAGGACCGCCCACCGAACCCGCCCCCTGCGGGCATGGGTGTCGGTCACGGGACCGCCCTCACCTGACCCCGCTGTGGACACGCGTGCCGGCCCCTGCTCGCGAAGCCGGGAGCCGGGGCAGGGAGCTTGGGCGAGGCACCTCACCCGCTTCGCCGGGTGACGGGCCCATCCCCGCTCCGGCACCGGCGGTCAGCCCGGCGTCGGCGTCAACGCCGCCGCAGATCGGCCACCCGCGCCCGCTCCGACCCGGGACTCTGCTCGCCCAGCATCGAGGCAGACGCGGAGGCGGACCGCAACTGCCCCGCACTCCCCGGCACCTGCCGCCGGGGCCCGGGCAACGGCACGTCCCGGCGCTGCTGACGCGCCGGGACGGAATCACCCCCCGGGCCCCCCGCCCCCGCTCCGGCAGCGCCCCCTTGCCCACCGGCGACAGCGATCTGCACGCCCTGGTCGGCAAGCGCCTGGAGTTCCGTGGCGGCACGGTCGTCGTGCGCGGGCGGCTCGTCGGTGACCAGGCGCGTGATGAGATCCGTCGGCACGGTCTGGAACATGGTGTCGGTGCCGAGCTTGGTGTGGTCCGCGAGGACCACGACCTCCGCCGCGGCCTGCACCAGCGCCCGGTCGACGGACGCCGACAGCATGTTGGACGTGGACAACCCGCGCTCGGCGGTCAGCCCGCTCCCGGACAGGAACGCCCGCGACACCCGCAGCCCGTGCAGGGACTGTTCGGCCCCGCTCCCGACGAGCGCGTAGTTCGACCCGCGGAGCGTACCGCCGGTCATCACGACCTCGACCCGGTTGGCATGGGCCAACGCCTGGGCGACGAGGAGGGAGTTGGTGACGACGGTGAGCCCGGGCACCCGGGCGAGCCGGCGGGCCAGCTCCTGGGTGGTCGTACCCGCCCCGACCACGATCGCCTCCCCCTCTTCCACGAAGTTCGCGGCGAGGTCGGCGATGGCGGTCTTCTCGGCGGTCGCGAGATGAGACTTCTGCGGAAAGCCGGACTCCCGCGTGAAACCGCCCGGCAGTACCGCACCGCCGTGCCGGCGGTCGAGGAGTCCTTCTGCCTCCAGCGCGCGCACGTCCCGCCGTACGGTCACTTCGGAGGTCTGGACGACGCGGGCGAGCTCACGGAGCGACACGGCCCCGTTCGCTCGCACCATTTCGAGGATCAATTGGCGACGTTCTGCAGCGAACACGAAACTGACAGTAACGCCAGCGACCGTCTGCTTTCAGCAGTTTGCGCTGAATAGCAGAAGATGTTCGCACCGAGCTGCGGGAAGTGGTATAGGACCTAGTCCCGCCGCCTATGCCGTACGCATGGTCGAACACTCCCCGTGACCAGCGAGGAGTCGGTTTCGGCCTCAGCCGTGGCCGTTCTCCTTGCGGGTGTGCAACTGCCGTGCCACCTCGGCGATCGAGCCCGACAGGGAGGGATAGACGGTGAAGGCGTTCGCGATCTGTTCGACGGTCAGATTGTTGTCGACCGCGATCGAGATGGGGTGGATCAGTTCGGAGGCGCGCGGCGCCACGACGACACCGCCCACCACGATGCCCGTGCCCGGCCGGCAGAAGATCTTGACGAAGCCGTCGCGGATGCCCTGCATCTTCGCGCGCGGGTTGCGCAGCAGCGGCAGCTTCACGACCCGGGCGTCGATCTTCCCGCCGTCGACGTCGGCCTGCGTGTAGCCGACGGTGGCGATCTCCGGGTCGGTGAAGACGTTCGACGACACCGTCTTGAGGTTCAGCGGGGCCACGGCGTCGCCCAGGAAGTGGTACATCGCGATACGGCCCTGCATGGCGGCCACCGACGCGAGGGCGAACACGCCGGTCACGTCACCGGCGGCGTACACGCCCGGCGCGGTCGTACGGGAGACCTTGTCGGTCCAGATGTGCCCGGACTCGCGCAGCCGGACCCCGGCGTCCTCGAGACCCATGCCCGCGCTGTTGGGCACGGCACCGACGGCCATGAGGCAGTGCGAGCCGGTGATGACCCGCCCGTCGGCGAGGGTCACCTCGACCCGGTCCCCGACGCGCTTGGCGGACTGCGCCCGGGAACGCCCCATCACGTTCATCCCGCGCCGCCGGAAGACGTCCTCCAGCACGGCGGCGGCGTCCGGGTCCTCACCCGGCAGCACGCGGTCGCGCGACGACACGAGCGTCACCCTCGAACCGAGCGCCTGGTAGGCCCCGGCGAACTCGGCACCCGTCACACCCGACCCGACCACGATCAGCTCCTCCGGGAGCTCGTCGAGGTCGTACACCTGGGTCCAGTTCAGGATCCGCTCGCCGTCCGGCTGGGCGTCGGGCAGCTCGCGCGGATGCCCGCCGGTGGCGATGAGCACGGCGTCGGCCGTCAGCGTCTCCTCACTCCCGTCGGCGGTGCGCACCACGACCTTGCGCGACCCGTCGAGCGCCTGCATGCCCTCCAGCCGCCCGCGTCCGCGCATGACACGCGCCCCGGCACGCGTCACGGAGGCCGTGATGTCGTGCGACTGGGCGAGCGCGAGCCGCTTCACACGCCGGTTGACCTTGCCCAGGTCGACGCCCACCACCCGGGCGGCCTGCTCGATGTGCGGGGTGTCGTCGGCGACGATGATCCCCAGCTCCTCGTAGGAGGAGTCGAAGGTCGTCATCACCTCGGCCGTGGCGATCAGGGTCTTCGACGGCACGCAGTCGGTGAGCACCGACGCCCCGCCCAGACCGTCGCAGTCGACGACGGTCACCTCCGCGCCGAGTTGAGCGGCCACCAGCGCCGCTTCGTATCCGCCGGGTCCGCCACCGATGATCACGATCCGAGTCACGTACTCCATTGTCCCGCACCGCTCAAGGTGCCACCGCCCCGGGGCCCCACCGGTGCGTCGGTTGTTACGACAGTGACGCCGGGGCCGCCTGCCGTACCCTCTCCCCATGTCGCTCTACGCCGCGTACGCCGGCAACCTCGACGCGCGGCTGATGTCCCGCCGCGCCCCGCACTCGCCGCTGCGCGCCACCGGCTGGCTCAACGGATGGCGACTGACCTTCGGCGGCGAGCACATGGGCTGGGAGGGCGCGCTGCCGACGATCGTGGAGGACCCGCTCTCCCAGGTCTTCGTCTCGCTGTACGACATCGCCCCGATGGACGAGGAGTCACTCGACCGCTGGGAGGGGGTGGGCCTCGACATCTACCGCCGTACGCGCGTACGGGTCCACACCCTGGAGGGCGAGGACTCCGCCTGGGCCTTCACCCTGAACGCGTACGAGGGCGGCCTGCCCTCCGCCCGCTACCTGGGCGAGATCGCCGACGCGGCCGAGTCGGCCGGCGCGCCGCACGACTACGTGATGGAGCTCCGCAAGCGCCCCTGCTGACGGCGGCCCCCGCGGCACCCCTTCGTCGGAAACGACAAGACAACGATCGCCACCCCGTGAGCTCTGCCATCTACGCGCGTAGGCAAACAGCCGCTACCCTCGTCGGCGTGAACGCATCTCTTCTTCCGGACGACATCCAGGGCGACCCCCGCGCGGCCGCCGACGCCGCCGCGGCCCGCCTGCGCGAACTGACGGGCGCCGAGACCCACGACGTCGCCCTCGTGATGGGCTCCGGCTGGGCCCCGGCCGTGGACGCCCTGGGCGCCCCCGAGGCCGAGTTCCAGGTCACCGAGCTCCCCGGCTTCCCGCCGCCGGCGGTCGAGGGCCACGGAGGCAAGATCCGCTCCTACCGGATCGGCGACAAGCGCGCCCTGGTCTTCCTGGGCCGTACGCACTACTACGAGGGCCGCGGGGTGGCGGCGGTCGCCCACGGCGTCCGCACCGCGGTCTCGGCCGGCTGCAAGACGGTCGTCCTCACCAACGGCTGCGGCGGCCTGCGCGAGGGCATGCGCCCCGGCCAGCCGGTCCTCATCAGCGACCACATCAACCTCACGGCCACCTCCCCCATCATCGGCGCGAACTTCGTCGACCTGACCGACCTGTACTCCCCGCGGCTGCGGGCCCTGTGCAAGGAGGTCGACGCCACGCTGGAGGAGGGCGTCTACGCCCAGTTCCCCGGCCCGCACTACGAGACTCCGGCCGAGATCCGCATGGCCCGTGTCATCGGCGCGGACCTGGTGGGCATGTCGACGGTCCTGGAGGCGATCGCGGCGCGTGAGGCGGGCGCCGAGGTCCTGGGCATCTCCCTGGTCACGAACCTCGCGGCGGGCATGACGGGCGAGCCCCTGAACCACGAGGAGGTCCTCCAGGCGGGCCGCGACTCCGCGACGCGCATGGGATCCCTGCTCGCGCAGGTCCTGGACCGCCTCTGAGGGACGTCTCCGCAGGTCGTCCGGCGGCTGCGAGCCCGTAGTGGCTGGTCGCGCAGTTCCCCGCGCCCCCAGGGTGCCGCGGGTCGCCCGCGCGACAGAGCAGCCGCCGTGATGCGCTCCCGCGCCCGCGTACGGCGAGAAGGGGCCGTGTCGGGGGGTGTCCGCCCGCAGCGGTTGGCGCGTCGACGGACGGTTAGTCGGTACGCGACCCCATCGCGCCGTTCCGAGGACGGACACCCCCCGGCGCGGCCCCGACCCACCACCCAGGCGGACGGCGCACGCACCCCCATCCGCCGCAGGCGGGCACACCCCCACCGCCGCCGCAGGCAGGCACCCACACCACACCGGAGAGGCTGACCCCACACCGTGCACGAAGAACTCATCGCACAGGCCCAGGCGTGGCTCACCGAGGACCCCGACCCGGAGACCCGCACCGAGCTCGCCCGTCTCATCGACGCCGGGGACCACGCGGAACTCGCCGCCCGCTTCGGCGGCACCCTCCAGTTCGGCACCGCCGGCCTCCGCGGTGAACTGGGCGCCGGCCCCATGCGCATGAACCGCTCGGTCGTCATCCGTGCCGCCGCGGGTCTCGCCGCGTACCTCAAGAAGCAGGGCCACGACGACGGCCTCGTCGTCATCGGCTACGACGCCCGGTACAAGTCCCACGACTTCGCCCTCGACACCGCCGCCGTCATGACCGGCGCCGGCCTGCGCGCGGCCGTCCTGCCCCGCCCCCTCCCGACCCCCGTGCTCGCCTTCGCGATAAGGCACCTCGGCGCGGTCGCCGGTGTGGAGGTCACCGCCAGCCACAACCCGCCCCGCGACAACGGCTACAAGGTCTATCTCGGCGACGGCTCCCAGATCGTCCCCCCGGCGGACATCGACATCGCGGCGGAGATCGCCGCCGTCGCGTCCCTCACCACCGTCCGGCGCCCCACCGAAGGCTGGGACGTCCTCGACGACAGCGTCCTGGACGCCTACCTGGCCCGCACGGACGCCGTCCTCGCCGAGGGGTCCCCCCGCACCGCCCGCACGGTGTACACGGCGATGCACGGCGTCGGCAAGGACGTCCTCCTGGCCGCCTTCGCACGCGCCGGCTTCCCGGAACCGGTCCTCGTCGCGGAGCAGGCCGAGCCCGATCCGGAGTTCCCGACCGTCGCGTTCCCCAACCCGGAGGAGCCCGGCGCGATGGACCTGGCCTTCGCGACGGCCCGCGCCGGTGAGACCCCGCCGGACCTGATCATCGCCAACGACCCGGACGCGGACCGCTGCGCCGTCGCCGTACAGGACGGCACGGACTGGCGGATGCTCCGCGGTGACGAGGTGGGCGCCCTGCTCGCCGCGCACCTGGTCCGGCGCGGGGCGACCGGCACGTTCGCGGAGTCGATCGTCTCGTCGTCCCTGCTCGGCCGGATCGCCAAGAAGGCGGGCCTGCCCCACGTCGAGACCCTCACCGGCTTCAAGTGGATCGCCCGGGCCGAGGGCCTGCGCTTCGGCTACGAGGAGGCCCTCGGCTACTGCGTGGACCCCGACGGCGTGCGCGACAAGGACGGCATCACGGCCGCGCTGCTGATCACGGAGCTGGCCTCCCGGCTCAAGGAGGAAGGCCGCACGCTCCTCGACCTGCTGGACGACCTGGCGGTGGAGCACGGCCTGCACGCGACGGACCAGCTCTCGGTCCGGGTCGAGGACCTGTCCCTCATCGCCGCCGCGATGCACCGCCTGCGCGAACAGCCCCCGACGGAGCTGGCCGGCCTGCCGGTCACCCGTACCGAGGACCTGACCCTGGGCACGGCCGACCTCCCGCCCACGGACGGTCTGCGCTACACCCTCGACGGCGCCCGGGTGATTGTCCGCCCGAGCGGCACCGAGCCGAAGCTGAAGTGCTACCTGGAGGTCGTGATCCCGGTCGCGTCCTCCGAAGACCTCCCGGCGGCCCGCGCCGAGGCCGCGGACGTCCTGGAGTCGATCAAGCGGGACCTGTCGGCGGCGGCCGGCATCTGAGCCAGAAGGCCGGGGCCTCGGCCGGGGTCCACGCCACCGCCCCGGCCGGGGCTCAGGAACTCTTCCGGGCTGCCTCCCGCCGCTGCCGCTTGCCAAGAGGCGCCTGGGAGAGGTCCTCGGCGCTGGACCTGAGGTTCTTGTAGCCGTACCCGCGCTGCTCCAGCCACTCCCGCGCGGCCCCCTCGGCCCGTTCGGCGGCCTCCAGGATGTCCTCCTCGGTCTCCCCGGAGTCCAGGAACCGGAAGGTGAAGGCGGGCCGCACGGCGATGTCGTACGTGAGGCTCCCCTCGAGCGTGAAGGCGGCGCGCAGCAGATCGTGCTCGGCGGCACGCTCCAGCAGCTCGGCACGCTGGCCGGCGCTCAGCCCGTCGAAGACGCCCCGGACGGTGACACGGAAGGTACGGGTACTCATCCCCCGAACCTAGGCGCGCGCCTCGCAGGGCTCCACCGGTTTTCCCACGACCAGGGCCGGGACGTCCGGCCCCGGCGCTCCCCAGCACTCCCCGGCACTCCCCCGGCTCGCTACGGGACTCCAGGGGAGCCGCCCCCGCGCCACCCCACGGTCCCCCACCGGGGCAACGGACCGTCCCCGTGGTGCTCGTGCTCATCGCGACCGGCCTGCTAGCGCCAGTCATCACGAGCCTGGTGGGCCAGAACCCCACGGCCCCACTCACCGGGTCACCAGGCCACCCCCGGCTCCGGCCCGGCCCGCACCGGTGCGGCCCGGGCCCGACGACCCCGTCAGCCCACCACCACGAGGATCAGCACCAGCACGGCCCCCGCGACCGCGGGCGCCAGCACCTCGTAGGCCCACCGCACGCTCACCGCGCCCCGCGCCGACGCCGCCTCGTGCCGCGCCTCGCGCAGCGCCCGCAGCTCGTCCATGATCCGGTCGGTCTCCGCCCGCACGGGCCCGTCCGAGATCGGCTCCCGGCTGAGGCCCTGCCCCAGCCCCGCGGTCATCCCGAGCGCGCTCCCGCGGCCCTCGTCCCGTCCCATCACCCGCCGCGCCTGCGCCGTCGCCCGCGACTCGCGCCGCGCGGCCTTCTTGCGCGCGCGCAGCGAGACCGGCACGGCCCACAGCTGGTACTTCGCACCGGACTCGGTGAGGACCTCGTTCGAGTACGCGGAGCGCAGGGCGGCGACCTGCGCCCAGGGCACGACCACGACGCGGAAGGGGTTGCGGATGCGCAGCCGGTCGTCGCCGGCGTACACGGCGGGCCGCAGGGTGAAGGCGACGATCAGCGGCACGAGGAGGAGCAGCACGGCGAGTGCCAGCCACGGCGTGCGCCCTTCGCCGGAGATCACCGCGTCGATGCCGAGCCACCCGGTGAGGGCGAGCAGCAGCACGCCGCCGGCGATGGCCGGGGCCGACCGGTACACCCGGTCCTTGGACTCGGGCTCCGAAGGCTGCGGCGCGGGCGACTGGGACTCGGGGCTCGTCATGTCTCGATTCTGCCGGACCGTTCCGCGCGTCCGTCATCCGCCCGAGGACAACGGGCGCATCCGTCCGTCATCCGCCCGAGGACAACGGGCACACGCGTCCGTCATCCGCCCGAGGACGACGGGCGCATCCGTCCGGGAAGAACCCGGGGGCTGTACAGCCGCTACGCGCGTAGATATGCTCGTCTGGTGACCATGCCCAGTTCTGCACTCACCGCAGCTCACCCCCTCAAGGACGTCGCCTCGTCCGACAGCGCGCTGCGCCGCTTCCTCCACGGGCTCCCCGGCGTCGACGCGGTCGGACTCGAGGGCCGTGCGGCCTCCCTCGGCACGCGATCGATCAAGACGACCGCGAAGGCCTACGCCATCGACCTCGCCATCTCGATGGTCGACCTGACGACGCTGGAAGGCGCGGACACCCCGGGCAAGGTCCGGGCGCTCGGCGCGAAGGCGGTCCGCCCCGACCCGACGGACCGTACGACGCCCGCCACCGCGGCGGTCTGCGTCTACCCCGACATGGTGGCCGTGGCCAAGGAGGCCGTCGCCGGCTCCGGCGTGAAGGTCGCCTCGGTGGCCACGGCGTTCCCGGCCGGCCGCGCCGCGCTCGACGTCAAACTGGCGGACGTGCGCGACGCCGTCGCCGCCGGTGCGGACGAGATCGACATGGTCATCGACCGCGGGGCGTTCCTGGCGGGTCGATACTTGAAGGTGTACGACGAGATCACCGCCGTGAAGGAGGCCTGCGGGACCTCCGCGCGCCTGAAGGTCATCTTCGAGACGGGCGAGCTCTCGACGTACGACAACATCCGCCGCGCGAGCTGGCTCGGGATGCTGGCGGGGGCGGACTTCATCAAGACCTCCACCGGAAAGGTCGCGGTCAACGCGACCCCGGCGAACACGCTGCTCATGCTGGAGGCGGTGCGCGACTTCCGCGCCCAGACCGGCATCCAGGTGGGTGTGAAGCCGGCCGGTGGCATCCGCACCTCCAAGGACGCCATCAAGTTCCTCGTGCTGGTCAACGAGACGGCGGGCGAGGACTGGCTGGACAACCACTGGTTCCGCTTCGGCGCCTCCTCGCTGCTGAACGACCTGCTGATGCAGCGGCAGAAGCTGGCCACCGGCCGCTACTCCGGTCCCGACTACGTGACGGTGGACTGATCACCATGGCACCCGTATTCGATTACGCCCCGGCCCCCGAGTCGCGCTCGATCGCCGACATCGCGCCCTCGTACGGCCTGTTCATCGACGGCGAGTTCGTCGAAGCGGCGGACGGCAGGGTCTTCAAGACCGTCTCCCCGTCCACCGAGGAGGTCCTGTCCGAGATCGCCCAGGCCGGTTCCGAGGACGTCGACCGTGCGGTGAAGGCCGCGCGCCGGGCGTTCGGGACGTGGTCGGCGCTGCCGGGCGCGGAGCGCGCGAAGTACCTCTTCCGGATCGCCCGCATCATCCAGGAGCGCTCCCGCGAGCTCGCCGTCCTGGAGACGCTCGACAACGGCAAGCCGATCAAGGAGACGCGCGACGCGGACCTCCCCCTGGTCGCCGCGCACTTCTTCTACTACGCGGGCTGGGCCGACAAGCTCGACCACGCGGGCTTCGGCGCGAACCCGCGGCCGCTCGGTGTCGCGGGCCAGGTCATCCCCTGGAACTTCCCGCTGCTGATGCTGGCGTGGAAGATCGCCCCGGCGCTGGCGACGGGCAACACGGTGGTGCTGAAGCCCGCCGAGACGACCCCCCTGTCGGCGCTGTTCTTCGCGGACATCTGCCGCCAGGCGGGCCTGCCGAAGGGCGTCGTCAACATCCTCCCGGGCTACGGCGACGCCGGTGCGGCGCTGGTCGCCCACCCGGACGTGAACAAGGTCGCCTTCACCGGCTCCACGGCCGTCGGCAAGGAGATCGCCCGCACGGTCGCCGGGACCCGCAAGAAGGTCACGCTGGAACTGGGCGGCAAGGGCGCGAACATCGTCTTCGACGACGCCCCGATCGACCAGGCCGTCGAGGGCATCGTCAACGGCATCTTCTTCAACCAGGGCCAGGTCTGCTGCGCGGGCTCCCGCCTGCTGGTCCAGGAGTCGATCCAGGAGGAGCTGCTCGACTCCCTCAAGCGGCGCCTGTCCACGCTCCGCCTCGGTGACCCGCTGGACAAGAACACCGACATCGGCGCGATCAACTCCGAGGAGCAGCTGACCCGCATCACCTCGCTCGTCGAGCAGGGCGAGGCGGAGGGCGCCGAGCGCTGGTCCCCGGCGTGCGAACTGCCGGAGAGCGGCTACTGGTTCGCCCCGACGCTGTTCACCAACGTCACCCAGGCGCACCGGATCGCCCGCGACGAGATCTTCGGCCCGGTGCTGTCGGTGCTGACCTTCCGCACGCCGGACGAGGCGGTCGCCAAGGCCAACAACACGCAGTACGGCCTGTCCGCCGGCATCTGGACGGAGAAGGGCTCGCGCATCCTGGCGGTCGCGAACAAGCTCCGCGCGGGTGTCGTCTGGTCCAACACGTTCAACAAGTTCGACCCGACGTCGCCGTTCGGCGGTTACAAGGAGTCGGGCTTCGGTCGCGAGGGCGGCCGCCACGGCCTGGAGGCGTACCTCGATGTCTGACACGCGACTGAGTGTCCTCAAGACCTACAAGCTGTACGTCGGCGGGAAGTTCCCGCGTTCCGAGAGCGGCCGGGTGTACGAGGTGACCGACTCGAAGGGCAACTGGCTGGCCAACGCGCCCCTGTCCTCCCGCAAGGACGCCCGGGACGCGGTCGTCGCCGCGCGCAAGGCGTTCGGCGGCTGGTCCGGGGCGACGGCGTACAACCGGGGCCAGGTGCTCTACCGCGTGGCCGAGATGCTGGAGGGCCGCCGGGGCCAGTTCACCCGTGAGGTGGCCGAGGCGGAGGGCCTGTCGAAGTCCAGGGCGGCGGCGGTCGTGGACGCCACGATCGACCGCTGGGTCTGGTACGCGGGCTGGACCGACAAGATCGCCCAGGTAGTCGGCGGCGGCAACCCGGTCGCGGGCCCGTTCTTCAACCTCTCCTCCCCCGAACCGACGGGCGTGGTCGCGGTCCTGGCCCCCCAGGAGTCGTCCTTCCTGGGCCTGGTGTCCGTGCTGGCCCCGGTGATCGCGACGGGCAACACGGCGGTCGTGGTGGCGAGCGAGAAGGCCCCGCTGCCCGCCCTGTCCCTGGCCGAGGTCCTGGCCACCTCGGACGTCCCCGGCGGCGTGGTCAACATCCTGTCGGGCCGCACGGCCGAGATCGCCGCCCCGCTCGCCGCCCACCAGGACGTCAACGCGATCGACCTCGCGGGTGCCGACGAGGTTCTCGCGAAGGAGCTGGAGATCGCGGCGGCCGACAACCTCAAGCGCGTTCTGCGTCCACAGCCTGTGGATTACACGCAGACCCCCGGCATCGACCGCCTGACGGCGTTCCTGGAGACCAAGACGGTCTGGCACCCCACGGGTTCACTGGGCGCGTCGGGTTCCTCGTACTGACCCCGCACCCCCGCACACGGAAGCCCCGGCCTTCCTCCGTCCAGGAGGGCCGGGGCTTCTTCCGTAGCCGTGCGGCGAACAGAGGAAGGCGCCTTTGCCCCGCCCTCCCGGCCCTCCTTGCCTACCGCTGCGACAGCAGCCCGGCCGCCTGCCCCACCAGCGGGATGCTGCCGATCGACTGCGCCTGGGCCACCGGCCCCGTCAGCGCCTGGGACGTCATCGGCTTGAAGTCGGCGAGGTCGGTGCCGATGCCGTTGTCGAGCGGGTCCACTCCCGTGCCGGCGAGCGGGTTGGGCTTGAGGCCGGCGACCGGGCCCGTGACGTAGCCGAGGGTGCCGGTGGCGGCCTGGAGGCCGGACTGGGGGTCGATCCTGCCGAGGGAGGTGGGCCGGGTGTTGACCACGCCCAGGATCGACTCCGTGTCCGCCGCGGCCGTCGCCGTGCCCGCCCCCAGCGCCACGCCCGCGGTCGCGAGGACGGCCAGGGCACGCCGGGCGGCCGGGTTGGTGGGGGAGTCGTGTCGGGCCATGGGTGCCACCTTCTGATGCGCTGGGTGATCGGGTCGGGACCGAGGGTAGTTGAGGTGTGACGCGCGCATCAAAGCCGACCCGCAGGGCGTACGGCCCCCGGTGGATGCCTCACACTGGTGTCCCGTGAGTTCTCCACTGCCCCTACCCACGCGAGTCGTGCTGCTCTGCGGCCCTTCCGGCTCCGGCAAGTCCCTCCTCGCGGCCCGCTCCGGTCTCCCGGTGCTGCGGCTCGACGACTTCTACAAGGAGGGCGACGACCCGACCCTGCCCCTGGTGGCGGAGAGCTCCGACATCGACTGGGACCACCCGGACTCGTGGGACGCGGACACGGCCGTCGCCGCGATCGCCCGCCTGTGCCGCACGGGTCGTACGCAGGTTCCCGTCTACGACCTGTCGCTCAGTGCGCGCACCGGCGCGGAGACCGTCGACATCGGGCGGACTCCGCTGTTCATCGCGGAGGGCATCTTCGCCGCGGAGATCGTCACCCGCTGCCGCGAACTCGGCGTCCTCGCCGACGCGCTGTGTCTGAGCCGCGGCCCGGTGCGGACCTTCCGCCGCCGCTTCCTGCGCGATCTGAAGGAGGGCCGCAAGTCGGTGCCGTTCCTGCTGCGCCGCGGCTGGCGCCTGATGCGGCAGGAGCGGACGATCGTCTCCCGGCAGACGGCACTGGGCGCGTACGCCTGTGACCGGGACGAGGCGATGGGCCGGCTTGCGGAAGCGGCGGCGGGCCGGTGCGCGAGCCTGCGTACCGCGGCCTAGCCGGCCGGAGGACGGAGGCGAACCGCCGTCCCGGGCGGCCGGAGCACCCAGAGGCCCTGGAACACGCGTAGAGGCCCCGGAACACGCAGAGGGCCCGGAACACGTGCAGAGGCGCCGGAACACGCAGAAGGCCCCTGGAACACGCCAGAGGCCCGGAGCACGCAGAAGCCGGAGCGCACAGAAAAGCGGGACCGGACGGACCCCCCGGCCCTCCGGTCCCGCTCCTGTGCTCCCCCGTGGTCCTCCCCCGAGCCCCCACTCTCCTGTGGAGACGCCCCCCAGCGTCTCCCCAGTTCCCCCGTGGGCCCCCTTGTGGTGCTTCCCCCCCGTACCTTCAGGCGACGAGCTCGCCGAAGGCGTCTTCCTCGTCACGGCCGAAGCTGAGGACCTCGTCCTCGCGCAGCCGGCGGAGCGACCGCCAGATGCTGGACTTCACCGTGCCGACACTGATGTCGAGGATCTGCGCGATCTCCGGGTCCGTGCGGCCCTCGTAGTAGCGCAGGACCAGCATGGTGCGCTGGAGTTCGGGCAGCCGGGCCAGCGCCTGCCACAGGACCGCGCGCAGCTCGGTGCCGCGCATCGCGTCCGTGTCGCCGGCCGTCTCCGGCAGTTCCTCGGTCGGGTACTCGTTGAGCTTGCGGCGCCGCCAGGCGCTGATGTGCAGGTTCGTCATGGTGCGGCGCAGGTATCCGCCGACCGCCGCCTTGTCACTGATCCGGTCCCACGCCCGGTAGGTCGAGAACAGCGCGCTCTGGAGCAGGTCCTCGGCCTCGAAGCGGTCACCGGTGAGGTGGTAGGCGGTCGCGTACAGGGAGGCGCGGCGCTCCCGGACGTAAGCGGTGAACTCCGCCTCCGTCAGCGAGCTGCGCTCCCCCGAGCCCTCCCTGTACGCGGCTCCCCCGTGAGCCTCCCCCGTCCCCTTGTTCTCCCCCGTGCGTGCGTCAACCACCGTCATGAACCCGGTGTGCTGACGCCCGGCACTGTGAGCGCACCCCCGCATGCTCACAGCACCGGACTTCTCGGAACCCCGGTTCACGTCGTGCAGACGCGTGACAACTGCGCTGGTGCTGATGCCGTGCAGCGTGTTCATCTCGCGCCCCCCGTCGTGGACTTCCGTTGTGCGGCCCGCCTGTCGGGGCGGGCTTCCTTGCCTGTGCCGAGAAGCTTGCCGCCGCACTTTCATGGCCGTGTCCGCCGACTGTCACAGGCCTGTCACAGGGGTCGGCCACGGGCCGGCCACAGCTCATACACACGCGTCGGCGGTACCGGCCACATCGAGTGGGCCCCACCGGTCGAACCCCGAGCCCTCCATGGGCCAGAATGAGCGCGTGCCTTCCCTGTTGCTGATCGAGGACGACGACGCCATCCGGACGGCCCTGGAGCTCTCACTGACGCGCCAGGGCCACCGCGTGGCGACCGCTGCCAGCGGTGAGGACGGTCTGAAGCTCCTTCGCGAGCAGCGGCCGGATCTGATCGTGCTGGACGTGATGCTGCCCGGCATCGACGGGTTCGAGGTGTGCCGGCGCATCCGGCGCACGGACCAGTTGCCGATCATCCTGCTGACCGCGCGCAACGATGACATCGACGTGGTGGTCGGGCTCGAGTCCGGCGCCGACGACTATGTCGTCAAACCGGTGCAGGGGCGGGTGCTCGACGCCCGCATCCGGGCCGTGCTGCGGCGCGGCGAGCGGGAGTCGAACGACGCGGCGAGCTTCGGCAGCCTCGTCATCGACCGCTCGGCGATGACCGTGACGAAGAACGGCGAGGACCTCCAGCTCACGCCGACCGAGCTGCGGCTGCTGCTGGAGCTGAGCCGGCGGCCGGGTCAGGCGCTGTCCCGGCAGCAGCTGCTGCGGCTGGTGTGGGAGCACGACTACCTGGGCGACTCGCGGCTGGTGGACGCCTGTGTCCAGCGGCTGCGCGCCAAGGTCGAGGACGTGCCGTCGTCCCCGACGCTGATCCGTACCGTGCGGGGTGTCGGCTACCGGCTGGACGCGCCTCAGTGACCCAGGCGCACCAAGGGGGGGCCCACGGCTGGACCGGGGCGCGCAAGGGAGTTCTGTCGGGGCTGCGCTTCACCAGCCTGCGGCTGCGACTGGTCGTGGTCTTCGGGCTGGTGGCGCTGACGGCCGCCGTGTCCGCGTCCGGCATCGCGTACTGGCTCAACCGCGAGGCGGTGCTCACCCGCACCCAGGACGCCGTGCTGCGCGACTTCGAGCAGGAGATGCAGAACCGGGCGGGCGCGCTGCCCGAGCGGCCGACGCAGGACGAGTTGCAGCACACCGCGGGCCAGATGGCGGGCAGTGACCAGCGCTTCAGCGTGCTGCTGGTCGGCCGCGACAGCGCGGGCCGCACGGTCTACGGCAGCTCCGGCGGGCTGAACGGCTTCTCGCTGGGCGACGTGCCGAAGTCGCTGCGCACGGCGGTGAACCGGACGCAGAAGGTCGACGGGTCCAACAAGCACCCGTACCACCTGTACTGGCAGCGGATAGTCGACCACGACACCCCGTACCTGGTGGCGGGTACGCGGGTGATCGGTGGCGGCCCGACCGGTTACATGCTCAAGTCGCTGGAGCCGGAGGCCAAGGACCTCAACTCGCTGGCCTGGTCGCTGGGCATCGCCACGGGGCTGGCGCTGATCGGCTCGGCGCTGCTCGCGCAGGCCGCGGCGACGACCGTGCTGAAGCCGGTGCAGCGGCTCGGGACGGCGGCTCGACGGCTCGGCGAGGGGAAGCTGGACACCCGGCTGCGGGTGTCCGGGACCGATGAACTCGCCGATCTGTCGCGGACGTTCAACAACGCCGCCGAGGCGCTGGAGAAACGGGTCGCCGACATGGCCGCGCGCGACGAGGCCTCCCGGCGGTTCGTGGCCGACATGAGCCACGAGCTGCGCACGCCGCTCACCGCGATCACCGCCGTGACGGAGGTGCTCGAGGAGGAGCTGGAGGCGGAGACCGGCAGCATGGACCCCATGATCGAGCCCGCGGTCCGGCTGGTGGTCAGCGAGACGCGGCGGCTGAACGACCTGGTCGAGAACCTGATGGAGGTCACCCGCTTCGACGCGGGCACCGCCCGGCTCGTCCTGGACGACGTCGACCTCGCCGACCAGATCACCGCCTGCATCGACGCCCGCGCCTGGCTGGACGCGGTCGATCTGGACGCCGAGCGCGGCCTGCACGCCCGCCTGGATCCGCGGCGGCTGGACGTCATCCTGGCCAACCTCATCGGCAACGCGCTCAAGCACGGCGGCTCCCCGGTGCGGGTGTCCGTGCGGGAGGCGGAGGACTGGATCGTCATCGAGGTGCGGGACCACGGGCCCGGCATCCCGCAGGACGTCCTGCCGCACGTCTTCGACCGCTTCTACAAGGCCAGTGCCTCCCGGCCGCGTTCGGAGGGCAGCGGCCTGGGCCTGTCCATCGCGCTGGAGAACGCCCACATCCACGGCGGTGAGATCACCGCGGCCAACTCGCCGGACTCGGGCGCGGTGTTCACCCTGCGGCTCCCGCGCGGCACGTCCCCGGCGGAGGAGCATCCCGCCGAGGACGAGGTGCGGCCCGGCGGCGACACCGACCGGCCGCGGGGCGAGGATTCGAAGGGGGACGCCTGATGACCGCGCGTTTCGCGGCCGTGCCCCGGCTGCTGGCCGTTCCGGTGCTCGCCGTGCTGCTGGCCGGCTGCGGGATCCGGGCCACCGAGGTGCCGACGAACTTCGGGCCCGCGCCCTCGCGGGTGCAGTGCTCGCTCACCGAGCCGGACGTCTCGACGCAGGCCGCCCGGGGGCTGCCGGTGCAGGTGTTCCTGCTGTGCGGCTCCTCGCTGGTGACCGTCGACCGGGCCGTGCGGGTCCCGGACGGCGCGGCCGACTCCGAGCGGCGCATCCTGGTCGCGCAGGGCCTGCTGGACCAGCTCGCCACACCGCCGTCGACCGCCGAGAAGGAGGCCGGTTACAGCACGGACGTCCGCACCGGCATCTCCGTGGGCGGGCCGCGTCCCGGCGACCCGGAGGACACGCTGCGGCTGAGCACGGCACCGGCCGGACTCACCTCGTACGCCCTCGCGCAGATCGTGTGCACCTTCTCCGACTCGGCGGCGGCCGAGGGGGACGGCTCGGTGGTCCTGGGCGGGCCGGGCGCCGAGGCGCCGCGCCGCTACGAGTGCACCGACGAGGTGCGGGCCCGGCCGGGCAGCTCGGAACCGCCGTCCAAGGACGTGGCCGGGGAGTGACCCGCCCCGGCTGTGGCGCATGCCTCACCGGCCGATCGGGGCCCGTCCCGGAACCGATCCGGCCGCGGGCCGCGTCTAGGGGGACGTGCAGCGTCAAGGCTCCATCGGCGGCAGCGCCGCGTTCCGCATCCGTGTGACAGGAGGTGTCCTCCTCGTCGCCCACCTCGCGTTCGTCGCCTGGTTCACGCTGCGGCCGCTGGACGTGCCCTGGGTGATGCCGGCCAACTTGCGGCCCTTCGCCGGTATCCGGGCCGATCTCGCCCTGGGCTGGCCCGAGGCGGCCCGCCGGATCGGTGAGGGGCTGGCCCTGCTCGCCCCGCTGGGTGTGCTGCTGCCGGTGGTGAGCGGCCGGCTGGCCGTCTCGCCGCTGGCGTCCCTGCTGCGCACCGTCGCGGCCGGCGCCCTGCTCTCCTGGGGCATCGAACTGCTCCAGACCGGTGTGCCCGGTCAGGTCGTCGACGTCGACTCGCTGTTGCTGAACACCGTGGGCGTGGCCCTCGCGCATCTCGCGCTGGTCCCGGTGGGCCGCTCCTGGCTGCGCCGCCGCACCCCCGCCCGTCCACTCCGCACGCCCCTCCCCACGGAGGAGCCGGCTCAGGGTCGGACCCCGACGATTCCCAGGGTCGGGATCGCCCCGTGGAGCGACGCTTTGCCCCCTTCGTCTCCGTAGCGTGGAGTGCAGATGGGGTACTCGGACGAGAGGCCTCACGCACCCTCACGAAGGAGCCGCACATGTCCCGCCTCGCCCGCCCCACCCACGGCCGCATGATCGGCGGAGTGTGCGCCGCGCTGGCACGGCGCTTCGGCACCTCCACGACCACGATGCGGGTGATCTTCCTGGTCTCGTGCCTGCTGCCCGGCCCGCAGTTCCTGCTCTACATCGCGCTGTGGATCCTGCTTCCCGCGGAGAGCAAGACGCACGGCACCACCCAAACGGCTTGGTGACACGACACCCGTACGCGAGAACGCCGATGGGGCGCACCCACAGTGGGTGCGCCCCATCGGCGTGTGTCCGCCTCGGGAGGGTCAGCCGACCGGGACGCCGTTCACGGGCAGGCCGTGGGTGGGCATGCCCTTCACCGGGAGCCCGCCCAGCAGCTTGGCGGCCGGACCCGTCGGGCCGTTGGCGAGCACCTGCTCGGCGACCGGCTGGGCGGCGGCCAGACCGGCACCGGCCGCCGTCTGCCCCTGGCCCAGCGCCTCGGCCGAGCCCGGCAGCGTCTGGGAGAGCTGCTCCGCCGGGAGCGCCGCGGTGACGGTCTCCAGCGCCTGGGCGGTGTCGGGGAGGGAAGAGGCCGCGTTGGCAGCACCCGCACCGGTGGCGGCGAAGGCGGCACCGAGAGCGGCGACACCGAGGGTCTTGGCAGCAGACTGCTTCATGAAATGCGTCCTCGTAATGGGATGACAGGGGGGTGAGCGGTCCAGCGACCGTAATCACGCGGCCCCGCCCGCCGCAAACATCGAAATGCGGACGGTTGGTGAACACCGCCCGCACTCCAGGTGTGCCGAATATGCCCGAGTCAGCCCTCGGAAGAGGTGGAACCGCTGGTGGAGGCGGTTTGGCGGAACAGCCATTCGGATTTCAGCTCGGCATATCCGGGCTTGATCACGTCATTGATCATGGCGAGTCGTTCATCGAAAGGGATGAACGCTGATTTCATCGCATTGACGGAGAACCACTGCATGTCGTCGAGTGTGTAACCGAATGCCTCGACAAGGTGCTCGAATTCCCGGCTCATGCTGGTGTGGGACATCAGGCGGTTGTCCGTGTTGACCGTCGCCCGGAAGTGCAGCCGGCGCAGCAGCCCGATGGGGTGCTCGGCGTACGAGGGCGCCGCCCCGGTCTGGAGGTTGGAGCTCGGGCACAGCTCCAGCGGGATGCGCTTGTCCCGGACGTAGGAGGCCAGCCGCCCCAGTTCGACCCGGCCGTCCTCGTGCACCTGGATGTCGTCGATGATCCGCACCCCGTGCCCGAGCCGGTCGGCGCCGCACCACTGGAGGGCCTGCCAGATGGAGGGCAGCCCGAAGGCCTCGCCGGCGTGGATGGTGAAGTGGTTGTTCTCGCGCTTGAGGTACTCGAAGGCGTCGAGGTGCCGGGTGGGCGGGTAGCCGGCCTCGGCACCCGCGATGTCGAAGCCGACGACGCCCAGGTCGCGGTAGCGGTTGGCGAGTTCGGCGATCTCCAGGGCGCGGGCCGCGTGCCGCATGGCGGTGAGCAGCGCGCCGACGCGGATGCGCAGGCCGTTGTCCCGGGCGCGCCGCTCCCCCTCCCGGAAGCCCTCGTTGACGGCCTCGACGACCTCTTCGAGGCTGAGGCCGCCCTCCAGATGCTGCTCGGGGGCGTAGCGCACCTCGGCGTAGACGACGCCGTCGGCGGCCAGGTCCTCGGCGCACTCGGCGGCGACCCGGACCAGGGCGTCACGGGTCTGCATGACGCCGACGGTGTGCGAGAACGTCTCCAAGTACCGTTCCAGGGAGCCCGAGTCAGCGGCCTCGCGGAACCAGACGCCGAGCTTCTCCGGGTCGGTGTCGGGCAGCTGCGCGTAGCCGCTCTCACGAGCGAGTTCGATGATCGTGCCGGGGCGCAGACCGCCGTCGAGGTGGTCGTGCAGCAGAACCTTGGGCGCCCGGCGGATCTGGTCCGGTGTCGGGGTGTTCGCGATGGTCTGGCTCGTCATTTCCGCACTCTAACTCCTACGCGCGTAGACGGCGCGTTCCCGTTCGCTCGACGTTTTCGTCGATACGTAACGGTGACCCCGATGACGGGTCGAGTACACCCGCGCTTCTGACACTGTTCTGTCATGGCACACCAAGCGACGCCGGAGCGCAGGGCCCGGCTGGGCAGGTCACTCGGTCCGGAGCCGACGGCGGTGAGCGGCGTGGTGCTGCTGCTCCCCGGTGGCGACGAAGTGTCCGGCCGCAGGCCGTCCCCGCTGCTGGCGACCGCCTCCGTGCGCGGCGTCGGGCGCCGCCTGGCGCGTGCGGGGCGGGACGAGGGGCTCGCCACGCACGTGGTGCACTACCGCTGCCGCGGCTGGAACGGCACCGAGGCCAACCTCGCCCAGGACGCGACCTGGGCGGCCGACGAGGTCGTGCGGCGTTACGGGGACGTCCCGGTCTGTCTCCTCGGTATCGGGATGGGCGGCCGCGCCGGGTTGCGGGCGGCCGGGCATGAGGCCGTCAACTCCGTGCTGGCACTGGCCCCTTGGCTGCCCGAGGAGGACGTCGCGGCGCCACCCGAACCGGTGAAGCAGCTGGTCGGGCGCCAGGTGCTCATCGTGCACGGCACGAACGACGGGCGGACGGATCCGGAGCTGTCGTTCCGGCTGGCGGCCCGGGCGAAGAAGGCGAACCGGGACGTGTGCCGGTTCGAAGTGCACGCGGACGGCCACGGGTTGAGCCAGTACCGGGACGAAGTCCTGGCCCTGGCGGAGGACTTCGTGATGGGGGCGCTGTTCGGCAGGGCGGTGTCGCGGCCCGTGCGGGACGCGTTCGCCGCGCCGCCGCCGCTGGGGTTGCGGATGCCGCTGGCAGCCGGGTTCAGCCCTTCTCGGCGGTAGCGCCGTCGGGGCACTCGTGGTCTTCGGGGTGCGGGTTCGATGTGGCCGATCGCGCAGTTCCCCGCGCCCCTTCAGGTGGGGAGCAGGCTGCCCCTCCTCGAGAGCAGGAATTTCTTGAAAGCCGCCACCGGGGGTGTGTCCGGGCGGCCCTCCAGCCAGGCCACGCCGATCTCCCGTGCCGCCCTCGGGGCCGTCACCGTCAGTTCCACCACTCCCGGGCGCGGAACGGCCGGCGGGGGCAGGAGGGCCACGCCCAGACCGGCCGCCACCAGACCCCTCAGTGTTTCGGCCTCCTCGCCCTCGAAGGCGATGCGGGGCTTGAAGCCGGCTTCCTTGCAGAGGTCGTCGGTGATGCGGCGCAGGCCGTAGCCGGGTTCCAGGGTGACGAAGGTTTCGTCGGCCGCCTCGGCGAGACGGATGCGGCGGCGGCCGGCGAGGGAGTGGTCGGCGGGCACGACCAGGCGCAGCTTCTGTTCGTCCAGGCGGCGGGCCACCAGGTCGGGGGCGTCCGGCACCGGGGACGTCAGGCACAGGTCGAGCTCGCCGGCGCGCAGGCGTTCCAGCATGGCCTCGCCGTAGTTCTGGACGAGACTGAAGCGGACGCGCGGGTGGTGGGCGCGGAAGGCGTGCAGCAGGCCGGGGACGGTCTCGGCGCCCATGGTGTGCAGGAAGCCGAAGGCGACCTTGCCGGTGGCCGGGTCGGCGTCCGCGCGCACCTCCTCGGCGGCGCGCTCGACTTCGGCCAGGGCACGTTCGACGGAGGTGAGGAAGGTGCGGCCGGCCGGGGTGAGGGAGACCGTGCGGCCGTGCCGGGCGAACAGGTGGACGCCGAGGTCCTGCTCCAGGCGCGCCATGGACCGCGAGAGCGTCGACTGGGGGACGTTCATCTCCTGGGCGGCGCGGGTCACGTGCTCGGTGCGGGCGACGCCCGCGAAGTACGCGAGGCGCGGCGCCAGCAGCTTCGACATCTCGGCCCTGTCTTGTGTGTCACTGTTGGGTGACAGGCGGCCCTGTGAGCTGGATTGATGCACCATGGGAACGATTATGGCCGATCCATGCATTGGACGGATCAGTGAGGGCGTACGTACTTTCGAGGCATGTCTCCCGCCAGTACCGGGGCGTCCACGATCGTGGGCGCCGATGCCTCTGTCCCCGCCGCCGACTCACGCATGTCCCCGGGTGGCCCCGGCTACCGCCGGATGAGCTTCGCCCTGTTCCTCGCGGGTGTCGCGACGTTCGCGCTGCTGTACTCCACGCAGGCTCTGCTCCCCCTGATCTCGGGTGAGTTCGGGGTGGCGGCGAGCGACGCGAGCTGGACCGTGGCGGCCGCGACGGGCGGTCTCGCGCTGTTCGTGCTGCCGATGAGCGCCCTGTCGGAGCGCTTCGGACGCCGCGCGGTCATGACGGCGTCGCTGGCCGTGGCCGTCACACTCGGGCTGCTGGTGCCGCTGGCCCCGTCCCTCGGAGTGCTGATCGCGCTGCGGGCGTTGCAGGGCGCCGCCCTGGCCGGGCTGCCGGCGTCGGCGACCGCGTATCTCGCCGAGGAGGTCAGCCCCAAGGCGCTGGTCACCGCGATCGGGCTGTTCGTCGCGGGCAACAGCGTCGGCGGGATGAGCGGCCGGGTCATCACCGGCTGGGTCGCGCAGGAGTGGGGCTGGCGGGTCGCCGTCGGTGTCATCGGGGTGATCGCGGTGGCGTGCGCGGTGGCCTTCCGGCTGCTGCTCCCCGCACCGAAGCACTTCCGGGCCGGTTCGCTGCGGCCCCGTGTCCTGGCCCGGACGGTCCGTGACCACCTCTCCGACCCGCTGCTGTGCCGGCTGTACGCGATCGGCGCGCTGTTCATGACCGTCTTCGGCGGTGTGTACACGGTGATCGGTTACCGGCTCACCGAAGCCCCGTTCTCGCTGCCGCAGGGCATCATCGGTTCGATCTTCCTGGTGTACCTGGTGGGCACGGTCTCGGCGTCGACCGCGGGCCGGCTGGTCGGCCGGCTGGGCCGCCGGGGCGCGCTGTACGCGGCGGGCGGTACGACGGCGGCGGGCCTGTTGCTGTCCCTGGCGGGCACCCTCCCGCTGGTCCTGCTGGGCCTGGTCCTGATCACGGCGGGCTTCTTCGCGGGCCACGCGGTCGCCTCCTCGGCGGTCAGCAAGACGGCGACGCACGGCCGCGCCCAGGCCTCGGCGCTGTACCAGTCGGCGTACTACGTCGGCTCCAGCGCGGGCAGCACGGTCGGCGCGATCGCCTTCCACGCGGGCGGCTGGGCCGGGACGGTCGGGGTCGGGCTGCTGGCGGTCCTGGGCGTCGTGACGATCACCGTCCTCGGCACCCGCGCGGCGCGGCTTCAGCGCAGGCAACTGACGGCCGCCGCCTGAGCGTTGTGACGAATCCCCCTGGTCGGGGCCGGTTGTCAGAGGGTGCGGATACCGTCCGCGTCGACTGATCACCGGACCGAGCAGGGGGATTTTCCATGGAGTTCCGGGCCGACCGTACGGAGTTCGCAGACGCCGTGGGACGGGCGGCCCGCGCGCTGCCCGGGCGGACTCCGGTGCCGGTGCTGGGCGGGCTGCTGCTGGAGGCGGACGAGGGGCGGCTGGCCGTGACGGGGTTCGATTTCGAGGCGGCCGTGCGGGTGGAGGCCGACGCCGAGGTCACCGTGCCCGGGCGGGTCCTCGTCCCGGGGCGGCGGCTGCTGGACGTCTGCCGGGTGCTGCCGGACGGGCCGGTGGGCTGTGTGCTGGAGGCCTCGCGGTTCACGGTGGAGGCGGACGGCACGAGCTTCGGGCTCTCGACGCTGCCGCTCGCCGAGTACCCCTCCCTGCCCGCCCCGCCCGCGCCGTACGGCACCGTCGATGCCACCGCGTTCGCGACCGCCGTCGCCCAGGTCGCGGTCGCCGCCGGGCGCGACGACACGCTGCCCCTGCTGACGGGCGTCCAACTGCGGCTCGACGGCACGGAGATGACCTTGTCGGCCTCGGACCGCTACCGGTACGCGGTACGGCGGCTGGAGTGGAAGCCGCAGGCCGCGGCCGGTGACAAGGTCGTGGAGACTCTGCTGCCCGCACGGCGGCTGCTGGACGTGGCGCGGTCGCTGGGGCGCGGCGGGGACGTGCGGATCGGATGGGAGCCGGGCGGGGGCGGTGGGCTGGTCGGGTTCGAGGGCGGGCGGACGCGGACCGCGCTGCGGCTGCTGGACGGGCGGCTGCCGGCGTACACGTCGCTGTTCGACATGGCGGGGGCCGCGGTCGCGGAGGTGGAGCGCGAGACGCTCGCGGAGGCGGTACGGCGGGTGGCGGTGGTGGCGGAGGCGAACAGTCCGGTGCGGCTGGACTTCTCCGCCGGGGGCTCCCTGCTGCTGCGCGCCGGCTACGGGGACGACGTGGCGGCCCAGCGGCTGCCCGCCACGCTGAACGGCGCCGACGAGATGCCGGTGGCGTTCAACCCGGCCTATCTGCTGGACGCGCTGACGTCCTTCGAGAGCCCGCGGGTGCGGCTGGAGCTGCTGGGGGCGGGACAGCGGGCGCTGCTGCACGCCGTAACGGGTGACGAGGCGGCGGGTGCGGCCGCGCCGACCGGGGAGCACCGGCATCTGCTCATGTCGGTCAAGGAGCTCGTGTGAAGGCGTGCCGGCCTGTCGCAGCCGGTCTGGATCACCTGCTTTCACCTGCGCCTTTGTGCGCTCGGGGGGCCGTTGTCAGTGGGCTGCGGTAGCTTCCGAAGTGCTGGGGCGCAACGGCGCGTGAACAGAACGTCCACAGGGGTGGGTGGAGATGGCGAACGGCACGGCGGCACCGACGGACCTGGACATCAGGCTGGAGGCACACCGCACCGAGCTCACGGGCTACTGCTACCGCATGCTCGGTTCCTCCTTCGAGGCCGAGGACGCGGTGCAGGACACGATGGTCCGTGCCTGGCGCAGCTACGACAAGTTCGAGGGCCGCTCCAGCCTGCGCTCCTGGCTCTACCGGATCGCGACCAACGTGTGCCTGGACATGCTGAGCGCGGGCAACAAGCGCGCCCGGCCGATGGACCTGACCGAGTCCACACCGCTGGCCCGGGCGGCCCTCTCCCCCCGCCCGGACAACACCTGGCTGGAGCCCATGCCGGACGCCCGTGTGCTGCCCACGCCCGAGGATCCGGCGGAGGCGGCGGTCGCCAAGGAGTCCGTGCGGCTCGCCTTCATGGCCGCGCTCCAGCAGCTCCCCGCCAAGCAGCGGGCCGTGCTGATCCTGCGCGAGGTGCTGGCCTGGAAGGCGAGTGAGGTCGCCGAGCTCCTGGACACCTCCGTGGCGTCGGTCAACAGCGCCCTGCAACGGGCCCGTGCCACCCTCGCCGAGCGGCAGCAGCCGGGCGCCGACGCGGCCGTCTCCGACCCGCTGGACGAGGACCAGCAGAAGCTGCTGGACCGCTACATGGCGGCCTTCGAGGGCTACGACATGACGGCGCTGACGGCGCTGCTGCACGAGGACGCCATCATGACGATGCCGCCGTTCGACCTGTGGCTGACCGGCGCCGGGGACATCACCGGCTTCATGACCACCCTCGGCGCGCCCTGCGCGGGCTCCCGGCTGGTGCCGGTGCAGGTCAACGGCCTGCCAGGGTTCGCGCAGTACAAGCCGGACCCGGAGAAGGGCGGTTTCACCCCCTGGGCGGTCCAGGTGCTGGAGATCTCAGACGGCCGGATCACCGGGTTCCACTGCTTCCTCGACACCCAGCGCTGGTTCCCGCTGTTCGACCTCCCCCTCCACCTCGAAGCGGAGACCGACCAGGTCGAGCAGGGCGCATAGCGCCGGGTCGGGGTCGCGCAGCCTGATCCGGCCCCCGGCCCGGCGGGCGGCCAGCTGGAGCCTCGCCAGCACATCGACGGCGGCGAGCCCCGGCGGCCCGAGGCCCGCGACATCGCACACCACGACCCGGGCACCGCTGCCGCGCAGCAGTGCCCGCACATCGTCACTGAGCCCTCTCACCTCGTCCCGGGTGAGGGGGCCGGGCAGTACGAGCACGGGCGGTGTCATGGCGTCCACGATCGGTAGACCGGGCGGGCGGCCGTAACTCATCGGGGCCGGCCGTCCCGGCGGCGCCGTGCGCCCCGCTCGGCGCCGGAAGGATCACATTGACCGGGACAGCGCCTTCCCCGGAGGGTTGGCTGTATGCCCCAACCATCTCCCGCTGCCGCGCTGCCCGATGCCCGCTTCGCCGGTGAGGAGGCGCCGTGCGGGGGGTGCTGAGCGGGTTCGCGGTCATCGCCGTCGTCATCGGCGTCGGCTATCTGATCGGCCGCCGGGGGTATCTGGGCGACGGGGGCCGGGAAGTCCTGACCAAGCTCGCCTTCCATGTGGCGTCCCCGGCGCTGCTCTTCACGACCCTCGCGCGGGCCGACCTGTCGGTGATCTTCTCCGACCGGCTGCTGGTCACGGCGATGAGTACGGCAGCGGTGGCCGGGGTCTTCGTGGCGGTGGGCGTGGCGCGCGGCTGGGGCGTGGGCCGGACGACGATCGGCGCGCTGTGCTCCAGCTACGTCAACTCCGGGAACCTGGGCATCCCGATCGCCGTGTACGTGCTGGGCGACGCGTCGCTGGTCGCGCCGGTGCTGTTGTTCCAGCTGGTCGGTGTCACACCGGTGGCGCTGACGGTCCTGGACCTGGCGAGCGGCGGGGCGAAGCGGCCTGTGTGGCAGCGGCTGCTCACGCCGCTGCGCAATCCGATAGCGGTGGGTTCCCTGGCGGGGGTGGCGGTCTCGGCGTCGGGCCTCATGGTGCCGGGCCCCCTGATGGACCCGCTGACCCTGATCGGCAACATGTCGGTCCCGGCGGTCCTGCTGGCCTTCGGTATCTCGCTGCGCGGCAGCACGCTCCCGCTGCGCGGTGCGGAACGGGCTCCGGTGCTCCTCGCCGTGGCGCTGAAATCCGTGGTCCAGCCCCTGGTCGCCTGGGCCCTGGCGGCGGGCGTCTTCAGCCTGCGCGGGGCGCCCCTGCTGGACGTGGTGGTGACATCGGCACTGCCCGCGGCGCAGAACCTGTTCACGTACGCGAGCAGCTACCGGGTGGGCGAGGTACTGGCGAGGGAGGCGATCCTGCTGTCGACGGTGCTGTCGGTGCCGGTGCTGGTGGTGGTCGCGGCGGTCTTGGGGTGACGGTCAGTCGACCGGAAACTCACCGGTGTCGATCGTCACGCCGAACGGGTCCGGCAGCTTGATGGGATCACCGAACTTCACGGCGCTCAGGACGCGGTAGACCTCGCCCTTCGGCTCCCCGTACAGCGTCGTCGTCGGGCCCCCGGGAGCCCAGCGGTCGACGAGGAGGTAAAGCGGGATCCCGGCCGTGGCGTAGGCGGCGGGCTTGCTGACGCGGTCGTGGCGGGCGTTGGACTTGGAGGTCACCTCGACCACCAGTTCGGCCAGGGCTGCCGGGATGTGTGACTCCGCCTCCGCGCATTCCCGCACGGGCGCCACCAGCAGGTCCGGGATGAGCATGCCCAGCCGGGACGGCACGGCGATCGCCTGTGTCTGGAAGATCTCCCAGTCCTCGGGAATCGCGGAGTAGAGGCGACGCTGAATACGGGCCGCGATCACGTTATGGCGGGACGCGGGAGCAGGTGACACGGTGATGATCCCCTCGATGATCTCCACCTTGCTGCCCTCGGGCCATTCCATCTCCTCCCAGAACCGGACGAGGTCGTCCCAGTTCTGGTCGGGGTCCTGGCTCACGGTGAGTGCGCTCATGGCGGTCTCCTTCGGTGCGTCACCGATCCCAGCATGCCGAACGGGACCGGCGGGGGTCCACCGGTCCCGTTCACCCGAAAGGGAAACCGCCTGGTCAGGCGATACGTTCCAGCACCACCGGCGACGGCGTGAAGTCCGTGCCGGGGGCCGCCACGTCGTAGGAGCCCTCGATCGACTGAAGGGCGTACTCGAAGCGCTCGGGGGTGTCCGTGTGCAGGGTGAGCAGGGGCTGGCCCGCGGTCACCGTGTCGCCGGGCTTGGCGTGCATCTCGACGCCCGCGCCCGCCTGCACCGGGTCCTCCTTGCGGGCGCGGCCCGCGCCGAGGCGCCAGGCGGCGACGCCGATGCCGTAGGCGTCGAGGCGGGTCAGGACACCCGAGGACGGGGCCTTGATCACGTGCTGCTCGCGGGCCACCGGCAGGGCCGCGTCCGGGTCGCCGCCCTGGGCCGCGATCATGCGCCGCCAGACGTCCATCGCGGAGCCGTCGGCCAGCGCCTTCGCCGGGTCGGCGTCCTTCACGCCCGCCGCGTCCAGCATCTCGCGGGCCAGCGCGACCGTCAGCTCCACCACGTCCGCGGGGCCGCCGCCCGCCAGGACCTCGACCGACTCGCGGACCTCCAGGGCGTTGCCGGCCGTCAGGCCGAGGGGCGTGGCCATGTCCGTGAGGAGCGCGACGGTCTTCACGCCGTGGTCGGTGCCCAGGCCGACCATGGTGGAGGCCAGTTCCCGGGCGTCCTCGATGGTCTTCATGAAGGCGCCGGTGCCGACCTTGACGTCCAGGACCAGCGAGCCCGTGCCCTCGGCGATCTTCTTGGACATGATCGAGGAGGCGATCAGCGGGATCGCCTCGACGGTGCCGGTGACGTCGCGGAGCGCGTAGAGCTTCTTGTCGGCGGGGGCGAGGCCGTCACCGGCGGCGCAGATCACCGCGCCGGTGGTGTCGAGGACGTGCAGCATCTCCTCGTTGGACAGCAGCGCGCGCCAGCCGGGGATCGACTCCAGCTTGTCGAGGGTGCCGCCGGTGTGGCCGAGGCCGCGGCCCGACAGCTGGGGAACGGCCGCGCCGCAGGCGGCGACCAGGGGGGCCAGCGGGAGGGTGATCTTGTCGCCGACACCGCCCGTGGAGTGCTTGTCGGCGGTCGGGCGGGACAGGGACGAGAAGTCCATGCGCTCGCCGGAGGCGATCATCGCGGCCGTCCAGCGGGCGATCTCGCGGCGGTTCATGCCGTTGAGCAGGATCGCCATGGCGAGCGCGGACATCTGCTCGTCGGCGACCTCCCCGCGGGTGTACGCGTCGATGACCCAGTCGATCTGCGCGTCGCTGAGCTCGCCGCGGTCCCGCTTGGTGCGGATGACGGAGATGGCGTCCATGGCCATGGCTTGGCTTCCCTTCCGAGGGTTCCAGAAGCCGTGCGGCCCCCCTGAGCCGGTCGCGTGAGCAACTCAGGGGGGCCGCACGGGGATTACTTGGTGAGGTGGTCCGGGCCGAAGGCCTGGGGCAGCATCCGAGAGAGCGGCAGGATCCCCGCGGGGGTCTCCAGCAGGAGCTCCGGGCCGCCGAACTCGTGGAGCAGCTGGCGGCAGCGGCCGCACGGGACGAGGATCTCGCCGTCGCGGTCGACGCAGGTGAAGTGCGTCAGCCGGCCGCCGCCGGTGTTGTGCAGCTCGGAGACCAGGCCGCACTCGGCGCACAGGCCGAGTCCGTAGGAGGCGTTCTCGACGTTGCAGCCGGAGATGATCCGGCCGTCGTCGACCAGGGCCGCCACACCGACCGGGTAACCGGAGTACGGGGCGTACGCCCGGGACATGGCGTCCCGGGCCACCGCGCGCAGCTTCTCCCAGTCGACGGCGGGGCCGGTGCCGGTCACTTGCCCTGCCCCTTCCGGTAGGGCAGTCCGTCCGCCTTCGGCATGCGCAGCCGCTGCGCGGACAGGGCGAGGACCACCAGGGTGATGACGTACGGGGTGGCGGAGACGACCTGGTTGGGGACCTCGTCGGTGGTCGCGTACCAGGTGAACACCAGGGCCCCGGCGATCAGGGTGGCCACGGCCGGGACGTACCTCTTGCGCACGACCAGCCAGATGGCACCGATGACCAGCAGCAGCGCGCCGAGCAGCAGCAGGGCGTGGACGTTGGCGGAGCCGCCGCGCAGGTTGAGGCTGTCGGTGTAGCCGAACAGGCCCGCGCCGAGGGCGAGACCGCCCGGCATCCAGTTGCCGAAGATCATCGCCGCGAGGCCGATGAAGCCGCGTCCGCTGACCTGGCCCTCCAGGTAGAAGGGGTTGGCGACGAGCGACAGGAAGGCACCGCCGAGGCCGGCCAGACCGCCGGAGATGACGACGGCGATGTACTTGTACTTGTAGACGTTGACGCCGAGGGACTCGGCGGCCACCGGGTTCTCGCCGCAGGAGCGCAGCCGCAGGCCGAACGCGGTGCGCCACAGGATCCACCAGGTGGCGGGGATCAGCGCGATGGCGATCAGGGTCAGCCAGGACACGTTGGTGACCAGGCCGCCCAGCAGGCCGGCGATGTCCGAGATCAGGAACCAGCCGTGGGCGTTGAGGTCCCGCAGGGCGTCGGACAGCCCGGGCACCGTGAAGTTCCCGAGGGAGTCGACCGCCGGGGACTGCTTGGCGGAGCCGCCGGTGTGGCCCTCGAAGGCGAGGGGCGCGAGGTAGCGGGTGGCGCCGAGGGCGAGGATGTTGATGGCCACACCGGAGACGATGTGGTTGACGTTGAAGGTGACGGTCACGAAGGCGTGCAGCAGACCGCCGACCGCGCCGCCGAGGATGCCCACCAGGACACCGGTCCACGGGCCCCACTGGAAGCCGGCCCAGGCACCGAACCAGGTGCCGAGGATCATCATGCCCTCGAGGCCGATGTTGACCACGCCCGCGCGCTCGGCCCACAGGCCGCCCAGACCGGCGAGGCCGATCGGCACGGCGAGCTGGAGCGCGGTGGACATCTGGCTGACGTTGGTGATGCCGTCGGCGCCGGTGATGATGCGGACGAGCGAGGTGAGCGCCAGGCCTCCGGCGATGATGAGCAGCAGGACGGGCCACGACAGGCGGCGGCCGGTCGGCGCCGCGGGCTGCAGCGTGGGCTGGTTGACGTCGATCGCCGAGGTAGGAGCGGTCATCGGCCAGCCACCTCCTTCGTGTTCTGAGCGCCGAGGACGTGTCCGGCGGCGAGTTCGGCGCCGACGCGACGCTGCTGACGGCGCAGACCCCATTCGCGGACGGCCTCGTAGGAGACGACGACCGAGAGGACGATCAGGCCCTGCATGATGACCGCGATCTCCTTGTCGTAGCCGTGGAAGTCCAGCTCGGGCGAGGCCTTGTCGAGCCAGGCCCACAGCAGGGCGGCGAAGGCGATGCCGACGGGGCTGTTGCGGCCGAGCAGGGCGATGCCGATGCCGAGGAAACCGATGCCGGTGGGGAAGTTCAGGCTGTAGGTGTGGGTGTCGCCGAGCAGGATCGGCAGGCCGGCGAGGCCCGCGATGGCGCCGGAGATCAGCATGGCGCTGAGGACCATGCGCTTGGGGTCCACACCGCTGGCCGCGGCGGCGGTCTGCGAGGCGCCGGAGGCGCGCAGGTCGAAGCCGAAGCGGGTGCGGTTGAGGACGATCCAGTAGCCGATGCCGAGCAGGACGGCGAGCAGCACCAGTCCGTAGATCTCGCCGGCGTCGCCCATCGGGATGCCGGGGATCCAGCCGGACTCGTACATCTCGCCGGTGGTGTTGTTGTTGCCGACCTTCACACCGAAGACGTTCGGCAGCCACAGGTAGGCGATCACGGAGGTGGCGATCGCGTTGAGCATGATCGTGGCGACGACCTCGCTGACACCGCGGGTGACCTTGAGGACACCGGCGATGCCGGCCCAGAAGGCGCCGGTGAGGACGGCGGTCAGCAGCAGCAGCGGGACCTGGAGGGCGGCCGGCAGGTTCACGTGGGCGCCGACGACGGCGGCCATCATGGCGCCGAGCTGGTACTGGCCGTCGACGCCGATGTTGAACAGGTTCATCCGGAAGCCGATGGCCACCGCCAGGGCCGCGATGTAGTACATCGAGGCCTGGTTGATGACCAGCACCTGGATGTCCGAGAAACCGATCTGCTCGAACATCAGGGCGAACGGCTCGAAGGGGCTCTTGCCCGAGGCGAGCAGCACGATCGCGCTCAGGACGAAGGCCACGGCCAGCGCGATGACCGGTCCGGCCACCGCGAGGAGCACGCGCTCCTTGTCGAACTTCTTCATCAGCGGGCCTCGTCTTCCGGAGACTCGGGGGCGTCGGCCTTCGAGGTCTCGGGGGTGTCGTCGTGCTCGAGGTGCCCGGTGACGGCACCGGTCATGGCCGAGCCGAGCTCCTCGGGGGTGATGGTGGCCGGGTCGGCGTCCGCGACCAGCTTGCCGTTGTAGATCACGCGCAGCGTGTCGGACAGGCCGATCAGCTCGTCCAGGTCGGCGGAGATCAGCAGCACGGCCAGGCCCTCGCGGCGCGCGTCGCGGATGTGGTCCCAGATGGCGGCCTGGGCGCCGACGTCCACGCCCCGGGTGGGGTGCGCGGCGATGAGGAAGCGCGGCTTGTGGCTCATCTCGCGGCCGACGATCAGCTTCTGCTGGTTGCCGCCGGACAGGGAGGCCGCGGTGACGTCGATGCCGGGGGTGCGGACGTCGTACTCCGTGACGATCCGGCGGGTGTCCTCCTGGGCCGCCTTCGGGTCCAGCCAGACGCCCTTGGCCAGCGGCTTCTCGGTGACGTGGCCGAGGATGCGGTTCTCCCAGAGGGGTGCCTCCAGGAGGAGGCCGTGGCGGTGCCGGTCCTCGGGGATGTAGCCGATGCCCTGCTCGCGGCGGCGGCGGGTCGGCCAGGAGGTGATCTCCTCGTCGGCGAGCCGGATGGTGCCGGAGTCGGCGGCCCGCAGGCCGATGAGCGCGTCGACGAGCTCGGTCTGGCCGTTGCCCTCGACACCGGCGATGCCGAGGACCTCGCCCGCGTGGATGGTGAAGGTGATGTCGTCCAGGAGGGCCTTGCCGCCGGGGGCCGCCAGGCGCAGCTTGTCGACGCTGATGACCGGGCGGTCGGTGACCGTGGACTCGGCCGTCTCGGGCGTGGGCAGCTCGCTGCCGACCATCATCTCGGCGAGCTGACGGGGCGTCGTCTCGGCGGGGACGGCCGTGCCGACGGTGGTGCCGCGGCGGATGACGGTGATCTCGTCGGCGACGGAGAGCACCTCGCCGAGCTTGTGCGAGATGAAGATGACCGACAGGCCCTCGGAGCGCAGCTCGCGCAGGTTGGCGAAGAGGGCGTCCACTTCCTGCGGCACGAGCACGGCGGTCGGCTCGTCGAGGATGAGGGTGGTGGCGCCGCGGTAGAGGACCTTGAGGATCTCCACGCGCTGGCGGGCGGCGACGCCGAGCTCCTCGACCAGGAGGTCGGGCTGGACGTCGAGGCCGTAGCGCTCGGAGAGCTCCTTGATCTTGCGGCGGGCCTTGGCGCCGATGCCGTAGAGCTTCTCGCTGCCGAGGACCACGTTCTCGAGGACCGTGAGGTTGTCGGCGAGCATGAAGTGCTGGTGGACCATGCCGATGCCGCGGGCGATGGCGTCGGCCGGCGACGAGAAGGCGACCTGCTGCCCGTCGACGGCGATGGTGCCCTCGTCCGGCTTCTGCATGCCGTAGAGGATCTTCATCAGCGTGGACTTGCCGGCGCCGTTCTCGCCGACGAGGGCGTGCACGGTGCCCTTGCGGACGCTGAGGTGGATGTCGTGGTTGGCCACGACCCCTGGGAAACGCTTGGTGATCCCGGCGAGTTCGACGGCGGTCACCGATTCGTTGACCGCCGCTCCGGCCGGAGGGCTGCTGGACGCGTTGATGGCGCACTCTCCTGGGGACGGGGGTCGTCTACGCGCGTAGCGCCCCTACGGCATACAAAGGGGCCGACGCCCCGCGGCAACGGGGTACGGGGAGCGGCTCCCCGTACCCCGTCGAGCGGACGTAACCCCGGGGGTTACCGCCTGCTTCGAGGCAGTCGCTCGTCAGCTGCTCTTGACCTTGATCTCGCCGCTGATGATCTTCTCCTTGGCCGTCTTGATGGCTGCCTGGAGCTCGGCGTCGTCCGCGAACTTCGGGTTGGAGTTCGACAGGCTCACCTCGCCGGTCTTCAGATCGCCACGAACGATACCGGTCTCGGGCTTGCCGTCCTCGACCGACTTCGCCAGGTTGTACACCGCCTTGGCGACGTCCTTCATCGCCGAGGTCAGGATGGAGTCCTTGTACTTGGCGAGGGCTTCCTGCTCGTACTGGTCGGAGTCGACACCGATGGCCCACACCTTGCTGGCGGCAGCGGCCTCGATGACACCCTGACCGGACAGGCCGGCGGCCGCGTAGACCACGTCGGCCTTCTTCTCGATCTGACCCTCGGCAGCCGTCTTGCCCTTGTCGGGGCTGGCGAAACCGCCCTCCTCGGCCGTCTGGGTGAGGTACTGCGAGAGCACCTTGACCTTGGGGTCGGTGTCCTTGACACCCTGCGCGAAGCCCGCCTGGAACTTGTGGATCAGCGGGATGTCCACACCGCCGACGAAGCCGACGACCTTCGTCTTGGAGGTCTTGGCGGCGGCGACACCGGCCAGGTAGGAGGCCTGCTCCTCGTTGAAGACCAGGTCGGCCACGTTCTTGGTGTTGATCGTGGCGTCGTCGACGATGCCGAAGGTGGTCTTCGGGAACTTCTCCGCGGCGGCCTTCACGGCCGAGGCGTAGGCGTAGCCGACACCGACGACCGGGTTGTAGCCCTGCTTGGCCAGGGAGACCAGGCGCTGTTCCTTGTCGGCGTCCGTCTCGCCCTCGGTGGGCTCCACGTCGGCCGTCTGGTACCCGAACTCCTTCTTCGCCTGCTCCAGGCCCGCGTAGGCGGCGTCGTTGAAGGACTGGTCGCCCTTGCCGCCGACGTCGTAGGCGATGGCGAGACCCTTGTCACCCTTCGAGTCGGACGACCCGGAGGTCGAGGTGCTGCCGCAGGCGGAAAGGGCGAGGGCCAGGGAGGCGGTCGCTGCGCCTGCGACCGTGATCCGGGAAATCCGGCGCATGTCTGGGTGCTCCTGTCGTACAACCGAGGTCGCACAGCGCCGGGACGGTTCAGCTTCAGCGCTGGCTTCGCCGCAGATTAACGCGCGTAGACCTGCCTGAAAACCCCTTCTGTCCACCTTGTTATGCGCCCGTGGCCAAGCCATCACCCGGTCTTGGCCGGGGTGTTGCCGACCGCAAACGGAGGGTGGCGCTGGGTGATCCGGTCCAGGCGAAAACGCGAAGCGGGCGGATACCCAGGGGGTACCCGCCCGCTTCTGCCGGTCAGACCGGCCGGCTCACTCGGTGTTGACCTTGATCTTGCCGTCGATGATCTCCTGCTTCGCCTTGTTCACGGCGTCCTGGAGGCCGGCGACCTTCGCGTACTCCGGGTTGGACTCGGAGAGCCCGACACCGTTGACCTTCAGGTCGAAGGTCTGGGTGCCCGTCAGCGGCTTGTCGTCGTGGACCGACTTGGACAGCGCGTAGACCGCACCGCCGACGTCCTTGAGCGCGGAGGTCAGGATGTAGTTCTTGTACGGCGCCAGGGCGGCCTGCTTGTACTGGTCGGAGTCGACGCCGATCGCCCAGACCTTCGCCTTGGCGGCGGCCTCGATCACGCCCTGACCGGACAGACCGGCGGCCGCGTAGAGCACGTCGGCCTTCTTCTCGATCTGACCCTCGGCGGCGGCCTTGCCCTTGTCGGGGCTGGAGAAGCCGCCCTCCTCGGCCGTCTGCGTCAGGTACTGCGACAGGACCTTCACCTTGGAGTTGGTGTCCTGCACGCCCTGCTTGTAGCCGGCCTCGAACTTGTGGATCAGCGGGACGTCGACACCGCCCACGAAACCGACGACGTTCGTCTTCGTGGCCTTGGCGGCGGCGACACCGGCGAGGTAGGACGCCTGCTCCTCGGCGAAGACCAGGGAGGCGACGTTCTTGCCCTCGACGACCGAGTCCACGATGCCGAAGGTGGTCTTCGGGTACTTGGCGGCCACGGCCTTCATCGCCGGGCCGTAGGCGAAGCCGACGCCGATGACCGGGTTGTAGCCCTGCTTCGCCAGCGACGCCAGGCGCTGCTCCTTGTCGGCGTCCGTCTCGCCCTCGGTGGGCTCGATGTCGGCCGTCTTGTAGCCGAACTCGTCCTTGGCCTTCGTCAGGCCCGCGAAGGCGGCGTCGTTGAAGGACTGGTCGCCCTTGCCGCCGACGTCGTACGCGATGGCGACGCCGCGGTCGTTGCTGTCGCTGTCGCCGCTGTCACTGCTGGTGCCGCCGCAGGCCGTGGCGACGAGCCCGAGCGACGCGACCCCCACCGCGACACGGGTCAGTTTGGAAATCCGACGCATCTGAAGTTCCCCATTCTCCAAAGCCCCGCAGTGGGTGCTCGGTTCGGCGCACATTAACGCGCGTAGACACTCCTGGGAACGGTTCGCCGGGGCCGTTATCCATTCGTGCCGATGGCCGGTTACGCCCTTGTGAACCACGAGATCGAACGGGGTCGAAAGGTGTACTCGGGGATACGGCGTGTGTCTACCTCGTGACGCGCACCACGCTGCCGTGAGGCTGCGCCGCTCGCAACCGGAGGCTCTGCCGGGGGTGAGGTCGGGGGGTTGTTGCGGTGGGTTCGGTGCTGGTTTGTGGGGTGGGTTGGGGTGGGGGGCTTTTTGGGTGCGGCGGCGTTGTGGTGGTCGCGCAGTTCCCCGCGCCCCTGAACGACGTGCCGCGCCGCTGGAGATGCGCCGCGGCCCGGAAGGCGTGTGCCGCGCCGTCGGAGGCCTGTGCGGCGCCGCCGGGGCGGGGCCGCGCCGCTGGAGATACGCCGCGGCCCGGAAGGCGTGTGCCGCGCCGTCGTGGGTGGTCGCGCAGTTCCCCGCGCCCCTGAACGACGTGCCGCGCCGTCGGGGGCCTGTGCGGCGCCGCCGGGGCGGGGGCGCGCCGCTGGAGATACGCCGCGGCCCGGAAGGCGTGTGCCGCGCCATCGTGGGTGATTGCGCAGTTCCCCGCGCCCCTGAATGACGTGCCGCGCCGTCGGGGGCCCGTGCGGCGCCGTCGTGGGTGGTCGCGCAGTTCCCCGCGCCCCCAGCGAGGCGCCGCGCCGTCGGGGTGGGCCCGCGTTCCTGTGATGTGCCGCGGCGCGTCGGGGTGGGCCCGTGTCCGTGATGACGTGCCGCGGCGCCTCGGGGGTGGGCTAGCGGAGGCCGTTGACCAGGGCCGCTGCTGTGAAGAGTTCCACTCCTACCGTGATGGCCGACTCGTCGACGTCGAAGTCGCCCTGGTGGAGGTCGCGGATCTGGCGTTCGCCGGGGGTGCGGACGCCGAGGCGGGCCATGGCGCCGGGGACGTGCTCCAGGTACCAGGAGAAGTCCTCGCCGCCGAGGCTCTGCTCGGTGCCCTCGACCGACTCGACACCGCGCCGGGCGATCATGGCGTCGCGCAGCAGCTCGGTCACGCCGGGCTCGTTGACGACGGGCGGGACGCCGCGCACGTAGTTGATCTCCGACTTGGCGCGGTGCAGGTTGGCGATCTCGTCGATCGCGGCCACCACGACGTCGGGGGCCTGTCGCCACGCTTCGATGTCGAGGCACCGGACCGTGCCGGACAGCTCCGCGTGCTGCGGGATGACGTTCGGCGCGTGGCCCGACTCGATGCGGCCCCAGGTGATGGCGAGCCCGCTGCGGCTGTCGAAGCGCCGGCCGACCAGCGCGGGCACGTCGGTGACGACCCGGGCGGCGGCGGTGACCAGGTCGGTCGTGAGGTGCGGGCGTGCGGTGTGGCCGCCCGGGCCGTCGAGGCCGATCTCCAGCCGGTCGCACGCCGAGGTGATGGGCCCTTCCCTGAGCCCGATTTTCCCCGCGTCCACCCGGGGGTCGCAGTGCACGGCGATGATCGCGCCGACGCCTTCCAGCGCCCCGCCCTTGATGGCGTCGGCGGCACCGCCGGGCAGCACCTCCTCGGCCGGCTGGAAGATCAGCCGGACGGGACGGGGCAGCGCGCCCCGGCGGTGCAGGTCGGCGAGGACGAGACCGGCCCCGAGGACGACCGTGGTGTGCACGTCGTGGCCGCAGGCGTGGGCGCGGTCGGGCACGGTCGAGCGGTAGGGGCACTCCGCCTTGGTGTCCGGGATGGGCAGGCCGTCGATGTCGGCCCGCAGGGCGAGCATGCTGGGACCGCCGTCCCACTGCTCCCCCTCCACGCCGATGTCACAGACGAGGCCGGTCCCCACGGGCAGGACGCGCGGCTTGAGTCCGGCCCGCTCCAGCCGCTCCTTGATCGCGGCGGTCGTGCGGAACTCCTGGTTGCCGAGCTCCGGGTGCATGTGCAGGTCGCGCCGGAACGCGATGAGCTCGGCCCGCAGAGCGTCGGGCAGGGCACCGGGAAGTACGGCTCCTCCGGGAAGGTCGACCTCGGACTCCAGTGACATCAGTGGCTTCACCCTTTGAAGGGTAGGGCGCCAAGGCGGTCGGCTGACCCTGGATCAACAAAACTTCAACCCGATAGGGGAAGAAAATATGACCGCCGGGCGCATAGCTATCAAGTGAGATGGGTAAACTGGCCTGCTTTTTGGGCCGGACCGGGCCACCCACCCCCCGGGGTGTGACTTCGATCACACACGCGTCACGCCTCCGGTATCCATCCATCTTCTCCACGGATACCACGCCCTGCGCGGTGAACACCGGCTCGTTCACCTGCCGGACGCGCGCCCCGCTAGTGTGCGCCCCGTGAGCGCCCCCGAGTTCTTACGGTCCACGCGGTCCTCGTACGACGCCATCGCCGAGGCCTACACCGCCGAGCACCCCGACAGCCTGGCCGGAAGACCGGTGGAGCGGGCCCTGCTCGCCGCGTTCGTGGATCTGGTCCGGGCCGTCGCAGGCGCCGCCCGGGCCCCGGTCGCGGACATCGGCAGCGGCCCCGGGTACGTGACGGCACGGCTGCACGAGGCCGGGCTGCCGGTCTTCGGGGTCGACGCCTCGCCCCGGATGGTGGCCCTGGCCCGCAAGGCCCACCCGGAGCTGCGGTTCCACGTCGGTTCGATGACGGCCCTGGACCTGCCGGACCAGACGCTCGGCGGCATCGTCGCGCTCTACTCGATCATCCATGTGCCGGACGAGGAGCTGCCCGGGGTCTTCGCCGGGTTCCGCCGTGTCCTGCTCCCGGGCGCGCCCGTGCTGCTCGGCTTCCAGTCCAGGCAGGAGGACGGGCACCGGCGGCTGACCGAGCGCTTCGGCCGGGAGATCTCGCTCGACTACTACTGGCGCACTCCCGACACCGTCGCCGGACACCTCGCGCGGGCCGGTTTGCGTCCGCACGCCCGCGTCCTGCGCGAACCCGAGTCCGGGGAGACGATGCCCCGCGCGTTTCTGCTGGCCCGCAGGCCGGTGGAGTCAGAGCAGGAGCCGGCCGCGGACTGACGGCCGGTGGACGGCGGGACGCGCGGTGGATCGGCCAGGACCGCCGAACCGGGCCACCGGGCCACAGAGCCCCCGGCCGCCGGGCTCGTCTCAGCCCGCCGCCACCGCCCCGGCAGCCCCCGGCGGGGCCGCGAAGCTCGCCGTGCCCGCGGACTCGGCGGGGTCGGCGGGGCTCGGCGGTTCCGGGTGCGGCGGTTCCGGGTGCGGCGGTGCCGTCGGGTCGGTGGCGGCCGCCGGAGACAGCCGGTGGACGTCGCGGGCCGTGCCCGTGACCCCGGAGAGGAAACCCTGGGCGCGGGGGGAGGCGTTCTCGGTCAGCCAGGCCGGGTCGATGTCGCACACGGCGACACGCACCTGCGTGCCGGACAGGGCGAGCGGGAGGGTGTGGACGACCGTGGAGGGGAAGCTGAGGATCGTGCGGCCGATGGGGCCGCGGCGGGCGATCAGTTCCAGGGGAAGCTCGGGGCGGACGATCTCCAGGCCCGTCTCGACCGCCAGGCGGTGCAGCTTGTCGGTGCTCTCGCGGCGGTGGGCGAAGTAGCGCGTGGCGCCGTGGGCCGCGGCCAGGGCGCGGACGGCCTCCAGATAACGGCCGTCGTCCACCACGCCCGTCTCCACCAGGGACGTGCCGACCATGTCCGCTCCCTTGGTCAGGCGCGGCGGGCCGAAGCGAGCCCGGGTCCAGGCGAACGCGTTGGCGCTCACCGTCACGCCCGTCGGGGCCTCCTCCATCGGCATGGAGGAGAAGATCTCGATGCGGCGGCCGTCGCCCGGGCTCAGGCGGCGGCGCGCCGAGGCCGACACCGGCGCGAAGAGGACGTCCCTCGGGCCGGGGCGGCCGCCCTTGCGGTGCCAGCGCACCAGGCGTTCGCCCCGGGCCAGCTGCCCGACGAACTCCATGGTGGCCGTGCCGTCGTCGACGACGACCAGGTCACGGGCGCGGGTGATCGTCAGCAGCAGCTGGACGTAGCGGGAGAAGGGGTCCCCCAGCACGACCCGGCTCGCCCCGCGGAGCAGGCCGGTCAGGCCGCCGATGGTCTGGAAGGGCGCCAGCGGACCGCCGCGCGCTTCCTCCCAGCGGACCTCGTGCCCCTCGTCGCGGGCCAGGTCGGACATCCGTCGCAGCTGGCCGCGCGTCATCGGGTCGACGGGTGACAGCACCACGAGGGTGAGCCCCACGCCGGGGGCATGCGCGTGCGCCCACTCCAGCACGTTCAGCAGCTGTACCGGGCTCTCGACGAAGGCGAGAGTGTGGGGGCCGGCGTTCCCGGCGCGGGGGCTCATCGACGTACGACCGTCCCGTCGTAAGGGGGGTTGTGGGGGTGGTGCGTTCAGACGCCGACCGGCTCGCCCGCGGCCGTGGCGATCTCCGCCTCGGCGACCACACCGCTGACGCGGCGCAGCTTCTTCATCGGGCCCAGCTCGGACTCGTAGACCTTCTTGACGCCATCACCGAGGGAGGCCTCGATGGTGCGGATGTCGCGGACGAGGCGGGTCAGGCCCTGCGGCTCCACGGAGGCGGCCTGGTCGGAGCCCCACATGGCGCGGTCGAGGGTGATGTGGCGCTCGACGAAGGTGGCGCCCAGGGCGACGGCGGCGAGGGTGGTCTGCAGGCCGGTCTCGTGGCCGGAGTAACCGATCGGGACGTTCGGGAACTCCTTCTCCAGGGTGTTGATCACCCGCAGGTTGAGCTCCTCGGCCTTCGCCGGGTAGGTCGACGTGGCGTGGCACATCAGGATGTTGTCGGAGCCGAGGACCTCCACCGCGTGGCGGATCTGCTTCGGGGTCGACATGCCGGTGGAAAGGATCACCGCGCGGCCGGTGGCGCGCAGGGCGCGCAGCAGCTCGTCGTCGGTGAGCGAGGCGGAGGCGACCTTGTGGGCGGGGACGTCGAACTTCTCCAGGAAGGCGACGGCCTCGGTGTCCCACGGGGAGGCGAACCAGTCGATGTTCTTCGACTTGCAGTAGTCGTCGATGGCGCGGTACTCGTCCTCGCCGAACTCCACGCGGTGGCGGTAGTCGATGTAGGTCATCCGGCCCCAGGGGGTGTCGCGCTCGATGTCCCACTGGTCGCGCGGAGTGCAGATCTCCGGGGTGCGCTTCTGGAACTTCACCGCGTCACAGCCGGCCTCGGCGGCGGCGTCGATCAGCTTGAAGGCGTTCTCGAGCTCGCCGTTGTGGTTGATGCCGATCTCACCGCAGACGTAGACCGGACGGCCCGGGCCGACCTCGCGCGAACCGAACCGGCGGATACGGGAGTTGGTGCTCATGGCAGAGATGTCCTTACTTGGTGAGGGAATCGAGAGAGGGGCCGAGGATCCAGCTGGCGATCTCTCGGATCGCGCCGTCGCCACCGGGGACGGTGGTGACCGCGCGTGCGGCGCCGCGCACGACGTCGTGGGCGCTCGCGACCGCCACGGGCCAGCCCACGAGGGCGAAGCACGGGAGGTCATTGACGTCGTTGCCGACGTAGAGCACGCGCTCCGGCGCGATGCCCTGCTCCTCGCACCACTGCTTCAGCGCGAGGTCCTTGCGGTCGATGCCGTGCAGGACCGGGAGCTTGAGCTTCCGGGCCCGGGCGGCGACCACAGGGTTCTGTTCCGTGGACAGGATGAGCATCTTCAGGCCGCTGTTGCGCAGGGCCGCGATGCCGAGTCCGTCCCCGCGGTGCACGGAGACGAACTCCCGTCCGTCGGAGTCGACCAGCACCCGGTCGTCGGTCTGGGTGCCGTCGAAGTCGAGGACGACCGCGTCGATGTCGTCGGCGGTCGGGAGCGAACCGGGGCGGTCCGCGTCGAAGAGCGGGGCCAGCGCCCTGGCCCGCGCGAGGTCGTGCGGGTCGTCGACCTCCAGCACCCGGGCGGGGTCGGTGCGGACCAGTTCGGTGCGGCCGAAGAAGCGGTGCTGGTGCTTGCGGAAGCCGGTCGCCTCCATGGCGTAGGCGGCGCCGGTCTCCAGCAGGTCCTGGGGGCGGTCCTGGCGGCGGGGCCGGAAGGACTTGTCGTGGTTGACGCCGTAACCGCCGCCGGTGGCGGCGTCGTTCTCCGCGACGGAGCCGGCCACGGCCTCGTCGTCGGCGTCGCGCCAGATGAACCCGTGGAAGGGCGCGACGGTGACGGCGGTGTCGGCGCCGTTCCCGGCGATCGCCCCGGCGACTTTGTCGATGTCCTCTCGGACGAGGAACGGGCTGGTGCACTGCACGAGCAGGACCACGTCCACCGGCGCCCCGTGCAGGGCCTCGTGGGCGTCCATGGCGTGCAGGACGGCGGCCTCTGAGGTGGCGGTGTCACCGGCGATGGCGGCGGGGCGCAGCACGACCTCGGCGCCGGCCTCGCGGGCGGCGGCGGCGATGGCCTGGTCGTCGGTGGAGACCACGACGTCGGTCACCAGCCGGGCCGCCCGGCACTCGCGCACCGCCCGGGCCACCAGCGGGACGCCGCCGACGGGCAGGAGGTTCTTCGCGGGGACGCCCTTGGAGCCGCCGCGTGCGGGGATCACCGCGAGCACGCGGCGCACGGAGGCGCCTTGGCCGGCTTCCGGTCGGGACATGGGGTCTACTCCTTGGGCAGGGGTCTCGGGGCGGCTCACAGCTCGCCCATCCGCCGGATGACGGGCGCCACGCGCTGCACGCCGTGCCGGTAGGCGCCGCGCGCCGCCCGGCGCACGATCTGCCGGACCGGTCCGGGCTCCTTGTCGGCGGCGGGCGCGCCGGGCAGGGGGGCGCCGTCCGGGCCGAGGTGGTGGCGGGCGAGGATCCCGGGCAGATAGCCGGGCGCGGTGACGGGGGTGTAGTACGGGGCCAGCGGGGGCAGGCCGCCGGGCCGGGCGAGCAGCTCGGCGATGCGCTTGCCGGCCGCGTCGAAGGCGAAGTCGTAGCTGCCGTCCGCCACGACGCCCTGCCGGGCGACCCACTCCTCGTCGGGCGTGGGCCGGTGTCCGGCGTCGAGCTGGTCCCAGGAGGCGAGGCAGCCGGAGCCCACGAAGTGGTGGTTGCCGAGCGACTCGCGGATGCCGAGGTCGCTCAGCACGACGGTCGGGATGCGGCGGTGCAGCGACTCCAGGGCGGCCGTGGAGCTGACCGTCACCAGCAGGTCGGTGCGGTCGAGGACCTCGCCCATGTTCCCGTACACCAGGCGGAAGTTGGCGGGCGGATCGAGGCGCTGCACCAGCTTCTGGTACGGCAACTCCTCGATGTGGGTGGTGTGTTCGCCCGGCTTGGAGCGCAGCTTCAGCAGCACCTCGCGCTCGGGGTGCCTGCGGGCGTGCCGCACCAGCCGGTCCAGCAGGTACATACGGTCCCCGCGGCTGTCGGGGACCGAGGGCTGGGCGGCGAAGACGACCGTGTAGGGGTCGTGTTCCCCTTCGTACGGTGCACCGCCGAGGAAGGGCAGGGCGACCTCCGTCACCGAGGAGGCGTCGGCGCCCACGCCCTCGTAGACGGCCCGGAAACGGTCGGCGTCCTGGCGGGAGTTGGCGAGGACGAGGTCCGCGCCGTGCCGCAGCAGCAGGCCGTCGGCGAGCTTCTCGTAGACGACGCCGACGTAGCCGGTGACGACGACGGGCCGCTCGGCGCGGTTCTCCCAGACGCGTGCCAGGCCGTGCAGCATCGCCTGCACACCGCCGCCGACGAGGGAGAGGACCAGGACGTCGTAGGTTCCCCCGGCCATGGCGCGCAGGAACTCGACGGCGGTCACCTCCCGCAACGAGTCGGCGTGTACGCCCACTTCCTCCAGCTGGCGCGGGGTGGGCGTGGCCCGGCCGCGCAGCAGGAAACCGTCGACGAGGGGGCCGGCTTGCGCGTCTTCACGCGGTGCGGCTTCCATGGACGGTCGCGGGGCGATGCGGTCCGCGGTCAGCGCACCCCATTTCCATCGGGTGTCACTGTCCGCGAGGACCGCGATGCGCGGGCGCTTCGGTGTACTTACTGGCACGTCGAAAACGCTAGGAAGCGAATGCTAGGTATGGCGGAACCCCGACTCAACGAAAAGTTAACAACAGCCCACTGAGAGCCGAACTGGCCTGCCGGAAGGCGGGAAGTACACGCGGTGCACCGTTCTGACACACGGAGTTCACCCGGTGTACCCGCAGCGGAAAGTTCCGCTGCCGGGCGGCCTCCTAACGTTTTGCGGGTGCCTAAGCTTTCCGTGATCGTGCCGTTCTACAACGTGCAGCAATATGCCCCGGACACCCTCAGAAGCCTGCGGTTGAACGCCGACCGCGATTTCGAGTTCATCCTGGTCGACGACCATTCCAAGGACGAAACTCCGGCCATTCTCGAACGAGCGGCCGAGGAGCTTTCGGATGTCGCCCAGGTGCGGTACATCCGCCACGAGCACAACGGCGGGCTCGCCACCGCGCGCAACACCGGCCTGGACGCGGCGCAGGGCGAGTACCTGACGTTCCTGGACGGTGACGACTGGCTGGCCCCCGGCTATCTCACCGAACTGGTGTCCGCGATGGAGGACTTGGGGTGCGACTTCGTGCGCACCGACCATGTGCAGGCCACCGCGCGCGCCCGTTCCGTGCACCGGGTCCCGGTCGGCCGCCGCTGGGAGGCGTTCGACCCGCGGGAGGCGATCCTCCCCGCCCACCGCTCCACGTCCGTCGACTACGCCTACGCCTGGGCCGGCGCCTACCACCGCCGCCTGGTGGACAAGGGCGTGCTCCACTTCACCGACGGGCTGCGCACGGCCGAGGACCGGCCGTGGATCTGGAAGTTGCACCGCGAGGCGGAGTCGTTCGCCGTGGTGAGCCTGCTGGGCGTGTTCTACCGGCGTGGCGTGGCCTCGTCCCTGACGCAGATCGGCGACGTCCGCCAACTCGACTTCATCCGGGCCTTCGACCAGGTGATCGAGGAGACGGCCGCGGACCGGGACGCCGACCGGCTGCTGCCCAAGGCGGTGCGCACCTACTGCGCGATCATCGCCCACCACCTCTCCAACGAGGACCGGTTCGAACCGGCCGTGGCCAGGCAGCTGCGGTCGATGAGCGCGGCGGCCATCAAGCGCATGCCGCAGGACGCACTCTCCGAGGCACTGGAGGCCATGGACATGGACCGCTCGTCCAAGCTGCGGCGGCTGCGGCGCCGGGTGACCACGACGGGAGCGGCCGCCTGATGCCCGGGACCACTCAGATCTTCTGCGCCTCGACGCTGTACGGCGTCGCCACCCTGGCCGCCGCGATCGACTCGGACCTCTTCGAGGAGCCGGACCGCCGGGTGCTGCTGGTGTTCAACAACACCACGACCCCGGAGATCACCCCGGCCCTCGACGAGATGCCGGGCTTCGCGCCGCTGCGCGAGCACTTCGACGAGGTGCTGTCCTGGAACGAGGCCATCCGCCCCTTCCACCCCGGGGCCTGGACACCGCGCTCCGACGACATCCCCCTCTTCGAGCGCTACCTGCGGCTGCTGTGGGGCCTCGGCGACGACCGGGTGAGCCTGGTGCTGGAGTCCATCCAGGTGGCGCCCGCCCTCACGGTGGCCCAGTTGTTCACCGACGCACCCATCGACGTCTACGCCGACGGGCTGATGAGCTACGGCCCCACGCGCAACAAGCTCGACCCGCTGGTCGGCACGCGCGTACGGCGGCTGCTGCACCTCGACCTGGTGCCGGGGCTCACGCCGATGCTGCTGACCGAGTTCGGCGTCCCGGCGCACCTGGTGCCCTCGCCCGCGTTTCTGAAGGTGCTCGGCGAGGTCACCGAGGCGGTGCCCGAACTGCCGCACGTGCCGGGCGACTCGGCGCTGCTGCTCGGCCAGTACCTGTCCGCGCTGGACATCCTCTCCCCCGAGGAGGAGGAGGACCTGCACGTGCGGATGATGCGGGGTGCCGTCGCCCGTGGCCACCGCACGGTCGTCTTCAAGCCCCATCCGAGCGCACCGGCCCGCTACAGCCGCGCCCTGGAGACGGAGGCCGAACAGCTCGGCGTGGACCTCACGGTCCTGGACACGCCGGTGCTCGCGGAGGTGCTGTTCGACCGGGCCCGGCCCGCCCTCGTCGTCGGGTGCTTCTCCACCGCGCTGTTCACGGCCTCCGCGTTCTACGACCTGCCGGCCGCCCGCATCGGGACCGAGCTGCTCCTGGAGCGGCTGACGCCCTATCAGAACAGCAACCGCGTCCCCGCCACGCTGGCGGACGCGCTGCTGCCCGGCCTGGAGAGCGACACGGCCGGTGACGTCCTGCCGGCCGAGCGGCTGTCCGGCCTCCTCACGGCCCTCGGGTTCACCATGCAGCCGCAGATCTACCCGGAGCTGCGCCCGCAGGCCGAGCAGTTCCTCACCCGGCACCTCGGCCCGCGCACCCGGCGCTACTTCAAGAAGCGCCGCCTCACCGCGCTCGGGCTGCCCGGTGGCATCCCGCAGCGGCTGGCGTTCCTGCCGCGCAACTCCACGGCACGCCGTGTGGTCCGGCGGGCCCGGGCGCTGCGCAAGGCGGTGGGCCGCTGAGCCACTCGGCCCGGCGGCCCGCCCCGGCGACATCCAGGTGAACCCATGGAGACCGGCAGGAGAAGCCTGTCGCCATCGAACACGATTGCGTCAACTTCCGTCCTAGGGTGACAGGCGCCCGCCCACAGGCGGCTCGGGCAAAGGACATACGAGCCACACAGAGGTATCCAGCGTGACCGAGACGGTCGTCAGCACCCACAAGCCCCGGCCCGGCGTCGCCGTGCCGGTCGAAGAGCCGGGCGCCACGACCGTCCCACGGCGCCGAAGGGATTCCGGCGGGCGGTTGCGCGCCCTCGACGGACTGCGGCTGGTGGCGGCGCTGATGGTGGCGCTGTACCACTACGGCGGACGCGGCGGCGAGGTCGCCCAGGCCTGGGGCACCTCGCCCAAGGACCAGTTCCCGACCCTGCACTCGCTGTTCGCCTACGGCTGCCTCGGCGTCCAGGTCTTCTTCGTGATCAGCGGGTTCGTGATCTGCATGAGCGGCTGGGGCCGTCCCCTGAAGTCGTTCTTCGCCTCCCGCGCCTCCCGGCTACTGCCCGCCTACTGGGCGGCGGTGCTCCTCGTCACGGCGGTGTTCGCGCTGCCGATGGTGGCCTACAAGGCCGTCTCGCCCAGCGACGCCCTGGTCAACCTGACCATGTTGCAGATGCCGCTCGGCGTGGACCGGGTGCTCGGCGTGTGCTGGACCCTGTGGGCGGAGGTCCGCTTCTACGCCCTGTTCGCCCTGTGCGTCGTGCTGCCCGGGGCGAACCGCCGCCGGGTCATCATGTTCTGCGCGGGCTGGACGCTGGCCGCGGTGATCGCCGAGAACGCGGACATGCCGCTGCTCGACATCGTCCTGATGCCCGAGTACGCGCCCTTCTTCATAGGCGGCGTCGGCCTCTACCTCGTGCACCGCGACCGGCGGGACGTCTACGGGTGGGGCATCGTGGCCGTCAGCTGGCTGATCGGCCAGCACTACGCCGTTCAGGCGCTGTGGCACGCCCCCGACCCGCAGGCCTTCTCCTACCGCTCTGCCTTCGGGATCATCGCCGTCGTCACGTTCGGCTTCGTGGCGGTCGCCGCGATCGCGCTGGGTCTGCTCAACCGGGTGAACTGGCGGTGGCTGACGGTGGCGGGCGCCCTGACGTACCCCTTCTACCTGGTGCACGAGCATCTGGGCTGGGTGGTGATCCACGCCCTGCACCGCGGTCTGGGACTGGCCTCCGGGGTGACGTTCGCGCTGACGGTGGCGTCAATGCTGCTGCTGGCGTGGTTGCTGCACAAATATGTGGAGAAGCCGCTGACGCCCCGACTGCGGTCGGCGCTGGCGAAGGCCCCCTGATCCGTTCACGGGACGTTCAGCCGGCCGTCGTCTCGGGCACCGCTCAGAGAGAAGGCTCGCCGCATGAACAACGCACAAGCGACCGACAAGCACCCCGGCGAACTCGCCGACGTCCCGGGCTGGTTCCCCGCGCTGGACCAGATGCTGTTCACCTGGTTCCTGGACCGGCAGACGGCGGCCGGGACCAAGGGTGACCTGCTGGAACTCGGCGTCTACATGGGCAAGAGCGCGATCCTCCTCGGCCGGCACCTCCAGGACGGCGAGCGGTTCACCGTCTGCGACCTGTTCGAGGGCGAGGCCCCGGACGGGGCCAACCAGGCCGAGGCGGCCATGTCGTACGCCTCGCTGACCCAGCAGGCGTTCGAGCGGAACTACCTCTCCTTCCACGACACCCTGCCGACGGTGATCACCGGTCCCAGCTCCCTGGTGTCCGAGAAGGTGGCCCCCGGCACCTGCCGCTTCGTCCACATCGACGCCTCCCACCTGTACGAGCACGTGTACGGCGACATCGGAGCGGCCCACGACATCCTGCTGCCCGGGGGTGTCGTGGTCCTGGACGACTTCCGTTCCGAGCACACCCCGGGTGTCTCGGCCGCCGCGTGGGAGGCGGTCCTCAACCGCGGTCTGAACCCGATCTGTCTCAGCACGCAGAAGCTGTACGCCACCTGGGGCGACCCCGAGCCGCTCCAGGAGGAACTGCTCCGAACGCTGCGGGAGCGCTCGGACGTCGGGCTGAGCGTGCAGGAGGCGGCCGGGCACCGGCTGGTCCGGACCCGGTCGCGGGGGATGAAGCCCCCGCCCTTCCCGCGCTCCCGGCACTACGTGGAACCCCCGGTCGTACCGGCCCCCGCCCCGGCCCCCGCCGCCGAGGCCGGTGCCTCGCGCCCGGCCCGTCCCGCCCCGTCCCGGCTGCGCCGGCTCGCGAAGGACCTGCTGCCGCCCGTGGTCACCCGGGCCGTACGGCGGGCCCGCGGGAAACGGCCCTGACGCGCCCCGGGCGCGTCAGGAGACCCCGTAGCGCGCCCCGATCCCGGCGATCATGAGGGCGAGTCCCTCCTCGAAGTGCCGGTCGTAGTCCTCGAAGATCTCCGCGCCCGCCTGGGCCGACAAGGGGAAGTCGGTCATCAGGCGGGCGCGTTCGTCCATGTCGTAGCCCTCGCGGCGCTCGTCCGGCAGTGGCCGGACGCCCTGCTCCTCGGTGACGAAGCCCAGCGTGTACAGGTACGCCGTGGTGAGCGCGCGGGCCGCCTGGGCGAGGGTGAACCCGGCGCCCGTGAGCAGGCGCAGGTTGTCCTCCATCGGTCCGGCGTGCTCGATGCCGGTGAAGCGTGAGCCGCTGAAGACCTTCGCGCCGTCCCGGTAGCCGAGCAGGGCCGCGCGCAGGCCCCGGTTGGCCTTCAGCAGCCGGTCCTGCCATGTGTCGGACGGGTCGAGAGCGGTCCCGGCGACCATCCGGCGGAACATCTCCGTCGCCATCTCGTCGAGCAGCGCCTGCTTGTCCTTGAAGTGCCAGTAGAGGGCGGGCGCCTTCACGTCCAGCTCGCGGGCGATGGCCCGCAGGGTCAGTCCGTCAAGGCCGGTGTCGTTCAGCAGCCGCAGCGCGGTGTCCGCCACCCGGCGGCGGTCCAGGGGCTCACGTCGTTCCGTGCTCACGCTTGACAACTTAACACCGTTAAGGCGACGCTCGTGCGGCGGAGCTACTTAACAGCGTTAAGGAGGGTGACCCATGAACAGGGACACGGACGTACTGGTGGTGGGCGCGGGCCCGACGGGTCTGGCGCTCGGCATCGACCTGGCCCGGCGGGGCGTGGCCGCGCTGGTCGTCGAGAAGGCACAGGCGTTGTTCCCCGGCTCGCGCGGCAAGGGGATCCAGCCGCGCACGATGGAGGTCTTCGACGATCTGGGGGTGCTCGGCGCGATCCGGGCGGCGGGCGGCACCTACCCGGTCGGGATGATCTGGCAGGACGGCCGGCGCGCGGGCGAGCACCGGATGTTCGACCCGGCCGAATCGAGCGAGGACGCGCCCTGGAACGAGCCGTGGATGGTGCCGCAGTGGCGCACCCAGCAGATACTGCGGGAGCGGCTGGAGGAGCTGGGCGGGGAGGTGGCCTTCGGCCAGGAGGTCGTCGGGCTGACGCAGGACGAGGACGGGGTGCGCGCGGTGTCGGCCTCGGGCGAGGTGATCACCGCCCGCTACGCCGTCGCGGCGGACGGCGGCCGTTCGACCGTGCGCCGGCTGCTCGGCATCGGCATGACGGGCGAGACGGTCGACCCGTACCCGACCGTGGTGGCCGACGTCCGGATCAGCGGCCTGGACCGCGACCACTGGCACCTCTTCCCGCCCGGCCGGGCCGGCGACGACTTCCTCGCGATCTGCCCGCTGCCGGGCGTCGAGGACTTCCAGCTGGTGGCGCGGTTCCCGGAGGGGACGACGCCGGACCTGTCCCTCCAGGGCATACGGAAGGTCGTCGCCGCCCGCTCGCACCTCGCGCCGGAGTCCGTGACGGAGTTGTGCTGGGCCTCGGACTTCCGGCCCCGGGCGGCCCTCGCGGACCGCTTCCGCTCCGGGCGGGTCTTCCTCGCGGGCGACGCGGCGCACGTGCACTCCCCCGCGGGCGGCCAGGGCCTCAACACCAGCGTCCAGGACGCCTACAACCTGGGCTGGAAGCTGGGCGCGGTGCTGCGCGAGGGCGCGGACGCGTCCTTGCTGGACTCCTACGAGGAGGAGCGCCGGCCCGTCGCCGCCGACGTGCTCGGGCTGTCCACCCGGGTGCACCGCGGCGAGACCCGGCGCGGCGAGGCGACCCGCCAGCTCGGCCTCGGCTACCGGGAGTCGTCGCTCACCCTCGAGACCCGCCCCGGCCCCGGCCCGCTGCGGGCGGGCGACCGCGCTCCGGACGCGACGGTGGCCGGCGTCCGGCTCTTCGACGCCTTCCGCGGCCCGCACTGGACGCTGCTGGTGCTGGGGGACGCGCAGGCGCCGGAGCCCGGCGGGCGGACACGGGTCGTCCGGGGCCCCGCACCCGGCGCGTACGGGCCCGGTCTGTATCTCGTCCGCCCGGACGGCTACATCGGCTGGGCGGGCGCCACGGCGGCCGGACTCCCGGAGTATCTGGCCCGCTTCGGCCTCCGCTGACGCGGATGCGCGGGGCGCGGGGGCGCTACGAGCTCGCCAGGGACAGCTTCACCGCGAAGCCCAGGAACAGCGCGCCCGCCGCCGAGGTCGCCCCCGCGGACAGGCTCCTGCGGCGGCGGAACGCGGCGGCCAGCCGGGTGCCGCCGAAGATCAGCGCGCTCAGGTAGAGCACGCTGGCGGCCTGCGCGAGGGCGCCGAGGACGACGAACGACAGCGCGGGATGGGCGTACCGCGGGTCCACGAACTGCACGAAGAAGGCGACGAAGAACAGGATCGCCTTGGGGTTGAACAGGCTGACGACGAAGGCCCGGCGGAAGGGCCGCTCCTCGGCGGTTGCGGGAGCCTCGCCCCCGGCGGACCGCTCGGCGCGCGTCCGCCACATGCCCCACGCGGCTCGCAGCATGCCGACGGCCAGCCAGGTCAGATATCCGGCCCCCGCGTACTTCACCACGGCGAACAGCACGGCGTTCGCCTGGAGCAGCGAGGCCACCCCGGCCGCGGACAACGTCATCAGCACCGCGTCCCCGCACCACACTCCGGCCGCGGCCGTGTATCCGGCGCGCACGCCGCGGCGGGCGGCCACGGACAGCACGTACAGCGAGTTGGGGCCGGGCAGCAGGATGATCAGGACGAGGCCCGCCAGATAGGTGGGCAGATCGACGACACCGAACATGCGAAGGAGTGTCGCACGCGGGCAGGGCGGCCGGACAGACGCTCACCCGGGCGCTCCGCGGGCATTCCCCGGGCCCTCCCCGGACGTTCCCCCGACGGTCAGAAGGCGTCCGACGGGACGTGTGTCCCCCACACCTCGCGCAGCGCGCCGCACACCTCGCCGACGGTGGCCCGGGCCCTCAGCGCCTCCTTCATCGGGTAGAGGACGTTGTCCTCGCCCTCGGCCGCCTTCTTCAGCGCGGCCAGCGCGGTGCCGACGGCCGCCTGGTCGCGCCGTGCGCGCAGTGCGGTGAGGCGTTCGGCCTGCCGGGCCTCGATGGCAGGGTCGACGCGCAGCGGTTCGTAGGGTTCCTCCTCGTCCAGGCGGAAGCGGTTGACGGCGACGACGACGCGTTCGCCGGAGTCGGTCTCCTGGGCGATGCGGTAGGCGTTGCGTTCGATCTCGTTCTTCTGGAAGCCGCGTTCGATCGCCTCGACCGCGCCGCCGAGCTCTTCGACCCGGTCCATCAGCTCCACGGCCGCGGCCTCGACGTCGTCGGTCATCCTCTCCACGGCGTAGGAGCCGGCGAACGGGTCGACGGTGGCGGTGACGTCGGTTTCATGGGCCAGGACCTGCTGGGTGCGCAGCGCCAGGCGGGCGGACTTGTCGGTGGGCAGGGCGATGGCCTCGTCGAAGGAGTTGGTGTGCAGCGACTGCGTGCCGCCCAGCACCGCCGCCAGTCCCTGCACGGCGACCCGGACCAGGTTCACCTCCGGCTGCTGGGCCGTCAGCTGCACCCCGGCCGTCTGCGTGTGGAAGCGCAGCATCAGCGACTTGGGGTTCTGCGCGCCGAACTCCTCACGCATCACCCGGGCCCAGATCCGGCGCGCGGCACGGAACTTGGCGACCTCCTCCAGGATCGTGGTGCGGGCCACGAAGAAGAACGACAGCCTGGGCGCGAAGTCGTCGACGTCCATACCGGCCGCCACCGCCGTCCGTACGTACTCGATGCCGTCCGCGAGGGTGAAGGCGATCTCCTGCGCGGGCGAGGCCCCCGCCTCGGCCATGTGATAGCCGGAGATCGAGATGGTGTTCCACCTCGGCATCTCCGCCCGGCAGTACTTGAAGATGTCCGCGATCAGCCGCAACGACGGCTTGGGCGGGAAGATGTAGGTCCCCCGGGCGATGTACTCCTTCAGCACGTCGTTCTGGATCGTGCCGGTCAGCCGGTCCGCGCCGACGCCCTGCTCCTCCGCCACCAGCTGGTACATGAGCAGCAGCAGGGCCGCCGGGGCGTTGATCGTCATCGACGTCGACACCTGGTCCAGCGGGATCCCGCCGAACAGCACCCGCATGTCCTCCACCGAGTCGACCGCCACGCCCACCTTGCCGACCTCACCGTGCGCGATCGCCGCGTCGGAGTCGTGCCCCATCTGGGTGGGCAGGTCGAAGGCGACCGACAGACCCGTCGTGCCGTGGGCGATCAGCTGCCGGTAGCGGGCGTTGGACTCCGCCGCCGTACCGAACCCCGCGTACTGGCGCATCGTCCAGGGCCGTCCGGTGTACATCGACGGATACACGCCCCGCGTGTACGGATACGCCCCGGGCTCCCCCAGCTTCTCGTCCGGTTCCCAGCCCTGGAGGGCCTGCGGCCCGTAGACCGGCTCGATGGGCAGTCCGGACTCCGACTCACGCGCCATGGTGGGTGCCTCCCGCGCAGGTGTGACCTCGCTCACCACCATGCCCTCTGGTTCGCGACCGGTCACGCCCGGGGAAGCATCTCAGGTGACATCCGGGCACGCCGGTGAGACGAGCGGGGGACCGTGTGCGTAGTACGGGCATGGGGAGAGCGTTCGCAGCGGGAGTCGCCGTGCTGGCCGCGCTGACCGGTTGCACCGTGCAGGCTCCGGACGGCGAGGGCAAGGGCCGCTCGCCGGTCCACATCGACCTGCCCGGAACCCCGGCCCCGGCCCGCACACCGGACGCCGGTGACGGGGTGCCGGAGACCGTGCCGCCGTCCGGGGACGACAAACCCGGCGCCGCCCCGGCCCCGCCCCGCGTGCTGTGGTCCCGGGGCGACACCGGCCGGGACGTCCGGGAGCTCCAGGCCCGGCTGCGGCAAGTCGCCTGGTTGTTCGAGGGGCCGACCGGGACGTACGACGAGCCGACGGAGCGGGCGGTCAGCGGCTTCCAGGGCAAGCGCGGGCTGCCGCGCACCGGCGAGGCCGACGCCGTAACCTGGCAGCGGCTGCTGCGCATGACGCGCGAGCCGGGCCGCTGGGACCTGTATCTGATGGGCGGCCAGCCGGCCGACCCGCCGGACGCGCGCTGCCGGACGGGCCGGGTGCTGTGCATCGACAAGACCAGCCGGACGCTGCGCTGGATGATCGACGGGCGGACGGTGTCGACCATGGCGGTCCGCTTCGGCTCGCAGTACACACCGACCCGGGAGGGCGTCTTCTCCGTCTACTGGAAGTCCCGCGACCACGTCTCGACGCTGTACGACTCGCCCATGCCCTACGCGATGTTCTTCAGCGGCGGCCAGGCGGTGCACTTCTCGGCGGACTTCGCGGCCCGGGGCTACGCGGGCGCCTCGCACGGCTGCGTCAACGTACGGGACGAGGCGGCGATCGCGGAGTTGTTCGCGCAGGTCCGCGACGGCGACAAGGTCGTCGTGTCCTGGTGACGGCCGGAGAAGGGAGTAAGGGGCGCGGGCGGGACCGGGGGAACGTGTCCCGCCCGCGCTCGGTGCACGAGCCGTAGGTACGGGGGGAACCCCGGCTCCGTGCGACGGCCGATGACCAGTCGGCTCACTCATTACTGCGCCGGGACGCCCGAAAGTGTCACACCTGTCTCGGCGAGTTTTACGCGGACCACGAAACCGCAGGTCACAGCGTCGGGCAGGCGGTCTGCCTACCGGCCGTGGCCCGCGCCGCCCCCGCCGTCGCCCTGCTTGCCTGCCTGCCCGCCGGCCTTCTTCCCGGGGTTCTGCTCCCCCTGGGAGCCGGCCTGCCTGTCGGCCTTGTCCTGGTCACGGTTCTGGTCACGGCCGTGGCCGCCCCGGCCGGCGCCAGCACCGTTGCCGTTGCCGTTGCCGTTGCCGTTGCCGTTGCCACCGTTGCCCTGGCTGTTGCCGTGGCCCTGGTCGGTGCGCTCGTCGTTCTCGCGCTGCGAGCGGGGATCGGCCGGGGACAGGACGCCCTGGCAGTACGTCCACACCCGCGAGCCGCCCGCCGCCTCCCGCAGGGCGCGTCCGCGGTCGGCGTCCAGCCGCTTGCCGTCACGCAGGTCACGGCAGGCGGAGGCGATCGCGCCGTGATCCTCGCCGGAACGGCCCGCCCCGTCGCCGGAGTCCTGCTTCCGGCTCCCGTCGCCGTCCGGCTCGTCGCGGCCCCGGTCGTCCGCACCGCCCGTCGAGGTGCCGTCCGGGGCACCCTCGGGGGTGGTTCCGCCCTGCACGTCATCGCTGGGCGAGGGCGACACCAGCGGCCGCTCGCGCGGGGTGGCGTCATCCGGGACGGAGGCACCGGGCTCGGGCTCGTCACCGTCGAACGGTGCCCGCAGGACTCCGGTTCCGGCCGCGACGGCGACCCCGCCGACCATGCCGACGGTCAGCACGGCGGCCAGGGCGAGACGGACCGGGCGGGCCTTGCGAGGCCGCCGGGCGGTGCCGGAGCCGCCGTCGCCGGAGCCCTTGAACCGGACCAGGCCGCCGCCGGTGACCCCGGGCGCGTCCTGTCCGACGGCGGCCGCACGGGCCGCGGCCGCGTCGGCGCGTTCCGCGCGGGCCTTGCGGAACGCGGCCATCGCGGCGGCTTCGCCGGGGAGTTCATCGCTGGTCAGCGGGGGTGTGGCGGACAGCGCGCCAAGGGTCCTCGCCAGGTGTTCGGCTCGGTCCCGGTCGGCGCCTTCGACAGCTTCGAGTGGCTCTCCGCTCAGCAAACGCTCCGCCGTTTCGCGGTCCAGCCACCTGTACTGCTCGTCGGCCATCACACATCCTTCTGCGTCCGCGTAACGCTACGCGTCACACCTGCGGACGTCACCGCGCCGCCGCGCGGTTCTCGCTGAGGCGGCAGGGCGTCGAGCACCCCGGCCGATTCCGGATCGGCCTGCGGATCGTCGCCGAGCAGTTCGGCGAGCCGCTTCAGGCCCCGGTGCGCCGCCGTGCGGACCGCGCCCGGGCGCTTGCCGAGCGTCTCCGCGGCGGTCTTCGCGTCGAGTCCCACCACCACGCGCAGGACGACCGCCTCGGCCTGGTCCTGGGGCAGCCGGGAGATGAGGGAGAACGCGCCGTCGGTGGCGAGCGCCTCGATGGCCTCGCCGGCGGTGTCGGACTCGGCCGCCCGGCCGGTCAGTTCGGTCTCGTCACCGCCGATCGCGGGCCGGCGCCCGCGCATGCGTATGTGGTCCAGCGCGCGATTGCGGGCGATCCGGGCGGCCCAGCCGCGGAACCGGTCCGCGTCGCCGGTGAACCGCTCCAGGTCGCGGGCTATCTGGAGCCACGCCTCGGACGTCACGTCCTCGGCATCGGGGTCGCCGACCAGCGTCCGTACATACCCGAGCAGCCGCGGATGCACGGTGCGGTACACAGTCCGGAACGCGTTCTCATCGCCGTCCTGTGCCGCGCGCACCGCGGCGGTCAGCTCCGCGTCGTCCCCCAGCACCGCGCGCCCTTCTGCGCCTGAACCGGCGCCGCTTCCGCGGACCGGGTTCTCGCCGTCGTGGTTGCTCAATTGGTGGTTGCGGTTACAAGGCCGCAGGTGGTTGCGGTGGTCTTGCCGCCTTCGCCGTTGGCGCGAATGGCACGTTACGACCTGAAACCACTCCCCGTCCATGTCCGCCCGGGATGCAACCAAGCCGTGACGCGGCGGGGTGTGACAGAAAACGCACGCCGGGCGCTGTAGGGAGTACGGGCCGCCGCGCGGCCCGTGCCGCGCGACGGCCGGGGCCTCTCCTGTGGGGGGTGGCGGCCCCGGCCGTTGCCATGGCGGGCACCGGCGGATCAGGGCAGCGCTCGGCCCCGACGGCCCGCCCTCACGGAAACCCCTTACGGATGGCGGCCGTTGGACGGGGAGCGCTTGCCGTCGCTGCGGCTCTCGCCCGCGTCGTCGCCCGACCCGCCCTTCCCGGCGTTGCCCGGCTGGTCGCCTCCGCCGTTGTTCGCGGTCGCGGAGTCCTCGCCGCCGGCGGGATCGCCGTTCCCGGAGCCACGGCTCGTCTTCTTCGACTCGGTCAGGCGTTCGGCACAGTACGCCGTGACGTTCCTCTCACCGCCCGCGGCGGCCACGAGACGCTGCCAGGCCGGCGCCTCCAGGGCCTTGCCGCGTCCCCGGGCCTGCTCGTAGGCACGGCAGTGCGCCTCGGTGTCCCGGGCCGGGGCAGGCCGGTCCGGGCGGGCCGGGGCCGAACCGGTGCCGCTGCCGGGGCTGTGGCCGCCGCGGGACGGCTGCCCGGCCGGGGCATGCGGGGCACTGCTCGAAGCGGGCCTGCGCTCGGGGGCGTCCGCACGGCCCTTCTCCGGTGCCCCCGCCACGCCGATCACCGCCACGGCGACACCGCCCAGCGTGAGACTGGCGAACAGCACGGAGAGCGTCGTACGCAGAGACCGGCCCGGACAGCGCCGCTCCCGGGCACGCCAGTCGTCCCGGCGGCGGCCGCGGGCGCGCAGGACACCGGCGTCCCGGGCGGCCCGGAAGGCGGCCACGGCCCGCTGTTCGGCCTCGGCGTCCACCCCGTCCCCGACGAGGGAGGCGAGGAGCAGCGCCTCGATGTCGGAGTCCAGGAGGGCGTGACGGGAACCACGGCCGGAAAGCCCGCCGTCGCTGCGCCGTTCACCCATGTCCGTATCCGTCCCTGCTCGATCCGCTCGATCCGTCGGCCCCGGCGGCGCCGGACGGCCCACCGGGTCCCACCAGTACGTCCCGCCGCTCCGCCCTGTTCAGCGCGCCGCGTCCGCACGACCCCCCGGGGCCGTGAGCGAAACCTCCGGTTCCGCTCATGTCGACTCACCCAGCGTCCGGGGAGCCTCATCCGTCACACTCTCCGCGCCCAGCTGCCCGGCGAGGCGTTTCAGACCCCGGTGGGCCGCCGTGCGCACCGCGCCCGGCCGCTTGCCCAGGACCCGTGCGGCGGACGGGCCGTCGAGGCCGACCACGACCCGCAGCAGCACGGCCTCGGCCTGGTCGCGCGGCAGCCCTCTCACCAGCTCCAGGGCGCGCTCGGTGGAGAGGGACTCCAGCGCCTGGTCGTGGGTGCTGTGCGGCCCGGGCAGTTCCAGGACGTCCTGCTCCAGCGCGGACGACCGGGGCCGTACCCGCTGGCGGCGCAGGTGGTCCAGCGCCCGGTGCCGGGCGATGGTCGCCGTCCAGCCGCGGAAGCCGGCCCCGTCGCCCCGGAACCGGCCGAGGTCCCGGGCGATCTCCAGCCAGGCGTCGGACGCCACGTCCTCGGCGTCGTCCCCGACCAGGCCCCGCAGATAGCCGAGCAGTCCGGGCTGCACGAACCGGTAGGCGACCGCGAAGGCCGCCTCGTCACCCTGCTGGGCCCGCACGACGGCCGCGCCCAGTTCCCCGTCGTACGCCTGCCCGCGCCGTGGTTGTGCTCCCTGACCCAAGTACCGTCCTCGTCCGTGCCGAGTGCGCGCCCTCCCACGGTGATCAGCGCCGGTCCGCGCGGAAGTGTCACAGGGCGTCAGGCGCCGGGCCCCCGCGACCGTTCGGGTCAACCCGGCCCGCCGTCCTCGGGAGCCCGGCCCCGCGGAGGTTTCGGCCAAGTGCCGCCCCGGGGACCTCTGCTCGCGATGCCACCGCCCACGAAAGGCGAGCGCCGTATGACACCCCGCCTCCTGCGCACCGCCGTCGCCACCGCCCTGGCCCTCGGTGCCCTCGGCCTGAACCAACCCGCCCGGGCCTCTTCCCCGGACGGTGTGCACACCGTCCGGGTACCGGACGGCGACCCGCACGTACGGTCCCTCGCCCCGCGCACCACCGCACCGTTCAGCCTGGTCGGAGTCACCTGGGACGACCCCGACGCCGCCCTGGAGGGCACCGCCGAGGTGCGGACCCGCTCGCGGCAGAGCGGCCTCTGGAGCGCGTGGCGCCCGCTGGAGAGCGACGTCCACGCACCCGAGGCGGGCCCCGACCGGGACCGGACCGGCGTGCGCGGGAGCACCCAGCCGCTGTGGACCGGGCCCTCGGACGGCGTCCAGGTGCGTGTCTCGGGCTCGCGCCTGCCGGCGGGGCTGCGGGTCGACCTGGTCGATCCCGAGGCCGGGTCGGGCGCCGTGCACACCGCGGTCGTCGAGCCGGGCGAGGGCGGGCCGCTCGCGGCCGAGCCTCCCGTCGTGACGTCGCGTTCCTCCTGGGGCGCCGACGAGTCCCTGGTGAAGGACCCGCCCACCTACACCGGCGACACCAAGGCGGTGTTCGTCCACCACACGGCGGGCACCAACGACTACACGTGTTCCGAGTCGGCGTCGATCGTGCGCGGCGTGTTCCTCTACCACGTGCAGAGCAACGGCTGGAACGACATCGGCTACCACTTCCTCGTCGACAAGTGCGGCACCGTCTTCGAGGGCCGTGCGGGCGGCATCGACAAGCCCGTCCTCGGCGCGCACACCTACGGCTTCAACACCGACACCAGCAGCGTCTCGGTGCTCGGCGACTACTCCACCGCGACCACGAACGCCGCCGTGCGCGAGTCGGTCGCGAAGGTCGCGGCGTGGAAGCTCGGCCTCTACGGCGCCGACCCGGCCGGGACGGTCGTGCTGACCTCGGGCGCCGACAACGGCAAGTACAAGCTGGGCCAGAAGGTGACGTTCCACCGCATCTCCGGTCACCGCGACGGCTATCCGACCGCGTGCCCCGGGCAGAACCTCTACGACGACCTGCCCCAGATCCGCACCCTGGCCCAGAACGCCGCCAAGCCCGCCGAGCCCGCCCAGGAGCCGGCCGGGCCCCTGCCGGACGACGAGGACGTCCTCACGCGCTGACGCTGTCGCCGGGCGGCGCGCACCGCGTCCCGCTGCCGCTGTCGCCGGGCGGCACCTACCGCGTCCCGCCGGCGTTATGGCCGGGGCACGGCGCGCACCGCGTCCCGGCACAGCAGCCGCAGCGATCCATGGCCGGCATAGCAGCGGCGCGCCTCGTCGATGGGGTCCCACAGACGCCCGTCAGGGGTGCGGAGCCAGTGGTCACCACCGGTCGCCCACCACTCCGCGCCGGTCTGACGCACCACCACCTCACCGGCGTAGGCGCCGAATCCGCGCAGTACCTCCTGCACGGCGGCGTCGGGCACCCCTTCCCGCCGTATCCCCTCGATCATCCGGTCGATGCTCCACAGGCTCTGCGCCGAGTAGTCGAGGCGCAGCCGCGCTCCCTCACGCATCGTCGCCACCGTGTCCGCCGCCCACCGCAGCGGCTTCGCAGCCGCCGATGGCCTGGTCTCCGCTTGAGTCGTCACATCACGGAAAGCGCTGCGGCGAAGCGTTTCGTCACCCGAAATCGGCGGCTCCCCCGAAGCGGCGCAGAACCGCCCCAGCTCGTTCCAGGGACAGTCACAGGACCCTTCCAGGAAGCGGGTTTAGGCCGGTCGGGACGGTCGGCGGGCGTCGTCCCCTCACCCCTGTCGCCGGCTGCGGCGGGAGACCACCGCGCGCAGCACGCGCCGCCCCTCGACCGACACCTCCAGCGCCCGGCGCAGACCGGCCGGGCCGTGTCCGGCCAGGACCTCCAGGACGGTGATCTGGCGGCGCAGCTCGGCGGCGACCAGGGGCGACATCCCCTCCGTCCGGCCCTCACGGCGGGAGTCGACCGACGAGGCCTCGTCCTCGGCGGTGTCCAGGAGCCGGTGGATCTGGAGGGAGGCGACGGAGCAGGCGTCGGCCCACACCCGCACCGAGGCGGCGGACCGCTCGGCGGGAGCGGCCTCGAGCATCCGCCGGGCGAGCACGGCCGCCTCGTCCCCGACGCCGGCCGCGTCCAGCTTGCCGCGGGCCTGCTCCAGCCGCTCGCCCCACTCACCGGCGTCCGCGCCGTCGCCGAGGCTCGCCCACACCGGGCGCAGGATCTCGTCGTCGCCGCCCAGCAGGGGCACGCACCGATCCAGACAAGCCAGCCCGCTCGCGGCCAGCCCGCGCTCGTCGGCCTGTGCGATCAACTCCACCAGGCTCATCCACGCCTCCCTCCACAGGCCGCCTCCGGGCCCCGATCAGGCCTCCGCCGGCCCTCACCCCTCACGGAACCCGCACTTCCCCTTACTGCGCGCAACGGCCCCGGATTGTCACAGGGGCACCACACCCAGCCTGTCGAGGAAGCGGAACAGCAGGTTTTCGGCCTGGGAATCCCCCCGCTCGGGCGAAGCCGAGAGTGGGGGAGGGTCAGGATCTGACGTGAGTACGTCCACCAGAGCCTCGGCGTTCGCCTCACACCCGGCCTCGGCCGCCCAGAGCACGGCACGCTCGGCGGCGTCGCCGGGTTCCAGGAAGTAGTCCTCCAGCGTGAGGCCCTCCCGGCCCGCCCCCAGATATCCGGCCATCGCGGAGCGCGCGAGGCAGGTCGCCCACGCCCCGCTCTGCGGGGCCGCGGCCTCCAGCACCACGCACTCGCTGTTGATGACGTACCCGAAGAGCGCGGGCGCCCCGGTCTGGCGGGCCAGCGCGTTCATGTTCCCGATGTCGCCGTCGCTGCTCGGGTACTCCCACACCTGCCAGCCACCCGGCGCCGAGGCGCGCTGCGTCGGGTCCTCCGCGGCCCCCGCCAGCGCCTCCAGCTCCGGCAGCGGCCGCTCCCCCCGGCCCACGACGAAATATCCCCAGTAGCCCATGTCCCGGTTCCCCCCGGCATGTTCGGATCCGCTCGCGTCAGAAGACCACCACAGCCGTACGGGGATTCGCAGCCGTATGGGCCAATGCGCGCCGGGTCAGCCGAGCCGGTCCGCCAGCGCCCGGAACTGGGCCCAGGACAGCTCGGGCTCGCCCGGGTTCCACAGCTTCTGGACGGTCGCCCGCAGCGGCATCCGGATCCCGGCCGCCACCTGGGCCTGTGTCTGGGAGTTCGCCAGGTCGCACCAGACCGCGAAGGACCCGCCGAGGATCTGCCCGTCGTAGCGCGCCGGGACGGCCGCGGTGCCGCGCAGCACCCGTGGCGTCCACTGCTCGTAGATCCGCTGTCCCGTCGGGTAGACGAAGGTCTGCGGCTCGCCGAGCACGTAGTACAGGAACTCGTCGTTGTAGTTGATCACCTTGCGGCCCTCCTGGAGGTACTCCAGGGGCGCCCGGGCGCCGATCTCCTTGCCGGTCCAGTAGGCGACCTGGATGTCCTTGGCGGCCTGGACGGAGGTGCCGCGGAAGAACCCGTCGTTCCACGCGCGCGGGACGCGCTGATGCCGCCGGACGGTGTCGGCCCGGTCGTTCAGCCAGCCGGTGGTGAGGTCGGCGACCGTCGCGCCGGAGCCGTACTTCTCCCGGGCGGCGGCGGCCAGCTGTGGGAAGGAGGCCTCCGGGTTCGACCGGGTCAGCGCCTGGTATTCGTCACCGCCGAGGTGCCAGGGCCCGCCGGGGAAGAGATCGGCGTACTCGTTCAGCAGGTCGTCGACGATCTCGGCGCTCTCGGCCTTGGAGATGTCGACGGCGCCCTGCACCGCCGACCCCTGGGCGGTGCGCAACTGCAGGTCGGGGTGGGCGTCGATGACCGCGCCGAGGTGCCCGGGCGAGTCGATCTCGGGCACGATCGTGATGTGCCGGCTCTCCGCCAGGTCGATGATCTTGCGCACCTGCGCCTTGGTCAGATGCCGCTCCGACACGATCTCGGGATGCGAGGAGGACTCGATCCGGAACCCCTGGTCGTCGGAGAAGTGCAGCCCCAGCCGGTTGTACTTCAGATCGCCCAGTTCCCTGATCCGGTCCTCGATCCAACCGGCCGTGAAGTACTTGCGCGCGATGTCCAGCATGAACCCGCGCTCCGCCTTGGCCGGTTCGTCCTTCACGACGCCCTCGGGCGCCGTGCCGCCGTCGTGCGTCTCCTGCTTGAGCGTGCGGGTGCCGTAGAAGACGCCCGCGTCGGAGGGCCCGTCGATCCGCACCCGCCCGTCGCGCACGGTCATCACGTACGACTCGGGGTTCGCGCCCTTGTCGCCGTTGAGCGCCAGCCGCAGGTCGCCGGGCTTCTCGTCGTCCTTCTCGCCCGCGTACGTCATCCCGAGCTCACCGGCGACCAGCCGCCCCTCGTCGGCCAGCGCCGGGTCGTCCACGACCACCCGGTCGCCCTTGCCGGGACGCCAGCCCGGGCCGCGCGCCGGCTCGTGGTCGCGCACGGCGGGGATGGTGCGGGGCGTCTGGGACAGCGGATAGGAGCGGGTGGGGCTGGGGGTGGGGGCCGCTTCCGGCGCTCGGTCGGGGGGCGCCGCCGCGGTGGCCTCGCGCGAGGCCCGGGCCTCCTGGCCCGTGGACCCGCCGTCACCGCCCGAGGCCGTCCAGAGCCCGAGACTCACCCCGGCCGCGACCACGACCAGGGCTACCGCCAAGGCCACGACCAGCACCTGCCGCTTGCTCTCCTGCTTCGCCGAGGTCCGGCGCCTGTGCTGACTCACACGGCCAACCTAAAACCCGGGGCGGCCCGGCGCGCGTCCACCACGCGTTCCGAAACTCTCTCTCCCGGGTGAAATTCAGGCATCCTTCGGACACGTCGTGGTCGTACTCGATAGCGTGTCGTCACATCTCTCACACTTCTCCCTGCCGACACACGTGACGCCCACGAGGACCCACGCTGCCTGCGCACCGCCTTCCCGATCTCCCCGGCCGGCTCGCCATACCGGTGGAGCACTTCAACGCGGCCTCCGAGGAGGACCTGGAGCAGGCCCTCCTGTCCTGCCTGCGCAGCCGCCGCTGGGCCGGGCGGGTCGCCGGGCACCGCCCCTATCCGGACGTGGACTCCCTGCTGGCCGCCGCGGACGAGGCGGCCTACGACCTGAGCTGGGCCGACCTCTCGGAAGCACTGGCGGCCGAATCGCTGCCCAGCCTCCCGCCCGACGTCTACTCCGTGGCCCACACCGCTCTCGGCGCGGCCCACGCCGCCTACGAGGCCCGTTTCGGACACGTGTTCGTCATCTGCCTGGACGGGCTGTCCCCCTCCGAGACTCTGGACCGGCTCCTCGAGGCCATCCGGTCACGATTGACAAACGATCTCGAGGAGGAGCGGGCGGTGACGGCGGACGAACTCCGGCGGCTCGCGAGGGGACGCCTGCTGCATGCCCTCAAGGGCGCGGGGAACTGCGCGATCAATCACTGAGGGCCACGTCCCGGCAGTCCCGCGGACACCCCCCGCCCCCGCAGCCTCACTAGCCCACCAGTACCTCTTTGCGTGCCAGTTTGATCACACCCCGGGACCCCGGCTCAGCCCGGCGGCAGCACATCGCTACGATGCTGGGGGCCGGTGGACCGTACCCGGCCGGGCCCGACCGACAAGGAAAGCCGGCGCGGCCCCAATCACCGCTCCCGGAGGAAACTTCCGTGCCGGCTGGAACGCTGTACCGCGGCCGGGAAGGAATGTGGTCCTGGGTGGCTCACCGAGTCACCGGCGTCCTCATTTTCTTCTTCCTGTTCGTTCACGTGCTGGACACCGCGCTCGTCCGTGTGTCCCCGGAGGCCTACGACAAGGTCGTGGCCACGTACAAGACGCCGATCGTCGCGCTGCTGGAGTACGGCCTCGTCGCCGCCATCCTCTTCCACGCGCTCAACGGCCTGCGTGTCATCGCCGTCGACTTCTGGATCAAGGGCGCTCGCTACCAGAAGCAGATGCTCTGGACCGTCGTCGCCCTGTGGGTCGTGCTGATGCTCGGGGCCATCTACCCCGTCCTCGGCCACGCCGCTCGTGAACTGTTCGGGAGCTGACGCCAATGTCCACGACTGACAAGACCGCAGCCGGCGTGGGCCCCGTCGAGGGCGGCGCCGTCTACACCGTCGACAACCCGGCGCCCTTCATCGAGGCCCCGCGCAAGCGCACCAAGAAGTCCCCCAAGTCCACCCGGGGCAACTTCGAGCTCGCCGCATGGCTGTTCATGCGCCTGTCGGGCGTCGTGCTGGTCGTGCTGGTCCTCGGCCACCTGCTGATCCAGCTCGTGCTGGACGGCGGCGTCTCCAAGATCGGCTTCGCCTTCGTGGCGGGCCGCTGGGCGTCCCCGTTCTGGCAGGTCTGGGACCTGCTGATGCTGTGGCTCGCCATGCTGCACGGCGCCAACGGCCTGCGCACGGTCATCAACGACTACGCGGAGCGCGCGAACACCCGGCTGTGGCTCAAGGGCCTGCTCTACACCGCCACGGTGTTCACCATCCTGCTGGGCACGCTGGTGATCTTCACCTTCGACCCGAACATCCGCTAGGCACGGGGCTGCGAGAATCATGAAGATCCACAAGTACGACACCGTCATCGTCGGCGCCGGTGGCGCCGGTATGCGCGCCGCCATCGAGTCGACGAAGCGCAGCCGCACCGCCGTGCTGACCAAGCTGTACCCCACCCGCTCCCACACGGGCGCCGCGCAGGGCGGCATGGCCGCCGCGCTGGCCAACGTGGAGGAGGACAACTGGGAGTGGCACACCTTCGACACGGTCAAGGGCGGTGACTACCTGGTCGACCAGGACGCCGCCGAGATCCTGGCGAAGGAGGCCATCGACTCCGTCCTCGACCTGGAGAAGATGGGCCTGCCGTTCAACCGCACGCCGAACGGCACCATCGACCAGCGCCGCTTCGGCGGTCACAGCCGCAACCACGGCGAGGCCCCGGTCCGCCGCTCCTGCTACGCGGCCGACCGCACCGGCCACATGATCCTCCAGACGCTGTACCAGAACTGCGTCAAGGAGGGCGTGGAGTTCTACAACGAGTTCTACGTCCTGGACCAGCTGATCACCGAGGTCGACGGCGTCAAGAGGTCGGCCGGTGTGGTGGCGTACGAGCTGGCCACCGGTGAGATCCACGTCTTCCACGCGAAGGCCGTGATCTACGCCTCCGGCGGCTGCGGCAAGTTCTTCAAGGTGACGTCCAACGCGCACACCCTGACCGGTGACGGCCAGGCCGCGGTCTACCGCCGTGGCCTGCCGCTGGAGGACATGGAGTTCTTCCAGTTCCACCCGACCGGCATCTGGCGCATGGGCATCCTGCTGACGGAGGGCGCCCGCGGTGAGGGCGGCATCCTCCGCAACAAGGACGGCGAGCGCTTCATGGAGAAGTACGCGCCGGTCATGAAGGACCTCGCGTCCCGTGACGTCGTGTCCCGCTCCATCTACACGGAGATCCGTGAGGGCCGCGGCTGCGGTCCCGAGGGCGACCACGTCTACCTCGACCTCACGCACCTCCCGCCGGAGCAGCTGGACGCCAAGCTCCCCGACATCACGGAGTTCGCCCGCACCTACCTCGGCATCGAGCCCTACACGGACCCGATCCCGATCCAGCCCACCGCGCACTACGCCATGGGCGGCATCCCGACCAACGTCGAGGGTGAGGTCCTGGCGGACAACACCACGGTCGTCCCGGGCCTGTACGCGGCCGGCGAAGTCGCCTGCGTGTCCGTGCACGGCGCCAACCGCCTGGGCACCAACTCGCTGCTGGACATCAACGTCTTCGGCAAGCGGGCCGGTATCGCGGCGGCGGAGTACTCGCAGAAGGCGGACTTCGTCGAGCTGCCGGAGAACCCGGCGGAGCTCGTGATCGCCCAGGTGGAGCGGCTGCGTGACTCCACCGGCACCGAGCGCGTGACGGTGCTGCGGCGTGAGCTTCAGGAGACCATGGACGCCAACGTCATGGTGTTCCGCACCGAGCAGACGATCAAGACGGCGGTCGAGAAGATCGCGGAGCTGCGCGAGCGCTACAAGAACGTGTCGATCCAGGACAAGGGCAAGCGGTTCAACACGGACCTGCTGGAGGCCATCGAGCTGGGCAACCTGCTCGACCTCGCCGAGGTCATGGCCGTCTCCGCGCTGGCCCGCAAGGAGTCCCGCGGCGGTCACTACCGCGAGGACTACCCGAACCGCGACGACGTCAACTTCATGCGCCACACCATGGCGTACCGCGAGGTCGGCGCCGACGGCTCCGAAACCGTCCGTCTCGACTACAAGCCGGTCGTCCAGACCCGCTACCAGCCGATGGAGCGTAAGTACTGATGGCTACCCCTGTTCTGGACAAGGAAGACGCGGCCGGCAAGCCCGAGCCCGGTTTCGCCGACTCCCCCTACATCACGGTCACCTTCCGCATCCGCCGCTTCAACCCGGAGGTCGCGGCGGAGGCGGTGTGGGAAGACTTCCAGGTGGAGATCGACCCCAAGGAGCGTGTCCTCGACGCCCTCCACAAGATCAAGTGGGACCTGGACGGCACGCTGACGTTCCGCCGTTCCTGCGCGCACGGCATCTGCGGCTCGGACGCCATGCGGATCAACGGCAAGAACCGCCTGGCCTGCAAGACGCTGATCAAGGACATCAACCCCGAGAAGCCGATCACGGTCGAGGCCATCAAGGGCCTCACGGTCCTGAAGGACCTCGTGGTCGACATGGAGCCGTTCTTCCAGGCGTACCGCGACGTCATGCCCTTCCTCATCACGAAGGACACGAACGAGCCGACGCGTGAGCGTTTCCAGACGGCCGAGGACCGCGAGCGCTTCGACGACACGACGAAGTGCATCCTGTGCGCGGCCTGCACCACGTCGTGCCCGGTCTTCTGGAACGACGGCCAGTACTTCGGCCCGGCGGCCATCGTCAACGCGCACCGCTTCATCTTCGACTCGCGTGACGAGGCCGGGGAGCAGCGCCTGGAGATCCTCAACGACCGCGACGGCGTGTGGCGCTGCCGCACGACCTTCAACTGCACGGACGCCTGCCCGCGCGGCATCGAGGTCACGAAGGCGATCGCCGAGGTGAAGCGTGCGCTGATCACGCGCCGCTACTGAGCTCGACCGCTTGCCCGAGAAGGCCCCGTCTCCACCGGTGACGGGGCCTTCCGGCATATGCCACACCATCGGGTGAACGCAGCGGAACGGGCCGCACGGACGTCGTCCTGCCTACGATGATGCTCTCGACACCAGCCCCCAGGAGGCACCTGATGTCCGCAGCTTCCGTCGAGCAGCCCTTCCACGAAGAAGAGCCGGTCACCCTCACGACCATCGCCGACGAGATCATGGAGCGCCATCCGGGCTACCGCGTCGAGATCATCGGGGGCCATCTCCTCGTGACCCCCTTACCGGATGCACCTCATGCCCGAGCCCTCACCGGCCTCATGATCCCGTTCATCGCCGCCGGCCTGCACGGCGGAGAGACCGAGACCCTTCAAAACGTCGGCCTATGGCTCCCCACCGGTGCTGAGGACTACGCCATTCCCGATCTCGTGGTGGTGGACGCCGACATCGACGACCACCTCGTCGAGAACAACGCGTACGACCCCGCCTGCTTCCGTCTCGTTCTCGAGGTCACCTCGGGCAACTGGAAGGACGACCTGAAGACCAAGGTCGCCGCCTACGCCGAGGCCAAGGTCCCGGTCTACGTCGTCGTGGACCGCAAGCACCAGCGCCTCCATGTCCTGACCGACCCGGCGGGAAGCGGTTACGAGAAGCACCGCCCGCATGCCCCCGGTGAGCTCGTCTCCCTCCCGGACTCCATCGGCGCGAAGGTGACCCTCGACGTGGCCGAGATCCTCAAGGCCGGTCAGGCGAGGACGAGCGACTGAGGCTCACAGCTGGCTCAGGATCGACCGGTCCGTGATCTTCGTGTCCGCCGCCAGCAGCATCGCCTTGTTCAGGATGACCGCCAGCATGCGGTCGCCCTCGAAGGGGAGGTAACCCGTCCCCTGAGCCGTCGGGTCGGACTTCGGGACGATGCAGAGGTACTGGTCGTTCGGGGTCATGAGGATGTTGCCCGAGCCGAGGTGGATCTTGTAGGTGTGGCGGTCGCCGCGGACGTGGAGGAAGCGGCCCTCCAGCGTGCAGCGGTCGGCTATCGCCAGGCGCGGGACGAGGCGTTCGAGCAGGAGCCCGCGGGTCTGGGCGCTCTGGTTCAGCTCGCCGAAGCCGTACGACGTCCAGTACTCGCGGAAGCGGCCGCCGGGGCCGCCGTCCTGCCAGGTGGGGTCGTTGCCGATGCTGGAGACGCCGACGAACAGGTCGACGTCGCGCAGGATTTCGGAGAGGACCAGGGGCGGGATGTCCTCCAGGGGGAGCGGCTCGACGGGGTCCTGGCCGCCGCGGAGCCCCATGGCGTACTCGCCGCCGTAGCAGTGGGCCGAGTTCTCCGGGGCGTCGATCGGGTAGAAGCGGACCTGGTCGGTGCGCAGACGCAGATAGCTGCCGGACTCGGTGGTGTCGACGCCGTACTCCTCGCCGTCGCCCTCGATCCAGTACTCGGCGCGCAGACCCCACTGGGGCAGCTCGCGGGTGGCGGGAGGGGCCGAGTCGTCGACGCACAGGCGAAGCTTGTTGCGCCAGCCGCGCAGCGCCGCCAGGGAGTTGAACTGGTGCTGGCGCAGGATGTGCGCCGCGAAGCGGTTGGAGTAGGTGCGCGTGGCCCGCTCGGCGTCCGTGAGCAGGTAGATCTCGCGATGGGCCTGCTTGAACGGCTGGGTGATGCCGTGCCGCTCCAGCCAGTCGCGCCAGGCGACGACCTCGGCGCTCTCGCGGCCGACGGGGTGCCAGAGTTCGACCCGGGTGCCCTCGGTGAGCGGTTCATCGGCCAGTGTGCGCAACTCGCCGTCCGCGTATCCGGCCGGCCGGCCGTCGATCGTCCACAGCAGACGGCGGGCCAGGGTGCCGACCAGGGGATGGTCGAGGTAGCGCTCGCGCCAGACGGCGTACGGCCAGCTGCGGCGGGCCAGGAACTGGCGGTCCAGGCGCTCGCTCTGCGCCGAGAGCATCTTGTCGATGTCCTTGACCGCGGTCTTCAGGTCCTTCAGCGCGTCGGGGTGGTCGCGCCTCACCGCGGCCGGGACGCTCTTGACCGGCTTGCCCGCCGCGTTGCGCCAGCTCAGCACGGCCCGGGTGCCGTGGACCTCCAGCAGGGCCGTGGCCTCGCCGAGGTGGTACGTCGCCCGGCCGACCTCCGTCAGGCCGTACGCGGGGACCGCCAGTTCCTCGATCTCCTCGCGGCCGAGGCCGAGCGCGGTGGCCCGGGCCTCCAGGGCCGTGTCGACGAGCTTGGCCGTGTTCTTGTACGTCAGCCGTGTGGCCAGCCGGGCCAGTTCGGCGAGGGCCGCTTCGGAGTCGATGCGGGCCAGCGCGACGACACCCGCGTTCGCGACCTTCGGGTTGCGGGGGCCGATGCCCGCCACCTTCCTCAGGGAGGTCTCGACCAGGGCGCCCAGGGCCCGCGCGGTCTCGGGCCGGGGCGGCAGCAGGGAGAGCAGCCAGGCCAGGCCGCGCAGGGCCGTCGCGTTGTACGGGTCGAAGGCGTTGTTGACGTCCGTCTCCCACTCGCGGCGCTCCAGCGGCAGCGTGCGGGGGCGGCCGACGAGCGCGAGCCAGGCCAGGACCGTCTCACGGACGGCGTCCGTGCCGAGCGTGTCCAGCAGGGCGAGCGCGCCCTTGTCCCACTTCGCGTTCGGCTTGGAGGCGGTGGCCGTCATGGCGTACCGCAGGAGGGCCTGCCAGTCGGGGGTCGTGGCATCACTCAGGGCCTGGTCGGCCCATGCCTCGCCGACGTTGAGGACGGGGTCGGTGAGCTGCCGGGCCAGCCCGACGAGGTCGCTCGCGCGGTAGGCGTCCAGGGCCGCGCGGCGGACGACGGCCACGACGGGCGCCGGCAGGGGGCGGCCGGCGGCCAGTTCGGCGCGGACCAGGACCTCGAAGCGCAACGCGTAGAAGAAGGACTGTCGCCGGGCGAGGTCGTCCAGGGCCTTGCGGCGCTCGGCGGCCAGCGGATCGTCGGCGAGGCCCTCGGAGATCATGCCGCACAGGACGAGATGGCGGCAGCGGGCCTCCGTGTCGTCACCGGCCCGGTGGAAGCGGTCGGCCAGGGCGTGCAGCAGCTCGCGGCGGCGGTCGGCGGGCAGCTCGCGGAGCCGGTCGAGCACCTGCTCCCAGTCTCCGCCCCAGATGCCGCGGCGGGAGTCCAGGACGTTCAGGGCCTGGTCGGCGACCTGCTCCGTGTCACCGCCGGCGATGCGGTCGCGCAGCCGGTCGAGGTGCGACCGGGGGGTACCGGAGGCGCTCATCAGCCACCCACCAGGGGGACGAGCTTGAGGAACGTGACCTCGGTGCCGAGCGTCAGCTCGATCTCCTCGTCCGGGTCGGTGACCTGACGGTCTCCCACCAGCACCAGGAAGCCGTTGCCCGCGAAGGCCCGCTCGGCCAGGGCCGTCTGGGCCTCGGGGTCGATGCGGCGGGGCGTGCGCACCGCGTAGCCGTTCAGCACCCGTTCGGTGTCCTGCGGCTGTACCAGGCCCTGGAAGACCTCCGGCCTGCGGGCGTTGTACTCAGCGACCTCCTGGAACACCCGGCGCCGGATCAGTTCCCTTGCGGTCAGGCGCTCTTCGGCGATCTCCAGCCCCCAGGCGGCCCGCCGCTCCCCCGTCGTCGTCTCGTCGACGAACGTCACGATTCCCATGCCGAGGACAGTACGAGGCACCACTGACAATCACCCCGGCCCCTTGTGTTGAACATGTTCAAAAGTAGGTCTAGAGTCATCCCCGACAGCGTTTTGAACGTGTTCAAGAAGGGTGGGGCAATGGACCGCACGGTCATCGCCTACGTCATCTACCTGCTGGTCAGCATCGGTCTGACCGTCTGGGTGGCCCGCACGCTCAGCCGGAACGGAAAGGTGTTCCTCGCCGACGTGCTGCACGGCAACGAGAAGCTCGCCGACGCCGTCAACCACCTCCTGGTGGTGGGCTTCTACCTCGTCAACCTCGGGTTCGTCGCCCTGTACCTGAGCGGCGACGGGACCATCACCGACGCCCGCGGCGTCTTCGAGGCCCTGTCGACCAAGCTCGGCGTGGTGCTGCTGGTGCTCGGCGTGATGCACCTGGCCAACGTCTACGTGCTGAACCGGATCCGGCGCCGGGGGACCATGGAGCGGGAGCAGGTGCCGCCGGTGCCGCCGCAGGGCTGGGTCGCCCCGTCGGCGCGGGCCTGACGGAGGCCCACGTGAACGCCAGCGGCACGAACGCGACCGGCATGAACGCACCCGCACCGGTGCGCCGGCTCACCGTCCTGTACGACGCCGAGTGCTCCCTGTGCGCGTTCCTGCGCGACTGGCTCCTGCGGCAGCCCCACCTGGTGCCGCTGGAGCTGGTCCCGGCCGCCTCCGAGGAGGCCCGGCGGCGCTGGCCCGGCCTGGACCACGGCGCCACCCTCGCCGAGATCACCGTCGTGGGTGACGCCGGGCAGGTCTACCAGGGTCCCGCCGCCTGGGTGGTCACCCTCTGGGCACTGCGCGAGCACCGCCCGCTCGCCCACCGGCTGAGCACCCCGTCCGGTGCCCGGCTCGCCAGGGGCGCGGTGCTCGCCGCGGCCAAGTGGCGCGGTGCGCAGTGGCACCGGGGGCAGCGCGGCGGCGCGCAGTGGGGCGGCCGGGTGTACCGGAGGGCGGACGGCTGGTCGTACGACCCGGACAGCGGCTGGAGCCACACCGCGCCGGGCTGCGCCGACGGCACCTGCGCCCCTCGGTGACCGCACCGGTGCTGACGTTAGGCTCTCTTCCCGTGCCCGCGAAGAACGACGGCCCCGACGACGGCGCCACCCCCACCAAGTCCGAGCAGACCCGCGCCCTGATCCTGGAGACGGCCATGCGGCTGTTCCAGGAGCGGGGCTACGACAAGACGACGATGCGGGCCATCGCCAAGGAGGCCGGGGTCTCCGTCGGCAACGCCTACTACTACTTCGCGGGCAAGGAGCACCTGATCCAGGGCTTCTACGACCGGATCGCCGCCGAGCACCAGGTGGCGGTCCGCGAGATCCTGGACCGGGAGACCGATCTGGAGGCCCGGCTCGCGGGGGTGCTGCGGGCCTGGCTGGACATCGCCGCGCCGTACCACGAGTTCGCGGTGCAGTTCTTCAAGAACGCCGCCGACCCCGACAGCCCGCTCAGCCCCTTCTCGCCCGAGTCGGAGCACGCGCGCGAGGAGGCCATCAGCGTCCACCGGGACGTGCTGGCCGGGGCGACGAAGACCAAGGTGCCCGAGGAACTGCGGGACATCCTGCCCGAGTTGATGTGGCTGTCCCAGATGGGGCTGTGCCTGTACTGGATCTTCGACCGGACCGAGGGCCGCGAGCGGAGCTACCGGCTCGCCGAACGCGGAGCCCGGCTCACCGCGCGGGGCGTGGCCCTGGCCCGCTTCCGGGTGCTGCGACCGCTCGTGCGCGAGGTGCACGAGCTGTTCACGGACTTCCTGCCGGGGATGACACACGCCATCCCCGATCCGGCGGCCCGGCGGCGCACCGACTCCTGACCGGCGGCCATGGCGGGTCGTCGGAGGACGCGGATGCCTCAGAGGGTGGTGAGGCTCCACAGGCGGAACACGCCCGTGCCGTCCGACAGGTACTGGCCGCCGCCGACGTCCTCGGTCGTCACGACGTACTCCTTCGCCTGCCACAGCGGCAGCACCGGAACGTCCTGCGCGACGGTCTGCTGCACCGATCGGAAGTCCTGGGCGGCGTCGGTCCGCTCGGCGAAGCGCCGGCTGTCCTTGATGAGCCGGTCGACGGTCTTGCTGCTGTAGCCGGTGTTCATGGCGCTGCCGGTGCCGACGAGCGCGGCGCCGAAGGTGTCCGGGTCGGGGAAGTCCGCGACCCAGCCGACGGCGTACGCGTCGAGCCTGCCGGTCGCCCACTGCTTCTGGAAAGCGGTCCACTCGTAGCCCTTGAGGGTGACCTGGAACAGACCGCTCGCCTCCAGCTCCTTCTTGATCTCGGCCGCCTCCTGCTCACCGGCACCCCGCCCCTCGGCGTAGCCGTAGGTGAAGCGCACCGGCAGGCTCACACCGGCCTGGGTGAGCAGCTGCCGGGCCTTCTTCGGGTCGGGCTCGGGATAGTCGTCGAAGAAGGAAGCGGTGTGACCGGTCAGGCCGGCCGGGATCAGGGAGTACAGCGGGTCGACGGTGCCGTCGTAGACGGTGGCGGCCAGTTGCTCGCGGTCGATCAGCCAGGCCATGGCCCGGCGGACCCTCGGGTCGTGCAGCGGCTTGCCGGAACGGGTGTCGAAGTACAGGTTCCGGGTCTCGGAGCCGTCCGCCTCGTAGACGCGCTGCCCGGGGTCGCTCGGGTTGAGCCCGGCGAGGACGCCGGGCGGCAGCTGGTCGGTCGCGACCTCGACCTGCTTGTCCTTCCAGGCGGTGTCCAGGGCCTTAGGGGTGGCGTAGTAGCGCACGTCCACGGGCTTCGCGGTGCCGCCGCCGACGGCGCCCCGGTAGTGCTTGTTGGGCGTGAGGACGGCGTCCCGGTCCTTGGTGTACGAGGTGAGGGTGTACGGGCCGGTGCCGTCGACTCGGGAGCCGGTGCGCAGCTTGGCGGCCGGGTACGCGGTGTGGTCGACGATCGAGCCGGCGCCGGTGGCCACCTTGAAGGGGAACGTCGCGTCCGGTGAGGTCAGATGGAAGGTGACGGTCATGCCGTCGGCGTCCACGGAACCGAGCGTGCCCAGCAGGGACGCCGGGCCGACCGGGGCCTTGATCCTCAGGATCCGGTCGAAGGAGTACTTCACGTCCTCGGCGTCCATCGTCCGGCCGCTGGGGAAGGTGAGGCCGTCGCGCAGCTCGCAGCGGTACGTGGTCAGGTCGCCGTGCGGGAACGCGCAGTTCTTCGCCGCGTCCGGCACGGGAGCGGTGCCGCCCGGCGCGAAGGTCAGCAGCGACTGGAAGACGTTGCTGAACAGCGCCCAGGAGTCCGCGTCGTAGGCGCCGGCCGGGTCCAGCGAGGTGACGCCGTCCGTCGTGCCGACCGTGATGGTCTTCCCGTCGCCCCTGGACGGGGACAACTGCCAGGCGCCCACGCCCGCGGCGGCCAGGACCAGCAGCCCCGCGAGTATCCGCATGCGAACCGATCGCATCGGCTTTGCCCTCCCCAGACCCTCTTGGGGCCCTTGTGTGTATGCCACACCCCTTCGTGGCGGGCTCACCCAATCACAGGATTTTGAGCAGGGGGAAGGGAGATCTTGTGAGTTGGGAAAGAACTTACCGATGCGCCTTTTCGGCCCGGTTTCACAGCGTTCTCACAGGGTGCGCGCTCAGGCCCGCTTCGACGCCAGCTCGATCACGGTGATGTCCGAGGGTGCTCCCACCCGGGTGGGCGGACCCCAGGCACCGGCGCCGCGCGAGACGTAGAGCTGGGTGTCGCCGTAGCGGTCCAGGCCCGCGAGGGTGGGGTTGGCGCCGGCAGCGACGAGGTTGCCCGGCCAGAGCTGGCCGCCGTGGGTGTGGCCGGAGAGCTGGAGGTCGACGCCGTGCTCGACGGCGTCGTGGATCTGCACGGGCTGGTGGGCGAGCAGGACGCAGGCGCGGGCGGTGTCGCGGTCGCCGAGCGCCTTGGCGAAGTCGGGCCCCTGGCCCTCGTCCTCGCCGGCCACGTCGTTGACCCCGGCGAGGTCGAAGTACGGCATCTCCTTGCGGGCGTTCTCCAGGGGGTCGATGCCCAGGCGGCGGACCTCCTCGACCCACTGCTCGGCGCCGGAGAAGTACTCGTGGTTGCCGGTGACGAAGTAGGACCCGTGCCGGGCCCTGAGCCCGGCGAGCGGGGCGGCCGCCGGGCCGAGGTCCTTCACGCTGCCGTCGACCAGGTCGCCGACGACCGCGATCAGGTCGGGCTGCGTCGCGTTGATCGTGTCGACGACCTTCTGTGCGAAGCCGCGCCCCAGGACCGGCCCGAGGTGCACGTCACTGACCACCGCGATCCGGTACCCGTGCGCGGCGCGCGGCAGCTTGGCCAGCGGCACGGTGACCCGCTTGACCTTCGGCCCGCGCAGCACCCCGTACGTCCCGTACCCCACGGTCCCCACCGCGGCGGCAGCGGCGGTCCCGGCGACGACCCGGGAGACGAACAGCCGGCGGGAGGGCCCCGTGGGGGTGGTGGCGCCGGCGGGCGGCGGGGGATCCGCGGGGGCGTCCGGCGCGGGGTCGGACCGCGGGTGGGGTGCGGTGGCGCTGCGGGCGCGGCCGGAGCGGGAGGCGGTCACGGACGCGGTCGTGCCGCCGCCGTTCGCCTGCGGTGCGCTCGTCGCGGCCGGAGACGCGTCGGCATCGGCGTCGGGAGACGGGCTCGAGGGGGCTGCCGACGCCGGATCAGCGGTGGTCGGCGTCCGGCCCCGGTGCGTTCGGCTCGCCCGGTGTTCGAGGAAGCGGCGCAGGAGTGGGCGGACGATCTCTCCCGCCAGCACGGCCAGCAGCAGGTAGATCGACAGGGCCAGCCACAGGAAGCCCGGCCAGGCGAGGATCTGCTGGAGCCGGAAGGGGGCGCCCGTGCGTTCGGCGACCAGGGCGCCGATCGCCAGGGCCCAGCCGCCCGCGATCAGGACCGCACCCGCGCGGCGGACGAGGCCCGGGCCGCCGGTGGTGTCGCGGAACAGGCGGCGCCACACGTACCAGTTGGCCGTCACGACGAGGGCCAGGACCAGGCTCGCGACGAGTACGAAAACGATGACCACGGTGTCGAGTCTCCCGCTCGCCGCTATGACGTCCGGCGCAGTGCGCGCAGACCACGCAACCCGATGGCCCCGATGACCGTCCCCAATACGAAGGAAACGACGGCGAGCAGCAGGTGCACCCAGAAGTAGGCCGTGGGACGACCGTCGTCGAAGGCGAGCCCGCTGCCGTCCTTGACCAGGTTTTTGACGAAAGTGATCCAGATGACCCAGCTCCACACCCCGAAGGCGAGCAGGAACCAGGAGACGGGGCGGCTGAGCTTCATGGCACCAGTATCGCCAGAGCGTGTCCGGTTCCGTTCCCGGGGTGGGGCCGGAGACGGGACTTCCCCCCGTACGGCATGTACGTTTCCGACCGTGCCCGCTCCGAAGAAGACCGCCAGGCGATCCCTGCTGGTCACCTCCGCCGTCCTGTCGTCCCTCGCCCTGGCCGCGCCCGCCGCCCTCGCCGCCCCGAAGCCGTCGGACAGCCCGTCGGCCAGTCCGTCGGCCAGCCCGTCGGCCACTCCCCCGGCGTCGATGTCGACCGTGGGCGGCGCCCGGCTCGGCGAGCCGGGCACGCAGGTGAACCTGGCGAGCGGCGTACCGGTGCTGCCGAAGGACCTCAGCGCCCGCTCCTGGATCGTCGCCGACGCCGAGTCCGGTGACGTGCTGGCCTCCCACAACGCGCACTGGCGCCTCGCCCCGGCGAGCACGCTGAAGATGCTGTTCGCCGACACACTGCTGCCGAAGTTCCCCGGCGACACCAAGCACAAGGTCGTCCCCTCCGACCTGGCCGGCATCGGCTCGGGCTCCAGCATGGTCGGGATAAAGGAGGAGGAGACGTACACGGTCCACGACCTGTGGCTGGGCGTCTTCCTGCGCTCGGGGAACGACGCCGTGCACGTGCTGTCCGCCATGAACAAGGGCGTCGAGAACACCGTCAAGGAGATGAACGAGCACGCCGAGGAGCTCCAGGCCCTCGACACGCACGTCGTCAGCCCGGACGGTTACGACGCCGAGGGGCAGGTCTCCTCCGCGTACGACCTGACGCTGTTCGCCCGCTCCGGGATGCAGAAGAAGGACTTCCGCGAGTACGCCTCGACGGTGCGGGCCAAGTTCCCCGGGCAGACCAAGAAGGGCAAGAAGGGCAAGAAGGTCCGCGAGTCCTTCGAGATCCAGAACACCAACCGGCTGCTGGCCGGTGACTCCGACGTGCCGGTCTACCAGGGCATCGCGGGCGTCAAGAACGGCAACACCACCAACGCGGGCGCCACCTTCACGGGCGTCGCCGAGCGCGGCGGCAAGGTGCTGCTGGTGACGGTGATGAACCCGGAGAAGCCCGAGCACAACGAGGTCTACAAGGAGACGGCCCGGCTGTTCGACTGGGGCTTCAAGGCGGCCGGGAAGGTGCAGCCGGTGGGCGAGCTGGTGCCGCCCAGGAGCGCCGTGCGGTCCAGTGCCCAGCCCGGCGCGAACCCCTCCGGCGAGGCCGGTGGTTCCGGGGACGGCGCCAGCGGCCCGGCGGCGACCGGTGCGAAGCCGGTGGCCAGCGCCCCGGCCACGGGCGGTGCCAGCGGCATCGGGACGGCGCTCGGCATCGCGGGCGGGGTGCTGGTGCTGCTCGCGGGCGGCGCGTTCCTGGTCAACCGCCGCTGGCCGCTGCCGGATCTGGTGCGCCGTCGGACGCGCCCGTGAGGCCCGGGACCTCGTCCTCCTTGCTCCGCGTCGCCGTCCAGGAGGCGCAGAACAGCACCAGCTTCGAGGTGAAGTTGATCCACAGCAGCAGCGCGACGGGCACCCCGAACGCGCCGTACATGCTCTTCGCCGCCACGCCCTGAAGGTAGCCGCTGAGCAGCAGTTTCAGCAGTTCGAAGCCGATCGCGCCGGTCAGCGCCGCCACGAACAGGCGGTGGCGCGTCGGCTCGACGCCGGGCAGCAGGGTCAGGACGTAGAGCAGCAGCAGGAAGTTGGCCAGCACGGCGATCAGGAACGCGGCGATGTGCAGCAGGACCCCGCCCCAGCCGCCCTCCTCGATGCCGGCTTCCCGGGTGAACCAGCCGATCATGGCGGAGGCGATGGCGGAGGCGGCGATGGTGACGAGCAGTGCGCCGCCGAGGCCGATCAGGACACCCGCGTCCTTGCCGTAGCGCAGGACCGGGTTCTCCTCCTCCTCGTCGGACAGCTCCCACACCGCCCGCAGGCACTCGCGCATGGACCCGGCCCAGCTGACGCCGGTGAAGAACAGCAGGGCGCCCGCGATGAGTCCGATGGTGCCGGCGTTGTCGACCAGGCCGGCGATGTCGAGCTGGTCGGAGATGCCGGGGACCTGCTCGGCGAGCTTGTCCTGGAGCCTGTGCTCCTGTTCCGTGCTGAGCGTGGCGGCGGCGATGGTGGCGGACACCGTCAGCAGCGGGAACAGCGCGACGAAACTGGTGAAGGTCATCGCGGCGGCCAGCCGCGTCCACTTCACGCGGTCCAGCCGCTCGTACGACCGCCACGCGTGCGTGATCATCAGCCGCTCCGCCCACGGCCCGATCACCGGGAGTCTTTTCAGCCAGTCCATGATCCGACTCTGCCCTCCGCCCGGAACACCCATGTGCGGGTACCCCAGAACCGCAGGACTGTGGCCAGCGCTATGCCGACGATCGCGCCGGAGACGGTGTCGGCGCGCTGTGAGGTGAGGCCGAGCCCGTAGTGGCTGACGGCCAGGCAGAGCAGTTGCACGGCGGCCCCGGCGAGGTTCACCGCGAAGAACGCGGCGTACGCCCGCAGGCCGGGTGCGCGCGCGGTGCGGTAGGTGCCGGCGGCGTTGCCGGCGTAGGCGACCGTGCAGGCGGCCAGGAAGGACACGGACTTGGCGGTGAGCGGGTCGAGTCCGGCGGGGCCGCGCAGCGCGGTGAACAGGGCGAGGTCGACGGCGTAGGCGGCGAGGCCCACGGTGGCGAAGCCGAGCAGTTCCCGGCGGCGGGGGGCGCCGGGGCCGCCCCACACGCGCGTGGTCACCAATTCGCCACGGCCAGGCCGTACATCGCCACCCACACCACGCCGATGAGGGCGAGCGCGCGGTCGCGCAGGACGACGTCCTCGGGTTCGCCGGCCGTGCCGCGGTCGGCGAAGACGGCGTACCGCAGGACGGCCAGGATGAAGGCCACCATGGACAGTTGGCGCCAGGGCAGCACGCTGGTGTGCGGGACGCCGCCCTCCTCCATGGCCCACAGGCAGTAGCCGAGGACGGCGACCCCGGCCGCGAGCTGCCAGACGAAGCGGAGGTAGCCGGTGGTGTACTCGGTGAGCAACGCCCGTGTGGCGCCCGCCTTCCCGGCCATCTGGACGGCTTCCGAGTAGCGCTTGGCCGACACCATGAACAGCGCGCCGAAGCCGGTGGTGATCAGGAACCAGCGCGACAGCGGGATGCCGAGGGCGAGTCCGCCGATCATGGCCCGCATCAGGAATCCGGTGGTGACGACGGCGAGATCGACGACCAGGACGTGCTTCAGGCTGACGCAGTAGGCCAGTTGCATGCCCAGGTAGGCGGTCAGCAGCGCGGCGACGGCCGGGCCGCACAGCCAGGCGGCGACGGCGGGCGCGAGGACGCCGAGGAGGCCGCCGACGGTGTAGGCGAGGGGTACGGGGACCTGTCCGGCGGCGACCGGGCGGTGCCGTTTGACGGGGTGGGCGCGGTCGGCGTCGGCGTCGCGGGCGTCGTTGACGAGGTAGACGGCGGCGGCGCAGGCGGTGAAGAGGGCGAAGACCAGGCCGAGTTGGATCGCGGCGTGCCGGGAGAAGAGCTCGCCCGCGGCGGCCGGGGCGGCCACCACGAGGACGTTCTTGACCCACTGTCTCGGGCGCGCGGTCCGCAGGAGACCGGCCAGGAGGCCGCCCTTGCGCGGTGGTGCGGACCGCTCCTCGTGGGTGCGCTGCCGCAGGATGGCCGTCTCAGTCATGGTGGGCGCCTCCGCGCATCCAGCGGGCGCCGAGCCGGGCCGTGAGGGCGCCCAGGGCCGCTCCGGCGGCGACGTCCGAGGGGTAGTGGACGCCGGCCACCAGGCGCGAGACGCACACGGCGGCGGCGAGCGGCGGGACCGCGTGTGCTCCCAGGGCGCCGAAGGCGACGGCGGCGGCCGCTGCGGAGGTGGCGTGCGAGCTGGGGAAGGAGTGCCGGCCGGCGGTGCGCACCAGGGGGTCGACGTGCGCGGGGCGCGGTCTGCGCACGACCCGTTTCACCCCCATGCTGACGAGGTGCGCCCCGGCGGTGAGGGCGGTGCCGCGCAGCCAGGCGCCGCGCCGGGCGCCGTCGAGGGCGGCTCCGGCAAGGCCCGCCGCCAGCCACAGCGCCGCGTGCTCCCCCGCCCAGGACAGGGCACGCGCGGCACCGGCGACGCGCGGGTCGGTGCCGCACGCCCTGAGCGCCGAAACGATCCGGTGGTCCATGTCGTGCAGGTCGTCGATGTCGTCCATGTGGACTCACTGTTCACGCCCATCAACCCTGAACTCCGGCAATATTGAGCGACATCCCATTAATCACCCATTTTGGGGAGGGATGCCATGTTCGCTAACTAATCGCTCACAGTAGGGCGATACGGTCACGAACATGTCTGCCGACACCGATTTCGACCCGGACGTCATGGGCCTTGACCACACCACCGTCATGGGCTGGGGGCGCACCGCCCCCACCGCCGCCCGGCTGATCCGCCCCCGGACGTACGAGGAGGCCGCGGCAGCCGTCCGGGACTGCGGGGCCCGCGGCGGGATCCCCCGGGGGCTGGGACGGGCATACGGGGACGCGGCGCAGAACGCGGGTGGTTCCGTGCTCGACATGACGGCCCTGGACCGGGTGCACGCGATCGACGCCGACGGCGGGACCGTGCTGTGCGACGCGGGCGTCTCCCTGCACCGGCTGATGGAGGTGCTGCTGCCGCTCGGCTGGTTCGTGCCGGTCACCCCCGGCACGCGGTACGTCACCGTCGGCGGGGCGATCGGCGCCGACATCCACGGCAAGAACCACCACGTCTCGGGCTCCTTCGCGCGGCACGTCCTCGCCTTCGAACTGCTCACCGCCGACGGCGAGATCCGCACGGTGATCCCCGGCACGCCGCTCTTCGACGCCACGGCCGGCGGCATGGGCCTGACCGGCGTGATCCTCACCGCGACGATCCGGCTCCAGCCGGTCGAGACGTCGCTGATGTCGGTCGACACCGAACGGGCCACGGACCTGGACGACCTGATGGCCCGGCTCGCGGCCACCGACCACCGCTACCGCTACTCGGTCGCCTGGATCGACCTGCTGGCCCGGGGCGCCGCCACCGGGCGAGCGGTCCTCACCCGCGGCGACCACGCGCCGCTGGACGCGCTTCCCGCACGCCTGCGCCGGGACCCGCTCGCCTTCCGCACCGCGCGTCTTCCGGCCACGCCCAGGCTCCTCCCCGAGGGCCTGCTCAGCCGGACGACCGTCGGCCTGTTCAACGAGCTCTGGTACCGCAAGGCCCCCCTCGCCCGCACCGGCCAGATCCAGCGCATCTCCGCGTTCTTCCACCCCCTGGACGGCGTGCCGCACTGGAACCGCGTCTACGGCCGCGGCGGCTTCGTGCAGTACCAGTTCGTCGTCGGCTACGGCCGGGAGGACGCCCTGCGCCGGATCGTGCGCCGGATCTCCGAACGCCACTGCCCGTCCTTCCTGGCGGTCCTCAAACGCTTCGGGGAGTCCGACCCGGGCTGGCTGTCGTTCCCCGTGCCGGGCTGGACGCTGGCGCTGGACATCCCGGCGAGCCTGCCCGGCCTCGGCGCGTTCCTCGACGAACTCGACGAGGAGGTCGCCGCCGCCGGCGGACGCGTCTACCTGGCCAAGGACTCCCGGCTGCGCCCGGAGCTGCTGGCGGCCATGTACCCGCGTCTCGACGACTTCCGCGAGCTGCGCGCCGAGCTGGATCCGCGCGGGGTGTTCGTGTCCGACCTGGCCCGCCGCCTCAGTCTGTGAGCAACCTCAAGGAGCTGCTGTCATGAAAGACGCCTTCGGTCTCCCCCAGTCCCTGCTCGTCCTCGGCGGGACGTCGGAGATCGCGCTGGCCACCGCCCGCCGCCTGATCGCCCGCCGCACCCGCACGGTCTGGCTCGCCGGCCGCCCCTCCCCCGCCCTGGAGGATGCCGCCGGGCAGCTGCGCGGGCTCGGGGCCGAGGTGCACACCGTCGCCTTCGACGCCCTCGACCCGGCCTCCCACGAGGCCGTGCTCGGCAAGGTCTTCGCCGAGGGCGACGTCGACATGGTGCTGCTCGCCTTCGGGCTGCTGGGTGACCAGGCCCGTGACGAGCGGGACCCGGAGGCGGCGGTGCGGGTCGCGCAGACCAACTACACCGGCGCGGTCTCGGCGGGCCTGGTGTGCGCCCGCTCGCTCCAGTCCCAGGGGCACGGCTCGCTGGTCGTGCTGTCCTCCGTCGCGGGCGAGCGGGCCCGCCGCGCCAACTTCATCTACGGCTCCAGCAAGGCCGGCCTCGACGCCTTCGCGCAGGGACTGGGCGACGCGCTGCACGGCACGGGTGTGCACGTCATGGTGGTGCGCCCCGGGTTCGTGCGGACGCGGATGACCGCCGGGCTGCCCGAGGCGCCGCTGGCGACCACGCCCGAGGCGGTCGCGACGGCCGTGGAGCTGGGCCTCAGGCGCCGCTCGGAGACGGTGTGGGTGCCGGGAGCGCTGCGGGTGGTGATGGCGGCGCTGCGGCACCTGCCACGCCCGGTGTTCCGGCGGCTGCCGGTCTGACCCGGAGGCGGTCGGCGGGTCGGGACCGAGCCGTGGCCCCGGGGGCCGGTCAGCGGGTCGGGACCGAGCCGCGTTCCACCCGCCCGGCCTGCGGGGGGACCACCGAGCCGCCGAAGGGGAACTCGCGGAGCTTGCGCCAGACGCCGTCGGCGCCCTGCTCGTAGAGGGCGAAGCCGGTGCAGGGCCACTCGGCCTCGTAGCCGGCGAGCTCCTCGAAGGCGCGGTCCATGGCCGCCTCGTCGATGCCGTGGGCCACGGTGACGTGCGGGTGGTACGGGAACTGCAGTTCGCGTGCGGCCGGTCCTGCGGGGTCGCGGACCTGCTCCTGGAGCCGTGTGCAGGCGTCGGCGCCCGAGACGACCCGGACGTACACCACCGGCGACAGGGGCCGGAAGGTGCCGGTGCCGGACAGCCGCATGGGGAACGGGCGGCCGGCCGCGGCGACCTCCGCCAGATGCGCCTCGACGGCGGGCAGGGCGCTCTCGTCGACCTCGGTCGGCGGCAGCAGGGTGACGTGCGTGGGGATGCCGTGAGCAGCGGCGTCGCCGAAGCCCGCGCGCAGCTGCTGGAGCTCGCTGCCGTGAGGCTCCGGGACCGCGATCGAGACACCGATCGTTACGGTCCCCACGTCGTCTCCTGTCGTGTCAGTGTGGCCGCTGATACGACCACCCGGTTATCGACTGTAAGGCCACGGCCGGGTTCCGGGCAGGCGCAACCGGAGTGATGTACAGCGCTGTTCGGTCGTACGGCTGTGCGCGGGGGCGGGTTCAGTGCTTGGCGGGCAGGAAGCCGACCTTGTCGTACGCCTGGGAGAGGGTCTCGGCGGCGACCACGCGGGCCTTCTCGGCGCCCTTGGCGAGAATCGAGTCGAGCGTCTCGGGGTCGTCCAGGTACTGCTGGGTGCGCTCCCGGAACGGCGTGACGAAGTCGACCATGATCTCGGCGAGGTCGGTCTTGAGCGCGCCGTACATCTTGCCGGTGTACTTCTCCTCCAGCTCGCCGATGCTCTCGCCGGTGAGGGTCGAGTAGATCGTGAGCAGGTTGCTGACGCCCGGCTTGTTCTCGGCGTCGTAGCGGATCACCGTGTCGGTGTCGGTGACGGCGCTCTTGACCTTCTTGGCGGTGGCCTTGGGCTCGTCGAGGAGGTTGATGAGGCCCTTCGGCGTGGAGGCCGACTTGCTCATCTTGATCGACGGGTCCTGGAGGTCGTAGATCTTCGCCGTCTCCTTGAGGATGTACGGCTTCGGGAGCGTGAAGGTCTCGCCGAAGCGGCCGTTGAAGCGCGTGGCGAGGTCACGGGTGAGCTCGATGTGCTGGCGCTGGTCCTCGCCGACCGGGACCTCGTGGGCCTGGTAGAGCAGGATGTCCGCGACCTGGAGGATCGGGTACGTGAACAGGCCGACCGACGCGCGGTCGGTGCCCTGCTTGGCGGCCTTGTCCTTGAACTGGGTCATCCGGCCCGCCTCGCCGAAGCCGGTGAGGCAGTTCATGACCCAGGCGAGCTGGGCGTGCTCGGGGACGTGGCTCTGCACGAAGAGGGTGCAGCGGTCCGGGTCGAGACCGGCGGCCAGGAGCTGGGCGGCGGCCAGGCGCGTGTTCGCGCGCAGGTCCTTCGGGTCCTGCGGGATGGTGATCGCGTGCAGGTCGACGACCATGTAGAACGCGTCGTGGGTCTCCTGGAGGGCCACCCACTGGCGGACGGCGCCGAGGTAGTTGCCGAGGTGGAACGAGCCGGCGGTGGGCTGGATCCCGGAGAGCACGCGAGGTCGGTCAGAGGCCATGCCCACCATTCTCTCAGGTCCCGGGGTCCGATCCGGAACCGGCCGGAAACAGACGGGCTCCCGTGCGGCTCCGGCGGTGTAACAAGGGTGAGGCACAAAGGGGCCGCCCCCGGGCGGGGTCGGGGTGGGGCCGTTGTGGCCCTTGTGGGGCCGATGCGGAGGGGGACCGATGCGGGCACGAGGCGGGGCCGGGAGACGCCGGAGCCGGGTGGGTTCGGCCGCGTGGCCGGCCCGGGTGGTGTGGTGGGGGCTGGTGGTGTCCGTGGTGGCCGTTCCGGCCGGGGGTGCGGCGGTCCCCGCCGCCGCTGCCGTACCGGCGCGGGGGCGGGACGTTCCCGACGTGGCGATGGTCGTCGCGGGCGGGACGGGGCGGACCGCGGCGGTGCGCTCGGGGCAGCGGGACTTCGCCCGGCTGTGGCAGCTGCTTCAGCCCACGCACACGCACACGGAGCGGGTGCCGGACGACTGGGCGGAGGGGGACTTCCCGCAGGTGCGGCTCACGGTGCTCTGGGGGCTGTCCGGGGTCGGCGGCTGGCCGAGCACGAACCGGCCGCCGGGCGGGGACGTGGCCGTCGAGCGGCAGGACCAGCTGGTCGTGGCCGAGGACGGCACGCCCTGGGTGCGCTCGGACCCCAGCCCCACCGTGGAGGACGACGACATCCGCTGGCACCGGGCGCCGCGGTCCGTCTTCGAGCGGTTCGACCTGGCCCGGCTGCTCGGTGACGCGGAGGGCGGACCCGTCGCGAGCCCGCCCCCCTCGGCGGACCCGGACGGTCCGGTGCGGGGTGACGTCCGGTGGGCGGTGACGGCGGGGGCGCTGGGGCTCGCGGCCGGTGCGGGCGGCACCCTGCTGATACGCCGCGCGGCGGCCCGGCGGGAAGCCGGACCGCCGCGGGAGGAGCCGCGTCAGGTGCTGATCGACCTGGACGAGTGACCGGCCGCGCACGTCGGCCCGGGCCCCGGACGGGTGACGGGCCGCGGGCGTCAGCCCAGGTCGATCTCCGGGTACAGCGGGAAACCGGCCACGAGGTCGGTGGCGCGGCGGGAGATCTCGTCGGCGATCTTGGCGTCGAGGACGTGGGCCGCCTTGGAGGGGGCGCCCGACTTGGTGGTGCCGGGCTCCGCCGTGGTGAGGACGCGGTCGATGAGACCGGCGACCTCGTCCATCTCGGCGGTGCCGAGGCCGCGCGTGGTCAGCGCGGGCGTGCCGATGCGGATGCCGGAGGTGTACCAGGCGCCGTTCGGGTCGGCGGGGATGGCGTTGCGGTTGGTGACGATGCCCGACTCCAGCAGCGCGGCCTCGGCCTGGCGGCCGGTGAGGCCGTAGGAGGAGGCCACGTCGATCAGGTTCAGGTGGTTGTCCGTGCCGCCGGTCACGAGGGTCGCGCCGCGGCGCATCAGGCCCTCGGCCAGGGCGCGGGAGTTGTCGACGATGCGCTGGGCGTAGTCCTGGAAGGACGCCTGGCGGGCCTCGGCGAGGGCCACGGCCTTGGCGGCCATGACGTGCGGGAGCGGACCGCCGAGGACCATCGGGCAGCCGCGGTCGACCTGGTCCTTGAGGGTGTCGTCGCACAGGACCATGCCGCCGCGCGGGCCGCGCAGCGACTTGTGAGTGGTCGTGGTGACGATCTGGGCGTGCGGCACCGGGTCGAAGTCGCCGGTGAGGACCTTGCCCGCGACCAGGCCGGCGAAGTGCGCCATGTCGACCATGAGCGTCGCGCCGACCTCGTCGGCGATCTCGCGCATGATCCGGAAGTTCACCAGGCGGGGGTAGGCGGAGTAACCGGCGACGATGATCAGCGGCTTGAACTCGCGGGCGGAGGCGCGCAGGGCCTCGTAGTCGATGAGGCCCGTGGCCGGGTCCGTGCCGTAGGAGCGCTGGTCGAACATCTTGCCGGAGATGTTCGGGCGGAAGCCGTGGGTGAGGTGGCCGCCGGCGTCCAGGGACATGCCGAGCATGCGCTGGTTGCCGAAGGCCTGCCGCAGCTCGGCCCAGTCGGCGTCGGTCAGCTCGTTGATCTGGCGGACGCCGGTCTTCTGGAGGAAGGGCACCTCCACCCGGGCGCCGAGGACGGCCCAGAAGGCGACCAGGTTGGCGTCGATGCCGGAGTGCGGCTGGACGTAGGCGTGACGGGCGCCGAACAGTTCCCTGGCGTGCTCGGCGGCGAGACCCTCGACGGTGTCGACGTTGCGGCAGCCGGCGTAGAAGCGGCGGCCGATGGTGCCCTCGGCGTACTTGTCGCTGAACCAGTTGCCCATGGCCAGGAGCGTGGCCGGGGAGGCGTAGTTCTCGGAGGCGATCAGCTTGAGCATCTCGCGCTGGTCGGCGACCTCCTGGCCGATGGCGTCCGCCACGCGGGGTTCGACGGCGCGGATCACGTCGAGGGCGGCGCGGTAGGCGGTGGAAGCGGTGGAGAGGGGCTCGGCTGGCATGTGTGGACCTCCGGACGTTGCGTTCAGCGTTCACGGTACGGCCCAGGCGCACGGCTCTGACTTCTCGGGCCGCTCCCCGATGGTTGGTCCCATCCCAGCGCGCCAGTCACGGCCCTCGGTCAGCCTACCGGGTGGGGTGGGCGGGGAGCGTCTGCCGGGTTGCTCATCGTCGCCGGGTGCGGGTGCTCCGTGGTTGACCGCGCAGTTCCCCGCGCCCCCGATGTACGTCCCCTGAGCTCCGTTTACAAGATCACGTGCGGAAGGAAGCGGGCGTACTCGTCCGTGATCAGGCCCGAGGACTCTCGGATGCCCAGGCCGGCCGACTCGTTCTCCACCACCCAGGCGCCCAGGACCACCCGGTTGCCGTCGAAGTCGGGCAGGGGCGCCAGCTGCTGGTAGCAGCAGGGCTCGTCGCGGAGGGTCGGGGTGGATCCGGGCTCGTGGATCGTGACGCCCGCGCCCTCTCGGCCGAGGAGGGGCTTGGCGACCCAGCCCTTCATGGACAGGTCGCGAGGGCCGTCCAGGTAGGCCGGGAGCAGATTCGGGTGGTCCGGGTACAGCTCCCAGAGGATCGCGAGCAGTGCCTTGTTGCTGAGGAGCATCTTCCAGGCCGGTTCGATCCACAGGGTGGAGCCCGTGCCGCCGCCGTTGTCGAGGGTGTCCAGGACGTGGTCGGCGAAGCGGTCGGTGGTGAGCCACTCCCAGGGGTAGAGCTTGAAGACGCTGCGGATGAAGCGGAGGCGGTTGTCGACGAACCGGCGGGAGAGGCGGTCCCAGCCGATCTCCTCCATGGCGATCCAGTCGGTGGCCAGGCCTGCCTGCTCGGCGGTCTCCTTGAGGTAGGCGACCGTCATCATGTCCTCGCCGAGTTCGTCGGCCGACGAGTACGCGAAGTAGAGGGGGTTGCCCGGCGGGAGGAGGGCGGCCTGCTTCTTCCAGGCGTCGATGAGGCGTTCGTGCAGGGAGTTCCACTGGTCGGCGCCGGGGAAGCGCTCCTCCATCCAGAACCACTGGGGGGAGGCGGCCTCGACGAGTGAGGTGGGGGTGTCGGCGTTGTACTCCAGCAGCTTGGCCGGGCCGGTGCCGTCGTAGCGGAGGTCGAAGCGGCCGTAGACGGACGGGAGTTCGGCGCGGCGCTGCCAGGCCTCGGCGACTACGCGGGCGACGCGCGGGTCGGTGATGCCCAGGTCGGCGAAGCGGTCCTCGGCGACGATGTGCTCGGCGGCGGCCAGGCACATGCGGTGGAGGTCCTCGACCACCTCTTCGAGAGCCTCGATCTCCTCCAGGGAGAAGACGTAGTACGCGCTCTCGTCCCAGTAGGGGCGCAGGGAGTCGTCGGGGTAGCGGGTCAGGGGGTAGATCAGGCCCTGTTCCTCGACGGTCTGCTGCCAGCCGGGGCGGGGCTCCATGGTCCGGCGTTCCATCTGCCGCTCCCGCCCGTCAGCCGCCGCCGCTGCCGGAGCCGGAGCAGCCGAAGCCGCCCCGGTCCACGGCCTCGTCACGGCTGAAGGTGCCGTTGTCGGCGTAACCGCCGCTGACGTCCGCGTCGTAGTACCAGTCGGCGTCGGCGGCCCTGGTCTTGCCGGTCTTCTTGCGGCCCTTGCCGGAGGAGGACGTGCCGGACGAGCAGTTCTTGTCGGCGACGATCTTGTAGCCGTTGATGTAGTCGTAGCTGTCCCGGTCCACACAGCGGCGGTCGGGGTCGGAACCGCAGGCCGACAGGGCCGCCGCGAGGACGCCCATGCCGCCCAGCACCACCGTGCTCGAGCGCAGCCTTCGACGTGTTTCGGCCATGTGCGTGTCTCCCCCGGTCTCCCCGTCGTGCACTGACAGACGGTCAGCCTAGAGAGCGGTGTGAACGGGCGCGCATGACCCCCCGTCCACGGCCGCTCCCCTACTGTCGGTTTGTGATTTTTGGAATGGTGTGCGCCCTTGGCGCGGCGGTCTGCTTCGGTACGGCGACGGTGTTGCAGGCGATCGCCGCTCGGTCGGCGGCGGCGACCGGCCCGGGCGGGGACGTGGCGCTGCTGTGGCGGGCGTTGCGGCAGTGGCGGTACCTGGCGGGCCTCGGGCTGGACGGGCTCGGTTTCGTGTTGCAGATCCTCGCCCTGCGGTCGGTGCCGATCTACGCCGTGGGGGCGGCGCTGGCCGCGAGCCTCGCGGTGACGGCCGTGGTCGCGGCGCGGCTGCTGAAGGTGCGGCTCAGCCGCCTGGAGTGGGCGGCGGTGGCGGTGGTGTGTGCCGGGCTCGCGCTGCTCGGGCTGGCGTCCGGGGCGGAGGGCGACGAGGAAGGGCCGGCCTGGCTGAAGTGGGCCATGCTCGGGGCGGCGGGCGGGGTGCTGCTGCTCGGGGCGGCGGGCGGGCGGCTGCCGGAGCGCGGGCGGGCGCTGGCGCTCGGGCTGGGAGCGGGGCTCGGGTTCGGGGTGGTGGAGGTGTCGGTGCGGCTCATCGACGGGCTGTCCCCTGGTGAGCTGTTCCCGAACCCGGCGACGTACGCGCTGCTGCTGGGCGGCGGGGCGGCGTTCCTGCTGCTGACCTCGGCCCTCCAGCGCGGTTCGGTGACCACGGCGACGGCCGGGCTGGTGCTCGGGGAGACGGTCGCGCCCGCGCTGATCGGCGTGGTGTGGCTCGGGGACCGTACACGGCCGGGCCTGGGGTGGCTGGCGATCGCCGGTTTCGCGGTGGCGGTGGCGGGGGCGCTGGCGTTGTCGCGGTTCGGGGAGGCGCCGGTGGAAGCGGAGGAGAGCGCCGGCGCGCCGCGGTGAGCCGCCGGGCATTTCCGGCCGCTCGATCATTGTTCGTTGCATCGTGAACGCGGAGTGAGCGCTTTCCGTATGGGACGGCGTGACCGGCAATGCGCGACCGCGCGGCAGCCGGCTTTCCGGAGGGTGGGGTAATGGTCGACGGAGGGGCGGAAAGGCATGTCGTCCATCGCTTCACCTGCGAGGGCCCGGCCCCGGCCCGGGAGTAATTCGATCTGACGGCTATTCGATCTGACGGCGCTTCCCTGATGCGGTGACTTCAGCGCGCTGTTTCGCACGCTGTTGTTGTGTCTGTGCGGCTCCGGCCTTTCTTCGGGAAATGGCGGCACGGGCCCGCGAACGAACAGAGGGAGGTGGGCGGGTGAAGACCCTGCTCATCGACAATCACGACTCGTACACGTACAACCTGTTCCAGCTGATCGCCGAGGTGAACGGCGAGGAGCCGGTGGTGGTCCGGAACGACGCGCCCGTCGACGCCCTTCCCGATCTGCGTGCGTTCGACAATCTCGTGGTGTCGCCGGGTCCCGGGCATCCGGGGGTGCCCCGTGACTTCGGCATCGGGAGCAGGCTGCTCGCCACCTCCCCGGTTCCCGTGCTCGGTGTGTGTCTGGGGCATCAGGGCATCGCGCTCGGGGAGGCCGGGGCGGTGGAACCCGCTCCGGAGCCGCGGGCCGGGCATCTGTCCACGATCCGGCACGACGGGCGGGACCTGTTCCACGGTCTGCCGCAGCACTTCACCGCCGTGCGCTACCACTCCCTGGCCGTGCGCGAGCCGCTGCCGGACGCGCTGGAGGCCACGGCCTGGGCGGAGGACGGCGTCCTGATGGGCCTGAGGCACCGCAGCCGGCCGCTGTGGGGGGTGCAGTTCCGCCCGGAGTCGGTCCTGACGGAGTACGGGCACCGGCTGCTCGTGAGCTTCCGCAACCTCACGGCGGAGCGGGCGGGCAAGCTGCGCACGAAGAACACGGCGGTGCCGATGCCGACGCACGAGGTGATCCGGCACCGGTCTGCCGTCCTGGGGTACGAGAGGGGGGTGTGGCGGGCGACGGCGGCCCTCCCGGACACCGGAGGCCTGAACAAACCGGCCCCGGCGAGCCTCTTCCACGCGGCCGCGGTGCGCCTGGCGGCGAGCTTGTCCCGCGGGTCCAGAACGCCGAGCGGCAGCAGCCCGGGCGCACCACGGAACGAGCCCGTCGACGCCGCCTCCCGCGCGGCGCCCCGGTGGGCGAAGACGGCGGGCCCGGCCGGAACGCCGAGCGGAAACGGCTCGGACGCGGCGCCCGACAGGCCGGTCGAGGGTGCGTCCGACGGACCGGTCGAAGGTGCGCCCGACGGACCGGTCGAGGGTGCGTCCGCGCGAGGGGCCGTCGTCCGTGTTCCCCGGCCCCGTCGTCCCGGGCGGGCCGGGTACCGGCTGCACACGCGGCGGATGGTGGGGGCCGTCGACGCCGAGGTGGTGTTCCGGCGGATGTTCGCGGGGGCTCCCCGGGCCTTCTGGCTGGACAGTTCGCTGGTCGAGCCGGGACGGTCGCGGTTCTCGTTCCTCGGGGACGATCAGGGGCCGCTCTCCGAGTTCGTGCGGTACGACGTCGATGCCGGGCGCTGCGAGATCGAGCGGGCGGGGCGGCCCGTGCGGCGGGTCGGGGCGAGTGTCTTCGACTATCTGAAGCGGCAGTTGACCCAGCGACGGGTGGACGCCACCGGGCTGCCGTTCGACTTCACCGGCGGCTACGTCGGGTACTTCGGCTACGAGATGAAGGCCGACTGCGGGTCGTCCAACCGGCACCGCTCCTCCACCCCGGACGCCGCCTGGCTGTTCGCCGACCGGGTCGTCGCGGTGGACCACGAGGAGGGCTTCACCTACGCCGTCTGCCTGGCGGAGGACACCCCGCAGGCCGCCCGGGAGGCCGCCGACTGGCTTGAGGGCGTGCTGACCGGCCTCTCCGGTGTGGCGGCGCAAGGGCCGTCGCTGCCCGCGGAGCCCGGCCCTGCCGACCCCGGCGCCGCCGAACCGTGGCTGGTGCGCGACCGGGCGACCTACCTCGCGGACATCGAGGCGTGCCGCCGGGCGCTGCGGGCGGGCACCGGCTACGAGGTCTGTCTGACGAACGCCGCCCGGTTGCCCGCTCCGCCCGACGCGCTGGACTTCTACCGGACGCTGCGCCGCGACGACCCGGCCCCGTACGCGGCGTTCCTGAGCTTCGGGGAGGTGGAGGTGGCCGGTTCCTCGCCGGAACGGTTCCTGCGCGTGCGCCGGGACGGCACCGTCGAGGCCCGGCCCATCAAGGGCACCGCGCCCCGGGGCAAGGGGCCGGAGGAGGACGCCCGGCTGCGGGACGCGCTGGCCTCGGACGCCAGGGCGCGCGCCGAGAACCTGATGATCGTGGATCTGCTGCGCAACGACCTGGGGCAGGTCTGCCGGACCGGGAGCGTGCGGGTGCCCCGGCTGATGGCCACGGAGACGTACGCGACGGTGCACCAGCTGGTGTCGACCGTGGAGGGACGGCTGCGGTCCGGCACGGACGCGGTGGACTGTGTGCGGGCGTGCTTCCCGGGCGGGTCGATGACCGGCGCCCCGAAGCTGCGCGCGCTGGAGATCATCGACTCGCTGGAGACCGAGGCCCGTGGTGTGTACTCCGGTGCGCTCGGCTACTTCGGGTGCGGCGGCGGCGCGGACCTCGGCATCGTGATCCGGACGGCTGTCTTCGCCGACGGGACGACACACCTGGGCGCGGGCGGCGCGATCGTGCTCGACTCCGATCCGGAGGCGGAGTACGAGGAGATGCTGCTGAAGACGGCGGCCCCGATGCGGGCCCTCAACCGGCACGCGGCCGACCGGCTGCGGCGGCAGTGCCCGCCGGAGCGGACGGCCGGGGCGGCCGGGGAGGCCAGGCGCTGACCGGCGCGCAGGTCGCACCGCACCGGCCCCGGCCGATGCCGGGCCCCGCGGCGCGATCGCCCGGGTGACGGCCCTCCTCGCCACCGCCCGCCTCGGTGCCGTCACGGTGCTCGTCTCCTCAGGGCTGTCCGTGCCGCCCCGCGGTCATCCCGGCAGTACCGCGCACAGCGCGTCCAGGGCACCGGACCAGGCGTGGTCCGGCGGTGTCCCGTAGCCGACGACGAGGGCGTCGGGCGGCTCGACGGACGCGGCGGGGTTGCGGTAGCGGGCGAGTCCGTGGAGCGCGAGACCACGCCAGTGGGCCGCCTGGACCACCGACTGCTCGGTGCCGGGCGGCAGCCGCAGCAGGACGTGCAGTCCGGCCGCGATGCCGGAGACCCGGGCCTGCGGGGCGCGGTCCGTGACGGCGGCGACCAGGGCGTCGCGGCGACGCCGGTAGCGCAGCCGGGTCGCGCGCACGTGCCGGTCGTAGGCACCGGAGGTGAGGAACTCGGCCAGGGCCAGCTGGTCGAGCACCCCGCTGGTGTCGACACCGCCCTTCGCCGCCGCGACCTCCTCGGCGAGGTCCGGCGGCAGCACCGTCCAGGCCAGCCGCAGCCCGGGGGCGAGGGACTTGCTCGCGGTGCCCAGATAGACCACCCGGTCCGGGTCCAGGCCCTGGAGCGCGCCGACGGGCTGCCGGTCGTAGCGGAACTCACCGTCGTAGTCGTCCTCCAGCACCAGTCCGCCGGTGCGGCGCGCCCACTCGACGACGGCGGTCCGGCGGTCGCGGTGCAGGGGCACGCCCATGGGGAACTGGTGGGCGGGGGTGAGCAGCAGCACGTCGGCCCCGGTCAGCCCGCCCGGGTCGGTGCCCCGGCGGTCGAAGGGCATCGCAACGGTGTCCAGGCCGCAGTCGGCCACGATCTTCCGGTGCACGTCGAGGCCGTAGGACTCGACCGCGACCGTGCGGGCCCCGCGCGCCCGCAGGACCGTGCCGAGCAGCTTCAGACCGTGCGCGAACCCGGAGCACACCACGATCCGTTCGGGGTCGGCGCGCACGCCCCGGGCCCGGGAGAGGTAGCCGGCGAGCGCGGTGCGCAGCTCGGGGCGCCCGCGCGGGTCGCCGTAGTCGAGGGCGTGGTACGGGGCGGCGGTGAGGGCGCGGCGGGCGGCCTTGAGCCATTGCGCGCGGGGGAAGGACGCGAGGTCGGGGCTGCCGGGGCGCAGGTCGTAGGCCGGGCGGGCGGTGGCGCGCGGGTGGTGTGCCGTGCCGGCCGGCGGGACGACCTCGCGGGCGGCGACCCGGGTGCCCGAGCCCTGCCGGGCGGTGAGCCAGCCCTCGGCGACCAGGTCGGCGTAGGCGTCGGCGACCGTGTTGCGGGCGATGCCCAGGTCGGTGGCGAGCGCGCGGGAGGAGGGCAGCCGGGTGCCGGGGGCCAGCCGGCCGGAGCGCACCGCCTCGCGCAGGGCGTCCGTCAGCCCCCGGCGCAGGCCCGGCCCGGTCGGTTCCACATGCAGGTCGACGCCCAGAGTGGCCCAAGGTTCCGCCATGGAAATGGACCATACTCCTGGGCTGCTTTCTCCCTAGGGTCGAGGGCATGACGACGCACACCGATGAGACGACGACCGTGGAGTACGCCCCCGAGCAGCCCGCCCGGCTGGAGTGGACCAAGCACGCGCCCGAGGTCTACAAGGCGATGGTCCGGCTGGACACCGCCGCCCGGAAGGGCCTGGACCACACGCTGTACGAGCTGGTGAAGATCCGCGCCTCCCAAATCAACCACTGCGCCTTCTGCATCGACATGCACACCAAGGACGCCCTCGCGGCGGGTGAGAGTGTCGAGCGGATCGTGCAGCTCAGCGCCTGGGAGGAGTCGCGGCACTTCTACACCGCGAAGGAGCTCGCGGCCCTGGAGCTGACGGAGGCCGTCACGGTCCTGACGGACGGGTTCGTGCCGGACGAGGTGTACGAGAACGCCGCGAAGCACTTCGAGGAGGCCGAGCTGGCCCAGCTCATCGCCGCGATCACGGTGATCAACGCCTGGAACCGCTTCGGGGTGACCTGCCGTATGACGCCCGGCCACTACCAGCCGGGGCAGTACAAGTGACGGACCGGACCTCGCACGCCATGAGCAAGGCCGAGGTGTTCCGCGCCCTGCACCACCACCGGGCGCCCGGTGATCCGCTCGTGCTGCCCGGACCGTGGGACGCGGCCAGTGCGCGGGTGTTCGCGGAGGCCGGGTTCCCGGCGCTCGCCACGCCCAGCGCCGGGGTCGCCGCCTCCCTCGGGTACGAGGACGGGCAGGTCCCGGCCGACGAGATGTTCGCCGCGGTCGCCCGGATCGTCCGGGCCGTCGACGTGCCCGTGACGGCGGACGTGGAGGGAGGTTACGGGCTCGCGCCGAAGGAGCTGGTGGAGCGGCTGCTGGAGGCGGGGGCGGTCGGCTGCAACCTGGAGGACTCCGAGGGCGGGGTGCTCAAGGAGCCGCGGGCGCACGCCGCCTGGCTGGCCGAGGTGCGGGAGGCGGCCGGTGACCGGCTGTTCGTCAACGCGCGGGTGGACACCTTCATCCGTGGCGTCGCCGATCCGGACCGGGCCGTCGAGCGGGCCGCGCTGTACGTCGCCGCCGGGGCCGACTGCGTGTACCCGATCGGCGCCCCGCCGGACGTCCTGCCGCTGCTGCGGGCCGGGATCCAGGGGCCGCTCAACGTGGGGGCCCCGGCCGAGGGCGGCCCCTCGCCCGCCGAACTCGGCGCGCTCGGGGCCACCCGGATCACCTTCGGGCCGGGACTCCAGCGGTGGGCCGCCCGGGCCCTGCGGGAGATCGCCGACCGGCTGGTGCGGTGAACGTCAGGACAGCCACTTCTTCCACGTGGACTTGTGGCTGTCCACCCACTTCTTCGCCGCGTCCTCCGGTGTCATCTTCTGGTCGGCGATCATCAGGGAGACCTCGTTCTGGTCCTCCGTCGTCCACTTGAACTTCTTCAGGAAGGCCGCCGCCTTGCCGCCCTTCTTCGCGAAGTCCGCGTTGAGGTACTTCTGCAGCGGGGTGTGCGGATAGGCGCAGGCGACCTTGTCCGGGTCGGCGTCGCAGCCCTCCTTGTAGGGCGGCAGCTTCACCTCGGTCATCGGGACCTTCTTGAAGAGCCACTGCGGCGAGTACCAGTAGGTGAGGAAGGGCTTCTTCTCCTTGGCGAACTGCCGCATCTGCGTGATCTGCGCCGCCTCGGACCCGGCGAACACCACCTGGTAGTCCAGCTTCAGGTTCTTCACCAGCGCCTTGTCGTTGGTGACGTAGGACGGCGAACCGTCCATCAGCTGGCCCTTGCTGCCACTCTCGGGGGTGCGGAAGAGCTCGGCGTACTTGTTGAGGTTCTTCCAGTTCGTGATGTCCGGGTGCTGCTTGGCGAGGTACGTCGGGACGAACCAGCCGATGTGGCCGGTGACGCCGAGTTCTCCGCCGGGCGCGATCGTCTTCTTGTCCTTGACGTAGCGCTGCTCCTGCTCGGGGTGGCCCCAGTCCTCCAGGAGCGCGTCGACGCGGCCCTGGCTGAGGGCGTCCCAGGCGGGCACCTCGTCGACCTGGACGGTGTCGACGCGGTAGCCCAGCTCGTGCTCCAGGAGGTACTGGGCGACGGCCACGTTGGACTGGGCGCCCACCCAGGACTGCACGGACAGGGTCACGGTCCTGGCGCCCTGCGCGTTTGCGAAGGGCGAGGCCTGCTTGGTCATGTCGGCCGCGCCGCAGCCGGTGAGCAGGGCCAGGGAGCTCACCGCGGCGACCGCGGCGGTGGTACGGACGCGCATGTCAGGCTCCCTTCCTCGCGCGGCGTTCGGTGGGCTGGGTCACCCGGTCGAGCATCAGGCCGAGGCAGACGATCGCGGCGCCGGCCACCAGACCGGTCGCCAGGTCGCCCTGGGCGAGGCCGAAGACGACGTCGTAGCCGAGGGCGCCACCGCCGACCAGGCCGCCGATGACGACGACGGCGAGGACCAGGACCAGGCCCTGGTTGACGGCGAGCAGCAGCGCCGGGCGGGCCAGCGGGAGCTGCACCTGCTTCAGCTGCTGCCAGCTGGTCGCGCCCAGCGAGCTGGAGGACTCCAGCGCGGCCGGGTCGACCTGACGCAGGCCCTGGGTGGTGATGCGGACGACGGCCGGCAGCGCGTAGACGATCGCGGCGGCGACGGCCGGGGCGCGGCCGACGCCGAACAGGGCGACGACCGGGATCAGGTACACGAACTGCGGCATCGTCTGGAATACGTCGAGGACGGGGCGCAGGGCGCGCTCCATGCGGTCGCTGCGGGCGGCGGCGATGCCGACGGCGAAACCGACGACGAGGGTGACGGCGACGGCCGCCAGAACCTGGGAGAGGGTGTCCAGGGACGGCTTCCAGACACCGAGGACGCCGATCGCGGCCATGGCCAGGACGGCGGTCAGCGCGGTGCGCCAGGTGCCGATCACCCAGGCCAGGGCGGCGACGATCAGCAGCACCGACCACCAGGGCAGTGCTTGCAGGCCGTCGCGCATCGGGTCGAGGACCCAGGTGGTGAAGTGGCCCGCCCAGTCGGCGGTGCCGCCGACGACGGGGACGCCCGAGTACAGGTGCGCGGTCATCCAGTCGACGGCGCGGTTGACGGGCTCGGCGATGCCGACGACCCAGGGCTCCGGCCAGTCGAGGCGGCCCGCGAGCCGCCCGGCGACGGCCACGGCCAGGACGCCGGCGAGGGCGATGAGCCAGCCGCGCCCGCTGTGGGGCTCGGGTTCGGCGCCGAGCTTCTCCCCCGCCGCGCCGGTGACGCGGTCGAGGACGACGGCCAGCAGCACGATCGGGATGCCGGCGGCGAGCGCGGCGCCGACGTCGACCGAGGCCAGGGCCTGGTAGACGCGGTCACCGAGACCGCCGGCGCCGATGACGGCCGCGATGACGGCCATGGACAGCGCCATCATGATCGTCTGGTTGAGGCCGAGGAGGAGTTCCTTGCGGGCCAGCGGGATGCGGGCGGTCAGCAGGCGCTGGCGTGCGGTGGAGCCCAGGGACTCGACGGCCTCCAGCACCCCCTTGTCGGCTCCGCGCAGCCCGAGCGAGGTGAGGCGGGCCATGGGGGGCGCGGCGTAGATGACGGTGGCCAGCACGGCCGCCGGGACGCCGATGCCGAAGACCAGTACGACCGGCAGCAGGTAGGCGAAGGCGGGCAGCACCTGCATGGTGTCCAGGACCGGGCGCAGGATGCGGTCCATCCGGTCGGAGAGCCCGGCGGCGAGGCCGAGCAGCGCTCCGACGACGACCGACGCGAGGACGGCGACGACCATCAGGGCGAGCGTCTGCATGGTCGGCACCCACATGCCGAGCAGCCCGCAGGCGAGGAAGGCGACGGCCGTGCCGAGTGCCAGCTTCACACCGGCGACCCGCCAGGCGACCAGGGCGCCCAGGGCCGTGACCCCGGCCCAGCCGACGGCGAGGAGGGTGAGGTAGACGGCGCGTACGGCGAGGACGACGACGTTGCTGACGTGGCCGAAGAAGTAGAGGAACAGCGGGTGGCTGTCGCGGTTGTCGATGATCCAGTCGCTGGTCTTGGCGAGCGGCTCGGAGAAGTCGACGGTCAGCGCGCTCGGCCAGCTGCCGCTCGCCCAGCGGGCGTTGGCCAGCGGCACGAGGATCGCGGCGGCGAGACCGAGCAAGAGCAGCTTGCGGACGGCGTGGTGCTTGAGGAAGGCGGGCAGGCCTATGCGCGTCGGGGACGCGGTGATGGTCGCCATCACACCGCCTCCTTGGGCTGCTCCGTCCCCGGTGGAGCGGGCTGCTCCGTTCCGGCGACGACACCGAGGAGCGTGTCGGAGTCGATCACGCCCACGCACCGGCCCTTGTCGACGACCCGGGCCGGAGCGCCGGCGCGGGCGACCGCCTCGATCGCCTCGGACACCGTCGCGTCGGGCCGCACCGCCGGTCCGCTGCCGTTCTGGTCGCCCGAGGGGCGGCGCATGGCCGTACGGACGGTGAGGACCTGCTCGCGCGGGACGTCCCGGACGAACTCGCGCACGTAGTCGTCGGCGGGCGCGCCGACGATCTCCTCGGGGGTGCCGAGCTGCACGACGCGGCCGTCCCGCATCAGGGCGATGCGGTCGCCCAGCTTGAGGGCCTCCTGGAGGTCGTGGGTGATGAAGACCATCGTGCGGCCCTCTTCCCGGTGCAGCCGGACGACCTCTTCCTGCATGTCGCGCCGGATCAGCGGGTCGAGCGCGCTGAACGGCTCGTCGAAGAGCAGGACTTCCGGGTCGACGGCGAGCGCGCGGGCGAGGCCGACACGCTGCTGCTGGCCTCCGGAGAGCTGGCCGGGGCGGCGGTGCTCCATGCCCTCGAGGCCGACCTTGGCGACGACCTCGGCGGCCCGTTCGCGCCGCTCGGCCTTGCCCATGCCCTGGATCTCCAGGCCGTAGGCGACGTTGTCGAGGACGGTGCGGTGCGGCAGCAGGCCGAAGTGCTGGAAGACCATCGCGGCGCGGTGGCGCCGCAGTTCGCGCAGCCGGGAGCGGTCCATGGCGCGGACGTCCTCGCCATCGATGGCGATGGTGCCGGCGGTCGGCTCGATCAGCCGGGTCAGACAGCGCACCAGCGTGGACTTGCCGGAGCCGGACAGGCCCATGACGACGAAGACCTCGCCCTTGCGCACGTCGAAGCTGACGTCCCGGACGGCGGCCGTGCAGCCGGTGCGCGAGCGCAGCTCGGCCGGGTCGAGGGCGGTGAGCTCGGGGTCGCCGGGAACGCGGTCGGCCTTGGGGCCGAACACCTTCCACAGGCCCTCCACCGAGAAGACGGGTGTGGTGTCCATGGTCTGCTCCGTGGGGGGTTCGAGGGTCGCGGTCACTTGGAACCACCACCGATCAGCTCGGCGGCCTTCTCCCCGACCATGAGCACCCCGATCATCGGGTTCACGGTGGTCATGGTGGGGAACACGGAGGCGTCGGCGACGCGGATGCCTTCCAGGCCGCGGATGCGCAGCTCGGGGTCGACGACGGCGGTCGGGTCGTCGGAGTCGCCCATCTTGCAGGTGCCGGCGGGGTGGTAGACGGTGTGCGCGACCTTGCGGGCGTACTCGCTGAGCTCCTCGTCACCGGTGACGTCCGGGCCGGGGGCCACCTCGCGCTTGAGCCAGCCGGCCAGGGGCTCGGTCTTGGCGATCTCGCGGGCGATCCTGATGCCGTCGACGAGGGTCTTGCCGTCGTAGTCGTCCTCGTCGGTGAAGTAGCGGAAGTCCAGCGCGGGCTTGACCTCGGGGTCGGCGCTGGTCAGGTAGAGCCGGCCGCGGCTCTTCGGCTTGGGGATGTTCGGGGTCATCGAGACGCCGAACTCCGGCCGCTGGTAGCCCAGTCGTTCCGGGTTGTCCGTGAAGGGGATCTGGTAGAAGTGGAACATCAGGTCGGGGTGCGGCAGTTCGGGGTCGCGGCGCACGAACAGGCCCGCGTCCGAGTCCATCGCGGAGTTCTCCGGGATGGGACCGTTGGTCTCCCACACGATGACCGACTCGGGGTGGTCGAGCAGGTTCTCGCCGACGCCCGGCAGGTCGTGCGTGACGGGGATGCCGAGCTTCTCCAGGTCGCCCTTGGGGCCGATGCCGGAGTGCATCAGCAGCCGGGGCGAGTCGACGGCGCCGGCGCACAGCAGCACCTCGCGCCGCGCCTTGACGAGGATCTCCTCGCCGTCCTTGGTGCGCACGTGGACGCCCTCGGCGCGGTTGCCGTCCAGCTGGAGCTTGTACGCCCAGGTCTCCAGCAGGATCGTCAGGTTGGGCCGCTCGTCCATCACCGGGTGGAGGTAGGCCACCGACGCCGAGGACCGCTTGTTGTTCTCGGGGTGGTAGGCCAGGTCGAAGAAGCCGACGCCCTCGGTGAACGGCTTCTTGTTGAAGCCGTCGACGCGCGGCACGCCCAGGGCCTCCTGGGCGGCGTCGACGAAGTCGCGGGCGATGGCGTTGCGGTCCTTCTCGTCGACCGGGACGATGTTGTTGAGCAGCCGGGCGAAGTACGCCTCCATCTGCACCGCGCCCCAGCCCTTGGCCCCGGCGGCCTCCCACTCGTCCCAGTCGGCGGGCAGCGGCTTGAAGGCGATCAGGGTGTTGTGCGAGGAGCAGCCGCCCAGCACGCGGGCCCGGCTGTGCCGGATATGTGAGTTTCCGCGTGGCTGTTCGGTGGTCGGGTAGTCGTAGTCGAGCTCGCCGCCGAGCAGGCCCATCCAGCGGCGCAGGGTCAGCACATCGTCACGGCCGACGTCACTGGGGCCGCCCTCGATGACGGCGACCGTGACGTCCGGGTTCTCGGTCAGGCGCGAGGCGATCACGGAACCTGCGGTTCCGCCGCCTATCACGACATAGTCGTACTCATGGCTGGTGTGGGACATGGCGTGCTTGCTCCAGTGGGGATGAAGGGACGGGCTCGGGGGACGGGGACCTCAGCCCGGGGTGTGGGGGTCAGCCCGGGATGGGGGGTCGGCGGCCCGGCGGGAGGAGGGGTCAGCCCGCGAACCAGCGCACCGGCTTCGGAGCGAGGTTCTGGTAGACGTGCTTGGTCTCCCGGTACTCGGCGAGTCCGGCCGGGCCCAGTTCGCGGCCCACTCCGCTCTTGCCGAAGCCACCCCACTCCGCCTGCGGCAGGTAGGGGTGGAAGTCGTTGATCCAGATGGTGCCGTGGCGCAGCCGGCCGGCCACGCGGCGGGCGCGGCCCGCGTCGGCGGTCCAGACGCCGCCCGCGAGTCCGTACTCGGTGTCGTTGGCGAGGGCGACGGCCTCGTCCTCGGTGCGGAAGGTCTCGACGGTGAGGACCGGCCCGAAGACCTCCTCCCGCACGACGCGCATCTCGCGGTGGCAGTGGTCGAGGACGGTCGGCTCGTAGAAGTAGCCGTTCTCGGGGCGCTCGGGGGACGGCTCGGGGCGCTTGCCGCCGCAGCGCAGCACCGCGCCCTCCTTGAGGGCGGAGTCCACGTACATCTCGACCTTGGCGCGCTGCTGCTCGGAGACGAGCGGGCCGCACTCCACGCCGTCCTCGGTGCCGCGGCCGAGGCGGATCTTCTCGGCGCGCCGGGCGAGTTCGCCGACGAAGCGGTCCCGGACGGACTCCTCGATGATGAGGCGGGCACCGGCCGAGCAGACCTGGCCGCTGTGGATGAAGGCGGCGTTGAGGGCCTGGTCGACGGCGGTGTCGAAGCCCTCCTCGGTGGCGCAGGCGTCGGCGAAGACGACGTTGGGGTTCTTGCCGCCGAGTTCGAGGGCGACCTTCTTGACGGTCGGGGCGGCGGCCTGGGCGACCTTGGTGCCGCTGACCAGACCGCCGGTGAAGGAGACCAGGTCGACGTCGGGGTGCTCGGACAGCCGCGCGCCGACGGAGTGGCCCGGGCCGGTGACGATGTTGGCGACGCCCTCGGGGAGCCCGGCCTCGACGAGCAGCTCGATGAGCGCGATCGTCGTCATCGGGGTGATCTCGCTCGGCTTGATCACGAAGGTGTTGCCGGCGGCGAGGGCGGGGGCGATCTTCCAGCTGGCCTGGAGCAGCGGGTAGTTCCAGGGCGTGATCATCGCGCAGACGCCGATCGGCTCGTGCACGACGACGCTGTGGATGTCGGGCGAGCCCGCGTCCACGACCCGGCCCGGAGCCTCGCCCGCGACCAGGTCGGCGAAGTAGCGGAAGGCGTCGGCGACACAGTCGATGTCGACGCGGCCCTCCTCGACGGTCTTGCCCGCGTCCTGGGCCTCGAGCCGTCCGAGCTTCTCGCGGTCCCGGACGAGGAGATCGGCGACGCGGCGCAGCAGCGCGGCCCTCTCGGGGACGGGGGTGTGCGGCCACGGGCCTTCGTCGAAGGCACGCCGGGCGGCGGCGATCGCCAGATCGGTGTCCTTCTCGTCGCCCTCCGCGATCAGGGCGAAGGGCAGCGCGTCCGCGGGGTCGATGATCTCGCGGGTGGCCCCGGAAGTGGCCGCCCGCCACTTTCCTCCCGCATGGATGGTTTCACGCGCCTGAAGTTCGGTACTTTCCGCCATGATCGCTCTTCGCCTTCCGTTCCTGATCAGCGCCCCTGTGTCACATTCGTGTCACTAAGAGACCGAGTTCGCCTGCCCGACTCCCCCGGATGCATGCGCGTCGGTGGCTGAAAGTGCGCTGCGTCACTGAAAATGCGGACAAACAAGGGCTAAGCGCTCATCATTCACAGGTCATCCGGCGGGTCAGTCCCCCTCATGACCGCTCGGCGAGGGTCTCCCGCACCGCGTCCCGCAGCCAGGCGTGCGCGGGATCGACGTCGTGGCGCGGGTGCCAGGCGAGCCCCACCCGCAGCGGCGGGAGCGGCAGCGGCACCTCGAAGGTGGCCACGCCGAGGGCCCGCGCCATGGGGACGCTCCAGTAACTGATCAGGCCCGTCAGGTCGGTGGAGCGGACGACGAAGAGGGAGGCGGGGAAGGTGCCCACCGAGCCCACCACCCGCCGGGTCAGACCGAGTCCGGCGAGGGCGTCGTCCACCGGGCCGCGCAGCCTGCCCCGCCGGGAGACCACCAGGTGATCGGCTTCCCGGGCGAACCGCTCGGGAGTCAACTCGCCCTCCAGCAGCGGATGTCCGGCCCGTACGACACCCATCATCCGGTCCTCGTACAGCGGCTCCACGTGCACCTCGGGCGCCACCGTGTCGATCACACCGACCTCCAGATCGGCGGTTCCCTCCCGCAGCAGCGGCGCGTCCACATGGCTCTCGGCGAGGAACCGCAGCCGGATGCCGGGTGCGTCCCGGGCGGCCCGCGCGAACAGGGCAGGACCGCAGGAGGCGGCCACGGCGTCGTGGCACAGCACCGTGAACGTCCGGGTCACCGTGCGCAGGTCGGTGTCGGCGGGGGGCGCGAAGAGGGCCCGGGCCCTCTCGACCACCGCACTCACCTCGGCCCGCACGGCGAGCGCCCGCGGGGTCGGCACCCTGCTCGCCGGGCTCACGCTGTTCGCGGCCGGGGCCGCCCTCGGCGCCCTCGCCCGGGACCCCGCCGTGCTGATCGCCGGGCGTGGCGTCTCCGGGGCCGGGGCCGCGCTGATCACGCCCGCGACGATGTCGATCCTGATGCACCTCGCCGGGCCGCAAGGGCGCGCCCGGGCCATGGCCGCGTGGACACTGGCGCTCGGTCTGGGCGGGCTGGCCGGGAACCTGGGCGGTGGTCTCGCCGGCCAGTACGCGTCCTGGCGGGTCCTGTTCGCGGCCATGGTGCCGCTGGCCGCGCTGCTCGTCGCGGCGGTCGCCGTCACCACCCCGCGCACGGACCGCTCCCCGCACAGCAGCCTGGCCCCGGCCGGCACGCTGCTCCTCACCGGCGGACTTTTCGCGGTGCTCTTCGGCATCATCGAGGGCCCGGCGTACGGCTGGACCTCGCCCCGGATCCTGCTCGCGTTCGCCGCGGGCGCCGTGCTCGTCGCCCTGTTCACGATCGTGTCCCTGCGCTCGCGCGCCCCGCTGTTCGACCCGCGCGTCTTCGCCGCACCCCGGCTGCGCGCGACGACCCTGGGCATGGCGACCGGCTTCTTCGGCCTGTTCTCCCTGTTCTACGTCAACTCGCAGTACCTGCAAGGCGTCAAGGGCTACGGCCCCGCCCGCACCGGCCTCGCGATCGTGCCGCTCATCATCGGCATGGCCCTGGTGCCCGGGCTGGCCGCCCGCTGGTCCGCCCACCCGCGCCCTGTCATCGGCGGCGGCCTCGCCCTCATCGGCACCGGTCTGCTGGGCGTGTCCACGGCCGGGGCGGCGACGCCCTACCCGCTCTACGCCTGCTGGCTGTTGGTCCTGTCCGCAGGCACCGGGCTGTGCATGCCGGCGCTGACCCTGGGAGTGGTCACGTCCCTGCCGCCCCACCAGGCGGGCCTCGGCTCGGGCCTCGGCACCTCCGCCCGGGAGATCGGCGCGGCCCTCGGCGTCGCGGTCACCGGCACGGTCCTGGCCTCCCACGGCGATCTGCACACCGGCATGGCACCGGCGCTGCGCGTCGTGGGCCTGCTGGTCCTGGCGGCCACGGTGGCGGTGACCGTGGGATACGGCGGCACCGGCAAGGACTCCGGCCCCACGAAGCCCGCAGGCCCCGCACCGGAAGCAACCGGTACGGGGCCTGCGTACGAACGCGGAGAGACGGCTCTCGGCGGTGGCGTCAGATGAGACCGAGGCTGCGGACCGCCTCGCGCTCCTCCTCCAGCTCCTTGACGGAGGCGTCGATGCGGGCGCGGGAGAACTCGTTGATCTCCAGGCCCTGGACGATCTCGTACGTGCCGTTCTTGGTGGTGACGGGGAAGGAGGAGATCAGGCCCTCCGGGACGCCGTAGGAGCCGTCCGACGGGATGCCCATGGAGACCCAGTCGCCGTCGGCGGTGCCGTTGACCCAGCTGTGGACGTGGTCGATGGCGGCGTTGGCGGCGGACGCGGCCGACGAGGCGCCACGGGCCTCGATGATGGCGGCGCCGCGCTTGGCGACGGTCGGGATGAAGTCCTCGGCCAGCCACTTCTCGTCGTTGACGACCTCGGCGGCGTTCTTGCCGGCGATGGTGGCGTGGAAGATGTCGGGGTACTGGGTGGCGGAGTGGTTGCCCCAGATCGTCAGGCGCTTGATGTCGGCGACCGTCGAGCCCGTCTTCTTCGCGAGCTGGGTCAGCGCGCGGTTGTGGTCCAGGCGGGTCATGGCGGTGAACCGCTCGGCGGGGACGTCCGGCGCGGCGGCCTGGGCGATCAGGGCGTTGGTGTTGGCCGGGTTGCCGACGACGAGGACCTTGATGTCGTCCGCGGCGTGGTCGTTGATGGCCTTGCCCTGCGGCTTGAAGATGCCGCCGTTGGCCTCCAGCAGGTCACCGCGCTCCATGCCCTTGGTGCGGGGGCGGGCGCCGACGAGCAGGCCGACGTTGGCGCCGTCGAAGGCGACGTTCGGGTCGTCGGTGATCTCGATGCCCTGGAGGAGCGGGAACGCGCAGTCGTCCAGCTCCATGGCCGTGCCCTCGGCCGCCTTCAGGGCGGGCGTGATCTCCAGCAGGCGCAGCTTCACCGGCACGTCCGCGCCGAGCAGCTGACCGGAGGCGATGCGGAAGAGCAGGGCGTAACCGATCTGGCCGGCCGCGCCGGTGACGGTGACGTTCACGGGAGTGCGGGTCATGGCGTTCTCCGTATGACAGCTGGCGGTAGGGGCGGGGTCCCTGCCCCGGACGTTTGATCGATCTCTTGGCGTCAAGAGATCCATCCAGCGGTCAGGCTATCGCGCATCCGGGATCCCGGACGGCCGGGTCGGTGTGGCCCGGCCCACAACACCTTCCCCCGCCCATACGAGAGGCGGCCGCCCGTCCGGGAGAGGAGGACGAAGGCGGCCGCCTGGGGGATACCGACCATGCCGGACTCCCGTGGGGGTACGGTTCGCGTGCCCCCGATCGCCCCGGCCATTCCTCCCGGCCCGAAAAATTTCGCGCCGGGTTCCTCGACGGCGGCGGGCCCGGGCGGGCGGGCCGCGCACGTGTTCGGTACGGCCGGTTTCTTTGCGGTGCGGCCCTGTTGCCGTGCGGTGGGGCCGACTTGCTTACGGTCCGACCCTGCTGCCGTTCGGCTGGCGGCGGGGTTCGCCGGGACACTGCTGGCGGGGCGCGGCCTGCCGCCATCGCGTACGGCCCGGCTGTCTCCTTCACGGTCCGGCCCCGCTGCTGGGAGTGCGGCCGCTTCTCTGCGGTGCGGTCGGCTTCTTTGCGGTCCGGCCCTGCCGCCATTCGGCGCGGCCTGCCGCCACCGCGTACCCGCCGCTGTGCACCGCGGCGGGCTCCTTCACGGTCGGCCCGGCGGCCGTGCGGCGCGGCTGACTCCCTCACGGTCCGGCCCTGCCGCTGTGCGGTGCGGCCGCTTCTCTGCGGTCCGGCCCGGCTGCCGTTCGGCGCGCACTCCCGCCAGCGCGTACGGCCCGGCTGCTGTGCGGCGCGGCGGGCCCCCTTACGATCCGACCAGGCCACTGTGCGGTGCAGCCTGCCGCCACCGCGGGCGGTGACGCCGCTACTCGGTGCAGCCCTGCTTCCCCGCGGCCAGCGTCGCGCAGGCCTTGGCGTCGGCGGCGCCCTTGACGGCCACCATCGGGGTGTACGCGATCGTGTCCCCGGTCGCGGTGATGCTGCCGGACTGCTTCGCCTTGCCCGCGCTGATCTGCACCTCGTCGCCCTGTGCCGCCTGCGTGATACGCCCCCAGGCCGCCTTGCAGGTCTTGCTGTAACGGACTTCGACCGTGACCGTGCCGACGGTCACCGTCTGCGCGGTGGTCACCAGGTCACCGCTGCACCCCATGGCCTCCGCGTCCTTGCCGGTGCAGCTGTCGCCGCTGCACTTCACGCCGGGCGGCAGCTTCGGGTCGGCGCTGACGGTCGGCGAGGGCGAGGTGTCGCCACCCTTGGCCTCGTCTCCGCCCCCGCCGCCGGTGAGATAGAAGGCACCGGCAATCACCACGAGCACGCCCACCACACCCGCGAGGAAGGTCACGGTCCGCTTCTTGCCCGCGGAGGCGGAGCCACGGGACCCACCGGCGCCATGAGAACCACCGGCACCGCCGCTCGCCCCGGCCCGGGCCGGAACGGCGTCCTGCGGTTCGCCGTACGAGCCCGCCCCGGCGCCCGGGGTCCGGCCCGGTCCGCCGGGCGAACCGGCGGAGGCACCGGAACCCTGGCCGGGCCGGGAGCCCCGGTCGGTGCCGGGCCCGGCGGAGCGCCCGCGGGTCGGCGACGGACCCTGGTACCCGGCCAGCCCCCATGAGTTGACCTCGGGCTCGGCGGCCCGGCCGCTCCCCTCCCGCACATCCGAGCCGGTGGAGTCCTGGACCTCAGGGGCCGTCGGCTGCACCGGCACGCTCGGGACCACACCGGCCGGTCCCGCGACACCCGGCGTGACGGTGGTGCCACCGCGGCGAGGGGGTGTGCCGCTGCCCGCCGACGCCGCTCTGCCCTCGCCCGCGGACGCCGCTCTGCCACCGGCCTTGGGGTCGGTGAAGTCCTGCCCGCCGAACTCCCCGAGGGCGGCGCGCGCCTGGGAGATCCGTATGGCCTCCATCGTCATGTCGTGCCGCATCTCCGAGCGGCTCCAGGCACGCTCGGCGAGCTCCCACATGGTGGTGAGGTGCACCGGATTGGTGCCGGTGACCTCGGCCAGGGCGACGATCGCACCCTTCGGCGCGAGCAGCCGGCCGTTCAGATAACGCTCCCACGACGTCTTGCTGTAACCCGTGCGGTCCGCCACCGACGCGATGCTCAGACCACTGCGGTCGACGAGCCGGCGCAGCTGACTGGTGAACTCCCTGATCTGTGGATCGAGCTCATCCGGCAAGGCCTTCCAACGAGGCATTGCTCCCCCTCTTCCCCCCGGTACGTGCTGATATTTCTCGCGCTGTTCGCCCCGCGCGCGGCGGCCTCGGCCGGTTCCCCGTTCTGGATACCCACAGGGATGCGCCCACTCAGGATCTCAGTTCCCTGACGGGGGGCGCACTGGAGCATGGTGACCGCGCGCGATACACCCTGGACCGTCCCGATTGTCCACGCCCACCCCGTGCTCGCACCACTTCGTGCCTAATCGGAAGCACGACGTACCGGAACTGTCACTTCCGTGCCACAGCGCGCTCACAGCCGTTGAACAGGCCGTTCGCCGTGCCGGAGGGTGGGGCGGGACGGCGGCCCGTCCTTTCTCGGGGGAGAGGACGGGTCGCCGCCCGGTCACTCGTTCGTGACGGTGAAGTGCAGCGTGTCCTTGAGGAACGGGATCTGAAGCAACGGATTCGGCTGTGCCATCAGCGCCAGCAGGACGATCACCAGACCCAGCACGCTGTAAGTGACGATGTCCGTGAAGCGGGAGCGGACCGCGAGCATGCCGACGTCCGGCAACAGCCAGCGCAGCGCACCGCCGCCGAGCAGGGCGGCGCCGATCAGCAACGTCCCGACACGGAACTGGTCGACCGCGGTCACCAGCAGCCCCAGCCCCGTCAGCCCCAGCACGGCGAGCACGGGCCACTGCCGGGCCGGTGCGGGCGCGTCCCGGGGAGCAGCCCGGCCACCGCCCTCGGGGCGCGCGGTGTCCTTGGTGAACAGCGGGAAGCGCCGGGTGACCCGCCGCGGCCGCCCTTCGGCGTCGGGCGCGCTGATGGGATCCCGGACGGTGATGTCCTCCGGCGCGTCGTGCCCGCTCGGCGACTCCCGCCCTTCGGGCGTCTCGTGCCCGGTCGGGGCCCGGTGCTCAGCCGACACTGCGCTCCGCCGCCTCGACCACGTTCACGAGCAGCTGGGCGCGGGTCATCGGGCCGACCCCGCCGGGGTTCGGGGAGATCCAGGCGGCGACCTCGGCGACATCGGGGTGGACGTCGCCCACGATCTTGCCCTCCGCGCTGCGCGAGACGCCGACGTCGAGGACGGCCGCGCCGGGCTTGACGTCCTCGGCGCGGATCAGATGGGCGGAACCGGCCGCGGCGACGATGATGTCGGCGCGCTTGAGGTGCGCCGACAGGTCACGCGTGCCGGTGTGGCACTGGGTCACGGTCGCGTTCTCGCTGCGGCGGGTGAGCAGCAGCGGCATCGGGCGGCCGATGGTCACACCGCGTCCGACGACCACGACCTCGGCACCCTTGATCTCCACCCCGTACTGACGGAGCAGGGTCAGCACGCCGTTGGGTGTGCAGGGCAGCGGGGCGGGCTCGTTGAGGACGAGGCGCCCCAGGTTCATGGGGTGCAGTCCGTCCGCGTCCTTGTCCGGGTCCATCAGCTCCAGGATGCGGTTCTCGTCGATGCCGCGGGGCAACGGCAGTTGGACGATGTAACCGGTGCAGGCCGGGTCCTCGTTCAACTCGCGGACGGCCGCCTCGATCTCCTCCTGGGTGGCCGTGGCGGGCAGTTCGCGCTGGATGGAGGCGATGCCCACCTGCGCGCAGTCGCGGTGCTTGCCGGCGACGTACTTCTGGCTGCCGGGGTCGTCCCCGACCAGGATCGTGCCGAGGCCGGGCGTGACGCCCTTCTCCTTCAGCGCCGCCACGCGGGCGGTCAGATCGGACTTGATCGCGGCTGCGGTGGCCTTGCCATCGAGAATCTGGGCGGTCATGACCCCATCCTCGCGGATGACCCCGCCGCGGTTCCAATCCGACCGCAATCCGGGCACCCGGGGGTCCCTCCTCCCGTATCCGCCCATGATCAGCGATGTTGCACTTGGACAACACATCGGGAATGCGGCTGGACAAGCCGGTCAGTGGTGCAGAACGATGACCCGACAAGTGCCGCGGGCAGCTCAACGGGGGGACGGTCGCACTACTGAAGATTTCCTCCGTGCGGATGTCACGCGTCGTCCCCGCACTCGGACCAACGGAGGAAAGAGCCCCATGAGCTACGGCGACCCCAACAACCCCTACGGCGCTCCCCAGGGGCAGCAGCCGCAGCAGCCGGGCTACGGATACCCGCAGGACCAGGGGCAGGCTCCCGGTTACGGCTACCCGCAGGCCCCTCCGGTCTCTCCCTACGGCGGTCCCGCCGCGCCGACCACGATGCCGGGCTCGGTGAGCGCGGCCCGCGTGATGATGTGGGTCATCGTCGGCCTTCAGGTCCTCGGTGTGGCCATCTTCGCCTTCTCCGCCGTCGCGCTGAACGCCGCGAAGGACGACGAGTCCCTCAAGGACAACACCGCCTTCCAGGACCTGGTCGGTGACTCGACCGGCCTGATCTGGGGCTACGTGGTGTTCGGCCTGGCCTGGCTGGTGTTCGCGGCGGTCCTGGCGACGAAGTTCAAGAACGGCGGCAACGGCGCCCGGGTCACCATCCTGGTCTTCGCCATCATCACGGCGGTCCTCGGCATCTACCCGTTCGTCATCGTGGGCCTGGTGCACACGATCCTCGCCATCCTGGTGGCCGTCTTCGTCGGCAACGCGGCCGGCAAGGCCTGGTTCAACCGCCCCCGGTACTGAACGGACCCGGTCGAACGGACCGGTTCACACACACGCATCGCATCCAAGGGCCGTGTCCCACCCGTACGAGGGGGGCACGGCCCTGGTGCGTCGCCCTGGTCCGACGGTCCCGCCCCGGTCCCGGTTCCTTCGGACGTCCGGCTCGGTGCGAGGGCGGCAGCACGGCCCACCGGGCGGGCCGTAGGTTCGGCGACGGTGGCCGGTCGGTGCGCCGGAGTTCTCGCCGCTCCCACCCCGGGGACGGTAGCCTTTCCGCCCAACTGGCTTGACGCGAGCAATCGTTGCGAGACCGCAGCTCATCGGGGGGCCCATGTCAGACCGACGGCCGATGCCGCCGTACTCTCCAGCGTCCGGAGACACCGCGCTGGAACAGGCGGGCGCGAGTCCGTTACGGGCCAGGGACCCGGAGCGGATCGGCCCCTACTTACCCCTCGGGCTGCTCGGCAGCGGCGGCATGGGCCGCGTCTACCTCGCGCGCGCCGCCGACGACGCCCCCGGTCTCGCCGCCGTCAAGGTGATCCGCCCCGAGTACGCCGAGGACCCCCGGTTCCGGCGGCGTTTCGAGCGGGAGGCCTCCGTCCACACCCGGCTGCGTACGCCGCACGCGCCACAGCTGCTCGGCAGCGGGTTCGAGGACGATCTGTTGTGGATGGCGACCCGGTACCTGCCCGGCCTCAACCTCGCCGAAGCCGTCCGCGAGTGCGGTGCGCTCGAACCGGCAGCCGTGTGGCGGCTGGTGGCGGAGCTGGGGCGGGCCCTGTCGGCACTGGACGCCGCCGGGGTCGTACACCGGGACCTCAAGCCGTCCAACGTGGTCCTTTCGCCGCAGGGCGCGCACATCATCGACTTCGGCATCGCGCGGGCCGTCGACAGCAGCGCGATCACAGCTACGGGCAACCGGGTCGGCACACCCGCCTTCATGGCGCCCGAGTATCTGCGCGAGGGGCGGTGCGACAGCGCCTCCGACGTCTTCTCCCTCGCCTGCACGATCGTCTACGCCGCCACCGGGCGCGCCCCCTTCGGCGACGGCACGGGCGTGGACGTCATGCACCGGGTCGCCTTCGAAGAGCCCAGACGAGAGGTCATGGCCGGATTGACGGCCGCCGACCCCGCGCTGACCGCGCTGTTGTCCGCCTGCCTCGCCAAGGACCCGGCCGGGCGGCCCACCCCGCGGCAGTTGACCGACACGGCCGCGGCGCGCGGCGACGGCGCTGCTTCTTCCTGGCAGGAACCGCTGGCCACCCGGTTGCTCACCCGGCAGCAGGCCTGTGAGCTGCTGGAACGTTCCGCCACCGAGGGGACCAGCCGCTTCCGCGCGCCGACGCCGCCGGGACGCCACGGCCGCCCTGCGGCACCGCCCGTCCAGCACACCCCCTCCGCCCCGGCCGTGTCCCCCACCGGCGCTCACGCCGACCGCCGTGAGCGGAAGGCGACCTGGCTCGCTGTGGCGGCCGTCCTCGCCACGGCGGCGGTGGCCGCGGGCGCCTTCTTCCTCCTTCTCCCGGAGCGCGACCACAGCGCGATCGCCGCACCGAGGGCCTCCGCCGACGTCACCCACCTCGGCGGACCGAACTCGGTCCCGCCCAGCTCGTCCGCCTCGCCGTCCGCCCTCGAAGAGAAGCAGTCCGGCACGCGGGCGGGGGCACGGGAGGACGCCGACAGCGGTGCCTCAGGGCCGGCGGGCGGTGCCGGCGGAGCAGGGACCGCCCCCGACGGCGGCGCCACCGCGACCTCCGGCAACGGCGACACCGACAGCGGCGACGCACCGGCCCCCACCTCCACCAGTACCGCCACGCAGTCCGCCACCCCGCCCTGGCTCTCCGAGTGCACCTCCTACTCCGGCACCGAACTCACCCGCCGCGGCGACAGCGGCCCGCGCGTCGTGCAGGTGCAGTGCATGCTGACCCGACGCGGCTACGACCTGGGCGCCGGGGACGGGGACGGCCGGTTCGGCAAGGACACCGACGCGGCGGTGCGGGCGTTCCAGCGGGCCGGGGGACTGAACCCGAACGGCAAGGTCGGATCCGAGACGTGGGCCGCACTGCGCAGTGCGAAGTGAGCTGCGGCCGCCGAGGACGCCATCGACGGCACTCCGCAGGAGCCGCGGCACTTCCTGGTGGCCGGGCGGTACGAGGTCGACGGCTGAGTCCCACGCGGCACTGAGCGGGCCGGCTCCGGCGCCGGCCCGCTCCGCCGCATGTGTCAGTGGAAGAAGTGCCGCGTCCCCGTGAAGTACATCGTGACGCCGGCCTTCTGCGCGGCCTCGACGACCAGTTCGTCACGGACCGAACCGCCGGGCTGGACCACGGCCTTCACTCCGGCCGCGGTGAGGATCTCCAGGCCGTCCGGGAAGGGAAAGAACGCGTCCGACGCGGCGTACGCGCCCGCGGCACGCTCGGCACCCGCCCGCTCGACGGCCAGCTTCGCGGAGTCGACCCGGTTGACCTGCCCCATGCCGACGCCGACCGAGGCGCCGTCCTTGGCGAGCAGGATCGCGTTGGACTTCACCGCGCGGCAGGCCTTCCAGGCGAACGCCAGCTCGGCCAGCTCGTCGGCGCTCAGCGCCTCGCCCGTCGCCAGCGTCCAGTTGGCCGGGTCGTCGCCGTCGGCCTGGAGGCGGTCGGTGACCTGGAGCAGCGCGCCGCCGTCGATCGGCTTGACCTCGACCGGGGCGGCCGGGCCCTCGGGGCAGCGCAGCACGCGGATGTTCTTCTTCTTGGTGAGGGCCTCCAGGGCGCCGTCCTCGTAGTCCGGCGCCACGATGACCTCGGTGAAGATCTCCGCGACCTGCTCGGCCATCTCCTTGCTGACCGGGCGGTTGACGGCGATCACGCCGCCGAACGCGGACAGCGGGTCGCAGGCGTGCGCCTTGCGGTGCGCCTCGGCGACGTCCGCGCCGATCGCGATGCCGCAGGGGTTGGCGTGCTTGATGATCGCCACGCACGGCTCGGCGTGGTCGTACGCGGCACGGCGGGCGGCGTCCGTGTCCGTGTAGTTGTTGTACGACATCTCCTTGCCGTGCAGCTGCTCGGCCTCGGCGAGGCCGCCGGTGCCGGAGACGTAGAGCGCGGCGGGCTGGTGCGGGTTCTCGCCGTAGCGCAGGGTGTGCTCGCGCTCCCAGGTGGCGCCGAGGAAGTCGGGGAACCGCGACTCGTCGACGGGCGCGTAGGAGGAGGCGAACCAGGAGGCGACGGCCACGTCGTAGGCGGCCGTGTGCTGGAAGGCCTCGGCGGCGAGCCGCTTGCGGGTGGTGAGGTCGAAGCCGCCGCTCTGGACGGCCTTGAGCACGTCGGCGTAGCGGGCGGGGCTGGTGACGACCGCGACCGACGGGTGGTTCTTGGCGGCGGCGCGGACCATCGACGGGCCGCCGATGTCGATCTGCTCCACGCACTCGTCCGGGGAGGCGCCGGAGGCGACGGTCTCGCGGAACGGGTAGAGGTTGACGACGACGAGGTCGAACGGCTCGACACCCAGCTCGGCGAGCTGCTCGCGGTGGCTGTCCAGGCGCAGGTCGGCGAGGATGCCGGCGTGCACGCGCGGGTGCAGCGTCTTCACCCGGCCGTCCAGGCACTCGGGGAAGCCGGTGAGCTCCTCGACCTTGGTGACGGGGACGCCGGCAGCGGCGATCTTCGCGGCGGTGGAACCGGTGGAGACGAGCTCGACCCCGGCCTCGTGGAGCCCGCGCGCCAGCTCTTCCAGGCCGGTCTTGTCGTAGACGCTGACGAGCGCCCGGCGAAGGGGCCGCTTGTTGCTCTCGGCGGTCACTGGATAACTACCTTTCGTCCCTCAATGCGATAGCCGTTGCGGGCGAGGCGCCCCACGACCTCGACGAGCAGCCTTCGCTCGACTTCCTTGATGCGCTCGTGCAGAGCGCCTTCGTCGTCCTCGTCCCGGATCTCCACCACGCCCTGCGCGATGATCGGCCCGGTGTCGACGCCGTCGTCGACGAAGTGGACGGTGCAGCCGGTGACCTTGGCGCCGTACGCGAGCGCGTCCCGCACGCCGTGGGCTCCCGGGAAACTGGGCAGCAGGGCGGGGTGGGTGTTGACGAACCGCCCACCGAACCGCGCCAGGAACTCCTTGCCGACGATCTTCATGAACCCGGCGGAGACGACGAGGTCCGGGGCGTGCGCGGCGACGGCCTCGGCCAGGGCGGCGTCCCACTCCTCGCGGGTGCCGTGGTCCTTGACCCTGCACACGAAGGTCGGCAGCCCGGCGCGCTCGGCGCGGGCCAGTCCCTCGATGCCCGTGCGGTCCGCGCCGACGGCCACGACCTCGGCCCCGTACTCCCGCGCACCGACGGCGGCGATCTCGTCGAGCAGCGCCTGGAGGTTGGTGCCGGATCCGGAGACCAGCACGACAAGGCGCTTGGCGCGCGGGGCCACGGGCTTGGCGGCCACGATGGAGGCCTTTCTCGGGGGAGCGTCTGTCCAGGGCGGCCGGGCATCCGGCACTTTGTGCATTCATACAAATGCTTTGCCTCCCCGGATACGGGGAAGCCTACGAACCGGCCGACCGTCAGCAACGATACCGGCACACCGGACGGCCCCCACGGGACGGGGGCGGGGCCGGAAGGTAGCGTCTGGGCGGAGCCGGTTCGGGAACGACGTCCGGACGTGGTGCGTTCAGGAGGTGACGGACCCGGGTCCGACGCCGTTCCGTTCTGTCCACCCATTCCTCCTCATCAACGGGAAGACGCTCACTTTGATGCCGGACCGCAGCCTGCGACTCCTCACGTTCCCCCAGCTGTCGCCGCAGGGAGGGGAGCGCGGCGCCGTGCTGCTGCGGGAGCGCCCCAGCTCACCGCCCGACGCGCCTTCCGGCGGGGACGGCGGGCACGGGCGGGGGCGCGGGTCCCAGGAGGACAACCCCTTCGCCCCGCCGCCCGAGGGCACGCCGGACCGGCCCTGGCAGCCCCGGCGGCCCACGGGTGACGGCTCCGAGGACTCCCACGGCTCACAGGACGGCGGCGGTCGCGACCGCGCGCCCTGGGGCAGCCAGTGGAGCGACCAGCAGCCCGGCCGCTCCCCCGGCGGCTTCGGTGAGCGCCCCCGCAGCGGGCCCGAGGGCCAGGGCGGACCGCAGGGCGGCGGCCCGAACATGCGCTGGGACCCGACGGACCCCGTGCAGCGCCGGGCCCGCTATGCGCTGCTGTCGGGCATGTGGGCCTTCTTCTTCGCCCTCTTCAGCTGGCCGTACGTGGCCCTGCTGCTCGGCGCGCTGGCCCTGTACTGGGCCATCAGCTCCCTGCGCGCCAAGCCCCGCAGGCCCGACCCGGACTCCCCCGCTCCCGAGCCGCAGGGCGGCCGCCCGACGACGGCGGCGGTGACCGGCCTGGTCACGGCGTCCCTCGCGATCGCCCTGGTCGCCGCGTCCTTCACGGCACAGATGGTCTACCGCGACTACTACACCTGCACCACCGACGCCCTTACCAACGAGGCGGAGCAGGCCTGCACCTCGCTGCTGCCGGAGGAGCTCCGGGGGCTGCTGGGGACGGACGACTGACGCCTCAGGACCTTTCCGGCGCGGCGGGCCGGTCGGGCGGGGCCTGAGGGTCGCGGCGCTCGGGAGCCGGGCCGGAGGGCGGAAAGCCGTAGCGCCTCCGGTCGGTGTCGGCGTCCGGGTCCTGGCCGAGGGATCCGTACCGGGGGTCGTCCTCGGTGTCGGCGAGCGCGCCGCCCCACGGACCGAGGGCCTCGTCCTCGCCTCCGGCCCACCCGGCGGCCCGGCTTCCCCGGGTCTCTCCGGCGCCCCCGGCGGCCTCGGCACCCGCGGCCCCCCGGGCAGCGTCGGCGGCACCGGCGCCCCAGAAGCCGAACAGGTCCTCCTCACCCCCGGCACGAGTGCCGTCGGCCCGTCCGGCAGGCCTGTCCGGGTCGGCGGCACCGGTGCCGCCGACCACTCCGGCGATCCCGGCGACCGAGGTGCGGGTGAACCAGCCTCGGCCGCGCCGGGAGCCCTGTCGGAGCCGGCCGGCCCCGTCAGGGACCTCGGCCGCGTCCTCGCGCTGCTTGCCGATCTTCGGCTCGTCCGTCCCGGGCGTGCGGCAGCGCCAGGCCCGTACGCCCACCGCCGTCGGGATGGCCAGCAGTCCCAGCCAGGCCACGGTCGCGGCGGCGACCTGCCACCACACCGGGCCGAAGCGGGACAGCACGTCGGAGCCGAGGGGGCCGCCCGACAGGGCGGCCAGAGCTCCGAGCACCGCCGCGCCCAGCACCGACGCCAGCGCCGCCGCACGGGCGGTGCGGCCGGCCGACCAGACGACCTGCGGACGCGGGCGGCCCGGCCGCGTCCCGCCCGGCTCCCCGACTGCCGCGGCCTCGGCCACCGTCCAGCCGACGGTCAGCCCGGCGGCCACCGCCACCAGCCCGGCTGCCGCCCAGTGCACCGGCGTCCCCTCCCCCGCCTCCGGCACCGCCGCCAGCAGCGGAAAGGGCGGCAGGTACGGAGCCGGTGCCGAGGACAGCGGGCCGACCGCATACCCGGCGCCGAGGGCGAAACCCGGGCCGAGGGCGTAGGCGGCGCCCCACACCGCCGCGTTGGGGAGCAGAGCCGCGCACAGCAGCAGCACGGCGAACCGCCCCGACCACCCCTCGGTCAGCCGGAGCAACGACGCCTGGGCCGTCGCTCCGTGCCCCAGCAGTGACACCGTCATCAGCAGCGCACCGCCCCCGAGGAGCACCGCCGTCCCGGCGACCGCGGCCCGGGCGGCGACACCCGGGCGGCCGTCCGGGCCGAGCACCAGCGGACGTACTCCCGTCGGCAGCACGCGCAGCAGCCGCCGCAGCGGCCGGTGCGGACAGCCGTACGCCGACCACACACCCGCCCCCGCCGCCACGACGGCGACCAGCGGGACGCACACCCCCGTCCACCCCCACGACGGGCGCAGCACACCGCCGGCGGCGTACAGGGCGGCGGGCGCGGCGACGGCGAGGTAGCCGAGGACGACACCCGTCCATGCCGTGCGCGGGGCCACGAGGGGCGGGGGCGCGACCGGCCGGAGGTCGGTGCCGGACTCGTCGTCCTCGTCCTCTCCGCCGTCCACGGCGTCCCGTCCCGCCCGGTGCAGCAACCACACCGGCAGCGTCAGCAACAGCAGGGGCGGAACACCCAGGGGGGCGGGGACACCGGAGAGCGTGTCCGAGCGGACCAGCTCGGCACCGTGCGCCAGCAGCCACAGCGCCGCCGCCACGTGCATCGCACCGCCGGGGCCGCTGTCCGGGTACGGCGAACTGATCCACAGCAGCATCACGAGCACGGCGAACGACGCGAGCCCCAGGCCCGCCGCCAGCGCGCCTCCCATGAGGCCGCCCGCCAGTCCGGGCGAGCGGTCGCGCATCCGGCTGAGCAGGGGCGACGGCGAACGTCGGCGAGCGGTCATCTCGGTCACGACCGCCATGCTCCCAACGACACGCGCTTTCCCGTCGTAACAGGCGAACCACCGTTGTGTCGCTCAATATACGTTTATGTACTTTTCCGGACGGAGGGGCGCCCTGTGACGCAGAGCCCTGCCATCCCCCTCCCCCCGCCGAAGGAACGCCGACGCCTGCGCGAGGCCGCCTCGCTGACGCGTGCTCAGCTGGCCTCCCGGGTGGGCGTCACCAGCGAGACGGTGCGCGGGTGGGAGACCGGCCGCTCCACGCCGCGTGGGCGCAAAGGGGAGAAGTACGCGAAGCTGCTCGACTCACTGGGCGACGAGGCGGAGGTGACCGCCCCTCAGGAGGCGACCGCCGACACCGGTGAGCCGGCCCCCGCCTCCGAGGCGGCCGCCGCACGGCGAGCCACCCGGGCGCGACGCAAGGGTGCCGCCACCGACCGGAAACGGCCCGCCGCCAAGGACCGGGGGCGCGGCCCGGTCACCGTCCCCGACCGCAGCCACGACCCCGTCCCGCACGGGCACCGCGTCATCCTCACCGGCCGTCCGCGCACGATGTCACCGCGCCGGCCGGACGACGCCGTCACCGCCCTGACCCCCGACGAGGCCTTCGACGCGCTCTACGCCTTCTGCGCCCCCGCGCTCGTGCGGCAGACCTATCTGCTGACCGGCCGCCGTGAACTGGCCCGGGAGTCCGTGGAACGGGCCTTCCAGATCGCCTGGCAGCGCTGGCCCGAGGTGGCCCGCGACCGCGACCCGGCGGGCTGGGTGCGCGCGGTGGCGTACGAGTGCGCGCTCTCCCCGTGGCACCGGCTCCGGCCCCGCTACCGGTACCCCGAGCCGCCCCCGTCCGACGCCTTCGACCGCGCGCTGATGGACACCCTGCTGAGGCTCCCCCCGTGTTACCGCCGCACGCTGGTGCTCTACGACGGGGTCGGCCTCGGCCTGCCGGAGACGGCGGCGGAGACGGAGGCGAGCACCCGCGCCGCGGTGAACCGGCTGGCGCACGCCCGCGAGGCCGTCGCCGAACGGCTGCCGGAGCTGGCGGACCCGGAGACACTGCACTGGCGGCTCGTCGAACTGGCCTCCACCGAGCGGCTGCGGGCCTCCAAGCCGCTGACCGTCCGCAGGGGCGGGGAGCGCCGTGCCCGCTTCTGGACCCGGGCCGCCATCGCCTTCACGGCCGCGCTGATCGGCACCACGGCCCTGACCGCCCGCACGGCCCCCACCCACTACGAGCCACCGGTCCCGGCGGGAGAGACGGTTCAGGGCGTGCCGCCGCCGGTCGCGCCCGGGCCGCTGTCGGAGTCGGAGCGGGAACTGCGCGCGAAGCTGCGCGAGGAGGAGCAGCAGGGTCCGGAACGGTTGCTTCCGCAGCCTTGGTGAGGGGCTGCGGGAGCGCGAACACGGCGGATGGGGGCGGGGAAGCGGCGGAAACGGCGGTGGGGGCTCGGAAACGGCGGTGGGCCCGCTCCCTGTGCAGGGAGCGGGCCCACCGATGAGCTCTGGCCTGGTTCAGCCCGCGAGGATCTCGCGCGCCAGCTTGGCCGTCTCGGTCGGCGTCTTGCCGACCTTGACGCCGGCGGCCTCGAGGGCCTCCTTCTTCGCGGCGGCCGTGCCGGAGGAGCCGGAGACGATGGCGCCGGCGTGGCCCATGGTCTTGCCCTCGGGCGCGGTGAAGCCCGCGACGTAGCCGACGACCGGCTTCTTCACGTTCTCCTTGATGAAGGCCGCGGCCCGCTCCTCGGCGTCGCCGCCGATCTCACCGATCATGACGATCAGGTCGGTGTCGGGGTCCGCCTCGAACGCGGCCAGGGCGTCGATGTGCGTGGTGCCGATGACCGGGTCGCCACCGATGCCGACGGCGGAGGAGAAGCCGATGTCCCGCAGCTCGTACATCATCTGGTACGTCAGCGTGCCGGACTTCGAGACCAGGCCGATGCGGCCCGGCTTGGTGATGTCGCCCGGGATGATGCCGGCGTTGGACTGGCCCGGGGTGATGAGACCGGGGCAGTTCGGGCCGATGATCCGGGTCTTGTTGCCCTTGGACACGGCGTAGGCGTAGAACGCGGCCGAGTCGTGGACGGCGATGCCCTCGGTGATGACGACCGCGAGCGGGATCTCGGCGTCGATGGCCTCGACGACGGCGGCCTTGGCGAAGGCCGGCGGGACGAAGAGGACGGATACGTTGGCGCCCGTCTTCTCGATCGCCTCGGCGACCGTGCCGAAGACCGGGATCTCGGTGCCGTCGATGTCGACGGACGTGCCCGCCTTGCGCGGGTTGACGCCACCGACGATGTTCGTGCCGTCGGCCAGCATGAGCTTGGTGTGCTTCATGCCCGTGGCACCGGTCATGCCCTGGACGATGACCTTGCTGTCCTTGTTGAGGAAGATAGCCATGGCTGTGTAGTCCCTCGTCCCTTACTTCGCAGCAGCCGCGAGCTCGGCGGCCTTGTCGGCCGCGCCGTCCATGGTGTCCACGCGCTGGACCAGCGGGTGGTTGGCGTCGGAGAGGATCTTGCGACCCAGCTCGGCGTTGTTGCCGTCCAGACGGACGACGAGCGGCTTGGTGACGTCCTCGCCCTTGTCCTTGAGCAGCTGCAGCGCCTGGACGATGCCGTTGGCGACCTCGTCACAGGCGGTGATGCCACCGAAGACGTTGACGAAGACGGACTTCACGTCCGGGTCGCCGAGGATGATCTCCAGGCCGTTGGCCATGACAGCGGCGGAGGCGCCGCCACCGATGTCGAGGAAGTTGGCGGGCTTGACCCCACCGTGCGCCTCACCGGCGTAGGCGACGACGTCAAGGGTGCTCATGACGAGACCCGCGCCGTTGCCGATGATGCCGACCTCGCCGTCGAGCTTGACGTAGTTGAGGTTCTTCTCCTTGGCGGCGGCCTCGAGCGGGTTGGCCGCGTCCTTGTCCTGGAGGGCCTCGTGCTCCGGCTGGCGGAACTCGGCGTTCTCGTCCAGGGAGACCTTGCCGTCCAGGGCGATGACGTCACCGGAGGCGACCTTGGCCAGCGGGTTGACCTCGACCAGGAGGGCGTCCTCCTTGATGAAGGTGTCCCACAGCTTGACCAGGACGTTCACGACCTTGTCAGCGACCTCGGCCGGGAACTTGGCGGCCGCGACGATCTCGCGGGCCTTCTCCTCGGTCACGCCCTCGTTGGCGTCGATCGGCGTCTTGGCGACGGCGTCGGGGCGGGTGGCCGCCACCTCCTCGATCTCCATGCCGCCCTCGACGGACGCGATGGAGAGGAAGGTGCGGTTGGCACGGTCCAGGAGGAAGGAGACGTAGTACTCCTCCACGATCTCCGGGGCCGTCTCGGCGATCATCACCTTGTGGACCGTGTGGCCCTTGATGTCCATGCCGAGGATGTTGGTCGCGTGCTCGACCGCCTCGTCGGGGGTGGCGGCGAGCTTGACGCCACCGGCCTTGCCACGGCCGCCGACCTTCACCTGGGCCTTGACGACGGACTTGCCACCGAGGCGCTCGGTGGCTGCGCGGGCCGCCTCAGGCGTGTCGATGACTTCACCGGCCAGCACCGGTACATCGTGCTTGGCGAAGAGGTCCCTCGCCTGGTACTCGAACAGGTCCACGCGCTTCCGTCCCTATCAGTGATCTCGCGGTTCGTTGTCTGCGTGGGCGTGCCGCGAGGGCAACGTGACGTCCGCTGTCTGTCACAAGGGAGGCGCACACGGTGTCCGAGCGCGCGGCATGTCCGTCTCGCAGGTTATCGCTGCTTGCGGGGGGCCTCTAAATCGAGGGTCACACCTGAGCGGTGATACCTGTCACATGATGCCGCGCTCTCTGGCACGGCGTGCCGGGTGTGAGGAGCGGGTGAGGGGCCTCACCGGGTTGGGGTTGGCCCGGTGAGGCCCGCCGGACACCGCCGAAGGAGCGCCGAGGCCCCGTTCAGGGCCCGGTTCTCCGGGGTGCGGGCCTGGTCGTCCCCACCCCGTTGGGGACCACCCGGCCCCTTCACGGGGGTTTCCGCTTCGGACGACCGACGGCTTTCGGCCGTCCGGGCGTGAGGCCTCGTGAAGCGACTGGGGAGGAGCGCCGCGCGGCCCCACCGATCGGGCCTGCACGGCCTGCGGAACTAGCCGGGGAAGAGGGGGACGCCCCTCTGGCTGCTCCCGGTGCCGCCCGCAGAGGTGCGGGTGCATGCCCCGGGCAGCGGACCGAGCGGTGCGGGGAGGCGCGGGGTGACGGCGGGGGCGTCGCCATGCCGCGACGATCGGCCGTCGGCCGTCACCCGACCCCCGGCCACGCCGCCGGGACGGCCGCCGGACGGGCAGTGGGCGGAGGTGCGTCCGGCGGTGGCGGGCGACGCAGTGGGGCCGGGCCGACCGACGTGGCCGTGGCCGCTGCCGTGGCCGCACCGACAGTGACCTGTCCGGTCCCGGACCGGGCCTCTGATCCGCTGGGTGCCGCTGGCGCCGTGCAGCCCCCGGCCGGCGACACCGGCCACCCCGGCCCGCTCAGGGAGCACAGACTCCTCCCCAGCCGTCCCGGCCCACTGCTGCGGAACGGCCGCGACCGAGGCGGGCAGCCGGTGGCCACCCGGTAGTACGAGGCGCCCCGGCCACCTGGGCACCCAGGGGATCCCTGCGTGCGTACCGGGTATCACCCCAAGCCCGCCGGGCGGGAGGAGCAGCCGGGACAGGACGGGGAGCGCCGGCGAGGTGGGAAGCCCGGGCCCGCTCGGGAGCGCGGGCTCGTCCGGGGGCGCGGGCGAGGCGAGGGCCGCAGGCGAGACCGGGAGCCTGGGCGAGGTGGGAAGCCCGGGCCTGCTCGGGAGCAGGGGCTTGTCCGGGAGCGCGGGGGAGGTGGGTAGCGGGGGCGAGTGCGGGATCGCGGACACGCCCTGAAGCGCGGGTGAAGTGGGCACCTCACCCGCAGCCCGAACGACACGGCCCGCACCGGAAACGCGGCCGGACCGGGCCGGCCGGTGAACATGCGGTCGCTCCAGCAGCTCAGGGCCGCTGATCACCTGCCGGGCACGGACCTCCGGCGGCGTTTCCACCGAGCCCGCGGCATGGGCCCGTTCACCCCACACCAGCCCGATGGCCGGCAACCCGCCCGCCAGCAGCGTCACTTGGAGCGCACGCCGCCCGAGCGCTGTGCGCGGCACGCGCAACGCGGCCTCGGGCGGGGCTGCTGACCAGGTCACGTGGGGGGCTTCCTCCCGTGCGACGGAAGCGGTACCACCCGGCCACCAGCACACACGGCCGAGCAGGCGCCGATCCTCGCACGGGAGTGCGGAGGTTGCGCAAGCCCTTGCCTACCGACGGGCCGTCATGTCCGGTGCGCTGCCGCACACCGGGCGACGGTACGCCGGCACACGCGGAGCCTCACGCCGCGTCCGGTATCGGCAACGGCCGCTTCTCGATCGCCGCCGCCATCACCTCGGGGAACAGGTCGGGCGTACACGCGAACGCCGGTGCCCCCAGCGCCGCGAGCGCCGCCGCGTGCTCGCGGTCGTACGCCGGTGCCCCCTCGTCCGAGAGCGCCAGCAGCGTCACGAACTGCACCCCCGACGCCTTCATCGCGGAGACCCGCTTGAGCATCTCGTTGCGAATGCCGCCCTCGTAGAGGTCGCTGATCAGCACGACCACCGTCTCGGCGGGCCGGGTGATCTGCGACTGGCAGTAGGCGAGCGCCCGGTTGATGTCCGTGCCACCGCCGAGCTGGGTGCCGAACAGCACGTCCACCGGGTCGTCCAGCTGGTCCGTGAGGTCGACGACCGCCGTGTCGAAGACGACGAGTCGCGTGGAGATCGTCCGCATCGAGGCGAGGACCGCCCCGAACACCGATGCGTAGACCACCGATGCCGCCATGGATCCCGACTGATCGATACAGAGGATGACCTCCTTCTTGGTGGACTGCGCCGCCCGGCCGTACCCGATGAGCCGCTCCGGCACGATCGTCCGGTACTCGGGCAGGTAGTGCTTGAGGTTGGCCGCGATGGTGCGGTTCCAGTCGATGTCGTGGTGACGCGGCCGGCTGATGCGGGCGCTGCGGTCGAGGGCGCCGGTGAGGGTGGCCCGGGTGCGGGTGGCGAGCCGCTTCTCCAGGTCGTCGACGACCTTGCGCACGACGGCCCGGGCCGTCTCCTTCGTGGTCTCCGGCATCGCCTTGTTGAGGGAGAGCAGTGTGCCGACGAGGTGCACGTCGGCCTCCACCGCCTCGAGCATCTCCGGCTCCAGCAGCAGGGTGGCGAGGCCGAGCCGGTCGATGGCGTCGCGCTGCATGACCTGCACGACGGAGGACGGGAAATACGTCCGGATGTCACCGAGCCAGCGCGCCACGGACGGTGCCGACGCCCCGAGTCCCGCCGAACGGTCCCGGCCGCCCTGTGACTTGCCGTCCTTCCTGCCGTAGAGCGCGGTGAGCGCCCCGTCCATCGCGGCGTCCTGCCCCGACAGCGCACAGCCGGTGCCGTCCGCCGCGTCGCCCCCGAGGACCAGCCGCCACCGCCGCAGCCGCTCCTGCGCCGGGTCCGTCACCTGGGGGGTCATCGCCGTCCTCCCTCGCGAGGCCGTTCCCAGAGCGGGATCACCGGCACGGCCCTCGCCGGCCGCGCCTCCACCCGGAGACCGCCCGTCGTGATGGCCCCTACTTCCCGCGTCGCCGTCCGCTCTTTCCGTGCCTGGATCGTCATCCCGTCACCCCCGCCAGGTCGTTACCGGTGTTCTCGTCCACGTCGTCCAGCCCCAGCAGCAGCCGCACGACGGGCAGCACGGCGTCCGCGCGCGCCAGGTCGAGCTCGGCCGCGAATCCCGGTGTCCCCGAGCCGGCCGCTGCCCTGCCGCCCCCGGGGCCCGGCCCGCGCCGGACCAGTTCACCGAGGGTCCGGCGCACCCCGGGCTCGTACGCCGAGAACGTCCGCCGCAGCAGGGGAAGCACGTCGGTGAAGGCCTCGGCCGGCACGCCGGTGAGCCACGCGTCGACCAGCCCCAGCAGCCGTTCGTCGTGCACCAGGAGCATCCCGCCGCCGGAGCCCCCTCCGACGAAGCCCTCGATCCAGGCGGCCGCGTCCGCGGGCAGGGTGCCCGGCGACAGGACGAGGCCCATCAGCACGGCCGCCTCGTCCTGCGCCAGCTCCCCGTCGTCGAGCAGGAGCCGCACGGCCCGGCCCCGGATCACCCCGGGCACGGTGTCCCGCCCGGAGAGCACCCGCAGCACCGACTGCCAGCGGCCTCTCAGGCTGCCGTGTCCCTCCGCGGGCGCGTCGCCCAGGAGCCCCACGGCTGCGTGCACCGCGTCCACATGGCGCCGCATCTCCTCGGCGGCGTCCGCGTCGAGCCCGGCACAGGCCGGAGGCAGTCCGACGAAGACGCGCTCGGCGAGTCCCGCCGCGACCTCCGCGAGGGCACCGGTGTTCGTGCCGCGCACGTCGCCGTAGCGCAGAGTGCGGACCAGGGCCGGGAGCGCCTGGGCGAGATGCCCCACGTCCGTGTCGAGGGCCGCCCGGTCGGCGAGGACCCGCATCACCGTCGGCAGCGCGTCGGGCAGTTCGGCCAGCAGGCAGCGCTCGGCGAGCCCCGTGACGTCGGCCAGGCCCTCGGCGGTGACGGCGTCCCCCTCGGCCTTCGCGGTCGCCGCGGACAGCACGGTCGTGCCCCACACCCCGGCCTCGGCGACCCGCACGGCCAGCTCGGGCTCCCAGCGCAGCCGCCAGGTCTCCCGGAAAGTGCCCGTGCTGCCACGGGAGGCGGCCGGTTCGCCCCACGCGATCCCGAGCAGCCGCAGCCGGTGCAGCAGTCTGCTGCGGGCGGCGTCGTTCTCCTTGCGCAGGTCGAGCTCGACCTCCCGCTCCAGTGCCTCCGGCTTCAGCCGCAGCCGTCGTTGCAGCCGGGTGAGGTCCCGCTGCAACGGCACCGCCGGAGCCGAGGGCGGCACCTCCCCCAGCACATCCCCCACGACGAGCCGGTCCCGCACGAGGGCCATCGGTACGTCCGATCCCTCGCACATCACCGCCCGCACCGCGTCGGTCGTCTCGCTCAGGCCGGGCAGCGGACGGCCGCGCATCGCGGCGAGCGTCTCGGCCAGCCGCACCGCCTCGATGACATGCGCGGAGGAGACCATCCGGTCCTCGGCGCGCAGCAGCCGCGCCACCTTGGTCAGCCACCGCTCGACCGGCCGGTCCGGGGCGCTGAACAGGTGCCCGTACCAGCCCGGCGAGTCGATGCCGGCCCCGTAGCCGCTGCTGCGGGACAGCCTGCGGTGGGTCCACGGCACCCAGGTCATGTCCGTCTTGACCTTGGGCAGTCCCTTCAGCAGCGCCTTGTCGGCGGCGACGGTGGTCTTCTGCCGCAGGGCGGGTACGTGCCAGGCCCCGCAGACGACGGCCACGGCGTCCTCGAACTCCCGCTCGGCGGCCCGCACCTGGAGCCGCATGTACGCCTCGCGTACGAGGTCCCGGTCGAGTCCCCCGCTGCCGTAGGTCTCCCGCAGGGCGGTCATGGCCTCCTCGAGCGCGGTGAACGGCGCGAGGGCGTCGTCCTCTGCCGCGCCCCGGTGTTCCACGACGTCCTCCCACCACCGCTCCGGGTCGTCGTAACCGGCGGTCTCGGCGAGCACTCCGAGCGGATCGATCCGCAGGCCGGCCGGGTCCGGGGCGGTGTCCCCGTCCGCCGCCGTCCCGCCCGCCGGGGGGCCTTCGCCCACTGCCGCCTCGTCCTCCTGCCTTCCCCAGGCCAGCGTGTGCGTGGCCGGCAGGTCGATGAAGCGGGCGGGTACGTCGTGCTCCAGGGCCCAGCGGACGGCGACCCACTCCGGGGAGAACTCGGCCAGCGGCCAGAACGCCGAGCGGCCGGGCTCGTCCACCGCGTGGGCGAGCAGGGCGACCGGCGGCCGCATCTCCGCCTCGGCCGCGAGCGGGATCAGCGCGTCGGCCTCGGGCGGCCCCTCGATCAGCACGACCCGCGGCCGGATGCCCTCCAGCGCCGCCCGCACCGCCCGCGCCGATCCCGGCCCGTGATGCCGCACCCCGAGCAGCACCGGTCCCGCCCCGGCCCCCCGGCCCGCGGTGCTCTCCACACCGGTCACGTCATCCCCCTCCCGTCCCGCACGCCCGATCCGAACCCGCCGCCGGCCGCGGTCCCGCCGCCCGGCGCCCCCGCCCCGTGCCGGTCACGCGCTCACCTCGCGGCAGGCCCGGTAGAAGTCCTTCCAGCCGTCGCGCTCGCGCACGACCGTCTCCAGGTACTCCTGCCAGATGACGCGGTCCGCCGCCGGGTCGCGGACCACCGCGCCGAGGATGCCCGCGGCGACGTCACCCGGCCGCAGCACGCCGTCGCCGAAGTGCGCCGCCAGGGCGAGCCCGCTGGTGACGACGGAGATCGCCTCGGCCGTGGACAGCGTGCCGCTGGGCGACTTCAGCTTCGTCCGGCCGTCGGCCGTGACCCCGTCGCGCAGCTCCCGGAAGACCGTGACGACGCGGCGGATCTCGGCCAGCCCGTCCGGCACGGCCGGCAGGTCCAGGGAGCGGCCGATCTGGTCGACGCGCCGCGCGACGATGTCCACCTCGGCCTCGGGGCTGTCCGGCAGCGGCAGCACCACCGTGTTGAAGCGGCGGCGCAGGGCGCTGGACAGGTCGTTGACCCCGCGGTCGCGGTCGTTGGCCGTGGCGATCAGGTTGAAGCCGCGGACCGCCTGCACCTCCTGGCCCAGTTCCGGTATCGGCAGGGTCTTCTCGGACAGGATCGTGATGAGCGTGTCCTGCACGTCGGCCGGGATCCGGGTCAGCTCCTCCACGCGGGCCGTCATGCCCTCCGCCATGGCCCGCATGACGGGGCTGGGCACGAGGGCCTGGCGGCTGGGCCCGTTCGCGAGCAGCTGCGCGTAGTTCCAGCCGTAGCGGATGGCCTCTTCCGGGGTTCCGGCGGTGCCCTGAACCAGCAGGGTGGAGTCACCGCTGACGGCCGCGGCCAAGTGCTCGGACACCCAGGTCTTCGCCGTGCCCGGCACGCCGAGCAGGAGCAGGGCGCGGTCGGTGGCGAGCGTGGTGACGGCGACCTCGACGATGCGGCGCGGCCCCACGTACTTCGGCGTGATCACCGTGCCGTCGGGCAGCGTGCCGCCGAGCAGGTAGGTGGCCACGGCCCACGGCGACAGCTTCCAGCGGGCCGGACGCGGACGGTCGTCCTGAGCGGCCAGCGCTGCCAGTTCGTGGGCGAAGGCGTCCTCGGCATGCGGTCGCAACGCCTGGGCCGGTCGCGTCTCCCCCGCTTCGACGGATGTCGGCTCAACGGACACAGTCATGGCAAAGTCCCCCTCCAGCTCGGCCGGTTCGGATCTGTCGCCAACGTTGCACCACACCACTGACAATGCGTTCCGACCTGCGCAAACGCCCCGCCGACGCCGCTCGCCGACCCGATTGTCAGTGGTGGGATCTACCTTCGATGGCATGACTCAGCAGGGGGTGCGCTGGACGGCGGACCAGGTGCTGGCACTGGCACCTGACGCCGCATCACGCAAAGCGGGCAGCAAACTCGGCGCGGCGGGACCGTGGTCCGAGACGGGCAGTTCCGGGGAGGGGGCGGTGTGGGGGCTGTGCAAGGGCAGTGGGAGCAAGCCCTACCAGACGGTCGTCGACATCGCGGACGCCGCCGGGCCCGCGTACAAGTGCAGTTGCCCGAGCCGTAAGTTCCCGTGCAAGCACGCCCTCGGACTGCTGCTGCTCTGGGCCGGTGACGACGCGGCGGTGCCGCCGGGGCAGGCTCCGGAGTGGGCCGGGCAGTGGATGGAGGGTCGGCGCAGGCGCGCGGAGGAGAAGAGGAGCGGGGACGGCTCCGGTGCGGCGTCCGGGGCAGCCGATCCCGAGGCGGCGCGGCGCCGGGCGGAGCGCAGGGCCGAGCGGGTCACAGCGGGCGCGGTGGAGCTGGAGCAGCGCCTGACGGACCTGCTGCGCGGCGGCCTGGCGTCGGCGGAGCAGGCGGGGTACGGCCTCTGGGACGAGACCGCGGCCCGGATGGTCGACGCCCAGGCCCAGGGTCTGGCGGGCAGGGTGCGGGAGTTGGGGGCGATCCCGTCCACGGGGCCTGGCTGGCCGGTGCGGCTGCTGGAGGAGTGCGCGCTGTTGCATCTCCTCGGCCAGGGCTGGCTGCGCCGCGAGCGGCTCCCGGACGGTCTCGCCGCCACGGTCCGCTCCCGCATCGGCCTGCCGGCCTCCGCGGACGGCCCGCCGCTGCGGGACCGCTGGCTGGTCCTCGCCCAGTACGACACGACGGACCCACGCCTGACGACCCGCCGCATCTGGCTGTACGGCGCCGAGTCCCACCGCACCGTGCTGCTCCTCTCCTACGGCGCCGCCGGACGCGCTCCGGAGCATGCCCTTCCGGTGGGGCTGGCCCTGGAGGCGGAGGTGTCCGCGTATCCGGGCGCGGGGCAGCGGGTGGCCCTGGGCGAGCAGTTCGCCCCGCCCGCGCCCTCGGCGATACGCCCACCGGGGATGACGACGTCCCAGGCGGCCGCCCGTTACGGAGACGCCCTGCGCGACGATCCGTGGCTGGATTCCGTCCCGGTGACGCTGGACCGGGTCGTCCCGGCCCCGAACGGCGACTCGTGGCAGCTGGCGGACGCCGACGAGGACGCGGCGTTGCCCCTCACTCCCACCGCGCGTTCCCGGCCGGGCCTGTGGCGGCTGATCGCCCTGTCGGGCGGCGCCCCGGTTAAGGTGTTCGGCGAATGCGGCCACCAGGGCTTCACCCCCCTGACGGCCTGGCCCGACGGACCGGGCGAGGCAGTCGCCCTGTGCTGAGGCCGCGACGCGGGCACGGTCAGGGGCAGGGCCACCGGGCCCGGGCGTGCGGCAGCGCAGACACGAGCGGGGCGGCCACCCCCCACAAGGGCGGCGGGGCGCAGACACCGACGCCCCTCCCAGCCACGGCTGTTCACCCCGTCTCACGCATCCCACAGATCCACGAATCTTTCAGGCATCACGGGACATCCGGTAAGGGCGAGCCTTCAACCACCGGGCGCCCTGCGGAAAGGAAGCTCATGACCAGGATCTCCGCTCCTGTCAACGCGCCCGGCACGGACGCCTGGGAGGGGCTCGTCACCACCGCGCTGCTGGGCACCGACCGCCGCACCCCGCCGGGCACCACGCCCGGCCCGGACGCCCCCGCGGCCCTGCTGGACGCGGCGGCCGTGCAGACCGTGCGGCGCCGGGCCGGTCTGCGTCCCGCGCGGGCGGCCGAGCGGCCGCAGCCGGCTCCGCAGGACCCGCGTCCCGCCCTGCCATCGGCGGCGGCCCGCAGGCTCGCGATGCTGCTGGCCGACCGCCCCGGCCCGTCCGGCGGTGGCCGGCGAGGCGCCGCGCCCGACCTGATGGAGCTGCTGCCCCAATGGCTCGCCGCGGCGAACGCCCGTGGGTTCGCACCGCCTCCGCAGGCGCTTCCGGCATTGCTGGACGCGGCGCGCGGCCGTACCGACCTGCGTCCCGCGGTGCTGGAGTTCGCGGGGCCGCGGGCCCTGTGGCTGGCGCGGCTGAACCCGGACTGGCGATTCGCCCTGCGGGCCACCCCGGGCGGCGGAGCGGCCCTGCCGCCCATCGGGGACGACGACCGTATCCAGCAGCTCTGGCAGGAGGGCTTGTTCGCCGAACGGGTGGCCCTGCTGTCCGCGCTGCGCTCCCGCGAACCGGCCGCCGCACGCGACCTGCTGGCGACGACCTGGGCGACGGAAAGGGCCGAGGACCGGCTGATGTTCCTCGACTCGCTGCGGGCGGGCCTGGGCGCGGACGACGAGCCGTTCCTGGAGCAAGCCCTGGCCGACCGCAGCCGCAACGTCCGGGCGACGGCGGCGGAGCTGCTGTCGTCCCTGCCCGGCTCGGCGCTCGCCGCGCGTATGGCGGTCAGGGCGGAGGCCTGCGTCGCCCTCGACCACGCGCAGATCGCCCAGCCGCCGGCCACCGGCAGTGCGAACGAGGGACCGGGCGCGGCTACGCGGCCCACCCCGGCGATCGTCGTCGAGGCGCCGCACGAGTGTGATGCGGGCATGGAGCGCGACGGCGTCGTGGCGAAGGCCCCGGCGGGGCGGGGTGAGCGGTCCTGGTGGCTCGGCCAGCTGGTGGAGGCGGCACCGCTCGGGACCTGGTCCCGGCGGCTCGGCGGACGCACGCCGGAGGAGATCGTGGCGCTGCCGGTGGCGGACGGCTGGCAGGGCGAACTGCACGCGGCGTGGTGCCGGGCGGCGGTGCGTCAGGAGGACGCCGCGTGGGCACGCGCGCTGCTCGGCGAGCCGTCGGCGCCGGAGGCGGGCGGTCCTGGGGCGGTCTCGCTGGCCGAACGCGCCAAGCTGCTCGGCACGCTGGGCGCCGCCGAGCGGGCCGAGTGGGTGGCCGGCTTCATCGCCGCGCACGGCCTGTCCGAGGCCTTCCAGTTGCTCGGAGTATGTGCGGTGCCCTGGGCCGCGCCGCTCGGCGGAGCCGTGGTGGACGCGCTCAACATCGCTCGGGACGCGGGGAGTTATCCATGGAGTTTCAGCGGGGTCATGGGCCTGGCGGAGCGCTGCCTCGACCCGTCCGAGGCCGCCCGGCTCGACGCCCTGCTGGCCGTGCCGGACGAACCGGAGAACGCGTCCCCGGGAGCGGGCGGCTACTGGGCAGAGGCCTTCCAGCGCCTGGTGACGACCCTGCGTCTGCGCGCGGCGATGGCCGAGGAACTGGGAACGGCCTGACCCCGGACCGCCCGGCGGAAGGTGGGGACCTTCCGGCCGCCGGGCGGTCCGCCCGGCGGTCCGCCGGACGCCGCGGAGCACACCGACGTCAGCTACGAGACGAACGGCACGGGCAGCGGACAAGGCAGGCAGGACCACAGGGGCGACAGGAACGACAGGGAGCACAGCAAGCACGGCGACCACAGGCACGGCCGCCACAGACAGCCGTCAGGCCGCGAGTTCCCCGGAGCGAGAACGCACGGCCACCGGCCGGAGCCACTGGACCGGCCGGATCTGCCGGATCTGCCGGACCGCCCGGACCCGCCGGACCGCCCGGACCCGCCGGACCCCCCGGACCCGCCGGACCCCCCGGACCCGCCGGACCCCCCGGACCCGCCGGACCGCCCGGCCCGCCCGGACCCGCCGGCCCGGGCCGGACCGCCGCAGGCCTAGGCCCCCGCGGGCTGGCGCGCGTTCGTCCGGACCCAGTCCACGATCGACGCCGTCGTCGCGCCCGGGGTGAAGATCTCCGCGACGCCCTTCTCCTTCAGCAGGGGGATGTCCGCCTCGGGGATGATCCCGCCGCCGAAGAGAAGGATGTCCTCCGCCTCGCGCTCCTTGAGCAGGTCGATCACCGCCGCGAAGAGCGTGTTGTGCGCTCCGGAGAGGATGGACAGCCCGATCGCGTCGGCGTCCTCCTGGATCGCCGTGTCGACGATCTGCTCGGGAGTCTGGTGGAGCCCGGTGTAGATGACCTCCATACCGGCGTCGCGCAGGGCCCGCGCGATCACCTTGGCCCCGCGATCGTGGCCGTCGAGCCCCGGCTTGGCCACCACCACGCGGATCGGACCGGCTGCCACACCCATCACTGCCTCCATGAAGCGACTACATCCATCCGTACCGACAAGTACCGCACACATCGGGCAAGCCGTACATGCCGCACCGCACGGACTCCCCGCCCCGAACCGTCCGGGCAAGTGAACGAACGTTATCTCCAGCATCCCGCAACCGGCAGTTTCGGGGCGGAGAGCGAGGGGGAAATCACACGATGGGACAAGCGCAAGGGGAGTCGCAACGGGGTTGCCGTACCGCCACGCCGCCCAGGGCACACAGCGGCGGCCGGACACTTCGGCGAAGGCACGCAGAGCAAGCACCGCATTCACGGCACGGACCGCACGCACAGCCAGCAGGGCAGACACGGCGCATCAGCGGGGACCCCCGTCACCCCACCGGTCGGGGACCCCCGTCGCACGTCCGGCGTCCCGGACGCCACACGCCGCGCTCTGCCCCCGCAGCTCACGCGACTCATGCGGCTCACGCCGCTCGCGCGGTCGACGCCGGCCGCCTCCGCAGCTGCTTTCCACGAGGGCACACGGGGGGCGGAACCGTCCTCCCGCGTGCCGACAGGAGGTCGGCCATGAAGGTCACCAGGGCTGCTCTGCCCTTTCTTCCGTTCTGCGAGCGCCTGCTGCCGGGCAGGTTCGCGGGACTCTCCGTGGCCCTGCTGAAGGCGACCGCCCTGGAGTTCGCGATCCTGGCCGGGCATCTCCTCCTCTACCCGTCGGGCATCGCCCAGGAGCGGCGCGCCCCGGTTCCGGTGCCGCCCGTGGACGGCGCCGCCCAACTGCCCACGCGGGCCAAGCCGCCGGTCGTCCTGCTGCACGGCTTCATCGACAACCGCTCGGTCTTCGTCCTGCTGCGCCGCAGCCTCGCCCAGCACGGCAGGCAGCAGATCGAGTCCGTCAACTACTCGCCGCTGACCTGCGACATACGGGCCGCGGCCGAGCAGTTCGGCCGGCACATCGAGGAGGTCTGCGAGCGCACCGGGTCCCGGCGGGTCGACGTCGTCGGGCACAGTCTCGGCGGTCTGATAGCGCGTTACTACGTGCAGCGGCTCGGCGGTGACGCGCGTGTGCGGACGCTGGTCACGCTCGGCACGCCGCACGCGGGAACCCGGGTGATGCCCGTGGCGAACGCGCACCCCATCGTGCGCCAGATGCGCCCCGGCTCACCGGTGCTCGAGGAGCTCACTCTGCCCGCCCCTGACTGCCGTACGCGCTTCGTCGGCTTCTGGAGCGACCTGGACCATGTGATGGACCCGGTGGAGACGGCCCGTATCGACCATCCCGACCTGATGGCGCAGAACGTGCACGTGACCGGCATCGGTCATCTCGCCCTGCCCGTGCACCCCGCCGTCGCCAACGGCATACGGGAGGTTCTCGACACGGCCCAGCCGGGTGAACCCTCCGCCGAACACACCGGCGGTCTGACGGTGGCCTGAAACTCGTCATACAGCGGGCACGTCGCGCCACAGCACCGCTCAAGGTCGAACAAACTTCGAACACAGAACCAAACCCGTGCCCGCCGTCCGCCAAAACACGGCCGAATGCCCGTTTCCTGCGCGCGCGAAACCTGCAGAAGATTGTCGTGCCCGCGTACCGCCGGGTACAGTCGCCGCACTGCTCTGGCAGCCCCTGTTGTCGAGGCGAAAGAGAAGTTGGTGAACGACCGTCACCCGTCGGGGACCATGACCCCGGCTCCGGCTTCCGACGCCGCCTCGGCGCCCTACGCGTCGTACGGCACCCAGGAAGCCCAGTACGGCGACCTCACCACGTACGGCGACTACGCCGCCACCGGTTTTGACGCCACCGGTGCCACCGGTGCCACCGCTGCCGGTACCCACGGCGCCGGTTTCGATGCCTCCGGGCCCGCCACCACGACCTTCGCCACGGATCCCCTCTTCGGCGACATGCCGGGCGGCGGCCACGACACGGGTGCCTACGACACCGGTCAATGGCCCACCGGCACGCACGAGAACGTGCACTACGACGCCTACGCGGCCCAGCACCACGCGGCCTACGACACCGGCGTCTACGACACGACGTCCTGGACGGGCGAGCAGCAGCCGATGTCGGCGATCCCGTCGCCGAGCCCGCCCCCGGACGCCACCGGGCAGTGGGAGGCCGGCGCCTGGCTCCAGCCGGACCAGTCCGGCGACCCCGCCGACCGCACCCAGCAGTGGGAGTGGGGCACGCAGGCCTTCGACACGGGCGCGTACGACGCCACGCAGTGGAACTCCGACGGCACCGCGGCACCGGCCCCCGAGGCGTACGAGCACCCTGCTGAAACCTTCGACCAGCTCGAGACCGCGACGTTCGAGCAGGTCGCCTACGACCAATCCGCCGGGGTCGGCTACGAGCCCACGGCGGACGGCAACGAACCGGCCGCCACCGGTGAACTGCCCGTCGTCACCTCGCTCCTGGACGACCAGGAGGACGTCGCCCCTGCGCCGTCCTCGCGGGCGGCCGCACGCGCCGGGTCCCGTTCCCGCCGCCGCACACCCCCCAAGCGCTCGGCGCTGATGACCATCGCGGTGCCCTCGGCGTGTGTGATGGGGGTCGCCGGGATCGCCGCCGCCTCCGTCGGTACCTTCGCCGACGACAGTGCCGCCGAGGCACGGACGACCGCGGCGGACGCCCAGCCCGTCCAGCCGGCCGCGGCCAACAACAAGCTGGACACCCAGCTCCAGAGCCTCGCCGCCGGCGCCGACGACTTCGCCGACCGGGCCAGCCGTACGCAGGAGCGCATCGACCTCAAGGCGCAGCAGGCCGCCGAGAAGAAGCGCGCGGCGGAGGAGGCGGCCCGCAAGGAGCGGCTGCGCCCCAAGTTCGCCCTGCCGGTCGCGCGGCACGGACTCAGCGCCTACTACGGCCAGTCCGGCATCAACTGGATGTCCCTGCACACCGGCATCGACTTCCCCGTCTCGTACGGCACGACCGTGATGGCCGCGACCGACGGCACGGTGCGCACGCAGTGGAACAGCGCGTACGGCAACATGCTGATCCTGACCGCCAAGGACGGCACGGAGACGTGGTACTGCCATCTCTCCACCTACACGGTCGCCTCGGGGACGACCGTCAAGGCCGGCGATCCGATCGCCCGCTCCGGCAACTCCGGCAACTCCACCGGCCCGCACCTGCACTTCGAGGTGCGCCCGGGCGGCGGCTCGGCCATCGACCCGCTCCCGTGGCTGCGCAGCCACGGCATCGACCCGACGTAACGTCCGGCAGGCACCATCTCCCAGGGCGTTCGGGCCTTCGGTCTGCGGCAATGCCGGTATCGCGGCCTGGCCAAGGCGCGGCTACGACATCAGCTCACCGCAACCGCTATGAACTTCCACCGCCTCAACGCCTGGTGGACCGGCACCCCAAGGGCCTGCACCCGCACTTCCCATCTGGCACCCCTGGGACCGGCTGGATAGAGCTCGTGCGCTGAGCACTTCCCTACGGTGCTCTGCGGGAGGTGGCCCAGAGGTTTCTCACTCAGCTCGGCCGGCGAAGAAGTCCGCAAGGGAAGATGCGAGCGCTTCCGGAGCCTCTTCGGCCACGTGATGCCCGGAGTCGATGCCGTGGCCGCGTACGTCCGGTGCCCATTGACGCCAGATCTTCACCGGGTCCCCGTACAGGTCCTCGATGTCGTCCCGGAGCGACCAGAGGATCAGCGCCGGGCACTGGATCCGTGTCCCGGCCGCGCGGTCGTCCTCCTCGTGCCGCGGGTCGATGGTGAGGCCGGCTCGGTAGTCCTCGAGCATCGCCCGCACCACGTCGGGGTTCCTCGTGGCCGCGCGCCACTCGTCATAGTTCTCCTGTCCCATGCTCTGGGGGTCACCGTGGTACCAGCTGTCCGGATCGGCGTTGATGACCCGCTCAGGGATGTCCGGCTGGGCGAAGAAGAACCAGTGCCACCACTGCGTGGCGAACTCGGTCGTGATGCGGGACAGGTGCTCGGTGAGGGGCAGACCGTCGATCAGCGCCACCCGCGAGACCGCGTCGGGGTGATCGAGCGCGAGACGCAGCGCGACACTGCTACCGCGGTCGTGCCCGGCGAGCGCGAACCGGGCATGGCCGAGGGAGCGCATCACCTCGACCACATCACCGGCAACAGCCCGCTTGGAGTATCCCGCGTGGTCTGCGGTAGGCGCCGGACCGGTGGACCGGCCGTATCCCCGGAGATCGGGACAGACCACGGTGAAACCGCGTCGGACGAGGAGCGGGGCGACGCGATGCCAGGTCGCAGATGTCCGGGGGTGGCCGTGCAGCAGCACCACCGGCGGCCCGTCCCCGCCGTAGCGAACGAAAATCGATGCTTCATCGACCTGAACCCGCCTGGTATCAAAGCCCTCGAACAAGGCCCGGACCTCCCGCCCTCGTTGACACACCGCCACGGCGCCCATCGGTCCAGGACAACCCCGTACTCGCACACGCGGACCACCCTGCCAACAGGCTGCGCAAGACGGCCCCCTTTGCCGACGAGTGCTGAACCGACACAGCCTTCCTCATCCCCCGCAGAACCCGTGGACACAACTGCCTGATTCGCCAACGGTGTCGTCGAGCGAGCAGGGGCCCACCGGTTCACCTCACCGGGCTACAGCTTCTCCACCGGCGCGTACCGCAGCAGCAGCCGCTTCGGCTTGGTGTCCCCGAAGTCGATCGTCGCCTCGGCGTTGCCGCCCGTGCCCTTGACCGCGACGACGGTTCCGAGCCCGAACTGGTCGTGTGTGACCCGGTCCCCGACCGCGAGCGACACCACCGGCTTCTCCGAGGTGCGGCGGGTGGCGAACCCGGAGGCGCCCGAGGCGGACGAGCGGGAACGGGACGACGACAGCGAGGCCGCCACCGCCGAGACCGGCCCGGAGGACGCGGGCGCGGTCGCACCGGTGCGCTTCCACTCCAGGTGCGCCGCGGGGATCTCCTCCAGGAACCGGGAGGGCGGGTTGTAGGAGGGCTGGCCCCAGGCGCTGCGCAGCGTGGAGCGCGTCAGATAGAGCCGCTCCCGCGCGCGGGTGATGCCGACGTAGGCCAGGCGCCGCTCCTCCTCCAGCTCCTTGGCCTGTCCGAGGGCGCGCATGTGCGGGAAGACGCCGTCCTCCATGCCGGTGAGGAAGACGACCGGGAACTCCAGGCCCTTGGCGGTGTGCAGGGTCATGAGCGTGATGACGCCGTCGCCGTCCTCCTCGTCGGGGATCTGGTCGGAGTCGGCGACCAGGGCGACCTGCTCGAGGAAGTCGGACAGGGAGGCCTGCTCGTCCTCGCCGCGCTCCTGCTCGAACTCCATGGCGACGGCGGCGAGTTCCTGGAGGTTCTCGATCCGGGTCTCGTCCTGCGGGTCGGTGGAGGCCTGGAGCTCGGCGAGGTAGCCGGTGCGTTCCAGGACGGCCTCCAGCACCGTGGCCGGTCCGGCGCCGGACTCGACGATGGTGCGCAGGTCCTCCATCAGGGTGTTGAACCGCTTGACGGCGTTGGTGGAGCGCGCGGCCATGCCGTACGCCTCGTCGACGCGCTTGAGCGCCTGCGGGAAGCTGATCTTCTCGCGCTGGGACAGGGCGTCGATCATCGCCTCGGCGCGGTCACCGATGCCCCGCTTGGGGACGTTGAGGATCCGGCGCAGCGGCACCGAGTCCTCGGGGTTGGCCAGCACGCGCAGGTAGGCCAGGACGTCCCGGACCTCCTTGCGCTCGTAGAAGCGGACGCCGCCGACGACCTTGTAGGGCAGGCCGACGCGGATGAAGACCTCTTCGAAGACACGGGACTGGGCGTTGGTGCGGTAGAAGACGGCGACGTCGCCGGCCTTGGCCTCGCCCGCGTCCGTGAGGCGGTCTATCTCGTCGGCGACGAACTGGGCCTCGTCGTGCTCGGTGTCGGCGACGTAGCCGGTGATCCGGGCACCGGCGCCCGCGTTGGTCCACAGGTTCTTGGGACGGCGGGACTCGTTGCGCTCGATGACCGCGTTGGCCGCGCTGAGGATGGTCTGCGTGGAGCGGTAGTTCTGCTCGAGCAGGATCGTCGTGGCGTCCGGGTAGTCCTCCTCGAACTGGAGGATGTTGCGGATCGTCGCGCCGCGGAAGGCGTAGATCGACTGGTCGGCGTCGCCCACCACGCACAGCTCGGCGGGCGGGACCTCGGCCTCGGGCGGTACGTCGACCGGGTGCTCAGCGGTGCCGACGAGCTCGCGGACCAGGGCGTACTGGGCGTGGTTGGTGTCCTGGTACTCGTCGACCAGGACGTGCCGGAAGCGGCGGCGGTAGTGCTCGGCGACGTCCGGGAAGGCGCGCAGCAGGTTGACCGTCGTCATGATCAGGTCGTCGAAGTCGAGTGCGTTCGCCTCGCGCAGCCGCGACTGGTACATCGCGTAGGCCTGGGCGAGGGTCTTCTCGAACCCTCCCCCAGACTCCGTCTGGGAGGTGCCCCCAGTGGCCTGGGCGGCGAAGTCCTCCTCGTCGATCAGCTCGTTCTTCAGGTTGCTGATCTTGGCGCTGAAGGACTTCGGCGGGAAGCGCTTGGGGTCGAGGTCCAGGTCGCGGCAGACCAGGGCCATCAGCCGCTTGGAGTCGGCGGCGTCGTAGATCGAGAACGACGAGGTGAAGCCGAGCCTCTTGCTCTCGCGCCGGAGGATGCGCACGCACGCGCTGTGGAAGGTCATGACCCACATGGCGTTCGCGCGCGGGCCGACCAGTTGCTCGACGCGCTCCTTCATCTCACCGGCGGCCTTGTTGGTGAAGGTGATCGCGAGGATCTGGCCGGGGTGCACGTCCCGCTCGGCGAGCAGGTGGGCGATGCGGTGCGTGAGCACACGGGTCTTGCCGGAGCCTGCGCCGGCCACGATGAGCAGCGGGGAGCCGGAATGGACGACGGCGGCGCGCTGGTTGTCGTTCAGCCCCTCCAGGAGGGTGGCGGTGTCCACCACCGGGCGGGGGGCGCCGTCCCGGTAGTAGGGGTCGTGGTCCGGCGGCGCGTCGAACTTCCCGCCGAACAGATCGTCCGGGATCGACTCCGGAACGTGATCGTCCTCGGGCGGCGGCGGGGGCTCGTCCGCGGGGCCCCGCCGGGCCTGGAGGTCCGCCAGGAAGCTGTCGTCAAAGAGGCTGCTCATCGCTCTCCGAGTCTAGGGCGCCCCACTGACAGCACGCCGCCGCCCCGAGAACATCGCCGGAACCTCGCCGCGCACCCGGCCGCGGATCGACCGTCCGGCGGCGCATTGTCGCCCTCCATGACCGGCCGGTGACGGCCTGCTACACCCTCCTCATTCGTGGACATGTCGTGATCAACCGCCCCGGATCGTTCACTCTCCGCAACGCTCATGAGTAAGGTCACGAAAATGTATCGGGCATATCACCCATCAACCTTCACAAGGGCCACACGAATTGGCTACGGTGCGATCAGGCCGCATGACCCCCACCGGCGAACGTCGCCGGGCCGCGCGGCCTCCGCCGAGTCCGGTGTGCCGCAGCGGCAGCCGGAGCCGGGGACCCAACCGTGAACCTGGGGTGAATCGGCCCGACTCCCTGTGCGGAGAAGGCCGTAGGGCAACCCTTCCGAACCATCCGCCCGAACCCGACAGCTAACCCGGTAGGCGGAACGTGGAAGGAGTCGCCTCCCTTGGCGTCGCACCGCAAGTCGCGTCCTACGGGTACGCGCGTGGCAGGCATACGGACCCCCGCCCTCGCAACGGCGGCCCTCACCTCCGTGGCCCTGCTGTCCCAGTCGGCCAACGCCACCCCCGAGGCCGACGACAAGCCCAGCCTGGAGGACGTCGAGAAGAAGGTCGGCGACCTGTACCGCCAGGCCGAGTCGGCCACCGAGAAGTACAACGCGGCCAAGGAGAAGACCTCGAAGCAGCGCAAGCGCGTCGACACCCTCCTGGACGACGTCGCCCAGCGCACCCAGAAGCTCAACGAGGCGCGTGAGGAGCTGGGTTCCTTCGCCTCCGCCCAGTACCGCACCGGCGCCGCCGCCCCGGACACGGCCACGTTCCTGCTCGCGGACACCCCGCAGGACTACTTCGACCAGACCCAGCTGATGGACCGGATGACGGGCCGTCAGAAGGTCGCGGTCGACGACTACGTCACGCAGCAGTCCGAGACGATGAAGAAGCGCCAGGAGGCGACCGAGAGCCTCGAGACGCTCACCGAGTCGCAGGGCGACCTGAAGGCAGCCAAGGCCACCGTCCAGCGCAAGCTGGCCGACGCCCGCGAGCTGATGTCCCGGCTGACCGCCGAGGAGAAGGCCCGGCTCGCGGCGATCGAGCGGGAGAAGCGGGAGGAGGCCGCCCGCAAGGCCGACGAGCTGGCCCGGCAGCAGGCCGCCCGGCAGACGGCGCAGGACCAGGCGGCGGGGCAGCGGGAGGGCGGGTCCTCCGCCTCGGGGTCCACGGGCTCCGGCTCGTCCTCCGTGACCGTCCCGGCCGACTCCTCGTACGCCACCAAGGCCGACAAGGCGCTCGCCTTCGCCCGTGCCCAGATCGGCAAGCCGTACGTGTGGGGCGCCGTCGGCCCGGGCTCCTACGACTGCTCCGGACTCACCCAGGCCGCCTGGAAGGCCGCGTCCGTCACCCTGCCGCGCACCACCTACGACCAGGTGAACGCCGGCACCACGGTCCCGCTCTCCCAGGCCCAGCCCGGTGACCTGGTGTTCTTCTACGACGACGTCACCCATGTCGGGATCTACATCGGCAACGGCATGATGATCCACGCCCCGAAGCCCGGCACGTACGTGCGCGAGGAGTCGATCTACTACGACGGCGAGTCGGCGATCCACAGCGTGGTGCGTCCGGCCTGACGGTCTTGGTCCGATTTTGAGGGGCACGCGCGCGTGCCCCTCTCCCCGCGCGCACGGCGCTGCCTAGCATCGGCGCCATGCCCGGTCTCCCCCTGTCCGCCGCCCTGTGCGCGATGTACGCGCTGACGACCGGCGCCCTGGCGGTCGGTCTCGACTCGGCGGGGTACGAGACCCTCTCCCGTGTCGCCCTCGTCCCGGCCTGCGCGGCCTGGGCCGGGGCGGTCGCGTACGCCGTGCTGCGGCCCTCGCGGCCGCGGTGGCCGGCGCAGACGCCGACCGCGCTCACCTTTACGGCGGCGACCGCCCTGATCGGCACCGGCTTCTGCGCGGCCGGCTGGCAGCGGTCGGCCGCGGCGCTGCTGGCGCTCGCGGCCCTGCTGTGGGCGGCGCTGCTCGTCGCGGCGAACCCGGAGCGCCGCGGCACGGTGTTCCTGCGGTGTGCGGCCACCCAGGGGCTGGCCGTGCTCGGCGCCACGCTCGCCGCGGCCGAGTCGGCCGCCTGGCTCGCCCACGCGGCCATGGTGCTGTTCTGGCCGGGGCTGGTGCTCTACTGCTTCGCGCTGCTGCGCTTCCCGCCGCGGGAGGTGACCGAGGGGCGCGGGGACCACTGGCTCGCGGCCGGGGCGCTCGCCCTGTCGGCGCTGGCCGGGGCACGTCTGATCAGCGCCGACAGCGCCCGCATGTACCTGTGGAACGACGACGACCACGCCGTCCTCGGCAGGGTGACGGCCGGGCTGCTCGTGCTCACCCTGGTCTGCTGCGTGGGCCTGCTCACCGCCGAGCTCGCCTGGCCCCGGCACGGCTACGACGTGGCCCGCTGGGCGACCGTCTTCACCGCGGTCGGCACGGCCGTGGCCGCCCTGGCCGTCGCCGCCGCCCTGGACGCGCCCTGGCTCGACGCCCTCGGCGAGGTCCTGCTGTGGATGACCGTGGCGGCCTGGCTCGGCTGCACCGCCTGGGCGCTCACCTCGGCGCGCGCCCGTCCCTCCCGGGTCAGGTCCAGAGCACGGCGATGAAGACGTTCGCCGTGGTCAGCAGCCCGACCAGGCCGAACAGGCCCTTGTCCACCTTCTCCTCGTCCCGCTTCACATAGACCAGGCCGAGGATCACGATCAGCAGGGCCAGCTTCACGCCGATCTTGATGTTGTCCACGGTCTGGTCGTCGGCCTGGTTGAGGCCGACCAGCGCCACACCGGTGACCAGCATCGTCAGCGCGCCGTGCAGCATCGCGGGCGTGAAGCGGGCCGTGCCCTCGCCCATCGCCTTCATCTGGGTGAGGAATCCGCCCAGGAGCGCGGCGATGCCGACGATGTGGAGGCCGACGAAGAGGTGGATGAGTACGTCCATGAGGCCGGAGCCTAATCAGGGGCCCGCGGGCCGCCCGACACCGGGCCACTGATGCATATATGCGCCCCATAGCACCCGATCAGGGTCACTCGCGCACGATTCGGCGCATCGGTCATCACGCTGAGTGAAGCGTGCGGGGTCGAGACGGCGCTACGGTCGCATACGGTCACCGCCGGTCCTCTCGAGACAGTTCCGCACACCCGCCACCGGCCCGCCTCGGCGACGTTTAACGTCCTCCTCCAGGTGCCCGGCTCCCCACCGCCGCCCGGGCCAGGGGCGGCAGTCGGACACCACCGCCGAGAAGTCCGGCGGCGATCCGCTCCCCCTGTGCGGGCCGTCGCCGGACGCGCAGGCCGCCCGTCCGTTCCCCCCGGCGGCCGTATGCGCCCTCACCGGCGGTCGAGGAAAGGACGTGGCCTCCAGGTGGCAGCGCACCGCAAGCCCCGACAGCGCGCATTGGGTGGCGGCAAGGCCCGTACGGCCGCCACGATCGCCCTCGCGGGCGCGGCGACGGCGACGGCCTTCGACGGGACCGGGCACGCCGAGCCCCCGCTCACCGCCGGTCAGGTCAAGGCCGAGGTGGACAAGCTGTACCGGGAGGCGGAGGTCGCCACCGAGAAGTACAACGGCGCCAAGGAGGAGGCCGAAGCGGCCGCGCAGCGCCTGAGGAACCTCCAGGACCAGGCGGCGCGCAAGGAGGAACGGCTCAACTCGGCCCGCCAGGGCCTGGGTTCGGTCGCCGCCGCGCAGTACCGCGCCGGCGGACTGGATCCCGCGGTGCAGCTCGCCCTGTCCGACGACCCCGACCGGTACCTGGAGAACGCCGAGTTCGTCGAGCGGGCCGGCAACCGGCAGAACGCCGCCGTCTCCGGCGTGCGCAAGCGGCTGAGGGAGATCGAGCAGCTGCGCGGGGCCGCCCACATCGAGCTGACCTCCCTGAAGTCGCGGCAGACGGAACTGAAGCGGCACAAGAAGACGATCACCGGCAAGCTGGGCTCCGCCCGGCGGCTGCTGTCCCGGCTCGAACCGCAGGAACGTTCCCGGCAGGGCGGATCCCCGGACCGCGCCTCACGCTCCACCGGCGCGCGGGACACCCTGGCGGCCCCCGGCCCGGCCTCCTCCCAGGCGCCCGACTCCCGGGCGGCCGCCGCCGTCTCCTACGCCTACCAAAAGCTCGGCAGCCCCTATGTGTGGGGCGCAACCGGCCCGAACGCCTTCGACTGCTCGGGTCTGGTGCAGGCCGCCTACCGCGCCGCCGGGGTCTCCCTGCCGCGCACGACGTACTCCCAGATCGCCGCCGGCCGCCGCGTCTCCCGCTCCGAACTGCGCCCCGGTGACCTGGTCTTCTTCTACGCCGGCATCAGCCATGTGGGCATCTACGTGGGCAACGGGCAGATGATCCACGCCCCGAACCCGTCCGCGCCGGTGCGCGTCGCCCCGCTCGACGAGATGCCGTACGCGGGGGCGACGCGGGTGGTGTGAGCGCCGGTGTCAGACCAGCCGGCGAGCCGTCGCCCAGCGCGTCAGCTCGTGCCGGTTCGACAGCTGGAGCTTGCGCAGCACCGCCGAGACATGCGACTCGACCGTCTTCACGGAGATGTACAGCTGCTTGGCGATCTCCTTGTACGCGTACCCCCGCGCGATGAGCCGCAGCACCTCGCGCTCGCGCTGGGTCAGGCGGTCCAGGTCCTCGTCGACCGGCGGCGCGTCCGTGGAGGCGAAGGCGTCCAGGACGAACCCGGCCAGCCGGGGCGAGAAGACCGCGTCGCCCTCCTGGACGCGGAAGATCGAGTCCACGAGGTCCGTGCCGGTGATCGTCTTGGTGACGTATCCGCGGGCCCCGCCCCGGATCACGCCGATCACGTCCTCCGCCGCGTCCGACACGGACAACGCGAGGAAGCGGACCGGCTGCTCGGCGTCGCCCATCAACGGGGCGCAGCGGCGCAGCACTTCGACACCGCCGCCGCCGGGCAGGTGCACATCGAGGAGGACCACCTCGGGCCGGGTCGCGGTGATGACCGTGACGGCCTGGTCGACGTCGGCGGCTTCGCCCACGACCTCGACACCGGTCTGCTCGGTCCGGCCGATCTCGGCCTGGACCCCCGTGCGGAACATGCGGTGGTCGTCCACGAGGACCACGCGCACATGGCGCCCGGGGCCGCCGTCCGACTCCGCGGGGCCGGCCGCCTCCGCCGATCCCGCCGTACCGTTCGCCTCGGTCGGGTCGCTCATGACGTCTTCTCCGCCCTCTCCATCTCCAGCTCGACCTCCGTGCCGCCGTCCGGCACCGCGCGCAGCCGCGCCGTACCGCCGTGGCGCTCCATGCGGCCGATGATCGATTCTCTGACACCCATCCGGTCGGCGGGTATCGAGTCGAGGTCGAAGCCGGGGCCGCGGTCCCTGACGGACACGAAGACCGTCCTCCCCTCGACCTCGGCGAAGACCTGTACGGCGCCGCCCTCGCCACCGTACTTGGCGGCGTTCACCATTGCTTCCCTCGCGGCCTGCATCTGTGCGGCGATCCCGTCGTCGAGCGGGCAGTCGCCCACGACCACGACCTCGATGGGCACGCCGTGCTTGTCCTCCACCTCGGCCGCGTTGTGCCGGACGGCGTCGGCGAGGGTGGTGGGTTCGTCGGCCTCGTCCTTGCCGGTGCCCTCGGGCTTGTAGAGCCAGGTGCGCAGGTCGCGCTCCTGGGCACGGGCCAGGCGACGCACCTCGCCGGCGTTCTCCGCGTTGCGCTGGATCAGGGTGAGGGTGTGCAGCACCGAGTCGTGCACATGGGCGGCGACCTCCGCGCGCTCCTGGGCGCGGATGCGCATGAGGCGCTCCTCGGACAAATCCTGCGTCATGCGCACCAGATACGGCCCGGCGAGCAGCGTGATCCCGACGAGCACCGCGAGGGCTGCCTGGAGCACCGAGCCGAGGTGGGCCGCCGAGCCTTGCAGGACGAAGATGCCGGAGACGCCGGCCGTCACCAGCAGCACCCCGCCCACCGAGCGCAGCAGCGTCACCGTGCGCCGGCGGCGGCCGACCTCGGCCCAGCGGGCCCGGCGGGCGTTGTCCGCCTGCCGCCAGACCAGGGCGACGCCCGCGCCGACGAGCACCATCGGCCAGAGGTAGACCCTGGCCCCGCCGCTGAGATTCACGTTGCCCACGAAGACCATGGCCACCACGACCATGAGGAGCAGGGCCACGATCTGGCCCTTGTCGGGCCTGCGCGCGACGCGTCTGCGGCGGCCGTCGGGCGAGGTCTCCGCGACCGGGGGCGGCGGTTTCTGCGCCTCGACCCCGCCGACGCCGAGCGGGACGAAGAACCAGAACGCGGCGTACAGCAGCGCGCCTAGGCCGTCGGCCATGAACAGGCCGACGAAGACAAGCCGCACCCAGATCACGGGCAGCCCGAGGTGCCCGGCGAGCCCTCGCGCCACGCCCCCGAGCCAGCGTCCGTCACTGCTGCGGTAGAGCTTGCGCGGCGGCCGCGGTTCGGCGAGTGGCGCTGCTGCGGCTTCCGACATGCCATTGATGGTCACACGCGCGGCAGGCCGGAGCATCAGGGTCGTCCCCTAGAGCTCCCCTGATCTGCGTGGGCCACCCCCCGGGCGGTTGCCGGGCGGCCCCTCAGGGCCGATATCAGGGTCCGGCCAGGGTCGTTCCGGCTCCCGCCCGGGCGCCGCGCCCGTCACCATGGATCCATGACCGATCACGAGCACGCCGCGACGGGTCCGGGACCCGGCTCCGGCCCGCGCCCCACCCCGGGTGCCGGGCCGCAGGGTGCCGCGCCCGCCGCGGGCTCCGCACCCGGGCGCGCGGACGCGGGAGAGCAGGGGGGAGCACCCGGCGCGACCGCCTCCGCCGAGGACGCCGTCCCGGCCGGGCCGCCCCACGCCTTCCGCCGCGACCGCCGCCACAAGACCCTGGCCGGTGTCTGCGCCGGGCTCGGGCGGCAGTGCGACATGGACCCGGTGATCTTCCGCATCACCCTCGCCGTGCTCTCCGCCACCGGCGGTATCGGTCTGCTGTTCTACGGCTTCGCCTGGCTCTTCGTCCCGTACGACGACGAGGAGGAGAACGAGGTCCGCAAACTGCTCACCGGCCGTGTCGACGGCCAGGCCCTGGCGGCCGTGCTGTTCGCGCTGGTCGGCTGCGGGGTGTTCCTGACCATGCTGAACAACGGCGGGGTGCTGACCTTCGCCGTCGTCCTCTCCCTCCTCCTCGCGGGCGCCGGTTACTGGTCGCGCCACCGCGGCACCCCCAGCCCCGATCCGCTGGCCGCGCAGGCGGTCGCCGACGCCCCGCCGGAGCCGCAGGCGCCGCCGGCGTTCCTCACCGGCCCCTCCTGGTGGCGCGACCCGATCGTCAAGGACGGCACCCACATCGGCGGCACGGGCTATCTGTGGGGCCCGCGCGACACCCACGACCTCGACGTCGCGGCGGCCGTCGACGTCAGCCTCGGCACCCGGCCGGGCGCCCGCGAGGACCGGCCCGCCCCGCGCTCCCGGCCGCCTGAGCGCGGGCCGCGCCGGATCGGCGGCTGGGTCTTCCTGCTGGCCCTGCTCGCGGGAGCCCTGGGCACCAGCCGCACCTGGGACGGGCACCCGCTCGGCACCAGCCTTCAGACGGGTCTGGCCTGCGCGCTCGCCGTGCTGGGCCTGGGCATGGCCGTCAGCGCCTTCCTGGGCCGGACGGGAGCCGGCTCGATCCTCCTGGCGATCGTCACGGCCGGTCTGCTCGCCGGAGCGGCGGCCCTGCCCAAGGACATCGACACCCACTGGGCGCGCACCACCTGGCAGCCCGCCGGCGTGACGGACGTACGGCCGCGCTACGACCTGGGGACGGGCGTCGCCACCCTGGATCTGAGCAGGCTGGACCTGACCGGGAAGCAGACGGTGACGACGCGGGCGGAGGTCGGCATGGGCAAGCTCAGGGTGGTCGTGCCCGAGGAGGTGACCGTGCGGCTGAACGCCGAGGTCGGCATCGGCGACCTCCATCTGCCGGGCGACGACCCGAAGGACCTGGACGTGCGGCCGGACCGCCACCAGGAGATCACCCTCTCCCCCGCCGAGGGGGCCGGGAGGTCCGGCACCATCGACCTGGATCTCCAGGTCGGCATGGGAAAGGCGGAGGTGGCCCGTGCTGCGTCATGAACTCCAGCCCGGCAAGCTGGTCGCCGGCGCCGTCCTGATCCTGGTGGGCGTCCTGTACGCCGGTGACGCGGGCGGCGCCTGGGAGACCCCGTGGTTCGTGGCGATCCCCCTCGTCACGGGCGGGCTGTGCCTGGCGGGCGCGGTGGCGCTCCTGACGGGCCGAGCCCGCCGCCGCCGGAGAGGCCCCACGGGCACGGACCCGGCGTGACGCGGGCGGCCCGCTAGCGGTACCCGCCGCGCCGCCGTCGTCGGGAGCGCAGCGCGGCGTCGAGGGACAACAGGGGCGCGCCCGCCAGGATCAGGGGCGTCCAGGCCATGAGGTAGGCGAGGTCGTTGCCGTAGTAGTACGGGTCGGAGGCCCAGCTCACTGTCAGCCACAGGCTCAGCGAGATCAGCGCGCCGCCGAGCGCGGCCAGACGGGCGAGCAGGCCGAGCAGGGTGCCGATGCCGACGGCCAGTTCCCCGAAGGCGATGGCGTAGCCGAACCCGACGGGGCTCTTGAGGGAGAGGTCGACCAGGGCGGGAAGGGCGGAGGAGTCGCGGACGGCGCGCATCATGTCGCCGATGGACCCGGGGCCGGAGTCCCTCATGAAGGCGCTGTCGGTGAGTTTGTCCAGCCCGGCGTAAATGAAGGTGACGCCGAGGAAGAGGCGCAGGGGCAGCAGGGCGTAGCGGGTGGCGTTGTCCCGCCAGTCACCCCCCTCACCGAAGTGGGGGACGTGCGTGTCTGTTCGCATACCGTGAGTCATCGCTGCTGACCGCCTCTCGCCCGTACCGAGACCCCCCTGACAGACCATACGTACGACGAAGGGGCCACGCTCAATCCCGCGGGAGAGGCCGGTGCGGTCCGGCCGATGGATGCCGGCTCACTCCGTCACGTCGACCGTGTACCGGTTCGTCTCCACGCCGGCCGCGGTGACCACCTGCACCTCGACCCGCCCCGGTTCCACGTCCGCCGGCACCGGGACCGTCAGCAGGGTGTCCGTGGGGTTGCGGAACCCGCCGGGCACCGGCACCAGCGGTACGTGGACGTGCACCGCGCCCACCCGCACCACCATCCGGGCCAGCCGGTCGGCGCCCTGCGCGCCGGGCGGCACGAACCCGGCGCCCCGGATCTCGATGTCGTCCCCGGTGCGGATCGGCCCGTCCAGGTCACCCGCCTCCCGGGCGCGGACCACGGAGAGGATGACCGGCCGGCCGCCCTCGGCATACTTGCCGGCCAGGTACGTCGCCGCCGACACCAGCACCACCAGCGCCAGTCCCCACGGCAGGTCCGGCAGTTGTTCCGGCCGCCTGGCCAGCCGTACCGCCGCGAAGACCAGGGCGACACCACTGATCACCACGTACTGGATGTCGGCGAAGGTGCCCCGCCCCGCGTCGTCGGTCAGCAGGTCGGCGGCCCGGGGCCGGTCGGCGCGGATCTTCTGCAGCCGTTGCCCCAGGACCCGCAGCCCGACCACCCGCCGCACGAGCACGGCGATCCCGCACACCACGGCCAGCACGGTCACGACCCCGGCGCCCCGGGCGAGGTCCAGCCCGGCGATCAGGGCGTCCCGCTCCCGGCCCCGCGAGGCTGCGGCGAGCCGTCCGGCGAGCACGAGGACCGCGTACGCCACGAAGAGCACCCAGGCCGCCGCGACCGTGCGGGAGGTGGACAGCCGGTTGTCCTCACCGATCACCGGCGCCAGGACCCCGCCCTTCGCCCGGTGGAACCACGACGCGGCGGTCAGCGCCGGTGCCGCGATCAGCGCCGCGGCCAGCCCCGCCGTGCGCGCCGCCGTCCAGCCCGCGCCGACCGCCGTGAGGGCCTGCCCGAGGAGCAACAGCACGACGGCGGCCCAGACCACGGCCGTCGTGCGGCGCCACAGGCCGGTCAGCCAGGCCAGCCCCTCGGCCCGCCTCCGCTCGGCGACGTGCTCGGCGGACTGGGCCAGTGCCTCGGAGACCCACTGGCGGGACGCCGACGCGGAGTGGGCCACCGAGGCCGGCAGCCCCTGCCCGGCCGCGAACTCGTCCCGTCGGCGCAGGAAGGCGGCCATGGCCCGCCGATGCCCCTCTCGCGCCCCGTGCGGGCAGTCACCGCAGGCACACCCGCCCTGGTGTCCGCCCCCGGACCCGACCGGGTGACCAGCCGGGTAACCCCTGCCGCGGCCACCCGAGTACCCCTCGGCGCAGGCGCCCGCGTCCACGCCGCCCTGCCTCGCCTCCCCCACCGCCACGCCCGACGCCCGCCTTCCCGCGACCCAACCACCGCCGGTCTTCCGGATGCCGGAAACCCCGCTGCGCAACTCTCGTGCGACGTCAGCGAATTGTGCCCTAACCAGCCGGTTCGCGTCGGCCCGCTCTGGTCAACACGGGTGAACTTCGACGCGCCCTGTTGACCCCGCCGGGAGGGTCCCCCTATGGCCGGGATCATCCAGCGCGACGGCACCTGCTACCGGGTACAAGGGAGCGGGTGTGCGTGGTGAAGTGTGGGCCTGTGACAACTCCGCCGACAGGGAGCGTTTCTTCCGATGACCGCACAGCCCGCCCGCCTTGAGCGCACCGGTCCCGAGACCGCCTCGGTCATACAAGCCTCGCCCTTCAAGCCCTCTCTCGTGAGAGCGGTGTTCAGGGACGTGACCTCGATGCACGTCTCTCGGTCGGCCGCGTGGGCCGCCGCGTCGGTGACGCGGACCGTGCTGACGGAGATCATCGACGGCGCGAGGAGAGCGGCCGCGGAGGAGGCCCGGAAGAAGCTGGTTCCCGGGGACCTCCTCACGGCGATCGGCCGGAACGTCGAGCTCGACGTGGGGGACCAGTGGTACGCCCACAGCCCGACGTTCAACGGCAAGCGCAGCAGGTCGCGCAAACAGAGTGCTGTGGTCGGCGCCCACAGGTTCGAGGCCGGGGTCAGGAAGTTGTTGCGGAGCCAGGGGGCGACGGCCGTCCCGGCGATGGTCCGCGACCTGGACGGCATCGCGAGTGTGTTCCTGACAGGCCTCGCCCGGGACGCGGCCATGGTCGTCCGCGAGGGCGGGCTCAAACGTTTTGGTACGGTCACCCTGGCGATGCCGGGCGAACCGGCCGCCCCGCCCCCGCCCCTCGAGGAGCCCCTCCGGGCCCTGTCCGTCCGCAGGGGGGACGGGCGGACCATCGGCAGGGACGACATCCTGGCCGCCACCATGATCCAGTTGTTCGGCGGCAGCCTCAGGCAACGAGCCCTCATTGAGGCACGCGAGGCCGCACAGGGCACGTCGGCCGGCTGAGCGGGTGCGACCCGCATCGCCGCCCGCACCCTCGTCCGCCACCCGCGGACCCGCCACACGAGACGGCCTCTACGTCAGCAGACCCGGCTCGCTGCGGCTGATGTCCTCCCACATGGGCTGGTAGTTGATCCACGCCACCAGGTCGCCGCCCAGTTGCTCCCGGGTCGCCACGGCCATCCGGTGGTCGATCCGGACCGGCCGGCCGGCCGCCTGCGCGGTCAGCTGCACCTGGCAGGAGCGCTCCATCGACACGAACCACCAGGCCGCCGCGTCCACCGAGTCCCCGACGGTCAGCAGCCCGTGGTTGCGCAGCACGAGCGCCTTGCGGGAGCCGAGGACGGCCGCGATGCGCCGCCCCTCCTCGGCGTCGACGGAGACCCCGGTGTAGGTGTCGTAGAGGGCGTGATCCTCGTAGAAGGCGCAGCTCTCCTGGGTGATCGGCTCCAGCAGCTCGCCGAGGGCCGCGAGCGCCCGGCCGTGCACGGAGTGGCAGTGGGCGACGGCGACCACGTCGGGCCGGGCGGCGTGGACCTGCGCGTGCACGGTGAACGCGGCCTGGTTGACGTGGTAGCCGCCCTCGACGACCTGGCCGTCCTGGTTGGCGAGCACGAGGTCGCTCACGGTGACGTGCCGGAAGGGCATCCCGAACGGGTTGACCCAGAAGCAGTCGCTGAATTCGGGGTCACGGGCGGTGATGTGCCCGGACACGCCGTCCTCGAAGCCGAGCCGCCCGAAGATCCGCAGGGCGCCCGCGAGCCGCTCCTTGCGGTGCCGGCGCTCGTCCTCGACCGACTCGTGCATCGGCGGCATGGCGAACCGCAGCCGGTCGGTGGGCAGCGGCAGGGGCGGAGTGGGCCCGTGCATAGGTCCTCCAGCACTGGTTCTGCGTACGGGCGGAAATTACCGTCCGTGAGGCCGGGAAGAACAGGAGCGAATCGTGAAGATGACACGAGCGCCCCTGTGAGCACCGTGTGCCCATTCGTGTGCCCCCTGGCTCCCCGACCCCACGAATAGCCGACAGAAGATGTCGGATTTCGGCGCGACACTCTTCCCATGACTGCGAACTGGGCGGCTTTCGTCACCGCCGAACCGGATCTGGCCGCCACCGTCGAGAAGCGCTTCGGTGCGTACACCCACCACATCCTCGCCACGCTCCGCAAGGACGGTTCGCCCCGCACCAGCGGCCTGGAGGTGCGGTTCCTGAACGGCGAGCTGTGGCTCGGCATGATGCCGCACTCACTCAAGGCCCTGGATCTGCGCCGCGACCCGCGCTTCGCCCTCCAGGCGAACCCCGGGGAGGGCACGGGCATGGGCGGCGGCGATGTCCGGATCAGCGGCCGGGCGATCGAGGTCGAGGACGTGGAGACCAAGGCCCGGTACGTCGAAGAGGTGGAACCGCCGGAGCCGTTCCACCTCTTCCACACCGAGCTGACGGAGGTCGTGCGGACCTCCGTCGAGGACGACACCTACCTCGTCGTCCAGGTCTGGACGCCCGGCGCGCCCCTGCGCACGGTCAAGCGCACGTAGGGGTCACCGGGGGAATCACTCCCACTCGATGGTGCCCGGCGGCTTCGAGGTGACGTCGAGAACGACCCGGTTGACGTCCTTGACCTCGTTGGTGATCCGCGTGGAGATCCGGGCGAGGACCTCGTACGGCAGGCGCGACCAGTCGGCCGTCATGGCGTCCTCGGAGGAGACCGGGCGCAGCACGATCGGGTGGCCGTAGGTGCGGCCGTCGCCCTGGACGCCGACGCTGCGGACGTCCGCGAGCAGGACCACCGGGCACTGCCAGATGTCGCGGTCGAGGCCGGCCGCCGTCAGCTCCTCGCGGGCGATGGCGTCGGCCTCGCGCAGCAGGTCCAGGCGCTCCTTGGTGACCTCGCCGACGATGCGGATGCCGAGGCCGGGGCCGGGGAACGGCTGGCGCTGGACGATCTCCTCCGGCAGGCCGAGCTCCTGGCCGACCATGCGGACCTCGTCCTTGAACAGCTTGCGCAGCGGCTCGATGAGCTGGAACTCGAGGTCCTCGGGCAGGCCGCCCACGTTGTGGTGGGACTTGATGTTCGCGGTGCCGGTGCCGCCGCCGGACTCGACGACGTCCGGGTAGAGGGTGCCCTGGACCAGGAACTCGACGGCCGGGCCCTCGTCGGCGATGATCTCCGCCTGGGCCTGCTCGAAGACCCGGATGAACTCCCGGCCGATGATCTTCCGCTTCTCCTCGGGGTCGGAGACCCCGGCGAGCGCCTTGAGGAACCGCTCCTCGGCGTCCACGACCTTCAGCTGCACCCCGGTCGCGGCGACGAAGTCCTTCTCGACCTGCTCGGTCTCGCCCTTGCGCATCAGGCCGTGGTCGACGTACACGCAGGTCAGCTGGGAGCCGATGGCCTTCTGCACGAGGGCCGCGGCGACCGCGGAGTCCACGCCGCCGGACAGGCCGCAGATGGCGCGCTTGTCGCCGACCTGCTCGCGGATCGCGGCGACCTGCTCCTCGATCACGTTGCCCGTGGTCCAGGACGGGGTCAGGCCCGCGCCCCGGTAGAGGAAGTGCTCCAGCACCTGCTGCCCGTGCGTGGAGTGCATCACCTCGGGGTGGTACTGGACGCCGTAGAGCTTCTTCTCGTCGTTCTCGAAGGCGGCCACCGGGACGACGTCCGTGGAGGCCGTGACGGTGAAGCCCTCGGGGGCGGCGGAGCAGGCGTCGCCGTGCGACATCCAGACGGGCTGCTCGGCGGGGGTGCCTTCGAAGAGGGTGGAGGACACCTTGGAGACGTGCAGGCCGGTGCGGCCGTACTCGCGGGCGCCGGTGTTGTCGACGGTGCCGCCGAGGGTGCTCGCCATCAGCTGGAAGCCGTAGCACATGCCGAAGACGGGGACGCCGGCCTCGAAGATCTCGCGGTCGAGGCTGGGCGCGCCCTCCGCGTAGACCGACGAGGGACCGCCGGAGAGGATGATCGCCGCGGGGTTCTTGGCGAGCATCTCCGCGACCGGCATGGTGCTCGGCACGATCTCGCTGTAGACCCGCGCCTCGCGGACGCGACGGGCGATGAGCTGGGCGTACTGCGCGCCGAAGTCGACGACCAGGACGGTGTCGGCGGCGGTGGCAGCGGGAGTCGCTGATGACACGGGGTGCCTTCCGGCGGTGGGGCGGGGGTCTTGTGCTCCCGATTCTACCGGGGGGCGGTGGACCCGTTTCCGTGCGCCGGGGACCGGCCCCCGTCTCAGGATGCGAACCGGCTTGGACGCTTCCGGGGCGCGGTGCATACTTGCCCCCATGTTCAAGCACCAGACGTTCGTCTTTACCTATGGCATCCGGCCCGCCGGACGCCATGGTCGTGCTGCTTGAGCCACTGACAAGCAACGTTCCAGGCGCCCCGGGCCGACAAGGCCCCCGGGGCGCCTGTCGTCGTCCGGGCCGTGTCGCCCCGGGGCGGCCTCCCCTCACGAGGAGCCCCCATGACCACCATCGACGTGACCGGCGCCCGCACCCCCGAGGCCGCCGGCGTGATCACCGGAGCGCGCGAGCGGATCGACGCGCTCGACGACCGGATCATCGGCCTGATCCAGGAGCGGGTGGCCGTCTCCGCCGTCATCCAGGAGGCCCGGATCGCCTCCGGTGGGCGGCGTGTGAACCTCTCCCGCGAGATGGACGTGCTCGGCCACTACAGGGAGGCGCTGGGCAAGCCGGGCACGGCGCTCGCGATGACGCTGCTGGAGCTGTGCCGCGGCAAGGTCTGACGGCGGCGCGCGTCCCGTGACCGTGTTCCCGGGACAGACGTACGCATCACTCTCACCCGTACGGCGCGTGACCGGCCCCGCGCCGCCTCGTTGATCCCGGTGTCCGTGCCAGCCAGGGGCGGGCTCGAAAGAACCACGCGTGGCTCACTGGGGCGATGAGACGCACGGATCGTGCCGTGCGTCGTGGGACCTCGCTCCAGGGTAGTGACCGGACGGCAGGGGACAGCAGCCCGGTCACCCAAGAGAACGGCCGGCTCCGGGGACGCCCGGAGTCGGCCGGCGGACCTTGCATAAATGCACAAGTCCGGGTCGAACGGTTGCGGGCGCCGCGTTCTTCCAGCACGATGCCCAGACAGCCCAAGTCCCCCTCGCGGGCACCCGCATGACCGCACTTCCAGAGGTACAGACCAGCGGCGCTACCCCCCGGCGCCGCTTCCAGGCACCGGCGCTGCCCTGACGTCGGTGCTGACGAGAAGAAGGGCCCCGCGGCTCCACCCCGCGGGGCCCTTCGCCCTTGGCCCACGACCCTTCACTCCGCTCGGACGCGGGGCACTCACATGCGGGTCGCTCAGGTGCGGGTCACCGTGCCGCAGTCGTCGCCGTCGCCGTGGTCGATCTCCTTGCTGCGGTCGTACGGGTCCGTCGCCGGGCCGCTCGGGTCCGGGCCGGCGGACGTGCTCGACGGGAACCCCGGGTGCAGGTAGCCGTCGTAGACGAAGCACGACGAGTTGCCTATCTCCTGGTCGTAGTTCAGCAGGAGGACGCGGCCCGGTGTGACCTGGTACCTGGCGGGGTCGGCGAGTTCGACGTCGAGGACCCGGCGCACGATGGTCCGGGCGACCTCCGGAGGGCCGTCCGCCCGCACGACGGGGTAGACGAAGGTGTAGTCGGCGCGCACCGCCACACCCCCGTGCGAACCCTTCTTGACCGTCATGCGGCCGCGGGTCTTGACCACGTCACCGGCCGGCCGCACCTCGTCGGGGTCGAAGCGGCTGAACAGCGTCACCGGATCGTGTTCCTTGCTCGGGGAGCGCAGGCCGGTGCCGAGGTCGTCGAGGAGCTCGGGCTGCTTGGGGTCCAGCACGGAGAGCGCGGCCGCCGGGCGCGCCCCCTGGAGCGTCTTCGGGTCGAGGTTGGCCCCGACCAGCAGCTTCTTGGTCAGCTTCAGCGCCTGTTCCACCCGGTCCTTGGAGACCGTGCCGACGGCCTTGGCCTCGGGCAGGACGATGCCGGCCTCGCCGTCGGCCCAGCGCTCGGCCGGGGAACCGGCGAACGGCCGGTCCAGCGTCGGGGTTTCGGGGTCGGACGCTCCGGGCGCGGCGGTGGGCGCGGCCGTCTCCTCGGGCAGCGGTGCGGCTTCGGCGGCCCGGGACCCCCCGGTGCCGAAGGGGTCACCGGGCAGCAGCGACGGCTTCAGGGCCACCACGACGACGGCCACCGCGACGGACACCCCGAGCGCGGCCCACAGCTTGCGGCGCCGGGCCGCCCGCCCGTTCATCTCCTGCCAGGCAGGGCCGGTGCGCCACCCGGGCGGCTGTTCGCCCCGGGCGTCCTGCTCCCGCAGGCGCTCGGTCACCATGCGCGCCCGCGCTGACGGCTCTTTCGGGGCGGAGGAACGGATGTCCCGCTCGGTGTCGCGGGTGAACTGTTCCCAGACGTCGTCGGGGAGCTCCGAGGCCGACGGTTGATCGTCGGACGGCTTTTCAGACACGAACAAAGCATCTAAGCGGCCGGCGAGCGCCTTCACAAGAAGGTTCCTGGTGTGACTCAGCCCACATAAGAATTCTGTGAATGCCGGCACAACCATTCACAGGTTTCACGGATCAAACCTGCCGAACCAAGGGCCACTCCCGCGCCCCACACGCGGAGGCCTCCCCCAACGTTCGTGCCGCACCGCGCGGCACGCCGGACTCTCCGAGGTCTTCATGAAGCTTCGCCGCGCCATGGCAGCAGCGGCCGCTACGGCGGTCATAGCCCCGGTGGCACTGCTCGCGGCACCGGCCGCATACGCGACCGACGAAACGTCACCGGCCCCGAGCACGTCCGCGAGCGAGTCCGCTCCCGAGACGTCGCCGGCCCCCAGCACGTCCGCCAGCGAGTCCGCTCCCGAGACGTCGCCGGCCCCCAGCACGTCCGCCAGCGAGTCCGCTCCCGAGACGTCGCCGGCCCCGAGCACCTCCGCCAGCGAGTCCTCCCCGGCGCCGAGCGCCTCCGAGCCGGAGGAGTCGGAGACCCCGGAGCCGGAGCCCTCCGTGTGCGAGGACACCAAGGTCGACGTCGGCATCTCCGGCCTGCCCGGCAAGATCGCCGCGGGCAGCGGCTGGCACAAGTTCTCGCTGAGCGTGCTGAACGACTCCGACTCGACGCTGAACGACCTCAACTTCTTCGCCGGGGCCTCCCCCGACGAGAACGGCGAGGAGCTGTTCACCAGCAAGCAGGTCAAGCTCCAGGCCTGGGACCCCGACAGCGAGGTCTGGACCGACCTGAACGACGGCGGCTACGCGGTCGGTTACGTCGGCTACACCGACGAGCTGAAGCCCGGCTACGAGGTCGACATCCCGCTGCGACTCAGCGTCAGCAAGTCCGCCCCGGTCGGCGCCGGCTTCTCGCTCGGCGCGACGATCTACGGCGACAACGACGCCGAGTGCACCGGCTTCGGTGACGTGTCGTACAAGTTCCAGATCGTCTCCGCCGGTACGGACACCGACGGCACCAAGCCGCAGGAAGGCGGCAAGGCGCCCGTCACCGACGAGAAGCCGAGCGGTGACACGCCGGAGGTCACCGGCAGCCTCGCCGAGACCGGCTCCAGCTCGGCCCTGCCGATGATCAGCCTGGTCGGCGGTGCCGCGGTCGTCGCCGGTGCCGGCGCGATCTTCGTGGTCCGTCGCCGCAAGGCCGGCGTCCAGGCGTAAGCCGCAGCGGCCGGCAGGCCGCCGCACCAAGCAGAAGAGGGACCTGCGCTCGGAGGGGGGCGCAGGTCCCTCTTCTGTCTTCCGCTTCCGCTCAGTTCTTCGGCGGTACCGCCGGCATGCCGAGGAACGGCAGCCGCAGCGCGCCGAACGCCTCCGCGGGGACCGCCGGGGACTTCGGCTCGACCGGCTGGAGACGCTCGTAGGCCGTGCCCTGTCGCGGGCGCGGGTCGGGCTCGCCCTTGTTGGGCCAGTACGACATGGCCCGCTCGGCCTGAGCGGTGATGGTCAGCGACGGGTTGACGCCCAGGTTGGCGGAGACCGCGGCCCCGTCGACGACCGAGATGCCGGGGTGGCCGTAGAGGCGGTGGTACGGGTCGATGACACCGGACTCGCGCGAGTCGCCGATCGGGCAGCCGCCCAGGAAGTGGGCGGTGAGCGGGGTGCCCATCAGCTCGCCGACGTTGGAGCCCGCGAAGCCGTTGATCTCGGCGGCCAGTGCCGTCGCGCCCTCGGTCGCCGCCTTGATCTGCTTGGGGTTGGGGGCCCCGTGGCCCTGGCGGGCGGTGAGCAGACCGCGGCCGACGCCGGACGGTTTCAGGTGTGTCGTCAGGGAGTTGTCCAGCGACTGCATCACCAGGCCGATGATGGTCCGCTCCGACCAGCGGCGGTTGGACAGCGAGCGCAGCACCAGCAGGGGGTGCTTGGCCGCGTGGGTGAGGAAGCCCAGGACCCGTGAGGTGCCCGAGTTCCGCCCGGCGTAGGGCACCTGGAGGATGGACAGGCTGCCCATCGAGTTGGACCCCTTGCCGTAGCGGACCGGCTCGATGTGGGTGCTGGCGTCGGGGTGGATCGAGGACGTGATGGCCACGCCCCGGGTGAAGTCGGCCTTCGGCGCGCCGTGCGCCTTGCGGTAGCGCCGGTCGTCGGTCTGGGCGCCGACCAGGGCCTCGGAGTTGGTGCGGGTCAGTTCGCCCAGCCGGTCGGAGAGGTGGGGGAGCTGGCCGCCCGCCTTCATGCGGTGCAGCAGGGTCTGGGTGCCGTAGGTGCCGGCGGCGAGGACGACCTTGCGGGCGGTGTAGGTGCGGCCCTTCGCCTTGCGGCCGCGGTCGGTGGGCAGGGTGGCGACCGCGTAGCCGCCGCGCGCGTCGTCGGTGACCGAGACGACCGTCGTCATCGGGTGGACGACCGCGCCGGCCTTCTCCGCGAGGTGCAGGTAGTTCTCGTTGAGGGTGTTCTTCGCGCCGTGGCGGCAGCCGGTCATGCACTCGCCGCATTCCGCGCAGGCCCTGCGGGACGGACCCGCGCCGCCGAAGTACGGGTCGGGCACCTCCTGGCCCGGCTTCGCCTTCACCGAGCCGTCGGCGTCCTCGCCGTCGCCGAAGAAGACGCCGACCGGCGCCATGTGGAAGGTGTCACCGCAGCCCATCCGCTCCGCCGCGGCCTTCAGATGGACGTCCGAGGGGGTCATGGTCGGGTTGAGCCGTACGCCGAGCATGCGCCGGGCCTGGTCGTAGTACGGCGCCAGCTCGTCCTGCCAGTCGGTGATGTCACGCCACTGCGGGTCCTCGAAGAACGGCTTCGGCGGCACGTAGAGGGTGTTGGCGTAGTTGAGGGAACCGCCGCCGACGCCCGCGCCCGCCAGGACCATGACGTTGCCCAGCAGATGGATGCGCTGGATGCCGTACATGCCGAGCTTCGGGGCCCACAGGTAGTTCCTGAGGTCCCAGGAGTTCTTGGGCAGGGTCTCGCGGGTGAAGCGGCGGCCGGCCTCCAGGACGCCTACCGTGTAGCCCTTCTCGGTGAGGCGCAGGGCGGTCACCGACCCGCCGAAGCCGGAACCCACGACGATGACGTCGTAGTCGTAAGCGTCCTGAGGCACGTGCCGTCTCCCCTTCGAGTGGCTGGAGCGAGGGTCGTCTACCGGAACCGGAACGCCTTCATCAGGCGCAGGCTCCGACTCATGAACCGGGCGTACTGCTCGTCGTCCATGCCCAGCGAGGGGGCCATGGGGAGCACGCGCTGGTGGGCGACCGTCTGGGCCTCGGTGTACTTGAGGATGCCCTCGGAGCCGTGGCGGCGGCCGAGGCCCGAGTCCTTCATGCCGCCCATCGGGGACTGCACGCTGCCGTAGGCGGGGGCGTAGCCCTCGTTGATGTTGACCGTGCCGGTGCGCAGCCGGGCCGCGACCTCCTGGCCACGACGGCCGTTCTTGGTCCAGACCGAGGAGTTCAGGCCGTACGCCGTGGCGTTGACGCGCTCGATCGCCTCGTCCTCGTCCGTGAAGCGGTAGACCGAGACGACGGGGCCGAAGGTCTCCTCCGTGCAGACGGACATGTCCGGGGCGACCCCGTCGAGGATCGTCGGCTCGAAGAAGTACGGGCCGATGTCGGGGCGCGCCACCCCGCCCGCGACGACCTTCGCGCCCTTGGCGACGGCCTCCGCCACGTGCCGTGTGACCGTCTCCAGCTGGCGCTCGCCGACCAGGGAGCCCATCTCGGCGCCGTACGCCAGGGACGTGCCGAGGCGCATGGCCTTCGTGCGGGCGGCGAAGCGCTCCAGGAAGGCGTCCGCGATCGACTCGTGGACGTAGAGCCGCTCGATGGAGATGCAGAGCTGGCCCGCGGAGGAGAAGCAGGCGCGCACGGCACCGGCCGCCGCCTTCTCGACGTCGGCGTCCTCCAGCACCAGCATGGCGTTCTTGCCGCCGAGTTCGAGGGAGACGCCCACCAGACGGGCGGCGGCCCCCTGGGCGACCTCGCGGCCGGTGCGGGTGGAGCCCGTGAAGGAGACGTAGTCGGCGTGCCGCACGACCTCGGGGCCGACGACCGGGCCGTCGCCGAGGACGACCTGGAAGACGTCGGCGGGCAGCCCGGCCTCGATCAGCAGGTCACGGGCCCACAGGGCGGTCAGGCAGGTCTCGGTGTCCGGCTTCATGACGACCGCGTTGCCCGCGACGAACGCCGGGAGCGCGTCGCCGACCGACAGCTCCAGCGGGTAGTTCCAGGGGGCGATCTGGCCGACGACCCCGCGCGGGTGGTGCAGTTCGGTGACCTTGGTCAGCGTCGGCACGGCGCCGGCGTGCCGCTTGGGCCGGAGGTAGGAGGGGGCCTTGCGGCCGTAGTGCCGGGCGGCGACCGCGACGGCCTGGACCTCCTCGTGGGCGTGCAGCCGGGCCTTGCCGGTCTCCAGCTGGATCAGGTCGAGCACCTCGGCCTGGCGCTCCAGCACCAGGTCGTGGAAGCGGAGCAGGACGGCGGCGCGCTGCCGTACGGGGGTCCGCGCCCACACGGCCTGTGCGGTGCGGGCCAGTTCGTAGGCCTTCGCCACGTCCTCGGGCGTCGATGCGGGCAGGTCGGCCAGCTTCTCACCCGTGAACGGCGTGTGGTTGGCGGTCCTGCCGGAGCCGACGACGCCCTTGGTGAGCTGGGCGACCAGCTCGGGCGTGACCACGTCCGCGGCGGTGCGGGCGCCCTCCGGGGCGGGGGCCAGGGGGTTCGTGCCGGTCTGTGCCGTGTCGGTCTCCGCCGTCTTCTCGGCGGCCTGCGCGTCCGTCATGAGGCGCAGGGTATGCCGCCACGGAGGCTTTGGGTACCCGTCGGTAATACGGCTTCACCGAGTACACACACGCCGCCAGTGACCGCTGGCAACAAATGCGCTGATCAGGGCGTTGAGCGGTGACCGGCCGGAGTGATTCAGCCTTTCACGATCCCGAGCCGCGCCTGGGCCCCGCGGAACACAGCGGTGCCCTCTTCCTCCTCCGGTGTGCCCCGGGGCATGTCGACGCGCAGCTCGTACATGCGGTCGTCGCCGGTGCGGATCACCACCCGCATGGCCCGCCGGGGGACTTCGCCCCGGTGGTACGCGGTGTCGGCGAGGGCGGCTTCCCGGCCCTGGACGCGGGTGCGGGTGTACCGCGTCTCCCCGCCCCCTTCGTGCGTCTTCCTCGCCTGGTCCATCGGGGAGGCCGGGGCCTCGTCCCAGGCGAGAAGGCGGACCTGGATCGTGCCGGTCCGCTCGTCGCCGTAGAGCGCCGTGCGGGGCCCGCCCGACGCGCCGCCGGTCCGTTCGAGGAGGCGGTAGCCGTGCGGGAGGTGGAGGACGGCCGCCATGTCCGGCTCGGGGTGCGAGGTCCAGGCGTCCGTCGCGTCGGCGGTCCGCTCGGCACTGTCCGCGCTGCTGGTGTCCGCGAGCTGTGTGACGGCCCCCAGACCACCGGCGAGCAGCGCGCTGAGGAGGGCGAGGGGGCCGGGGCGGAGGAGGGACTGGCGTTTGGGGGGTGCGGGGTCCTGCGGCGGTGGGTCTGCCGGCAGGGCTTCCGGCGGGACCGGCTGCGCGAGGGGGGTGGGTGAGGCGGCTGCGGGGACGGGGGGCGCGGCCGGGGCGCCGGGCATCGCCGCCGGGGCGCCGGGGATGGCGGCCGGGGTGCCGGACCGTGCGGCCTGCGGGTCGGACTGCGCGGCCCGCGGGTCGAACTGCGCGGCGGGCACGGGACGCTGTGCGGCGGGCGCCGGGCGCTGCGCGGTGGGGACGGGGCCGGGAAGGGTGTCGACGGGAGGCACGGTCCGGGCGTCGGTCTCGCGTACGGCTGCGGTCGCCGGCGGTGCCGCCCGGGTGGGTATGGGCTCGGCCACCGCCTCCAGTTCCTTCGCGACCTCCTCGGCGTCCGGCCGCTGCGCGGGGTCCGGCAGGAGCAGCCGGGCGATCAGCGGTCCCAGCGCTCCGGCCTGTCCCGGCTCGGGCGGCTCGGCGGCGAGGACCGCGGCGACCGTGGCCTCCGGCGTGGCGCGCAGGAACGGGGAGGTGCCCTCGACGGCCGCGTACAGCAGGACGCCCAGCGACCACAGGTCCGAGGCGGGCCCGGCGATGAGCCCCGAGATCCGCTCCGGCGCCACGAACTCCAGCGAACCGGCGGGCCCCCCGCTCGCCGTGCGGGAGTCCTCGCCCTGACCGTGGCCGATGCCGAAGTCCGTGACGACGACACGCCGGTCCGGGCCGAGCAGCACGTTGGCGGGTTTCACATCGCGGTGCACGATGCCGACGGAGTGCGCGGCGCGCAGGGCACCGAGGACGGCGAGGCCGATCCGGGCGGCTTCGGGCACGTCGACCGGGCCGCGCCGGAGCGTCTCGCGCAGGGACTCGCCGGGCACCAACTCCATGACGATCCAGGGGAGTCCGTCCAGCGCCTCGGCCCCGTCGAGTTCGTCGGGTCCGACGGGTCCCGGCCGTTCGTCGCGCCGCTCCGCCTCGACGACCACGTCGTGGATGGTGACGGCGGCGGGATGGTCGACGCGGGCGGCGGCACGGGCCTCGCGGTGAAGCCGGTGCGCGGCCCGCCGGTGGCTCTCGTCCTCCGGGCCACCCGGCAACCGCGGTTGCTTGACGGCGACTTCGCGTTCGGCGAGCTCGTCATGGGCTCGCCAGACTGAACCCGTCCCGCCGGAGCCGATGCGCTCGATCAGCCGGTACCGCCCGCCGACCGTCCGGCCCCGGGCGTCGTCCGTCCCGCCCCCGTCGTTGCTCATGCCCCATCAGTACCCCGCGCGGCGCGTTCTTGTCGACGCGGGTCCTTTTCGGGGGTGTTGAGGGGCGGATTCAGGTCCGGCGTGGAGTCGCGGAGCCCGTGACGTCGCAGCCGGCCGTTCCCTCCTACGGGGTGCTCGGCGGGTCCGTCCGGGAGGTCGGCGCCTTCGATGTGACCGGCGGCTGAGGCGGCACCGATGTCGGAGGCGCCGCCGGTGTCCGCGGATCCACCGGTGTCCGCGGGGTCACCGGTGTCCGCGGGGTCACCGGTGTCCGAGGCGCCGCCGTCCTCGGCGTGGACGCCGAACTCGTCGGCGCGGGACCGCCGTCCCCGTCACCCTCCGCCCTGAGCAGGGCCGCCGCCGACACCCCGGCCCCCGCCATCGCGGCGACCAGCAGCGCGGCGACGAGCACACGCCGGGCGGGCTGTCTGAGGAACGCTTCGTCCGGCCGGCCCGGGCCCACCTGGGGCGGGAGCGGCTCGGGAGCCCGGGGGCGTCCGCGCGGCGCGTCCCCCACCGTCGGCGCGAAGGGCGGCGGCGACACCGGCATGCGGCCCGTGTCGCGGAAGGCCCGCAGCATCCGCTCCGCCCGGTCCGCGTCCAGTCGCCGGTCCGGATCGCGCTCCAGCAGGCCGTGGACGACGGGCAGGAGCGGCCCCGCCTGCGGGGGCGGCTGGATGTCGCCCACGACGACCGCGTGCAGGATGCCGCCCAGCGAGTCGCGGTGGAACGGCGACTCCCCGCTGAGGGCCGCGCACAGCAGGGCGCCGAGCGACCACAGGTCGGACTCGGGCCCGGTCCTGACCCCGGACATCCGCTCGGGCGCGGTGTACTCGGGTGAGCCGACGAAGGCCCCGTTCTCGGTGAGCGTGGGGGTGCCCGCGACCTGGGCGATGCCGAAGTCGGTGAGGACGACCCGGTCGGTGCCGGTCTCCAGCAGCACGTTGTCCGGTTTGAGGTCACGGTGGAGCACCCCGGCCGCGTGGGCGGCGCGCAGGGCGCCGAGCAGGGCGATACCGATGCGGGCGGCCTCGGCGGCGTCGACCGGGCCGTGCCGGGCGAGCCGGTCGGCGAGCGAGCCGCCCTCGATCAACTCCATGACGATGTACGGGCGTTCGCCGTCCTCGACGACATCGTGGACGACGATGATGTGCGGGTGGCTCAGCTGGGCGACGGCCCGGGCCTCGCGGAGCGTACGGTCCCGCTGCCGGCGTGCCTGCGCACTGGAGAGCGTCTCGTCGTAGGGGAGTTCCTTGACGGCCACGCCCCGGCCGAGCAGTTGGTCGGTCGCCCGCCAGACCACGCCCATTCCGCCGCGACCGAGCTTCGCCTCCAGGCGGTAACGCCCCGCGATGACACGGAAGTCGGCCCCCTCGGTCCCCATGCGCCCCATCATGCCGCAGACGTCGTCGGCGCCCACGAAATCCGGTCGCCGTCCGGCTCCGGACGGTCACGCTCCTAGCGCGGCTGTTGCCAGCCCTGGAGGACCCAGGTGAACTCGCGGCTCGCCTGCGCCCAGTCCTGCTCCGGTGAGGACATGTAGATCGCGTACTCGACGCCGTCGCGCGAGAAGTACGTCTCCTCGATGGCGTGGCGCGGTCCGGCCACGTAGGGCGGATCCTTGGCGAGCGCCGTCCAGGTGTACTCCCACAGCGAGCCCCTGCGGTCGCGGTAGGTGTTCTCCCGCATGGTCACCCGCTTGTAGTCGACCAGCCCCTGAAGCTGCTGTTCCAGATCCTCCTGGTGCGACTTGGCGTCGGCGAAGTCCGGTGACGCGTCGATGGCGATGCGGACGAAGTGCTTGCCGCCGTCGGGCGTGTAGTCGATCTGCTTGATCTCGTCCTGCGGGCCGAAGGGCTTGCGCTTCCAGCCCTTGGGCAGGTGGAGGCTGAATCCGGCGGGGTCGTCGTAGCGGACCCAGCTGTCCGGAACCGGTCCCCCGGACCGCTCCGTGCCCGTGGACGTCGTCGTGCCGGACCCGCCGTCCCGCGCCGACCGGCCCTCGTTCCACTGCTGGAGCACCACGGCCGTGCCCCCGCCGATGACGGCGGCGAGCGCCACGACGAGGGCGAGGGTGCGCAGCCTGCGGCGCCTTCCGGAACCGGTCTGTCGCGGGCCCGTCATGGGTCCGGCCGTGGCGGGGCCGTAGGGCGGGGTGCCCGCCGTCGACGCGCCGCTGGCCGCGGTGCCGGCCAGCGGCGGGAGCGGCGTCCCGGTGTGCGACCCCGAACCGGCGCCGAACCCACCCGCACCGACCGAGCCGGTGCCCGGCGATCCGCTGCCCATCGCGCCGCTGCCCGCCGGGCCCGTCCCCACCGAGCCGCTGCCGGACGTACCCGCGGGGGCGTGGCCCGTGCCCGTACCGCTGCCGGCCTCCCGGTACGGCGTGGTGCCCCCGAACTGCGTCGGCACATACGCCTGTGCCCCGTTCGGCCGCCGCCCCTCGGCCGCCTCGGCCAGCATCTGCTCGGCCTCGGCCACGTCGGGCCGGGCGCCCGGGTCCTTGCGGAGCAGGGCGGTGATGACGGGGGCGAGCGGGCCGGCGTGCCGGAGCTCGGCGGCCTCCTCCTCGACGACGGCCTGCATGGTGGTCAGCGGTGTCGTGCGCCGGAAGGGCGAACGGCCCTCCACCGCCGTGTAGAGGGTCGCGCCGAGCGCCCACAGGTCGGAGGACGGGCCGGGGTCGTGGCCGCGCACGCGCTCGGGCGCCAGGTAGTCGACCGAGCCGACGACCTCTCCGGTCCGCGTGATGGTCGTGTCGCCCTCGATCTGGGCGATGCCGAAGTCGGTGAGCAGCACCCGGCGGTCGCGGGCGAGGAGGACGTTGCCCGGCTTGATGTCGCGGTGCAGGACACCGGCGGTGTGCGCGGCGCGCAGGGCCCGCAGCACCCAGAGGCCGATGCGTGCCGCCTCGCGCGGCTCGACGCGGCCCTCCTCCTTGACCGCGTCGGCCAGGGAGCGGCCCTCGACCAGCTCCATCACGATCCAGGGGCGGCCGTCGTGCTCCAGCACGTCGTGCACCGTGACGACGGCGGAGTGGTTGATCCGTGCGGCGGCCCGCGCCTCGGCCCGGGTGCGCGCCAGCAGGATCGCCTGCTCGCTCTCGGAGACGTAGAGGGCGGCCGTCAGTTCCTTGATGGCGACCGACCGGTGCAGCACCTCATCATGCGCACGCCAGACCCGGCCCATGCCGCCACTCCCGATGGATTCGGCCAGCCGGTAGCGGCCCGCGACGAGCAGGCCCTGCATCTGATTCACGTTGCCCCGCAATGGTCTTGACAGGGTCAGCGTAAGGACCCGCCCTCACCCGGGGAACAAGCGGGGTACCACGGTGACCGCACTGTGACGGTTGTGCCTGCCGGGAGGGGAGGCGACCGGAAGCCGAACCGCGGTGTACGGGCGGTGCGGCGGCAGCTCAGCCCGTGGCCTTGTACGTCGCCGCCGCCTGCTCGTACAGCCGTGTCACCTCGTCCCGCTCGGACTCCGGGCCGCGCACCTGGACCACGTGGTAGCGCCCGCCGACCAGCATCGCGAGGTTGCGGACGTACAGGTCGCCCCCGTCGCCGCTCCAGGTGAACTGTCCCTCGGCCATGGTCCGTCCGCCCACCTCTATCCTCTTCAGCCCGGTGGAGGTGGCCCAGCTGGAGTCGCGGTACGGCTGCAACTCGCGCTCCGACTCCCGCTGGTACGCCATCGGATCGCTGCCGTACTCGGAGGCGCTGTCGCGGCCCGCCACGACGATCAGCTCGAAGTCGCCCTTGGAGTAGACGACCTGGCCACTGCCGTTGCGGGGGGCGCGGTCCCAGCCCTTGGCGACGGCGACCTGGAAACCCGCCGAGTCCTTGCGCAGGGTGAAGCCGTCGGCGGCGCCGGGGCCGGTGGTCTGTGTCTCGGTGGTGCCCGCCGACGACGACGGGCTCCCGTCCGGCTCGGGCGAGGTCTGCTCGGGCCGTGGCTCGCTGCTGGCGTCCGGCTCGGGCGGCCGGCTGACCTCGCCCGCGGCGCCGGTGCGGTCCGCGCCGTTCGCGCCCTCGGTCCCCGACTTGGGCATGAAGAGCATGGCGTAGGCGATCGCCGCGGCCATCACGAGCAGCACCAGCAGGAGCAGGTTGCGGCCGAGCCGGCGCGGCGAACCGGACTCCTTCTTCGCCCGCTTGTGCCGTCCGTGGTGGGCGGGCAGCCCGGCCTTGCGCCTGCGCACGAGCTCGCCGCGGCGCCGTACGACGGGCAGCCGGCCGGCGTCCACCGGCGGCACCGGGACGACGTGCATCCCCGCCTCCGGCTCGGGCGCCGACCGCACCAGGGAGCGCAGCCAGCCGCGCACCTCCTCGAAGTCGAGGCGCTCGGTGGGGTCCTGCCGCAGCAGCGACTCCACCACCGGCCGCAGCGGCCCGCACTCCTCGGCGTACGCGGGCGGCTCCGCGCACACCATCTGCACCAGCTCGGCCGTCGACTCCTCCGGGTAGGGCGCGTGCCCCTGCACGGCCCTGAAGAGCAGCGCGCCGAGCGCCCACAGGTCGGTCGCGGGGCCGATCGGCGCGGCCAGCTGCCAGTTCTCGTGCACCGGTCCGGCCTGCTCCGGCGCCCAGCGCTCGGTCACGGGCCCGACCACGGCCATCCGCGCCTGCCGCGCCCGCTCGGCGGCCAGCGCGGTCGCCGGGCCGCGCCGGGGGGCGGGGGTGCCGGCGACCAGGTCGTCCCACCGCGTGGACTCGCCGTGGGGCGCGCTGTCCGGGGCCGGCGGGAGTGCCGCCCGCTCCCGGTCCTGCGGGGCCGGTCCGTCGCCGGCCGTGCCCCGGGGCGTCGCGCCGTGCCACCCGGTCGTCCGCGGGCCGCCGCCCACGCCGTAGGGGTCGGCGATCCGCCCGGGCGGCTGGGTGCCGGGCGCGGTGCCCTGCCCGGGGATGTAGGGCGACTGCGCCGATCCTCTGTCATGGGGCGCGGGCCCGCCGTCCGGGGCGGGCCGGGCCCCGGGCAGGGCGGCCCGCTCGCCCTGCTGCGCCTCCTGCACCCGGGCCGCCGCCCGGGCACCGGCCCGGTAGGCCGCGATCGCCCCGGCGCGCGCCGCCCTCGGGTCCCCGCTGTCCTCCACCGGCCTGCGCACCGGCACCACCGATCCGCCTCCGGGGCCCTGGCCCCCGGCCGAGGGCAGTCCCCTGGACTCCCTGGCCTCGATGGCGGCGCGCCGCGCGGCCTCGGGGTCAGCCGCGCCACCGGCCGGACCCGGACGTCCGGAACCTCCGACGCCCTGGACCGGCCCCCCGGTGCCGCCTTCCCGCCCCGGCCCCGGGGCCTCCTCGAAGGGCGGTTCCGGCACCGGGTCGTACCCGCACAGCGCTTCCTCCGCGGCGCCCACCGCCAGCCCGGTGAGCATCACCCGCCCGTCGTCGCAGACCAGCACCGTCCGCGCGGTGATGTTCCGGTGCACCCAGCCGTGCGCGTGCAGCACCCGAAGCGCCATCAGCACGTCGGAGGCGACCTCGGCCGCCCGGTACGGCGTCAGCGGCTTCTCGGCGAGCAGCGCCGCCAGCGGACGGGCGGCCACCAGCTCACTGACGATCCAGAGCGAGCCGCCCTCGGCGAACACGTCGAAGACCTGGTCGAGTCGCGGGTGGTCGGGGATGGCCGCCGCGGACTGCGCCGCCTCGACCGCGCGCCGCACCACCGGATCCGTGGGCCGCCGCACGCCCGGACGCGCACCCGCGCGCCCTCCGGGCCGCCGCGCACCACCGTCACGGGCCGTGAACCCGTCGGGCAGGCCCTCGGCGTCGAGGACCTCCGCCTCGACCACCTCCGGCAACGGCACCTGCCGGACCAGGACTTCCTGTCCGCTGTAGGTGTCGAAGGCCCGGGTCTCGGTGAGTTCGTACTCGTCGGAGGGCGGCAGCGGCAGGCGGTAGCGGTCGGCGAGCACCCGGCCCGCATAGTCGTCCACGTTGCCTCCCCCGGCAGCCCGTTCGGTCACATCCAGTCGCCCCACGGTCCGTTCCGGCTGCACACGGTCCGCACACATTCACGATACGTGCCGCGGGCAACCCGCAATGCGGGGATGCCAGATCTCACTCCCCAAACCCGGGGCGCCTCATGCTCAGGACTTGGGTTCGAAGGTCTTCGTCAGCGTCCGCCACGTCTCCTTGCGCAACCGGCCGTCCCAGCCTGCCGCCTTGGCCGTGTACATCAGCGCGTACCCCTGCCGGTCGTCGACCACGAAACCCCGGTCGATGGTCCGGTACCTGGTGCCGTTCTCGGTGTAGGTGAACTCCCAGTCGGCCGTGTTCCAGTCCCGGTAGTCCACCTTCTCTATGCGGATCCTCTTGTACTGCGCGCGCACCATGTAGCGCTCCTGGTTCTTCCAGTCCGCCACCGGGTCGCCCTTGGGCGTGGACGTCCAGGCGATGAGCAGCTTCTGCCCGTCGGGCCCGGTGAAGCGGTCGCCCGCCGCACCGGCGGACCGGTACTTCCAGCCCTTCGGCAGGCCGATCGAGTACCCCTGGGAGCCCTGGTGAGTCGACTCCGCCGCGGTGCCCTTCCCCGTGCCCGAGCCGCTGTCGTCCGAAGAGCCGCTCGCCTGGCCGCTCGCCCGGCCGCTCGGCGTGCCCGAGGCGGAGCCGGACGGCGCGGGCTGGGTCTGCGCCCCGTCCGTGCGCGTGCCGTCGCTCTCGTCGCCCTTGGTGTCGGAGCCGTCCGACGCGGTGGCGGCGGTCTTCCCCGCGCCCTTGCCGGAGGCGCCCTTGGACCCCTCGTCGTCCCCGCCGAGCGCGAGGGCGAGCACGACGCCGATCACGGCGAGCACCACGACCGCCGCGATGATCATCAGGGTCCGCCGCGGCACCACGTCGGTGAGCGGCGCCCGGGGCACGGGCCTGGGCGGCAGGTCCGGCGACGGCATGACGGGCCAGCCCGAACTGCGGCCCCCGGAAGCCGTCTTCGACTCCGGTGCGCCTGCGCCCCGCTCCCCGGCCCCTGCGCCCGGCCGCGTCCCGGACGCGCCCGCGGCCCCGGCCCCGCCCGCGCCGCCGTCCGACGCGGAGGAAGCCTGGTCACCCGTCCCCGAAGAGGCCGCGGAGTCACCGGAATTGGCCGACAGGGCGGCCGGTCCCGCGGCGGCCTTGCGCACGGAACGCAACGCCCCGCGCAGCCGCTCCCCGGGCTCCTCGCCCCGCTTGCCCCCGGCGCCCGGCGCGCTTCCCTTGCCCGAGGACCTGTCCGGCTGCGCCGGCAGCGGCACGACCTTCGTCGCGTCCATCGGCTCCGGCTCGGCCCTGTCCGGCGCGCGCAGGACCGCGTTGAGCATGGCCCGGGCACCCGCGTCGTCGAGCCGCTGCGCGGGGTCCTTGGTGAGCAGTCCGTGGATGACGTCCTTCAGCGGGCCCGCGTTCTTCGGCTCCTCCAGCGGCTCGGTCATCACGGCCGTGAGGGTCGCTATGGCCGACCCCTTGTCGTACGGCGGAGCGCCCTCCACCGCCGCGTACAGCAGCCCGCCGAGCGACCACAGGTCGGCCGCCGGGCCGGGCTTGTGCCCGCGTGCCCGCTCCGGGGAGATGTAGGAGGGCGCGCCGACGAGCATGCCGGTCGAGGTGATGGACGGGTCGCCCTCGACCTGGGCGATGCCGAAGTCGGTGAGCACGACCCGGCCGTCCTCGGCGATCAGCACGTTGGACGGCTTCACGTCACGGTGCAGGATGCCCTCACGGTGGGCGGACCGCAGCACGTCGAGGACGGCGAGCCCGACCTCGGCGGCGCGCTTCGGCTCCAGGAGGCCGTCCTCACGGATGACTTCGGCGAGCGACTTGCCCTCGACGAGCTCCATCACGATCCAGGGCCGGTCGTCCTCCTGGACGACGTCGAAGACCGTCACGGCGCTGTTGTTGCGGATTCGCGCGATGGCCTTGGCCTCGCGCAGCGTCCGCGTGATCAGCCGCCGCTTCTCCTCCTCGTCGATGTTCGTCGGGAACCGCAGCTCCTTGACGGCGACCGTCCGCCCGAGGGTCTCGTCCTGGGCCCGCCACACCGTGCCCATGCCTCCGCGGCCCAGCACCTTGCCCAGCCGGTAACGCCCCGCGAGGAGACGCTCCCTGTTGTCCTGACGAGTGTCCTGACGAGATGTGCCCGCCCGCTCCGCCTCCGACATGCGTCCCCTCATACAACCCGCCCTGACAGAGCCTCCATTGTCTCTCACCCGACAAGTGCCCGGCGCCCAGGGGCCCCCTGGCGGGCACCCGCGGCCCCGCCCCGCGGCCACCCGGGTGCGGCGCGCCCCACGCCGCCTTGCATGATGGGCGCCGACCAGGGAGGAGCCCGCATGCCACCGATTCGGACATTGCTGGCCCTGCCGGTGGCCGCCGCCCTGTTCGGGCTTCCCCCGGCCGACTCCTCGGCCCTGTCGATGGCGCCGACCGACGCGGTGCTGCCGCTGCTGGTGACGCGGGGTGAGGCCCCGGCCGCGGCCCTGCTGGCCCGCGAGGGGACCACCACCCGTTACGCCGCCGCCGGTCCGGGAATCGCCCGCTCGGACCATTTCCGCGCCGGCAGCATCACCAAGACGTTCCTCGCGACGGTGGTGCTGCAACTGGCCGCCGAGCACCGGCTGTCGCTGTCCGACACGGTGGAGCGGCACCTGCCCGGCCTGGTGCGGGGAGCGGGCAACGACGGCCGCGCGCTCACCCTGCGTTCCCTGCTGACCCACACCAGCGGCCTGTACGACTACACCGCGGACACCGCCGGGACCGTGCCCGTCACACCCCGTCAGGCCCTGAGTCTTGCTCTCGCCCACCCTCCGGCCGAACGCGGCCGCTTCTCCTACTCGAACACCAACTACGTGCTGCTCGGCCTGGTCGTCCGGCAGGTCACCGGGCACACGTACGCCACGGAGGCCGAGCGCCGCATCATCACCCCGCTGCGCCTGACGGGCACCTCCTTTCCCGGCTCCCGTTCCTCACTGCCCGCTCCGCACGGCCGCGCCTACGCCGCCGACGGGACCGACGTCACCGCGCTCGACCCGCGGGTGGCCGGCGCCGCGGGCGAGTTGGTGACCACGCTTTCCGATCTGGACCGCTTCTACACGGCCCTGCTCGGCGGCCGGCTGCTGCCCCCGCGCCGGCTGCGCGAGATGCTCGACACCCGTACCGCGCACGGCGCGTACGGCATGGGCCTGTTTCCCGAGAAGCTTCCCTGCGGCACGACGGTGTGGGGGCACAACGGACACATATCCGGCAGCTACGTGCGCACCGCCGCCACCGTCGACGGCCGGCGCGTCCTCACCTTCCGCGTGAACACGGACGCGATCGCGGACCCCGGCCTCGAACCCGCCCTGCTCACGGCCGAGTTCTGCCCCCGCACCGCCTAGGCGTACTGATCACAACGGCACGATGTCCGGCGCCCCCAGCCGCGCCGCGTCCGCCGTCAGGTCGTCCGGCTGGCGCTGCGACTCCCGCTCGGCCTCCACCCGCTTCTCGTAGTGCTGCACCTCGCGCTCGATCTGGTCCTTGTCCCAGCCGAGGACCGGCGCCATCAGCTCGGCGGCGTCCCGCGCGCTGCGCGTGCCCCGGTCGAAGGTCTCGATGGAGATGCGCGTCCGCCGGGTCAGCACGTCGTCCAGATGCCGCGCCCCCTCGTGGGAGGCGGCGTACACGATCTCGGCGCGCAGGTAGTCGTCGGCCGCGGCCAGGGGCTCACCCAGCGAGGGGTCCTCGGCGATGAGCTCGAGCAGCTCCTCGGTCAACGTCCCGTAGCGGTTGAGCAGGTGCTCGACCCGCACCACGTGGAGCCCGGTCCGGGCGGCGATCCGCGCCCGGGCGTTCCACAGCGCCGGGTAGCCCTCGGCGCCCAGCAGCGGCACGTCCTCCGTGACGCACTCGGCGACCCGCATGTCGAGCCCGTGCACCGCGGCGTCCACCGCGTCCTTGGCCATGACCCGGTACGTCGTGTACTTGCCGCCCGCCACGACGACCAGCCCGGGCACCGGGTGGGCCACGGTGTGCTCGCGGGACAGCTTGCTGGTGGCGTCGGACTCACCGGCGAGCAGGGGGCGCAGGCCCGCGTACACGCCCTGGACGTCGTCCCTGGTGAGCGGCACCGCGAGGACCGAGTTCACATGCTCCAGCAGGTAGTCGATGTCCGCGCTGGAGGCGGCCGGGTGGGCCTTGTCGAGGTCCCAGTCGGTGTCCGTGGTGCCGACGATCCAGTGCCGGCCCCAGGGGATGACGAACAGCACGGACTTCTCCGTGCGCAGGATCAGGCCGGTCGTGGAGTGGATCCGGTCGCGCGGCACGACCAGGTGGATGCCCTTGGACGCCCGCACGTGGAACTGCCCGCGCTCCCCGACCATCGCCTGGGTGTCGTCCGTCCACACGCCGGTGGCGTTGACGACCTGCTTGGCGCGGATCTCGTATTCGCCGCCGCCTTCGACGTCCTGCACCTTCGCGCCGACGACCCTCTCGCCCTCGCGCAGGAAGCCCGTCACCCGCGCGCGGTTGGCGGCCTTCGCGCCGTACGCCACCGCCGTGCGCACCAGGGTCGCCACGTAGCGGGCGTCGTCCATCTGGGCGTCGTAGTACTGCAACGCGCCGACCAGCGCGTCCTTCTTCAAGCAGGGCGCCACGCGCAGGGCGTGAGAGCGGGTCAGATGGCGGTGCATCGGCAGGCCCCGGCCGTGCCCGCGGGCCATGGACATGGCGTCGTACATGGCGACGCCCGACCCCGCGTACAGCCGCTCCCAGCCCTTGTGCTGCAACGGATACAGGAACGGCACCGGCTTCACCAGATGCGGGGCGAGCCGCTCGAGCAGCAGGCCGCGCTCCTTCAGGGCCTCGCGCACGAGCGCGAAGTCGAGCATCTCCAGATAGCGCAGTCCGCCGTGGATGAGCTTGCTGGACCGGCTGGAGGTGCCGGACGCCCAGTCGCGCGCCTCGACCAGCCCGGTGGACAAGCCCCGGGTCACGGCGTCGAGCGCGGTGCCCGCACCGACCACGCCTGCGCCCACGACCAGCACGTCCAGCTCGCGCTCGGCCATCGATGCGAGTGACTCGACGCGCTGCGCCGGTCCGAGTGTCGCTGTCCTCACCGCTGCCTCCCGCTGATCGGTCGCACGGGCCCCACCCGTCGGGTGAGACCCCGTCCGTACCCCCTGCCCAAATTCTGACCGCGTTGCCCCACTTCAGCCACCACGGGCCCGCAGCCTGTGGAGAACGCTCACGGAACACTCACCCGAAACTCGGCCGGACAATCCCGCATATCGGTCATATTTACTCCTAGTCTGACATTGCGCTCGCCCGTCCTGTCCACAGGGCTTGCGCACCTGTCCCACTTCGGCTATCGGGAAGGACGGCCACGCCATGCCCGCAGATCTCGCCGTCATCGGACTCGGCGCATACGGCCTGCCCCTGGCCCAGGCCGCCGTCGCCGCCGGCATCCCCACCATCGGCTACCGGACCGGCCCCGAGGCGGGCTCGCTCAGCCCCGCCGAACTGCGCCGGATGCTCTCGGGGGGCTTCCGGCCGATCACCGACCCGGCCGAGCTCGGCCGGGTGCGCACGGCGGTCATCTGCGCGCCGACCCCACGCGGAGCGGACGGCGGACTCGACCTGAGCCAGCTGGAGGCGGCCGCCCGCACCCTGGCCGCCCGTCTGCGCCCGCACACCACAGTGATCCTCGAGTCCCCCGTGTACCCGGGGGCGACGCAGGAGGTCCTGCGTCCGCTCCTCGAGGAGGGCTCCGGCCTGCGCGCGGGCCGCGACTTCCACCTCGCGTACTCCCCCAGCCGCGTCGACCCGGGCAACCGCGACGTCACGCCCGCCACCACCCCCAAGGTCATCGGCGGCCTCACCCCGGCCTGCACCGAGTCGGCCGCCGCGTTCTACGGACGGCTGACCGACAAGGTGGTACGCGCGCGTGGCCTGCGCGAGGCGGAGACCGTGCAGCTGCTGGAGACGAACTACCGGCATGTGAACATCGCGCTCGTCAACGAGATGGCCGTCCTCTGCAACGACCTGGGCGTCGACCTCTGGGACGTCGTCCGCTGCGCGGAGACCAAGCCGTTCGGCTTCCAGGCCTTCCGCCCGGGCCCCGGCGTCGGCGGCCACTCCGTCCCCCAGGACATGACCGCCGGGGGCGGCCGGGGCCTGCGCATGGTGGAACTGGCCCAGCAGGTCAACAGCCGCATGCCGGGCTACGTCGTCCAGCGGGCCGCCACGCTCCTCAACGAACACGGCAAGTCGGCCCGGGGCGCCCGCGTCCTCCTGCTCGGTGTCACCTACAAGCCCGACCTCGCCGACCTCCAGGGCACCCCGGCCCGGGAGATCGCCCTGCGCCTGCGGGAACTGGGCGCGGCGGTCAGCTACCACGACCCGTACGTCCCGGCCTGGAGCGTCCTCGACCACCCCGTGCCGCGCGCGGACTCCCTCTACGAGGCGGCGGCCGACGCCGACCTGACCATCCTCCTCCAACAGCACCGCACCTACGACCTCCAGGGCCTGTCGGTGAAGGCCCAGCTCCTGCTGGACACGCGGGGAGCAGCCCCGACGGGGGCGGCGCATCGGTTGTGAAGGGGAGCGCGCGGGGTGCGTGACCCAGGCGACTGGTGGCATGAGGCACACGGCGCGGGTACCTTACGGACACAGGTGGAGCCCATCGCAGGGGGTACTGCGGCAGGCTCCTGGATGGATCACGGACTGTCCGCCCCGGGTCTTCGTGGGGGCGGCCGCTCACCATCCGAAACAAAGCGGAGCCCACCGCAGCGGTCACTGCGGCAGGCTCCTGGATGGATCACGAAGTGTCCGCCCCTACTTCTTCTGGGGGCGGCCGCTCACCATCCGAGAATCCGCAAGATCCACCTCCTCCGGCACTGCACCATCCGAAGACGGAGTCGGTCCCAGCGGGTGGGCTTGCGGTGGCGTCCCATGGGCGCCCCCTTCCACGACGCCGCCCATTGACCCGGTAGGCGGCACGTCGGAGTTCGGGCCGGGCCCCGAGGGCCGGGGTCCGGAACCGTGTCCTTGGAAGGGGGCACCCAGAAGAACCTGGGCGCCGATCGGACACTAGCGCCTCGAAACCGCCCTCCCCGAGGCCGAACGGCCTGAAGGCACCCGTGCGCCCCCTGACGGCAACACGCGCCCCGTCAGAGCCACTTGGGCACGCAAAAGGGCCCGGCCACTTCCCGAGTGACCAGGCCCTTCTCAGCCGGGGCCGGACTACCGCCGGTGCTGCGAGTCCGCCACCGTGACCTCGACGCGCTGGAATTCCTTCAGCTCGCTGTAGCCGGTCGTGGACATGGCGCGGCGCAGGGCGCCGAAGAGGTTCATCGAGCCGTCGGGGGTGTGGGACGGGCCCGTGAGGATCTCCTCCAGGGTGCCGACCGTGCCGAGGGCGACCTTCTTGCCGCGCGGCAGTTCCTCGTTCACGGCCTCCATGCCCCAGTGGTGGCCACGGCCCGGCCCGTCGGTGGCACGGGCCAGCGGGGAGCCCATCATGACCGCGTCGGCGCCGCAGGCGATCGCCTTGGGCAGGTCGCCGGACCAGCCGACACCCCCGTCCGCGATGACGTGCACGTACCGGCCGCCCGACTCGTCCATGTAGTCGCGGCGTGCGGCGGCCACGTCGGCCACCGCCGTCGCCATGGGGACCTGGATGCCGAGCACGTTGCGCGTGGTGTGCGCGGCGCCGCCGCCGAAGCCGACCAGCACACCGGCCGCGCCGGTGCGCATCAGGTGCAGGGCCGCCGTGTACGTGGCGCAGCCGCCGACGATCACCGGGACGTCCAGCTCGTAGATGAACTGCTTCAGGTTCAGCGGCTCGTGCGCGCCGGAGACGTGCTCGGCGGAGACCGTCGTACCGCGGATGACGAAGATGTCCACGCCCGCGTCCACGACGGCCTTGGAGAACTGCGCGGTGCGCTGCGGGGAGAGCGCGGCGGCGGTGACGACGCCGGAGTCGCGCACCTCCTTGATGCGCTGCCCGATCAGCTCCTCCTTGATGGGAGCGGCGTAGATCTCCTGCAGACGGCGGGTCGCGGTCTCCGAGTCCAGCTCGGCGATCTCGTCGAGCAGCGGCTGCGGGTCCTCGTAGCGCGTCCACAGGCCTTCGAGGTTCAGCACGCCGAGGCCGCCGAGCTCGCCGATGCGGATGGCGGTGGCCGGGGACACGACCGAGTCCATGGGGGCGGCCAGGAAGGGCAGCTCGAAGCGGTAGGCGTCGATCTGCCAGGCGATCGAGACCTCCTTCGGGTCCCGCGTACGGCGGCTGGGGACGACGGCGATGTCGTCGAAGGCGTACGCCCGGCGGCCGCGCTTGCCGCGCCCGATCTCGATCTCAGTCACGTTGGTGGCCTTTCCCTGATGCGTTTCAGCGTCTTCCAGTATCGCCGACGGGCACGCCGAGGGCGGCCCCGGATGCCCCGGGGCCGCCCTCGGAAGGCCTGGCCGCTACTTACGGCTGTAGTTCGGCGCCTCGACCGTCATCTGGATGTCGTGCGGGTGGCTCTCCTTGAGGCCCGCCGAGGTGATCCGGACGAAGCGGCCCTTGGACTCCATCTCCTCGATGGTGGCCGCGCCCACGTAGCCCATGGTCTGGCGCAGACCGCCGACGAGCTGGTGCAGCACGTTGGCCAGCGGGCCCCGGTAGGGCACCTGGCCCTCGATGCCCTCGGGCACGAGCTTGTCGTCGGAGCCGACCTCGGCCTGGAAGTAGCGGTCCTTGGAGTACGACCTGGCCTGGCCGCGGGACTGCATCGCGCCGAGCGAGCCCATGCCGCGGTACGACTTGAACTGCTTGCCGTTGATGAACTGCAGCTCGCCCGGGGACTCCTCACAACCGGCGAGGAGGCTGCCCAGCATCACGGTGTCGGCGCCGGCGGCCAGGGCCTTGCCGATGTCGCCGGAGTACTGCAGGCCGCCGTCGCCGATCAGCGGGATACCGGCCGGGCGGGCCGCGAGGGACGCCTCGTAGATGGCGGTGACCTGCGGGACACCGATGCCGGCGACCACGCGGGTGGTGCAGATCGAGCCGGGGCCCACGCCCACCTTGATGCCGTCGACACCGGCGTCGATCAGCGCCTGGGCGCCGTCACGCGTGGCGACGTTGCCGCCGATCACGTCGACGCCGACGCTCGACTTGATCTTCGACATCCAGCTGAGGGCGTTGCTGTTGTGGCCGTGCGAGGTGTCGACGACCAGGAAGTCCACACCGGCGCCGGCCAGCGCCTGGGCCCGCTCCAGGGCCTCGGGGCTGGCACCCACGGCCGCGCCGACGAGCAGCCGGCCCTCGGCGTCCTTCGCCGCGTGCGGATACTGCTCGGCCTTGACGAAGTCCTTGACCGTGATGAGGCCCTTGAGGACACCCGCGTCGTCGACCAGCGGAAGCTTCTCGATCTTGTGGCGGCGCAGCAGCTCCATGGCGTCGGCGCCGGAGATGCCGACCTTGCCGGTGACCAGCGGCATCGGCGTCATGACCTCGCGCACCTGACGGGTGCGGTCGGTCTCGAAGGCCATGTCGCGGTTGGTGACGATGCCCAGCAGCTTCTTGTTGCCGTCGGTGACCGGGACGCCGCTGATGCGGAACTTGGCGCACAGCGCGTCGGCCTCGGCCAGCGTCGCGTCCGGGTGCACCGTGATCGGGTCGGTGACCATGCCGGACTCGGAGCGCTTGACCAGGTCGACCTGGTTGACCTGGTCCTCGATGGACAGGTTGCGGTGCAGGACGCCGACGCCGCCCTGGCGGGCCATCGCGATCGCCATGCGGGACTCGGTCACCTTGTCCATCGCCGCGGACAGCAGCGGGATGTTGACCCGGACGTTGCGGGAGATGCGGGACGAGGTGTCGACCGCGTTGGGGAGCACCTCGGATGCACCCGGCAGCAGCAGCACGTCGTCGTAGGTCAGCCCGAGTGTCGCGAATTTACCGGGCACTCCGTCGACGTTGGCAGTCATGACACCTTCCCCCAAATGGCCTTGATCGGTGCGGATGTCCATGCTAACGGGCAGCGGGGCTGTCTCATTCCACGGTTCCACCCGGCTCCGGGCTTCGTATGTTCGTACGGAAGCGACACACCGCCTGTTCAACGGAGGGGCAGTTCGCGCGGCGCTACTGCTCGGCCAGGGCCCTCAGCCGGCTCAGCGCCCGGTGCTGGGCCACCCGGACCGCACCGGGTGACATTCCCAACATCTGGCCGGTCTCCTCGGCCGTCAGCCCCACCGCGATCCGCAGCAGCAGCAGCTCCCGCTGGTTCTCGGGCAGGTTGGCCAGCAGTTTCTTGGCCCATTCCGCGTCGCTGCTGAGCAGGGCGCGCTCCTCCGGGCCGAGGGAGTCGTCCGGGCGCTCGGGCATCTCGTCGGAGGGGACCGCCGTCGAACCGGGGTGCCGCATCGCCGCACGCTGGAGGTCGGCGACCTTGTGGGCGGCGATGGCGAAGACGAACGCCTCGAAGGGACGCCCGGTGTCCCGGTAGCGGGGCAGTGCGAGGAGCACCGCCACGCAGACCTCCTGGGCGAGGTCCTCCACGAAGTGCCGGGCGTCGCCCGGGAGACGGGACAGACGGGTGCGGCAGTAGCGCAGGGCCAGCGGGTGGACATGGGCGAGCAGGTCGTGCGTGGCCTGCTCGTCCCCGTCGACGGCGCGGTGGACGAGCGCACCGATCGCGCCCTGGGCAGGGGCCGCCTCGTCGTCGCGCATCGGTCCATGGTGCCTTGCGGCCACCGGGTCCGCGGCACCGCGCCCGTTGTTGTGCACCGAAGCGTTATGAGCAGGTGCGCCGGCACTCATCCCCTGCGCCCTCCCCTTCCGCTCGACCGACTCGTCCCCGAGGAACTCCACACCCCCAAGGATGCGGCATCCGCGGCGAAACGAGCAGCGGGCCTTCGGCGGACCCCCGGTCCACCCGCGCCCACCTGGCGTTCCGTGCCTCACCACGACCGCTGGGGCCTGCCGTTCGGATCGTCCCGGGGACGTGGGCCCTCGCCTGCGCCGTCCGGGGCTCTCGGCCTCGCCCGGAGGGGTGCGGAGCGCCGGCGGCGCCGTCGTCGGCCACCGGCTCCGGTCCACGCGGGTGCGGCTCGCGCGGGGGCATCCAGGTGGCCCCGCTCGCCGGCCCCGGCCTGAGGCCGCGCGGCGTCGAAGCCGGGCCGATCCGAAGGACAGGCCCTAGCGCACCAGACCCCATCGGAAGCCGAGCGCCACCGCGTGGGCCCGGTCCGAGGCGCCGAGCTTCTTGAACAGGCGCCGGGCGTGCGTCTTGACGGTGTCCTCGGAGAGGAACAGCTCGCGGCCGATCTCGGCGTTGGAGCGGCCGTGGCTCATGCCTTCGAGGACCTGGATCTCACGCGCCGTGAGCGTGGGCGCGGCGCCCATCTCGGCCGAGCGCAGCCGGCGCGGGGCCAGCCGCCAGGTCGGGTCGGCCAGGGCCTGGGTCACCGTCGCGCGCAGTTCCGCGCGGGAGGCGTCCTTGTGCAGATAGCCGCGGGCACCGGCGGCGACCGCGAGGGCCACGCCGTCCAGGTCCTCGGCGACGGTGAGCATGATGATGCGCGCACCGGGGTCGGCCGACAGCAGCCGCCGGACCGTCTCGACGCCGCCCAGTCCGGGCATGCGTACGTCCATCAGAATCAGGTCCGAGCGGTCGGCCCCCCAGCGGCGGAGGACTTCCTCGCCGTTGGCCGCCGTCGTCACGCGCTCTACGCCGGGCACGGTCGCGACCGCACGACGGAGCGCCTCTCGGGCAAGCGGGGAGTCGTCGCAGACGAGGACGGATGTCATGACCGCCCTCCGCAGCTGATGCACGTCACCTTGAGCCTCCAGGCTGGTACGAAATCGTCACCTGTGCGGTCGACCGCCCCGGACACCCGTCCGAGCGCTTGTTGCTTCAACCGCCTCGCACTCTCAACGACGGTCACTCGAAAGAGTTACGGGGCCGGCTGCCCTCTTCGGCACTCTACGTGAGGGGACGGACACGGTGCAGACATGCACCGCAGACCCTCGAACTTTCATCACAACCTATGCCCCATTCAGACCCATTTCTTCCGCTTTGCCAGTGTCTGGAGCTAGATTCGCAATGAGTCATATTTTCATCTCCTTAGATCGTAGTTGTACGGTCGTAGACACCGGATCCGCCCAGAACGGCTACAAGGGGTCACGTAATGGCAGATTTCTCCCGCCTTCCCGGACCGAACGCGGACCTGTGGGACTGGCAGCTGCTGGCTGCCTGTCGCGGGGTGGACAGCTCGCTCTTCTTCCATCCGGAGGGCGAGCGCGGTGCGGCGCGAAGTGCTCGTGAGAACTCGGCCAAAGAGGTCTGCATGCGGTGCCCGGTGCGTGCCGAGTGCGCCGCCCACGCCCTGGCGGTGCGTGAGCCGTACGGCGTGTGGGGCGGACTGACCGAGGACGAGCGCGAAGAGCTCATGGGGCGGGCACGCAACCGGCTGGTGTCGGCGTCGGCATCGGGCGGGCACTCCGCCTCGAACAACTGAAGGAACGTTTCTGCTTACCGGCACGCGCACGCGTGCCGTTGGTTTTTGACGCCGGTGGGCGGCCGCTAGCGGCGGGCGGCCCGGGCCAGCTGGTCGAGCGTCGCGGCCACCGCCGGGACCTGTGCGAGGTCGGGAAGGGTGAGCGCGACGATCTCCCGCCGCACCGCCGGTTCGAGCCGCACGGTGCGCACCCCCCGGGGCCGTACCGACTCGACGGCCAGCTGGGGCAGCACGGCCACGCCCAGTCCGGCCCCCACCAGTCCGACGACGGCCGGGTAGTCGTCGGTCGCGAAGTCGATGCGCGGGGTGAAGCCGGCCGCCGCGCACACCTCGACCAGTTGTCCGCGGCAGCGCGGGCAGCCCGCGATCCACGGCTCCTCGGTGAGCTCGCCGATGGCGACGGACTCCGCGCCGGCGAGCCGGTGCCGCTCCGGCACGAGCGCGACGAGCCGGTCCGACAGCAGCGGCCGTACGACCAGGTCGTCCCATTCCTCGGCGCCCGCCGCCCCCTCGTAGCGGAAGGCGAGCGCCACGTCGCAGTCGCCCTCGCGCAGCAGACCGACGGAGGCGGGCGGCTCGGCCTCCTCCAGGGAGACACGGGTGCCGGGGTGTGCCTCGCGCAGCGCGGCGAGGGCCGTGGGCACGAGGGTGGAGCTGCCGCTGGGGAAGGAGACGAGCCGGACCCGGCCCGCGCGCAGCCCGGCGATGGCGGCGACCTCCTCCTCGGCCGCCGTGAGCCCGGCGAGGATCCCGGCGGCGTGCCGCACCAGGGCCTCACCGGCCTGGGTCAGACGCATCTCCCGTCCGGTGCGGATCAGCAGCGGTGTGCCGACGGAGGTCTCCAGGGCCTTCATCTGCTGGCTGACGGCGGGCTGGGTGCAGCCCAGCTCACGGCCCGCGGCGGAGAAGGAGCCGGTGGTCGCGACGGCGCGCAGGACACGGAGATGACGAGCTTCGATCACCCTTCGAGGATAAGTCACCCTTTGACGCCGCCGCCGATAATGCGTCGACGCTTTGGGGGCCGGTCGCCTACCGTGCGGTGCATGAGGCTTCTGTCAGTGAATCTGGGCCATGCCGTGGCCGTGCCCTACACGGACAACCCGGAGGGTGTGACCGGGATCGACAAGCGGCCGGTGGACGGGCCGGTGCGGGTGTCCGCGCCCGGGCCCAAGGGCATCGGCGGCAGCGGGCTGGCCGGGGACGCGGTGTGCAAGCTGGAGCACCACGGCGGTGACGACCAGGCGGTGTACGCCATGGCCCGCGAGGACATGGACGAGTGGGAGCGCGAGCTGGGCCGGACGCTGGCCGACGGCGCGTTCGGCGAGAACCTCACGACCCAGGGCCTGGACGTGTCCGGCGCGCTGATCGGCGAGCGCTGGCGCATCGGTCCCGAGGTGGTGCTGGAGATCACCTCCGGGCGGATACCGTGCCGTACGTTCCAGGGCCACATGGACGAGAAGGGCTGGGTGAAGCGGTTCACGCGGCGGGGCGCCCCGGGGGCGTACCTGCGGGTGATCGTGCCCGGGGAGATCCGGGCGGGCGACGCCGTCGAGATCGTGCGCCGGCCCGATCACGACGTCACCGTGGCCCTGCAGTTCCGGGCGGTGACGACCGAGCGGACGCTGCTGCCGCGTCTGCTGGCCGCGGGCGAGGCGCTGCACCCGGAGTTGCTGCGGACGGCACGGGAGTACCAGGCGAAGTACGGGTCCTGACGCCCGCTCACCACGCCCGTGTTCACCGACCCTTCACCACGGACGGCCCCACGGGGAAGCGGACCCACGCAGTCCAGGTCACTAACCTTCTGCCATGACAACGGCTCTGATTACGGGATCGACGGCAGGCATCGGGGCCGCGTTCGCGCGGCGACTGGCGGCCGACGGGCACAACCTGGTGCTGGTGGCCCGGGACACCAAGAGGCTCCGGGAACAGGCGACCGAGCTGCACGACCGGCACGGCATCGAGGCGGAGGTGCTGACGGCCGACCTGGCCGAGGACGAGGGCATCGAGGCGGTGGCCGCCCGCCTCGGTGACCGCAAGAACCCGGTCGACCTGCTGATCAACAACGCCGGGTTCGGCAACAAGGGCCGGTATCTCGACGTCTCCATGGCCGACGAGCTGCGGATGCTGAAGGTGCACTGCGAGGCGGTGCTGCGGCTGACGTCGGCGGCGACCGGGGCCATGCGCGAGCGCGGCCGCGGCGGCGTCGTCAACGTCGCGTCGGTGGCCGCCTTCGTCCCGCGGGGCACCTACGGCGCCTCCAAGGCCTGGGTCGTGCAGTTCACGCAGGGCGCGGCGCGCGACCTGGCGGGCAGCGGCGTACGGCTGATGGCGCTCTGCCCGGGGTTCGTGCGCACCGAGTTCCACGAGCGGGCCGGGATGGGCACGGACAACATCCCGGGCTGGATGTGGCTCGACGCGGACAAGCTGGTGGCGGCGGCGTTGCAGGATCTGGCGCGCGGCAAGACGCTGTCCATTCCGGACCCCCGCTACAAGGCTCTGATGGGGGCGGCGAAGCTGGTGCCGCGGGGGATGCTCGGGGCGGTGTCGTCCAGGACGGGACGCAAGTACGGGCCGCAGTAGGCGCACGCGGGCGGCCCGGCCCGCTCCTCCCCCGGCCGGGAGGCATCCGGGCCGGCCCCTTGGGACAATGGAGCTGTTCAGCCGGACCCGGGGGGCCGGAGGCGAGACCATGACCTTCGTACAGCTCATCGAATGCAGGACCAGCCGGCTCGACGAGATGAACCGGCTGATGGACCGGTGGGTCGAGCAGACCAAGGGGAAGCGGACCGCGTCGCACAGTGTGGTGGCCAAGGACCGGGCCGACGCCTCGCACATCGTGGAGATCGTGGAGTTCCCCTCGTACGAGGAGGCGATGCGCAACTCCGGGCTGCCGGAGACCGACCGGATCTTCCAGGACATGGTGGCGCTCTGCGACGAGACGCCGGTCTTCACGGACCTGGACGTGGTGCGGGACGAGCAGCTGTACGCGGCCACCGCGCGCAGGTTCTTCGAGCTGGTGGCCGGCCGGGGAGACGCGCCGCCGATGAACGACGTCTTCATCGAGGACTACCACGACCACGATCCCGCCAATGTGCAGGACACCATCGGGCTGGACGCGATGCGGCGCGAGGTGGAGGTGTGGCGGGGCGGGTTCGACTTCTCCTTCACCATCGAGGACCAGATGGCCCAGGGCGACCGGGTGTGCACCCGGTGGACCTTCCGGGGCCGCCACACCGGTGACTTCCTCGGCATCCCGCCGACCGGGCAGGACGTCACCATGACCGGCACGACCATCCACCGCTGCACACCCGACGGGAAGATCGCCGAGGGCTGGTGGCAGTACGACCGGCTGGGGCTGATGCAGCAGCTCGGGGCGCTGGAGCCCACGGAGCTGTGACCCTGCGGCGCTCCGTTCGGTCAGCCGGCCCGGCGGGCGGCGGTGCGCGCCCGCCGGGGACCGGGCGGGCGGCGTTGCGGCCGTGGAGCCGCCGGGTGAAGGGCTCGGGACGGGGAGGGGTACGGCCGCCGGCCGGCTAGTCGCCTCCGCCGCCGCCCCCTCCGTCGCCACCACCGCCGCCGTCGCCGCCGCCCCCGCCGCCGTCGCCCCCGTCCCCGCCGTCGCTGCCCCAGCCGTCGCCGCCGCCGGGTTCGTTGTCGTCGCGGTCCGTGCCGAGGTTGCTGAACCAGGGGCGCTCCCAGAGGTCGTCGCCCGTGTTCCGGCGGGAGCTCACGGCGCGGAACCTGGCCAGGCCCGTGGTGTCACCGAGGCCGAAGGACACCGCGACCGCGTGGGCCATCACGGCGTCCAGGGGGTCGGGGCTCTCGTGGTGCACGTCGGCCAGCGGCAGCAGCACCGAGCCCGGCGTGGGGCCGGACCGCCGTGAGGGGCGGGTCAGCAGCGCGACCCGCTGGTCGTCGCGCAGCAGCCACGAACTCACGGCGTTCTCGCGACGCAGGGTCCAGAGCCGGTCCGGCAGGGCGATCTCGACCTTGCTCTTGGACTTGCGCACCTTCTTGCGCAGTTCGAGCCGTGCGGTGACGTCACCGACGGCCATGACCAAGCCGTTGGCCCGGTCGGCGCTGTCGGGGCGGTAGCCGTACGGTGCCCACAGGCGCACCTTGGGGGCGCGCGGGCCCCAGACGTCCACGCGTACCGAGCGCCGGTCCACGGCGACGGTCACCTGTCCGGCGGGACCGGGCGCGTGGCGGCGCGCGATCCACAGCGGTACGCCCTCCGCCTGTGCCTGGGCGGCGAGGTCGGCCACGTGGTCCGGCCCGCCGCACCGGCGCACCGCCAGTTCGCCCAGCGCGCGGGCGAAGCCGGCAGCCTGACGGACCTTCAGAGGGGTGGTGGTGCCGGTCACGCGGGTGACCGGGACGACGCCGGGGCCCTGGGGCAGCATCCCCAGGGGGCGTTCGGTGCCCCCGCCGCCGAGCCAGTGACCCCGCAGGAACGCGTCGGCCATGGCGGCGAGGTTCAGCTCGTCCGGCGGGGTCGTCCTGCCGCCCCTGCGCAGTGCGTCCTCGGTGAGCCGCACCGTCCGCGCCAGCGGGTTGCGGGACCGCTCCCCGTAGAGCACCTGGTTCATCCCTGCCCCCTCATGATCCGGCTGCTGTGGGGGTAGACCGTCGACGGCCCCCGCCCGGTTCCCGGACCGGTGGTGGACGGCACACGGCGAAGGCCCGGCAGCCCCGTCTGGCGGGGTGCCGGGCCTTCGCTCGGGCTCGGACGAGCTGACGTCGTCAGCCCTCAGCCGTCATGCCTCAGTGGGAGTGGCCGTGGCCGTGGCCCGCGGCGGCCGGCTCCTCTTCTTCCTTCTTCTCGACGACCAGGGTCTCGGTCGTGAGGAGGAGGGAGGCGATGGAGGCGGCGTTCTCCAGGGCGGAGCGGGTGACCTTCACCGGGTCGATGACGCCGGCCTTGACCAGGTCGCCGTACTCGCCGGTGGCGGCGTTGAAGCCCTGGCCCTTGTCGAGCTCGGCGACCTTCGAGGTGATGACGTAACCCTCGAGACCGGCGTTCTCGGCGATCCAGCGCAGCGGCTCGACGGCGGCCTTGCGGACGACCGCGACACCCGTGGCCTCGTCGCCGGTCTTGCCGAGGTTGCCCTCGAGGACCTTGACGGCGTGGACCAGCGCGGAGCCACCACCGGAGACGATGCCCTCCTCGACCGCGGCGCGGGTCGCGGAGATGGCGTCCTCCAGACGGTGCTTGCGCTCCTTGAGCTCGACCTCGGTGGCGGCACCCACGCGGATGACGCACACGCCGCCGGCCAGCTTCGCGAGGCGCTCCTGGAGCTTCTCGCGGTCCCAGTCGGAGTCCGTGGTCTCGATCTCGGCCTTGATCTGGGCGACGCGGCCCTGCACGTCTTCCTTGTTGCCGGCACCGTCGACGAGGGTGGTGTCGTCCTTGGTGACGGTGACGCGGCGGGCGGAGCCGAGGACGTCCAGGCCGACCTGGTCGAGCTTGAGGCCGACCTCCTCGGAGACGACCGTGGCGCCGGTGAGGACCGCCATGTCCTGGAGCATCGCCTTGCGGCGGTCACCGAAGCCGGGGGCCTTCACGGCGACGGCGTTGAACGTGCCGCGGATCTTGTTCACGACCAGGGTCGACAGGGCCTCGCCCTCGACGTCCTCGGCGATGATCAGCAGCGGCTTGGAGGCGTTGGCCTGGATGACCTTCTCCAGCAGCGGCAGCAGGTCCGCGATGGCGGAGATCTTGCCCTGCGTGATGAGGATGTAGGGGTCGTCCAGGACGGCTTCCATGCGCTCCTGGTCCGTCACGAAGTACGGGGACAGGTAGCCCTTGTCGAAGGCCATGCCCTCGGTGAAGTCCAGCTCCAGACCGAAGGTGTTGGACTCCTCGACGGTGATGACACCGTCCTTGCCGACCTTGTCCATCGCCTCGGCGATGAGCTCGCCGACCTGGCTGTCCTGGGCGGACAGACCGGCGACGGCGGCGATGTCGGACTTCTCGTCGATCGGCCGGGCGGTCGCGAGGAGTTCCTCGGAGACCGCGGCGACGGCCGCGTCGATGCCCTTCTTCAGGGCGGCCGGGGAGGCACCCGCGGCGACGTTCTTCAGGCCCTCGCGCACGAGCGCCTGGGCGAGCACGGTCGCGGTGGTCGTACCGTCACCCGCGATGTCGTTGGTCTTGGTCGCCACCTCCTTGACCAGCTGGGCACCGAGGTTCTCGTACGGGTCCTCGACCTCGACCTCACGGGCGATGGTCACACCGTCGTTGGTGATGGTGGGAGCGCCGAACTTCTTGTCGATGACGACGTTGCGGCCCTTGGGGCCGATCGTCACCTTGACCGTGTCGGCAAGCTTGTTGACGCCGCGCTCGAGGGCGCGACGGGCGTCCTCGTCGAACTTCAGGATCTTCGCCATGGGAGCGTGAGCCCTCTTCCGGAATCAGGGGTTACGGCACTGCGCCCCGGGCGCCCGGCTCAATAGCGATCGCGGGGGCCAGGGGCGCAGTTCAAAGCAAGGTGCTGGGGTGAATTACTTCTCGACGATCGCGAGCACGTCGCGGGCCGAGAGGACGAGGTACTCCTCGCCGTTGTACTTCACCTCGGTGCCGCCGTACTTGCTGTAGAGCACGACGTCGCCGACGGAGACGTCGAGCGGAAGACGGTTGCCGTCCTCGAAGCGGCCCGGGCCCACGGCCAGGACGACGCCCTCCTGGGGCTTCTCCTTGGCGGTGTCCGGGATGACCAGGCCAGAGGCGGTGGTCTGCTCGGCGTCGAGCGGCTGGACCACAATGCGGTCCTCGAGCGGCTTGATGGCAACCTTGGAGCTGGTGGTCGTCACGATCCGACCTCCCCCTTCGGAGATCTCACGGGGTTAACTGTCTGAGGTGGCGACCAGGTCGATCCGTCGTCGCGGGTGCCGGACCTGCCCGTCGCTGTGTTGGCACTCTCCTAGGGGGAGTGCCAGAGCCGAGACTATGACTGCGATTAGCACTCGGTCAAGCGGACTGCTAATTGCCGGCCGCGCGTCGGCCGGGCGTTCCCTCCAGGTAGTCCTCCAGCCGCCCCACCCGCAGGCCCTTCCGCTCGATCTCGCGCAGCAGCCGCACGGTCCGCCGCGCCAGGGTCGGGGAGGCCGTCTCGCCCGACGGCACCGAGACGATGTCACCGGCCCGCAGCCCGGAGCGGCCCCGGGCGTACGTCAGTTCGCCCTCGGCGTTCAGGGTCGCCCGCCACAGGACGACGGTTGTGATGCCGCAGTCGGCGGCTGCGCGCAGGGTCACCCGGTCGTAGGTCCCGTAGGGCGGGCGGAAGAGGCGGGGTGTGATGCCGAAGCGGGCGCGCAGTTTGTGCTGCTGGCCGCAGATCTCGGCGCGCTGTCCGGCGTAGGGCAGGCCGCGCAGGGCGGAGTGGTCGAGGGTGTGGTTCTGGAGGGAGGCGCCGACCGCGCGCAGCCGGGCGAAGTGGCCGTAGCCGGGGCCCACGACGCTGTCGGTGAGGAACATGCTGACCGGGAGCCGCCGTGTGCGCACCAGGCCCACGAAGCGGGGGTCGCGTTCGGCGCCGTCGTCGTAGGTGAGGAAGACGACCGGGTCGCGGGTGGCGACGTGGTCCACGACGGGCGGCAGCGGGTGTGTGCCGCCCGCCGCGCGGGCCGGGTCCTGGGCCCGGCCGTCGGCGGTGCCGTGCCGCTCCCCGGCCGCCCCGGCGCAGCCGGCCAGCAGGGCCGCGCACAGCACGGCGGCGGCCTGGCGCCTCACAGGTAGTCCTCCAGCCGCCCGACCGCGTACCCCTGGGCCGTGACGTTGTTCAGGAAGCGGCGGACCATGTCGGCCATCGTTCCCTTCCACTGGTCGCGGCCCCGGAAGTGCGTGAGGACGATGTCGCCCGGGCGCAGCTTGCGGTCCGCCTCGCGGTACTCCCAGTGGTCGGCGAAGACCTCCTCGTTCCACAGCGGGGCGTACACGATGCCGCAGGTCTTGGCGGCGCGCAGGGTCGCCCGGTCGTAGCTGCCGTAGGGCGGGCGGAAGAGGACCGGGCGGGTGCCGAACCGCCGCTCCAGGTAGCGCTGCATGCCGCAGATCTCGCGCTTCTGCGCCTGGTACGACATGCCCCGCAGGTTGGGGTGGTAGAGCGTGTGGTTGTTCAGGACCACGCCCCGGGACTGCATCTTCCGGAAGTAGCGGGTGTCGTCCTTGACCAGGTAGCCGCTGAGGAAGGCGGTGTACGGGACGTCCAGCTCGCTCATCATCCGCAGGAACGCGGGGTCCTTCTCGGCGCCGTCGTCGATGGTGAGGAAGACGACCTTGTCCCGGGTGGGGATCCGGGTGAAGACGGGTGGGAGGCCCAGCTCCCGGTGGTCCTCCACCTCGAAGCCCTTGCGGGTCCTGATCCTCGGCTTGTGCGCGGGGGGCGGCGGGGCGGAAAGGGGCACCTTGCGCAGGCCGAAGCGGCGCGCGGCGGCGACGCGGGCGGCGTGCGCGGCGCGCAGCTTGGTGGCGTAGGAGTCCAGTGCGCGGGCCGGGGGCGCGTCGAGGGGCTGCTGGCCACCGGCCGGGGTGACCCGATCGCTGTCGTCGCCCATCGCGCAGCCGGAGGCGATGGCGGCGAGGACGAGCACGGCGAGGACGATCCGGGCACCGGCGGGCACCCGCCCCACTGCCCGGCTTTTGTCATTTTGTACGACTGCTCGCATGATGCCGGATCCTCGCAGCCCCCTCGGGCCGGTCCGGCCCGACACCGCGGCCGGGGCCCCACCGTCCACCGACTGGCCCACACTCCTGCCGCCCGCCGGCGTGGCCGACAATGATCCGGTGAACGACCTCGCCCCCCTCCTCACCCCCGAAGGCCGCGCCCTCCTCGACGAGGTGCGGGACACCGACCCGGCGCGGGAGCTGGCCGTCGCGACCCGGCTGCGCCGCGAGCACCCCGCCGAGCTGGTGTCGGCGGCGCTGGGGCAGGCGCGGCTGCGGCAGCGGGCGGCGGTGAAGTTCGGGGCCGAGGACGCGGGCCGGATGTTCTTCACGCCGAACGGGGTCGAGCAGTCGACCCGGGCGAGTGTGGCGGTGTACCGGGCCCGGCGCATGGCCGAGCTGGGCATCACCTCGGTCGCCGACCTGTGCTGCGGCATCGGCGGCGACGCGATCGCGCTGGCCCGCGCCGGGATCCGGGTCCTGGCCGTGGACCGCGACCCGCAGACCGCCGCGGCTGCCCGGGCCAATGCCGACGCGCTGGGGCTGGCGGACCTCGTCGAGGTGCGCGAGGCGGACGTCACGGACGTGGACACGGCCGGTTTCGACGCCGTGTTCGTCGACCCCGCCCGGCGCGGCGGCCGGGGCCGGATCTTCGACCCCGAGGCCTATTCACCGCCGCTGTCCTGGGCGGTCTCCGCCGCCCGCACGGCCCCGCACGCCGCGTTGAAGATCGCCCCCGGCATCCCGCACGAGGCGGTCCCCGAGGACGCGGAGGCCGAGTGGATCTCCGACGGCGGGGACGTCAAGGAGGCGGTGCTGTGGTTCGGCACCGCGCCCGGGGCGGTCCGGGCCACCCTCCTGCCGGGCCCGCGGACCCTGCTCTCACGCGGCCTGCCCGACCCGGACGTCCGCCCGCCGGGCCGCTACCTCTACGAGCCCGACGGCGCGGTGATCCGGGCCCATCTGGTCGCCGAGGTGGCCGACCGGGTCGGCGGCGGGCTGCTCGACGCGACCATCGCGTACGTCACCGCCGACGCCCTGCACCCGACGCCGTACGCCACGGCCTACGAGATCACCGACCATCTGCCCTTCAACCTCAAGAAGCTGAAGGCGCTGCTGCGGGAGCGGGGGGTCGGCACGCTGACCGTGAAGAAGCGGGGCTCGGCGGTGGAGCCGGAGGAGCTCCGCAAGAAGGTCAAGCCGCAGGGCCCGCACGCCGCCACGGTATTCCTGACCCGGGTCGCGGGGGCGCCGGCGATGCTCATCGGGCATCCCGCCTGACCCTCACGGCCGGTGCGCGGCCCGGCCCAGCAGCAGCGCCCGCTCCCGCTCGTTGCGGGTCAGGGAGGCCGCCCGTGCGAACTCGGCCCGGGCCTCCCGGGCACGTCCGAGGCGGGCGAGGAGGTCGCCGCGGACGCTGGGCAGCAGGTGGTAGTCGCGCAGGGCGGGGTCGCCGGCCAGGGCGTCGACGAGGGCGAGGGCCGGGCCCGGACCCTCGGCCATCGACACGGCCACCGCGCGGTTCAGCTCCACGACCGGGGACGGGGAGCGGGCGGCCAGGAGGGTGTAGAGGGTGGCGATGCGGGACCAGTCGGTCTCCTCGTAGGTGTACGCGTGCGCGTGGCAGGCGGCGATGGCCGCCTGGAGGGTGTACGGCCCCGGGGCGCCCGAGGAGGTGGCCTCGGCCCGGCCCAGCGCGGCGACGCCGCGGGCGATGAGCATGCGGTTCCAGCGGGAGCGGTTCTGATCCTTCAACAGGACCGGCTCGCCGGACGGGCCGGTGCGGGCCGCCGTACGGGAAGCCTGCAACTCCAGGAGCGCGGTGAGGCCGTGCGCCTCGGGTTCCTTCGGCACGAGGGCCGTCAGGACCCGGGCCAGGCGCAGGGCGTCCTCGCACAGCGACGGGCGGAGCAGGTCGTCGCCGGCCGTGGCGGCGTAGCCCTCGTTGAAGATCAGGTAGATGACGTCGAGGACCGAGCCGAGCCGGGCCTCCCGGTCGGGGCCCCGAGGCACTTCGAAGGCGACGTTCTTCGTCGCCAGGGTGCGTTTGGCACGGACGATGCGCTGCGCGACCGTGGGCTCCGGGACCAGGAAGGCCCGGGCGATCTCGGCCGTGGTCAGACCGCCGAGCAGGCGCAGGGTGAGGGCGGTGCGGGCCTCGGTGGACAGCACGGGGTGGCAGGCGGTGAAGACCAGGCGGAGCAGGTCGTCGTCGATGTCATCGGGGTCGGCGGGCTCCTCCGGAGCGGCCGTGGCCGAAAGGTCGCGGCCGATCTCCGCCAGCTTGCGGGCGTAGTTCTCCCGGCGCCGGACCAGGTCCACGGCCCGGTGCCGGGCGGTGGCCATGAGCCAGGCGCCCGGATTCTCGGGCACCCCGTCCCGCGGCCACCGCTCCAGCGCCACGACCAGCGCGTCCTGCGCGATCTCCTCGGCGAGACCGATGTCCCTGACAACCCGGGCGACACCGGCGATGATCCGGGGCGACTCCATGCGGAAAACGGTCTCGATGGCCTGGGCGGTCCGGTGGCCGGCCGGGGACGGCGGGTCCGGCGCCGGTTGCCGGGCCGAGGTGGGCTGCGGGGTCACAGTCCACCATCAGACACCCGTCGGGACGCCCGGCCAAGCGGGGGCGGTCAGTCCTCGGCGATCTGCCGGACCTCGGCGGTGATCGTCCAGTGGTCCTCGTGCAGGGAGAGGAACCGCTTGGTCCACTCGATCGCCTCGGCCTTGTCCTTGCACTGGCTGATCGAGTAGCCGCCGATGACCTCCTTGGACTCGGTGAACGGCCCGTCGGTGACGGACAGCTGACCGCCCTCCCAGGTCACCCGGCTGCCGTCCGACGTGGGCGTGAGCCCGGCCGTGTCGAGCATGACGCCGGCCTTGGTGATCTCGTCCAGCAGCTTGCCCATCCGCTCCATGAGCTCCGGGCTGGGGCCCTCGGCGGGGGCGTTCTCCTCGTCGATGCGGATCAGGGTGAGAAAGCGCGGCATGGTGACTCCTCGGGGGTCTGCGCGGCGGGGTCCTTCCCCGCTCTCACCCCTGCGTCGATCGGGAGACCACCGGATCGACATCCCTCGCCGAATTCCTCCGAAAAACTTTCCGCGGGCTCTTCCGGGACGCGTCGGCGCAGGTCAGCGCAGCGACTCCCACAGCTTGCCCGCCTCGGGTTCCTCGGCCACCACCCGGTTGGGATCCGACGGCGCCCGCACCACCGGCATCATCACCGTCCGCACCCCGCTCGCCGACAGGCCCTTCAGGCTGCGTCCGAGCCGGGTCAGTTCGGCGAGGGAGTCCAGGCCCGTGTCGGTGGTGAGGCCGGTGGTCGCCGCGTCCGCGACGCGGTACAGCTTGGCCGGGTCGGTCAGCAGGTCCTGGGAGGCGATCTGCTCCAGCAGCGCCTTCACCAGCTTCTGCTGGAGGCCTATGCGGCCGAGATCGCTGCCGTCGCCTATGCCGTGCCGTGTGCGGGCCAGGGCGAGGGCCTGGGTGCCGTTCAGGTGGTGGGTACCCGCCTTCAGCCGCAGATGGCTGTCCTCGTCGGCGATGTCCTCGTCCGTGGTGACGGTCACCCCGCCGAGCGCGTCGACGAGCTTGGCGAAACCGGAGAAGTCGATCTCCAGGTAGTGGTCCATGCGGATGCCGGTGAGCGACTCGACGGTCTTCACCGCGCAGACCGGACCGCCCACCTCGTACGCGCTGTTGAACATGGAGCGGTGGGCGACCGCCGTCGAGCCGCCGGACGGCCGGGGGCAGGACGGGCGCGTGACCAGGGTGTCGCGCGGGATGCTCACCACCGTCGCGGTCGTCCGCCCCGCGTCCACATGGACGACCATCGCCGTGTCGGAGCGGGCGCCGGAGCTGTCGCCGCCGCCGAGCCTGCGGTTCTCCTCACCGCTGCGCGAGTCCGAGCCGAGCACCAGGAGGGTGAGCGGCTCGCTCGGCAGGACGGGGCCCGCGGGCGACGGCGTGGTCACCGGCTTCGGCGGCCGGTCGTCGCCCAGCGCGTTGTCGATGTCGACGCCGGTGATGTTGTCGGTGAGGTGCCAGTAGGCCCAGCCGGCGGCCCCGGCTCCCAGCACCAGCGTCCCCGCAAGGATGAGGCCGGCGATCTTCAGCGCTCTCGACCGCCGGCCCACTTCTGCGCCCTCGTCCCCGTGGTCTTCCGTCACAGGCAGGAACATAAGTCCGAATTATTACGGGCAGGGAGTGCAGGGCGTCCTTTCTTGGGAAATTCTCAGATTTTCGGACCCCGGCCCACCTCGGGGTCACCACGGGCACCGAAGTCCTCCCGCTTCACGCGCCGTTGAGCCCGCACACCACCGAACCGCCGTCCGGCACCGAGCCGGTGACCCCGATCTCCAGGGTCTCGTCGCACTGCCGCCGAAAGTTTCGGTGACGCAGCCGATTGGCTTCGGCGCGGGGCGGAGGGGCCGCCGTGCCCGTCGACGCGGCCGTTACGCCTGCGCCGGTTCCGCCGTGCTGCTGCGCACCACCAGGCTCGTCGCCAGCTCCACCCGGGTCGCCGCCAAGGTCCCCTCGTCCCGCCCGAGGTCGAGGACCAGCTTGGCCGCCGCCTCGGCCATCTCCGTCAGCGGCTGCCGTACGGTCGTCAGCGGCGGCCCCACCCAGGGCGCCACCGGCAGGTCGTCGAAGCCGACCACGCTCAGGTCCTCCGGGATCCGCAGCCCGAGCTCGCGCGCGGCCTCGTACAGCCCGAGCGCCTGGAGGTCGTTGCCGGCGAAGACCGCGGTCGGCCGGTCCGGGCGGCGCAGCAGTTCCAGGCCCTGCCGGTAGCCGGCCTCGTGGTGGAAGTCGCCGGTCGCGATCAGCGCGGGATCGACCGGGAGCCCGGCCGTCTCCAGCGCGGCCCGGTAGCCGTCGATCCGGGCCCGGCTGCACATCATCCGCGAGGGCCCGCTGATCGCGCCGATCCTGCGGTGCCCCAGCTCGACCAGATGCCGGGTGGCGGCGAGACCGCCCTGCCAGTTGGTCGCGCCGATCGAGGGCACGTCGGCGCCCGGGTCACCGGCCGGGTCCATCACCACGAACGGGATGGAGCGGCTGGTCAGCAGCGCCCGCTGCGACTCGTCGAGGCCGGACAGGACCAGGATCACGCCGTGCGGCCGGCGCGCGGCGACCTGGTCGGCCCAGGTCCGGCCGGGGGTGAGCCGCCCGGCGCTCTCGGACAGCACGACGCTGAGCCCGGCGTCCCGGGCCACGTTCTCCACGCCCCGGATGACCTCCATCGCCCAGGCGCTCTCCAACTCGTGGAAGACCAGGTCGAGCAGGGGCGAGCGGGTCGCCTCGGCGCGGCGTCGCCGGTAGCCGTGGGCGCGCAGCAGGTCCTCGACGCGGGAGCGGGTGGCCGGGGCCACGTCGGCCCGGCCGTTGAGGACCTTCGAAACAGTCGGGGCCGACACGCCCGCCTCACGGGCGATCTCGGCGAGCGTCGCGGTCTGCGCGGTCCGCCCTTGCGTCCGGGTCTGGGTCCGGCTTTCAGCGGGCTCCGGGGATGTCATGGCGGCGATCGTAACCCTGCGGGCCCCCTTGACGAAGTCCTCAGGGCGCCATAAGTTCCCGGAACATTCGACGTGCATACCGAAACATTCGTAGCAGCGGGCGCGGGGACCGATGGTCAGGGGCTTCCACGCGCTCGTGAGAGGGCCGTCCCGTCCATCCGACAGGAGCTTCATGACCACCGCGCCCTGGCGTGACCCCGCGCTGCCCGCCGCCGCCCGCGTCGACGACCTGCTCGCGCGGATGACCCTGGAGGAGAAGACCGCCCAGTTGTACGGCGTGTGGGTGGGCGCCGCGACGGACGGCGACGGAGTCGCGCCGCACCAGCACGACATGACCGTCGACTACGACTGGGCCGAGCTGATCACCCACGGACTGGGCCAGCTCACCCGCTCCTTCGGCACCGCGCCCGTGGACCCGGCGCTGGGCGCGCAGGCACTGGCCCGCGCCCAGCGCCGTATCACCGAGGCCGGCCGCTTCGGCATCCCGGCGATCGCGCACGAGGAGTGCCTGGCCGGCTTCACCGCCTGGCAGGCCACGGCCTATCCGGTCCCGCTCGCCTGGGGCGCGACCTGGGACCCGCCGCTGGTCGAGGAGATGGCCCGCCGCATCGGCGCCGACCTGCGCTCGGCCGGTGTCCACCAGGGCCTCGCCCCCGTGCTGGACGTCGTGCGCGATCCGCGCTGGGGCCGCGTGGAGGAGACCATCGGCGAGGACCCGTATCTGGTCGGCACGGTCGGCACCGCGTACGTGCGGGGCCTTGAGTCGGCCGGCGTCGTCGCCACGCTCAAGCACTTCGCCGGGTACGCCTCCTCGGCCGGCGCCCGCAACCTCGCCCCGGTCCGGGCCGGTGTCCGCGAGTTCGCCGACGTCACCCTGCCGCCCTTCGAGATGGCCCTGCGCGAGGGCGGCGCCCGCTCGGTGATGGCCGCCTACACCGAGACGGACGGCGTCCCGGCCTCCGCGGACCCCGGGCTGCTGACCCGCCTCCTGCGCGAGGAGTGGGGCTTCACCGGCACGGTCGTGGCCGACTACTTCGGCATCGGCTTCCTCCACACCCTGCACCGCGTCGCCGGCACCCCCGCCGAGGCGGCCCACGCGGCCCTCGCCGCCGGTATCGACGTCGAACTGCCCACCGTCAAGTGCTACGGCGAGCCGCTCCTGGAGGCGATCCGCTCGGGCGAGGTCCCCGAGGAGCTCGTGGACCGGGCGGCCCGCCACGTGCTGCTCCAGAAGTGCGAACTGGGCCTGCTGGACGAGGACTGGACCCCCGAGCCGGCCACCGCGATCGACCTCGACTCGACGGGCAACCGCCTCCTGGCCCGCCGCATGGCCGAGGAGTCGGTGGTCCTGCTCGACAACCCCGACGGCCTGCTCCCGCTGGCCCCCGACACCCGGATCGCGGTCGTCGGCCCCCGGGCGGCCGACGCCCTGGCGATGCTGGGCTGCTACTCCTTCCCGTCCCACGTCCTCACCCACCACCCCGGAGTGCCGGCCGGCATCGAGATTGCGACCGTGCTGGACGCCCTGCGCACCGAACTCCCCGACGCCAAGGTGACGTTCGCGCAGGGCTGTGACGTGACGGACCCGGACGCCGCGGGCTTCGAGGAGGCGATCGCGCGCACCGCCGAGGCGGATGTGTGCGTGGCGGTCCTCGGCGACCGGGCGGGCCTGTTCGGCCGGGGCACCTCGGGCGAGGGCTGCGACGCGAGCGACCTCGGCCTGCCGGGCGTCCAGGGCGAGTTGCTGGACGCGCTGGTCGCCACCGGCGTCCCGGTGGTGCTGGTGCTGCTGACCGGGCGCCCCTACGCCCTGGGCCGCTGGCACGGCCGCCTCGGCGCGGTCGTCCAGGCGTTCTTCCCCGGAGAGGAGGGCGGTCCGGCGGTCGCGGGCGTTCTGTCGGGCCGGGTGAACCCCTCGGGCCGCCTGCCCGTCAGCGTCCCGCGGCTGCCGGGCGGCCAGCCCTGGACCTACCTCCAGCCGCCCCTTGGCCTGGCGGGCGAGGTCAGCAACCTGGACCCGACCCCGCTGTACGCCTTCGGCCACGGCCGCTCGTACACGGCGTTCGCCTGGGAGGTGCCCGACCCCACCGGGCCGGCCGAGATCGGCACGGACGGCTTCCACGACGTGTCGGTGACCGTCCGGAACACCGGCGACCACGCGGGTGCCGAGGTCGTCCAGCTGTACCTGCACGACCCGGTGGCCTCGGTGACCCGCCCCGACGTCCGGCTGGTCGGCTACCGGCGGGTGGAGCTCGACCCGGGCGAGGCGGCCCGGGTCACGTTCCGTTTCCACACGGACCTTTCGGCGTTCACCGACCGCACCGGCCGCAGGGTGGTCGAACCGGGCGCCCTGGAACTACGGTTGGCGGCGTCCAGCACGGACGTACGCCACACGGCACGACTCACCCTCACCGGCCCGCTCAGGGTCCTCGGCACCGACCGGCGGCTGAGGTGCGAGACGGAGGTGTCGGGGGTGGGGTGAGGCCCGTGCCCCACCTCCCGGACGACCCTGGCGGCTGTCGGTCAGCCGGCGTCCACCGACTCGAACCGCCAGCGGTGCACCGCCCGCGCGACGAGGTCGCCGTCCGGCTCCGGCAGTTCCGGCAGCTCGGCGTCGTAGGGCGCGTCCCACCAGGTGATGACGAGCACCCGGTCGCCGGCCGCCCGGAGCGTCTCCCGGCGCAGGGGCTCACGGGGGAGCTCCTGGGCGCGCGCCCAGGCCAGCAGGTCCCCGCCGCGGCCGTCGGACGCCCGGGCCTCCCACATCAGCGCGACCGTCATGAGTAGAGGTTCTCCTTGCTGACCTCGTGCACATGGTCGTGGTCGTGTCCGGGCACGTGCGGTTCGGTGACCGGCAGGGACGAGTCCGCCGACAGGTCCCAGGACGACGCCGCCCGGCCCCGGGCGACCATCTCGGCGCCGAGGGCGGCGACCATCGCGCCGTTGTCCGTGCACAGCTTGGGCCGCGGCACCCGCAGCCGGATGCCGGCGGCCTCGCAGCGCTCCTGGGCGAGGGCACGCAGCCGGGAGTTGGCGGCCACACCTCCGCCGATCATCAGGTGGTCGACGCCCTCGTCCTTGCAGGCCCTGACGGCCTTGCGGGTCAGCACGTCCACGACCGCCTCCTGGAAGGAGGCCGCCACGTCCCGCACCGGGACCTCCTCCCCCGCCGCCCGCTTGGCCTCGATCCAGCGGGCCACGGCGGTCTTCAGCCCGGAGAAGGAGAAGTCGTAGGCGGGGTCGCGCGGGCCGGTCAGGCCGCGGGGGAAGGCGATCGCGCTCGGGTCGCCCTCCTTGGCGTACCGGTCGATGACCGGGCCGCCGGGGAAGCCCAGGTTCAGCACGCGGGCGATCTTGTCGAAGGCCTCGCCGGCCGCGTCGTCGATGGTGGCGCCCATGGGGCGGACGTCGGAGGTGATGTCCGAGGACAGCAGCAGCGAGGAGTGACCGCCCGAGACCAGCAGGGCCATGGTCGGCTCGGGCAGCGCGCCGTGCTCCAGCTGGTCCACACAGATGTGCGAGGCGAGGTGGTTGACGCCGTACAGCGGCTTGCCGAGCGCGTACGCGTAGGCCTTCGCCGCCGAGACGCCGACCAGCAGGGCACCGGCGAGGCCGGGACCGGCGGTGACGGCGATGCCGTCGAGGTCGCGGGCGCTGACGCCCGCCTCCTTCAGGGCGCGGTCGATGGTGGGGACCATCGCCTCCAGATGGGCGCGGCTCGCGACCTCCGGGACGACACCGCCGAAGCGGGCGTGCTCGTCCACGCTGGAGGCGACGGCGTCGGCCAGCAGGGTGGTGCCCCGCACGATGCCGACGCCGGTCTCGTCGCAGGAGGTCTCGATTCCCAGTACGAGGGGTTCGTCAGCCATTGATCTCGGTTCCTTGTACGGAGTTCTCGGGGGCGGTCAGGCGCATCACCAGGGCGTCCACGTTCCCCGGCTGGTAGTAGCCGCGCCGGAAACCGATGGGCTCGAAGCCGAAGCGCTCGTAGAGCTTCTGCGCGCGGACGTTGTCGACCCGGCACTCCAGCATCACCTCGGCGCACTCGAAGGTGGTGGCGGCCCGCAGCAGTTCGGCCAGCAGCCGTCCGCCGAGGCCGGTGCCCCACCGCTCGCGGGCCACGGCGATGGTCTGCACGTCGGCCTGCTCACCGTTGGCGACCAGGCCGGCGTAGCCGACGATCCGGGTGCCGGCCTCGGCGACGACGTACCGCCGGTTGGCCTCGGGCCCCCGCGCGTGGGCCAGCTCGGACCAGAACATGCCCCGGGACCAGGCGTCCTCGGGGAACAGGTCCCGCTCGAGCTCGAGTACGGGGTCGATGTCCCACCAGCGCATCTCGCGCAGCGCGCACGTCACGGGTCCGGTCACTTGGGGGTGACCACCTTGTAGTTCTTGGGGACCTGGGCGTCGGGGCGGCGCAGGTAGAGCGGGCGGGGCGAGGGGAGTTCCTCCCCGGCCGCCAGCCTCTCCGCGGCCAGCCGGGCGAGGGCGGCGGCGGACACGTGCTCCGGCTCGTGCGCGCGCGGGAACGTGCCGGGGTACAGCAGCGCGCCCGCGCCGACGGCGGGCAGGCCCTTCACCTGCTCGGCGATGTCGGCGGGCCGGTCGACGGCCGGGTCGGTGAGGCGGGTGCGGGAGTCGGCGTAGCGGGCCCAGTACACCTCCTTGCGGCGGGCGTCGGTCGCGACGACGAACGGGCCCTCCATGTCGGCGGCGTAGGCGAGACCGTCCAGCGTGCACACACCGTGCACGGGGACACCGAGCGCGAGGCCGAAGGTGTCCGCGGTCATCAGGCCGACACGCAGGCCGGTGTACGGTCCCGGACCGATCCCGGCGACGATGTCCGTGACGGCGTCGAGCCGCAGACCGGCCTCGGCGAACACCCGGTCGATCGCCGGCATCAGCAGTTCCCCGTGCCTTCGCGCGTCCACCTGACTCGACGAGGCGATGACATCGCGTCCGTCGTGCAGCGCGACGGTGACAGCGGGCGTGGCGGTATCCAGAGCGAGCAAGAGCACGCAAACAGCCTACGGCTCCCCGGGGCCCGGCACGGCCGCGCCTGCCGGGTCGTCACGTGCTGCTACCGTCACCTACCGTCACGACAGGGATGTGCAACGTGAGGTGAAGCCGGTGGCAACCAGCAGCTCGGGAATCGTGGCCGGGCTCACCGCCGCGGCCCTCGCGACGGTCGGCTGCCTCGCTCATGAGGCGGCCGAGGCCGCACCGCCAGGCCTGGGCAGGTCGGCGCAGGCGGGCGCGGCACCGGCGGCCGGTACGACGAAGGCGCCCCGGGTCAGGAAGGACCCCACCGCGCTGCCCGCCGCATCCGGCGAGGGCGCCCGGGTCGTGTACTCGCTGCGCGGCGACCGGGTGTGGCTGGTCGCCGGGGACGAGGCGGTCAGCCGTACGTTCGCGGTCGAGCCGAGCGCCGTGGACCCGGCCCCGGGCAGCTACGCGGTGACGTCCCGCTCGAACGCGGTCACCGGCTCCGACGGCGTTCCCGTCGAGCACGTGGTGCGCTTCGCCACCGTGGGCGGCGTGGTCATCGGCTTCAGCGCGGCCGTGGGCGGCCCGAGCGCGCCCGCCCCCGACCCGAAGGTCCGGACGGGCGGTATCCGCGAGTCACGGGCGGACGGCGACGCGATGTGGACGTTCGCGACGATCGGCCGCAAGGTCGTGGTGGTCCGCTGAGGCCTGTCGACCGGCGTGCCACGCCCCGCGACGCCGGCATGATCCGAACGACAGGCGCCTAGGCCGCCTCGCGGTGTGCGGGGGCGCGCCCGGAGAGCTCCGGCTCGGGAGCGCGCGGGGGCGTGGAGATCAGCGCCGCCGCCCGGCCCGCCGCCAGCAGGTCGCGCATGGACACCCCGGCGACCGCGGACCGCTGCGGCTGCCTCTTGCTCTCTGTAGCCGACATGGACGCCTCCCGAAGGGCCGGGACCAACGAAGTTAGGTACACCTAACTACGGACTGGGTACCATGTGACCACGCACAAGACGCCGAACGCAACATCTTGCCGACGTCTTGTCGGAACCTCCGCCGCACGTCCGCACCCCCGCCCGCGGGCGGGATGGGCTCAGGCGGCGAGCACGCTCAGGTCCGCCGACGCCCAGCGTTCCCCCACACCGGTGACGGTCATCTGCCGGACCTCGTCGTCCGTGTCGCCCACGGCCCGGTGGATCAGGACCTGGAGCCGGTCGTCGGTCAGCTCCTCGACCTTGCCCTCGCCCCACTCCACGACGACCACGGAGTCGGGCAGCGATACGTCGAGGTCGAGGTCCTCCATCTCGTCGAGACCGCCGGAGAGCCGGTAGGCGTCGACGTGGACGAGCGGCGGCCCGTCGCCCAGGGAGGGGTGCACCCGGGCGATCACGAAGGTCGGCGAGGTGACGGCTCCGCGCACGCCGAGCCCCTCGCCCAGGCCGCGGGTCAGCGTCGTCTTGCCCGCGCCGAGCTCGCCGCTGAGCATCACCAGGTCACCCGGACGCAGCAGTTTCGCGAGCCGGCGACCCAGCTCCCGCATCTGCTCGGGGGACGTGACGACGATCTGGACGGATCCGGGCTCAGCCGGGCTGTGCGGTGCTGGTGCTTCCATAGCCCTTCACGGTAGCCCCTGCGGGCACGGCACCCGTGCGGGTGAGCAGGTCGGCGAGGCGGTCGGTGACCACTTCCGGGTGTTCCAGCATCACCAGGTGCCCCGCGTCCGGCACCAGCACCAGCTCGGCGTCGGGGAGCAGGTCGGCGATGGCCTCGCTGTGCTCGCTCGGTGTGACCAGGTCCTGCACCCCGGCCAGGACGAGCACCGGCAGGTCGGCGAAGTGGACGAGCGCCTCGGTCTTGTCGTGGTCGTTGAACGCCGGGTAGTACTCGGCGACGACGTCGATGGGCGTGCTCTCGATCATCCGCTCGGCGAACCGGGCGACGGCCGGGTCGACGTCCCGGGACGCGAACGAGTACCGCTTGATGACCCCGGCGAACAGGTCGGCCGTGGCCCGGCGCCCCTTCTCCACCAGCTCGGCCCGCTGCCCCAGCGCCTTCAGCACCCCGGGCAGCACCCGCCGCACCGCGTTGACCCCGGCCACGGGCAGGCCGTAGTTGACCTCGCCGAGCCGCCCCGACGACGTCCCCACGAAGGCGACCCCGACGACCCGCTCCCGGATGAGCTCCGGGTACTGGTCGGCCAGCGCCATCACCGTCATGCCGCCCATCGAGTGCCCGACGAGCACGAGCGGCCCCTCGGGCGCCGCCGCGTCGATGACGGCCTTCAGGTCCCGGCCGAGCTGCTCGATGGTGACCGGCTCGTCGTCCCGCGTCTGGGCCACGCCCCGCCCGGACCGGCCGTGACTGCGCTGGTCCCAGTGCACGGTCCGTACGACGCCCCGCAGCGCCGCCCGCTGGAAGTGCCAGGAGTCCTGGCTCAGGCAGTACCCGTGGCTGAAGACGACGGTGACGGGTGCGGGGGACTTGCGGCCGAAGAGCCGGCGGCGGCGGGGGCCGATGGCCGCCGGGGCGGCCTCCTGGTCGACGTCGTCGACCTCGTAGTACAGCTCCGTGCCGTCGTCGGCGAACGCCTTGCCGGGCATGCCGCGCAGCGAGCCGTACGGTCCCGCCGAGTCCAGTGCGAGCCGGGCCTTCTGGCGCATGCCGCGGCCGACCGTCATCCGCTCCAGGGCCACACCGGCGGCCGCGCCCGCGGCCACCACGCCTATCGCCACGCCGGCGAGACCGGTCGCCCGGCGCCAGCCGCCCGCCGCCCCCGCGGCGGAGGCCGCGACGGCCGCGGAGGCCACGTCGACGACGACCTCCGCACTGCTCTCGCTCACGTACCGCTCCTCTTCGCCGGGCTGCCGATCGGGTGACCCACCGGGTCGGGTGATGCCTGTGTCGCCTCAGTGACCGCTGTTTCCCGTGTGACCGCGTCTCTGTGCGAGTTACCCGTCCTGTTCCTCATGCACATAGACGCGCGGAACACGCGTTCCGATCCGGGTCACGATCTCGTAGGCGATGGTTCCGGCCGCCTGGGCCCAGTCCTCGGCGGTGGGCTCGCCGCGGCCCCCGGGCCCGAAGAGGACCGCCTCGGCCCCCGCGGCGGGCTCGTCGCCGCCCAGATCCACCACGAACTGATCCATCGCGACCCGCCCGGCGATGGTGCGCCACTTGCCCTCGACCAGGACCGGTCCGGCCGAGGAGGCGTGCCGCGGGACGCCGTCCGCGTAGCCCAGCGGAACCAGGCCGAGGGTGGTGGCGCCGGGGGTCACGTACCGGTGGCCGTAGCTGACGCCGTGCCCGCCCGGCACGTGCTTGACCAGGGCCAGCGAGGCCGACAGCGTCATGACGGGGCGCAGCCCGAAGTCGGCCGGGGTGCCGAGCTCGGGGCTGGGCGAGATGCCGTAGGTGGCGATGCCGGTGCGCACCAGGTCGAAGTGGCTCTCGGGGAGGGTGAGGGTGGCCGGCGAGTTGGCGATGTGCCGGACCTCGGGCCGTGCGCCCTGTCCCTCGGCGTACGCGACCATCTCGCGGAACACGCCGAGCTGGGCGGCGATGGAGGGATGCCCGGGCTCGTCCGCGCAGGCGAAGTGCGACCACAGCCCGGTGACGCGCAGCAGCCCCTCGGCCTCGGCCCTCAGCGCCTCGCGCACCAGCGCGGCCCAGTCGTCCCCCGGCTGGCATCCGCCCCGCCCGAGCCCGGTGTCCGCCTTGAGCTGCACCCGGGCGGGCCGGCCGGCTTCCCCGGCCGCCGCGACGACCTCCTCCAGGGCCCACAGGCCGCTGACGGACACGTCCACGTCGGCCTCGATCGCCTCGCGCCACGGCCCGCCCGGCGTCCACAGCCAGCACATGATGCGGCCCGGCAGCCCGGCGGCCCGCAGGGCGAGGGCCTCCTCGGGCGTGGCCGTGCCCAGCCAGGTCGCTCCCGCGGCGAGGGCCGCCCGGGCGCACGGCACAGCCCCGTGCCCGTACGCCTCGGACTTCACCACGGCCATCACGGCCGCGCCCGGCGCATGGGCACGCAGGGCCCGCACATTGGCCCGCAGGGCGGCCAGGTCGATCTCGGCCCGGGCCCGCAGGGGCGCGGTCGGGGCTGTTCTCTCGCTCATCGCGCCCAGTGTCTCAGAGGGCTCCGGCGTCGGGTCGGCTACGTCCCGGGCCGCCGCCCCCACACGAACACCCGGTCGCCTTTCCTGAGCACCCCCCACAACCTCTGCGCGTCACCGACGGTGAGATTGACGCAGCCCATCGAACCGACGGCGGTGTACAGCGAGCCGTAGACGCCGTGGAAGGCCTGCCCGCCGCTGAAGAACTGGGAGTACGGCATGGGCGTGTTGTACAGCGTCGACCAGTGGTTCTTGTGCCGCCAGTAGACCGTGTGCCACCCGGCCCGGGTCCGGTACCCGGCCCGGCCGCTGCGGATGGGCACCGCGCCGAACGTCACCTGCCGGCCCTTCTGCACCCACATCAGCTGCCGGGTCAGATCCACACACGCCACGGGGTGGGTCCGCACCGGGCAGTTCCCGGCGGCGTTCGGATTCCGGAGGGCCGACAGGTACCGCATCCGCGACCAGGTGACCGGCCCGGCGAACCCCATGGCCGGGGTGATCCCCTGCTTCACCTGGAACGCCCGGATGACCCGGCAGTCCGCCGCCGACTGCCGCCCGTCCACCCGCAGTCCCAGCCACCGCTCGACCTGGCGCTGATACGGCCCGGCCTTCGCGGTGCAGCTCACCTGCGCGACCGCATCTCCCAACGGCACGTACTCGACGAGCGCGTACGTCCCCGCCGGCGCGCTGCGCGGCTCGACGGCCTCCTCCTCGGCGGACGGCTGGTACACCACGGGTGCCAGCGCCTGGTCGGGCGTGTCGAGCGCCCAGGGCTGCGCGATCCCCGGCGCGGACCCGGGCACCAGCTCGGCCGACGGCCCGGGAGCCGGCGGCACGGGGGCGGCCCCGGCGACTTCACCGGGCAGTACGGCGACAACGGCGAGCAGAAGGGCGAGGACCCGCCCGGTGACACGTCTGCGGCTCATACGCCCAGACAAACGCGGTCCACGGCCCGCCCCACGGTTGCCGCGCGGCGGGGGTCACCCGGAGGCATCAGCACCGCATCGCACGGGACCCGAGCCCACGCGGCGACCGCGCCGGCGCGTCCGGGAGGCCGGGTCGTGCACCGGGGTGCCGGTCAGCAGCAGGGACTCGCGCTCGCCGTCCGCCCACCGCACCCGACCAGCGCCCCCACCGACCCGCACTCTCCATGAGCCCCCAGCACCACCCCTCAGCCGCAGCCCTCACCCCTCGCCCCTCACCCCAGGACATTCCGCCAAGCCTCCGGCACCGCCCCGGCCACGTCATGCGCCCCCACCGGCGCCCCGTCCGCCGCCAACCGCCCGGCCAGCCCGTGCAGATACGCCCCCGCGCTCGCCGTCGCCCATCGCGCCCGACCAGCGCCCCCACCGACCCGCACTCTCCATGAGCCCCCAGCACCACCCCTCAGCCGCAGCCCTCACCCCTCGCCCCTCACCCCTCACCCCAGGACATTCCGCCAAGCCTCCGGCACCGCCCCGGCCACGTCATGCGCCCCCACCGGCGCCCCGTCCGCCGCCAACCGCCCGGCCAGCCCGTGCAGATACGCCCCCGCGCTCGCCGTCCGCCCACCGCACCCGACCAGCGCCTCCACCGACCCGCACTCTCCATGAGCCCCCAGCACCACCCCTCAGCCGCAGCCCTCACCCCAGGACATTCCGCCAAGCCTCCGGCACCGCCCCGGCCACGTCATGCGCCCCCACCGGCGCCCCGTCCGCCGCCAACCGCCCGGCCAGCCCGTGCAGATACGCCCCCGCACTCCCCGCGTCCACCGCCGACAGCCCCGCCGCCAGCAACGACCCGCCCAGCCCGGACAGCACGTCCCCGCTCCCGGCCGTGGCCAGCCAGCCGGTGCCCGTCGGATTCACCCGCACCGCACCGCCCCCCGAGTCGGCGACCAACGTCGTCGACCCCTTCAGCAACACCGTCGCCCCGTACCGCCGCGCCAGCTCCCGCACCGCGGCCAGCCGCCCCGCCTCGACCTCCCCCCGTTCCACGCCCAGCAGCGCCGCGGCCTCGCCCGCATGCGGCGTCATCAGCGTCGGCGCCCGCCGCTCCCGCACGACCTCCGCGTCCGCCAGCCGCAGCCCGTCCGCGTCGATCAGCACCGGCACCTGCGCGGCCAGCACCTCCGCCACCGTCTTCGCGTCGTCCCCGGCCCCCGGCCCGACGACCCACGCCTGCACCCGCCCGGCGTGCTTCGGTCCCTGGTCCGACACGAGCGTCTCGGGGAACCGGGCGATGACCGCGTCCCCGGCCGGCCCGACGTACCGGACCGCCCCGGCCCCGCCCCGCAGCGCGCCCGCGACGGCCAGCACGGCGGCGCCCGGGTAGCGCGCCGACCCGGCGGCGATCCCGACCACGCCCCGCCGGTACTTGTCGCTCTCCGCCCGCGGCACCGGCAGCAGCCGGGCCACGTCCTCGTGCTGCAACGCCTCCAGCTCCGCCTCGGCCGGCAGCTCCAGCCCGATGTCGACCAGCCGCACCGACCCGGCGTACTCCCGCGCCGGGTCGATCAGCAGCCCCGGCTTGTGCGTCCCGAAGGTCACGGTCAGATCGGCCCGCACGGCGACCCCGCGCACCTCCCCGGTGTCGGCGTCGACACCACTCGGCAGGTCGACCGCGACCACGGCCCCCCGCGACCGCCCGGCCGCGGCCGCCAACGGCACGGCGTCCGGCCGCAACCCGCCCTTCCCGCCGATCCCGACGATCCCGTCGAGGACGAGGTCCGCGCCCTCGACCAGCGCCTCCCCCTCCCCCGCCCCGGCGACCCGCCCCCCGGCCCGCCGCAACGCCGCGAGTCCCGCCGCGTGCGCCCGGTCCGGCGCGAGCAGCACCGCCGTGACCCCGGCCCCCCGACGGGCCAGCCGGGCCCCGGCGTACAGGGCGTCACCCCCGTTGTCACCGCTGCCGATCAGCAGCACGACCCTGCTCCCGTACACCCGCCCCAGCAGGTCGGCGCAGGCGGCGGCGAGCCCGGCGGCGGCGCGTTGCATCAGCGCCCCCTCCGGCAGCCGCGCCATCAGTTCCCGTTCGGCGTTCCGGACCGTCTCCACGCTGTACGCAGTACGCATGCGGTCGAGTTTCCCGTACCACCGCCGGGCCACTCCCCCTCACACGCACCTCCCGCATCCCCTTCATCTGCGCACCGTGTCGCATCCATTGACGCTTTGCCGCCTCTTTGCCAGACTCCCGGCCGCGCAGAAAGCGCTTGCGCACCCCCCACGTTTCGACGAAACCGAGGCCCCCCATGGGACGCAGAGCCGCATTACTGGCCGCAGCCGGCGCCACCGCCCTCCTCACCGCCGCCGGCACCCTGACCGCCCCCGCCACGGCCGCCCCCACGCGCGCACTGGCCTGCGGAGACGGCTCCTTCCAGGCCGAGGCCGTACAGAGCGGCAGCTCCTGGACCGCCCGGCGCGGCGGCAGCACGGTCTACACCGGCACCGACATGCGCGCGGCCGTCCAGGCGGCCGTCAACAGCCTGACCGCCGGGCGCACCGCGAAGGAGCGGGTGGTGGTCCGGGGCTCGGGCTCGGTCCCGGCGGGTTCGCGCATCTCGCTGCCGAGCTACACCGCCCTCGACGTCTGCGGCACGATCAACGTCACCGGCAGCGGCTCGGGCGACCAGGCGCCGGTCTACTCACGCGGCACGCGCGACATCGAGATCCAGAACCTCAAGCTCACCGGCACCCCGCTGTACGGCATCTTCCTGCGCAACGTCCAGAACGTGGTGCTGGGCCAGATCGACATGCGCCTCACCCGCGGCCTGGGCGTCCGCATCGACAACCGGGGCGACACCAGCCAGTGGACGCGCAACGTCCGCATCGACAACGTCTACGTCTCCGGCGCGTCCAGCCACGCCGTCGAGACCTACGGCGTCGACGGCATCACCATCGGCACCGTCACCGCGCGCAACGTGGGCGAGTCCGGCCTGCTGCTCAACCAGACCGTCAACGCCACCGTCGGCAAGGTGGACGCCGAGAACGCGGGCGCGGGCACCGGCTACGCCGCCTTCCGCATGGCCAACCGCAACGGCCGCATCGGCAGCGGCTACCCGACCAACATCCGCGTCGGGGAGGTCGTCGCACGCGGCGGCGGACGCGGCGTGTTCTGCGTCTCGGAGAGCGGCGGGGCCGTCATCGACAAGGTGACGCTCTCCCGGACCGGCAACAACTCGGTCCTGATCGAGAACTGTTACAACGTCAGCCTCGCGGCCCAAAGCGGCACGATCACGGGCGGCGGCGAGCTGCGCCTGGCCGCCCGCTCTGAGTTCCCCAACAACAAGGACATCACCATCCAGAACCTGACGGTCACCGACTCGGCCATCAGGGAGAGCCCCTGCGGCGACAGCACGACGTTCCGCAACATCACGCGGGTGAACACCAGCCAGTCCATCTGCTGACCGGGACCCCACGCTCCGAAGCCCCCGCCTTCACGCCCGGCGGGGGCTTCGGGGTTTCTCCACCACGGGCGCCGCCCCCGGCGTATGATCGAGCCGTGTTTTGAACTCGTTCAAAAAAGGGGGATCGCGAGACATGACCAGTTCGACAGCGCCCGGCGAGACGGACAGCCCCGCCACCGCCCTCGGCCCCACGGCCCTGGTCCTCGGCGCCTTCTCGGCGGCGGGTACCTGGATGTTCCTGATCCCGTGGACGGTTCTGGCGGGAGCGCTCGCGGTGACGTTCGGGTCGATGGGCCTGCACTACGCCCGCAGGGGAACGGGCCGGCTGTGGCCGGCGGCGGCCGGTACGACGCTGGGCGCGATCGGCCTCATCGGCACGGTGACGCTGATCTGGGCCCTGGCCTGACTCCTCATCCCTCCGCGATCACCACCGCGGAGGCCACCCCCGCGTCATGGCTCAGGGACACGTGCCAGCTCCGCACGCCGAGCTCGGCGGCCCGCGCGGCCACCGTCCCGCTCACCCGCAGCCGGGGCTGCCCGCTGTCCTCGACACACACCTCGGCGTCCGTCCACAGCAGCCCGGACGGAGCGCCGAGCGCCTTCGCCAGCGCCTCCTTGGCCGCGAACCGCGCGGCGAGGGAGGCGACGCCCCGCCGTTCCCCGCTGGGCAGCAGCAGCTCCCGCTCGACGAACAGCCGCGCCGCCAAGGCGGGCGTACGCTCCAGTGAAGCCGCGAACCGCTCGATCTCGGCAACGTCGATGCCGACCCCGATGATGCTCATGGGCAGCACCCTACGGTGACGGGCCCGATCCGGGGCGAACGGCTCCCGGGTACCGCCCGGCCGACCCCGTGATCCTCAACTCTCCCTGCCCGCTATAGAGTTCGCGCTGACCGCGATGTGCAAACGGCATCGCACCAAACGGGAGGACACCGTCCATGAAGTTCACGTCGCTGGGGACCGCGGCCAGTGCCATAGCTCTCCTCGCCACGGCCCTCACCGGCACCGTCGCCACCGCCGGCACCGCCGCCGCGGCGACGCAGCCCGACTGCAGCAGCGCGCTGACCAACGTGAAGCCCAAGGCGACCGTCAACCTCCGCAGCCAGCCCAAGACGAGCTCGACCGCGCTCGGCACCTGGGGCAAGGGCCAGAAGGGCGGCATCTGCTTCGGCGGCAGCAGGCCCGTCACCGGCGGCAGCTACACGGCCTGCGGCAAGACGAGCAACAAGTGGTACTTCGGCGGCCCCAACAGCACCAGCGTGGAGGGCTGGGTCCCCGCGACCTGCCTGCCCGTCTGAGCAGCTGACGGCCTGACCGGCTGACCCGAGGGGCGAAGGGCGTCCGGCCCTCCGCCCCTTTCGGTCACTCCGGCTTCCCGCTCACTCCACGGTCACCGACTTCGCCAGGTTCCGCGGCTGGTCCACCTCGTTGCCCCGGGCCGTCGCCAGCTCACACGCGAACACCTGAAGCGGCACCGTCGCGACGAGCGGCTGCAACAAGGTCGGCGTGGCGGGAATCCGGACCAGATGGTCCGCATACGGCACGACCGCCTCGTCGCCCTCCTCCGCGATCACGATGGTCCGCGCACCCCGCGCCCGGATCTCCTGGATGTTGGACACGATCTTGTCGTGCAGCACCGACCGCCCGCGCGGCGACGGGACCACCACGACGACCGGCAGGTCCTCCTCGATCAGCGCGATGGGCCCGTGCTTCAGCTCCCCGGCCGCGAACCCCTCCGCGTGCATGTAGGCGAGTTCCTTGAGCTTCAGCGCCCCTTCGAGCGCCACCGGATACCCCACGTGCCGGCCCAGGAACAGCACCGTCTTCTTCGAGGCCAGCGTGCGCGCCAGTTCCCGCACCGGCTCCATCGTGCCCAGCACCCGCTCCACCGCACCGGCGATCGAGGACAGGTCGCGGATCACCGCCCGGATCTCGTCGCCCCACTTGGTGCCCCGCACCTGGCCCAGGTACAGGGCGACCAGGTAGCACGCCACGAGCTGCGTCAGGAACGCCTTCGTCGAGGCGACGGCCACCTCGGGCCCGGCGTGGGTGTACAGCACCGCGTCCGACTCGCGCGGGATCGTCGACCCGTTGGTGTTGCAGATCGCCAGCACCCTGGAGCCCTGCTCACGGGCGTGCCGCAGCGCCATCAGCGTGTCCATGGTCTCGCCGGACTGGGAGATGGCGATGACGAGCGTCTGCGCGTCCAGGATCGGGTCCCGGTAGCGGAACTCGCTCGCCAGCTCCACCTCGCAGGGCAGCCGTGTCCAGTGCTCGATGGCGTACTTGGCGATCATCCCGGCGTGGAAGGCCGTACCGCAGGCGACGATGACGACCTTGTCGATCTCCCGAAGCGCCCCGGCCGGGATCCGCACCTCGTCCAGCGTCAGCGAACCGGAACCGTCGATCCGGCCCAGGAGCGTGTCGGCGACCGCCTTGGGCTGCTCGGCGATCTCCTTGAGCATGAAGTAGTCGTAGCCGCCCTTCTCGGCGGCCGAGGCGTCCCAGTCCACGTGGTACGAGCGCACATCGGCCGGACGGCCGTCGAAACCGGTCACGGTCACGCCGTCCCGGCGCAGCTCCACCACCTGGTCCTGGCCGAGTTCGACGGCCGAGCGCGTGTGGGCGATGAACGCGGCGACGTCCGAGGCGAGGAAGGCCTCGCCCTCACCGACGCCGACCACCAGGGGCGAGTTCCGCCGCGCCCCCACCACCACGTCCGGCTCGTCGGCGTGCACCGCGACCAGCGTGAACGCGCCCTCCAGCCGACGGCACACCAGCCGCATGGCCTCGGCCAGGTCCGCGCAGGCGGAGAACTCCTCGGCGAGCAGGTGCGCCACGACCTCGGTGTCCGTCTCGGAGGCCAGGTCGTGCCCGCGCTCCGCCAGCTCGGCCCGCAGCAGGGCGAAGTTCTCGATGATGCCGTTGTGCACCACCGCGACCCGTCCCGCGTTGTCGATGTGCGGGTGGGCGTTGGAGTCCGTCGGACCGCCGTGCGTGGCCCAGCGGGTGTGCCCGATGCCCGTCGCGCCGGTCGGCAGCGGCCTGCCGTCCAGTTCCTTCTCCAGGTTGAGGAGCTTGCCGGCCTTCTTCGCCGTCGCCAGGCCGCCGTCGGCCAGGACGGCGACGCCCGCCGAGTCGTACCCCCGGTACTCCAGCCGCTTCAGCCCGGCCATCACGACCTCGAGCGCGGACTGCGGCCCCACGTATCCCACGATTCCACACATGGGCGGCAGCTTAGGGGCGATTCCCGCGCCGAACGGGGCGCAGCGTGCCCGAAATCGGAAATCGCCACCGGGGTACGAACCCCAAAGGGCGACAGGCGTTCGGCCGGTTCTCGCCCCACCGGGGCCCGCGAGGAGCCCGCGTGACGGATCCCACCTCACCATCCGTTCGTACTGCCGTAACAATGGACTGTGATCTCTCCGGTCTCCTCGATGCCCCGGAGCGCCCACCGGCCCCGCCCGGAGGCGACTCCCTACGTCGACCTCACCCGAGCCGAATGGAGCGCGCTGCGTGACAAGACGCCGCTGCCTCTGACGGCCGAGGAGGTCGAGAAGCTGCGCGGTCTCGGCGACGTGATCGACCTCGACGAGGTGCGGGACATCTACCTCCCGCTGTCCCGGCTTCTCAACCTCTACGTCGGAGCCACCGACGGCCTCAGAGGCGCGCTGAACACGTTCCTCGGCGAACAGGGCTCCCAGTCGGGCACCCCGTTCGTCATAGGCGTGGCCGGCTCGGTCGCCGTCGGCAAGTCGACGGTCGCCCGCCTCCTCCAGGCCCTGCTGTCGCGCTGGCCCGAGCACCCGCGCGTCGAGCTGGTCACCACGGACGGCTTCCTGCTGCCCACCCGGGAGCTCCAGGCCCGCGGCCTGATGTCCCGCAAGGGCTTCCCGGAGTCCTACGACCGCCGCGCCCTGACCCGCTTCGTCGCCGACATCAAGGCCGGCAAGGACGAGGTCACCGCGCCCGTCTACTCCCACCTGATCTACGACATCGTCCCGGACAAGAGGCTCACGGTCCGCCGCCCCGACATTCTGATCGTCGAGGGCCTGAACGTCCTCCAGCCGGCCCTGCCCGGCAAGGACGGCCGCACCCGCGTCGGTCTCGCCGACTACTTCGACTTCAGCGTCTACGTCGACGCCCGCGTCGAGGACATCGAGACCTGGTACCTCAACCGCTTCCGCAAGCTGCGCGCGACCGCCTTCCAGGACCCGTCCTCGTACTTCCGCAAGTACACCCAGGTCTCGGAGGAGGAGGCCCTGGACTACGCCCGGACGATGTGGCGCACCATCAACCGGCCCAACCTGGTCGAGAACATCGCCCCCACCCGCGGTCGTGCCGCCCTCGTCGTGCGCAAGGGCGCGGACCACAAGGTGCAGCGGCTCAGTCTGCGCAAGCTGTGACGCGGGAGGGAAGACGGGTTAGATGAGCGCCATGCTCCATCTGCGTCTGATCACACCGTCCGACCGGACCGACAAGGTGGTCCTGCTGATCGAGAGGACGGTCGGCACCACCCACCTCGTCGTCCTGCCGGGCGCCGCCCGGGACCCCGCCGGGGACGTGGTGATGTGCGACGTGGCCCGAGAGGCGGGCGACGACCTGCTGTCCGGGCTGCGGGACCTCGGCATCGACACCTCCGGCTCCATCGCCGTCGAGTCCATCGACCTGTCCTTGTCGGAGCGGGCCGACAAGGCCGAGGCGGACGCCCCGGGCGAGGGCGTGGACGCCGTCCTGTGGGAGCACCTGAGCGAGGCGACCCACGAGGAGTCCACCCTCTCCGTCACGTACCTGGCGTTCCTCACGCTGGCCACGATGATCGCGGCCTGCGGTGTGGTGCTGGACAACGCGATCCTGATCGTGGGTGCCATGGCAGTGGGCCCCGAGTTCGGCCCCCTGGCCGGCATCTGCACCGCGATCGTCCAACGGGGGCCGCGCCTGGCCCTGCGCTCGCTGATCGCCCTGCTGGTGGGCTTCGCGGCGGCGATGGCGACGACGGTCGCCTTCAGCCTCTTCATGGACGCGGTCGGCCTGTTCACCGAGGCGCAACTCGAGGCCGACCGCCCCAACACGGGCTTCATCTACGCGCCCGACTGGTTCTCCTTCGTCGTGGCGGTCCTGGCCGGAATCGCCGGCACCCTCTCCCTGACCTCGGCCAAGTCGGGCGCGCTGGTCGGCGTGGCCATCTCCGTCACGACGGTCCCGGCGGCGGCGAACGCGGCCGTGGCCCTGAGCTACGGCGACATGAGCCAGACGTGGGGCTCCACCCAGCAACTCCTGCTGAACCTGCTGGGCATCGTCATCGCCGGCACGACCACCTTGCTGACCCAGAAGTGGTTCTGGGCAAGACAACGCCAGAAGACCAACACCTGAGACCCCGTCAGCCGCCCTTCAGACGATCACGCCCCCTCAGGGGCGCGGGGAACTGCGCGACAAGCCACCCACAACCCGCAGCCCGCAACAAACCACAGCCCCCACCCCCGGCCCGGCCCGCTCCATCAACCGAGCGCGGACTTCACCGCATCGGCCAACCGCCCCGCGACAGACCGAGCCTGCTCGATATCAGCCGCCTCGACCATCACCCGCACCAACGGCTCGGTCCCGGAGGGCCGCAGCAGCACCCGCCCGGTCTCCCCGAGCTCCCGCTCCGCGTCCGACACCGCCGCCGACAGCTCCGCGGACGTCCCCACCCGCGTCCGGTCGACGTCAGGCACATTGATCAGCACCTGCGGCAGCCGGTCCATGACCCCGGCGAGCTCCCGCAGCGAACGCCCGCTCTGGGCCACCCGGGCCGCCAGCAGCAGACCGGTCAGCGTGCCGTCCCCGGTCGTCGCGTGGTCGAGGATGATCACGTGCCCGGACTGCTCACCGCCGAGGGCGAACCCGTGCTCCTTCATCTCCTCCAGCACGTACCGGTCCCCGACGGCCGTCTGCACCAGCCGGATGCCCTCGCGCTCCATGGCCAGCTTGAACCCGAGGTTGGACATCACGGTGGCCACGACCGTCTCGGACCGCAGCACGGACCGCTCCCGCATCGCCAGCGCGAGCACGGCGAGGATCTGGTCCCCGTCCACCTCTTCACCGGTGTGGTCGACGGCGAGGCACCGGTCGGCGTCCCCGTCGTGCGCGATGCCCAGGTCGGCGCCGTGCTCGACGACGGCGGCCTTGATCTTGTCCAGGTGCGTCGAACCGCACCCGTCGTTGATGTTGAGCCCGTCCGGCTCGGCCCCGATGGTGACGACCTCGGCACCGGCCCGCTGGAACGCCTCCGGCGAAACCCGGGCGGCGGCGCCGTGCGCCTCGTCGAGGACGATCTTCAGCCCGTCGAGCCGGTTCGGCAGGGCACCCAGCAGATGCGCGACGTACCGGTCGAAGCCCTCGTCGTAGTCGCGTACGCGGCCCACACCCGAGCCGGTCGGGCGGTCCCACGGGGCGCCGGTGCGGTGCTCCTCGTAGACCGACTCGATCCGGTCCTCCAGCTCGTCGGCGAGCTTGTGCCCACCGCGGGCGAAGAACTTGACGCCGTTGTCGGGCATGGCGTTGTGGCTCGCGGAGAGCATCACACCGAGGTCGGCGCCGAGCTCTGCGGTGAGGTACGCAACGGCGGGCGTCGGCAGCACGCCGACCCGCAGGACGTCCACGCCCGCGCTGGCGAGTCCCGCGACGACGGCGGCTTCCATGAACTCCCCGGAGGCACGGGGGTCACGCCCGACCACGGCCCTCGGCCGGTGTCCTTCGAACGTGCCCGCCTCGGCCAGTACGTGTGCCGCGGCCACGGACAGGCCCAGGGCCATCTCCGCCGTCAGATCCGCGTTGGCGACACCGCGCACGCCGTCCGTGCCGAAGAGTCGTCCCACAGTGGTGTCCTCCGAATTGCTGAAGAGAGTGCGGCTCACACCCCCGAGTACACCCCCTGAGACTGTCCGGGGGCTGTAGGGGTTGTGTAAACGAAACCGCCCCGGCAGCACAACCGTGCCGCCGGGGCGATCGTTGCGAAGCCAGTCGCAAGGACAGGCGACGCGATTAGCGCTTGCTGTACTGCGGAGCCTTGCGGGCCTTCTTGAGACCGGCCTTCTTGCGCTCGACCGCACGGTCGTCGCGCTTGAGGAAGCCGGCCTTCTTCAGCGGGCCGCGGTTGTTGTCGACGTCGGCCTCGTTCAGCGCGCGGGCGACACCGAGACGGAGCGCACCGGCCTGGCCGGAGACACCGCCACCGGCGATGCGCGCGATGACGTCGTAACGGCCCTCGAGCTCGAGAACCTTGAACGGCTCGTTGACTTCCTGCTGGTGCACCTTGTTCGGGAAGTAGTCCTCGAGGGTGCGACCGTTGATCTTCCACTTGCCGGTGCCCGGGACGATCCGGACGCGGGCGATGGCGTTCTTGCGACGGCCCAGGCCGGCGGCCGGCTGGGGCTCGCCGAAGCGGGAAGCCATGGACTCCGAGGTGTACTCGCCCTCGACGGGCACCTCGGACTCGGTGGTGTAGCTGTCGATGTCAAGCTCTTCGAGCGGCTGCTCGGCAGTGGTCTCGGCCACGATTCTCCTCAGATTCTGTTCGGTCTAGGGGTGGTGGCCGGACTTACTGCGCGACCTGGGTGATCTCGTACGGCTGCGGCTGCTGCGCGCCGTGCGGGTGCTGGTCACCCTTGTAGACCTTCAGCTTCGAGAGCATCTGACGGCCCAGCGTGTTCTTGGGGAGCATGCCCTTGATGGCCTTCTCGACGGCCTTCTCGGGGTTCTTGTCGAGCAGCTCGTCGTAACGGACGGAGCGCAGACCACCCGGGTATCCGGAGTGGCGGTACGCCATCTTCTGGGTCCGCTTGTTGCCGGAGAGGTGCACCTTGTCGGCGTTGATGATGATGACGAAGTCACCAGCGTCGACGTGCGGCGCGTAGATCGGCTTGTGCTTGCCCCGGAGGAGCGTCGCGGCAGTGGTGGCGAGACGGCCCAGGACAACGTCCTGAGCGTCGATGACGTGCCACTGGCGCGTCACATCGCCGGGCTTGGGGCTGTACGTACGCACGGTTCGTAGCCTTCGCTTCGAGTGAATGGTCCATAACTGGTCACCGAAACGATCACGACAGCCTGGACCGCACTGCGGCGACGCATACCGCGTACGTGGGGTCGCTGGTCATCGGCCCGGTGGACCGGTGTAAGGGCCCGTCCCGTGAGAATGAGCAAGCCAATACACAACGAACAAGCAGAATACCGGGGTACGGCACAAGGGTCAAAACGCGGTGTCAGCGCAACCGCTCGGTCACGGACACGTACAGGACGGCACAGAGCGTCACGGCCCTGCGCAGCGTCCGCCGCCGCACCGGCCGCACCCAGGGGACGACCACCGGGAGCAGTGCGTCGACGGCGACGGCCGCGCACCACCGCACCACGGACCGGCCCCCGCGCGGACGACGGCCCGCCCCCAGTACCCCCATCACGACCGACGGCCACACCCCGGCCCCGAGGCCCTGCCAGGCGAGCAGACAGGCCAGCGGCACCACGGCCGGCAGCAGTCGCCCCAACCACCCGGAGATGTCGCCTTTGACCGTGCGCATGGGAGGAACGCTAGGGGCTGGAGCCCCGATCCGGGCGGACCAGCACACCCCTTGTCCCGTCTAAGATGCGGCCCATGAGCTATGGGCAGCAGGGGGGACCTCAGTCCCAGTGGGATCCCTGGAAACCGCAGTCGCAGCAGCCCTGGAGCAGCGGGGGCGGCCAGTCCCCGGACTGGGCGGCGCTCGCTGAGGCCTCCGAGGCCCGCAACAGGCGGCGCCGGCTGCTGCTGATCGGCGGCGGCGCGTTCGCCACCGCCGCGATCGGCACCGCGGTCGCGGTGGCCGTCGTCTCGGCCGGTGGCGACAAGCAGGGCAATCCGACCTCGCTGCCCTCGGCCGACATCCCGAGCCAGTCCGCCTCGGCCCCGTCGTTCGCCCCGACCAGCGCCCCTCCCCCGCTGGACCCCGAGGACTTCATCGCCAGCGCGAAGAAGGACACGGCCCCGCTCAGCCCGGCGACCCTCTTCCCGGGCACCCAGCTCACCATGGGCGAGACGGTCTACAAGAAGGGCCCCACGGCCGACACCAGGAACTGCGCCTCGGCGGCCGGAGGCACGCTCCCCAAGATCCTCACCGCGAACGACTGCACCCGTCTGATACGCGTCACCTACGTCAAGGACGGCGTCGCGGTCACGGTCGGCGTGGCCGTCTTCGACACCGAGGCGCAGGCCGCCAAGGCCAAGGACCAGAGCACCAAGCAGAGCTTCGTCAGGTCGCTCTCCGGCGGCGGTGTGAAGCCCTTCTGCGAATCCGGCTTCTGCCGCACGACGTCCAACTCCTACGGCCGTTACGCCTACTTCACCAACGCGGGCTTCACCAACGGCAAGGACGTCACGCCCAAGGACACCCCGGTCTACAAGACCGGTGACGACCTGGCCCAGTTCACGTTCAACCAGATCCGCCGCCGCGGCGAAGCCCAGGCCTCGGCAGCGGCCGAGGGGTGAGCGGACGTCAGCAGCAGCCGGCCGACGGCAACGACCGCTTGTTGCGCGCCTCCTTGCTGCGCGCGGCGAGCAGTTCGTCGGCCGGGTAACCGACCTCCTCCAGCGTCAGACCGTGCGGCCGTACGACGTGCACGGCCGAGTCCCGCACACCGGCCGCCAGCACCTTCCCCGGCCACTCGGCCGGTCGGTGTCCGTCGCCCACGAACAGCAGCGCCCCGATGAGCGAACGCACCATGTTGTGGCAGAAGGCGTCGGCCCGCACGGTGGCGGTGATGATCCCGTCGTCCCCCCGCACCAGGCTCAGCTCCTGGAGCGTGCGGATGGTGGTGGCGCCCTCGCGCTTCTTGCAGTAGGCGGCGAAGTCGTGCTCGCCCAGCAGCCCGCGGGCGGCCTCGTTCATGGCCTCCACGTCGAGGGGCCAGTCGTGCCACAGCACATGGCCGCGCAGCAGCGGGTCGACGCCTCCGGGGTTGTCGGTCACCCGGTACGCGTACCGCCTCCAGACGGCTGAGAAGCGGGCGTTGAACCCGGGGGGCGCCTCCCTGAGGGCCCAGACGCGTACGTCCCGGGGCAGCCGGCCGGCGAGCCGCTTCAGCAGCTTCTGGTGGTGCTCCGACCACACCTCACGCGGCAGATCGACATGAGCGACCTGTCCCCGGGCGTGCACCCCGGCGTCCGTACGCCCCGCGACGGTCAGCTCGTACGTCTCCCGCGACCGTGTCACGGTCCGCAGGGCGTCCTCGATCTCCCCCTGCACGGTCCGCCGCCCCCCGGCCTGCTTGGCCCACCCGGAGAACTCACTCCCGTCGTACGACAGATCGAGCCGTACCCGGACGTGACCGGGTGCTACTTCCTCACTCACCCCAGGATCCTCTCACCCACACGAAGACGGGCCCGCCCCCTCGAAAGGGAACGGACCCGCTCACGACGCCCTTCAGGGGCGCGGGGAACTGCGCGAACGACCACGGCGAACCGCAAGCCGCCGACCGTCAGCCCCCGGCAGACGCTTACGCGTCCTTGGACTCCTCGGCGGCGTCCTCACCCTTGGTCGTGTCGACCTGGGCCTCGGCAGCCTCGTTGTCCTTCGCGGCACGCTTGGTCGCGGCCTCGGCCTCGCCCGTCGCCTCCTGCGCCACCGTCAGCGCCTCGACCAGCTCGATGACGGCCATGGGCGCGTTGTCGCCACGGCGGTTGCCGATCTTGGTGATGCGGGTGTAGCCACCCGGACGGTTCTCGTAGCGCGGGCCGATCTCGGTGAAGAGCGTGTGGACGACGCTCTTGTCCGTGATGACCTGGAGCACCTGACGGCGGTTGTGAAGGTCGCCCTTCTTCGCCTTGGTGACCAGACGCTCGGCGTACGGACGCAGCTTGCGCGCCTTCGCCTCGGTGGTGGTGATGCGACCGTGCTCGAAGAGCGACTTCGCGAGGTTCGCGAGGAGCAGCTTCTCGTGCGCGGCGCTGCCGCCCATACGGGCACCCTTGGTGGGCTTCGGCATGGTGTTCTCCTAGGTGTCTGCCCCGGCCGTATCAGGTACCGGGGTCAGTATCCGAGCAGGCGGTCGCCTGTCGGAGATCCGGGGCGCCTTTCGACGCCCCGGAGGATCCGCGCCCCGTGAGGGGCGCGGGGAACTGCGCGACCGGCCACGGCGGACCGGCAGCCGAATCAGTACTGCTCGGTCTCCACGAAACCGGCGTCCGCGTCGTCGTCCGCACCGAAGGCGTCCGCGGCGGCGGTCGGGTCGAATCCGGGAGGCGAGTCCTTCAGCGCGAGGCCCATACCCGCGAGCTTCGCCTTGACCTCGTCGATCGACTTCGCACCGAAGTTGCGGATGTCGAGCAGGTCCGCCTCGGACCGCGCCACGAGCTCACCCACGGAGTGGATGCCCTCGCGCTTGAGGCAGTTGTAGGAGCGGACCGTGAGCTCCAGCTCCTCGATCGGCAGCGCCAGATCGGCAGCGAGGGCGGCGTCCGTGGGGGACGGGCCCATGTCGATGCCCTCGGCGTCGATGTTCAGCTCGCGGGCGAGACCGAACAGCTCGACCAGGGTCTTACCGGCGGAGGCCATGGCGTCACGGGGACGCATCGCCTGCTTGGTCTCGACGTCGACGATCAGCTTGTCGAAGTCGGTGCGCTGCTCGACACGGGTCGCCTCGACCTTGTACGTGACCTTCAGCACGGGGCTGTAGATGGAGTCGACCGGGATACGGCCGATCTCCTGGCCCACCTGCTTGTTCTGCACGGCGGAGACGTAACCGCGGCCACGCTCGACCGTGAGCTCCATCTCCAGCTTGCCCTTGCCGTTGAGCGTGGCGAGGACGAGGTCGGGGTTGTGGACCTCGACACCGGCCGGCGGCGCGATGTCGGCGGCGGTGACCAGACCCGGGCCCTGCTTGCGCAGGTACATCACGACCGGCTCGTCGTGCTCCGAGGAGACGACCAGCTGCTTGATGTTGAGGATCAGGTCGGTGACGTCCTCCTTGACGCCCGGCACGGTGGTGAACTCGTGCAGCACGCCGTCGATGCGGATGGACGTGACCGCCGCACCCGGGATCGAGGAGAGGAGGGTCCGGCGCAGGGAGTTGCCGAGGGTGTAACCGAAGCCCGGCTCCAGCGGCTCGATCACGAACCGGGAGCGGAATTCGTCGACGACCTCTTCGGTCAACGAGGGACGCTGAGCGATCAGCATGTGTGGATCAGATCCTTCAGTCGTGGGCGCCCGCTATTTGACACCCGACGTGAACCGTCCCCGGCGAAATGGGACGGGTACTGCAAGGGTACGGGCGATACGGCCCTTTTACGGAGCCGTACCGCCCGAAAACCGTGAACCCGAAGGCGTCGCGTCAGACGCGGCGGCGCTTCGGCGGACGGCAGCCGTTGTGCGGGGTCGGGGTGACGTCCTGGATGGAGCCGACCTCGAGGCCCGTGGCCTGCAGGGAGCGGATCGCGGTCTCACGACCGGAACCCGGGCCCTTCACGAACACGTCGACCTTGCGCATGCCGTGCTCCTGGGCGCGGCGGGCAGCCGACTCGGCGGCCATCTGCGCGGCGAACGGCGTGGACTTCCGGGAGCCCTTGAAGCCGACGTGGCCGGCGGAGGCCCAGGAGATCACGTTGCCGGACGGGTCCGTGATCGAGACGATCGTGTTGTTGAACGTGCTCTTGATGTGCGCGTGGCCGTGAGCGACGTTCTTCTTTTCCTTGCGGCGCACCTTCTTGGCAGCGCCCTGACGACCCTTGGGGGGCATCTATAACTCCTACGGGAGGTGGTCGGTCCTACAGCGAAGACCGTGGACAGGCGTCCGCTGTGGACTACTTCTTGCCCGGCTTCTTCTTGCCGGCGATGGCGCGACGCGGACCCTTGCGGGTACGAGCGTTGGTGCTGGTGCGCTGACCGCGGACGGGCAGACCACGACGGTGACGCAGACCCTGGTAGGTACCGATCTCGACCTTGCGGCGGATGTCGGCCTGGATCTCGCGACGGAGGTCACCCTCGGTCTTGATGTTGTTGTCGACGTACTCGCGGATCGCGACCAGCTGCTCCTCGGAGAGGTCCCGAACACGGGTGTTCGGGTCCACGCCGGTGGCGGCCAGCGTCTGCTGGGACAGAGTCCGGCCGATGCCGAACACGTAGGTGAGGGCGATCTCCACGCGCTTTTCGCGCGGGATGTCAACACCGGAAACGCGTGCCATTCAATGGCTCCAGTTACTTGTCGGAGGTCTTCCGCAGAACCGACTCCCAGCCGCCGTACCAGGTACGAACTGGGTCCCCAGCCTCCGAACCGGGGGTGTCAGACGGACGGGGTCCGTCTGGGTCCTGCGTATGAACAAATTCAGCTTGCGTCGCGCGAAACTCTGCGATGGATGCAGAGGGATCGGTCGTGCGTCAGCCCTGGCGCTGCTTGTGGCGCGGGTTGTCGCAGATGACCATGACCCGGCCGTGACGGCGGATCACCCTGCACTTGTCGCAGATCTTCTTGACGCTCGGCTTGACCTTCATGTTGAGGTTCTCCGGGTCAGTGCCGGCAGTCCCACCGCACGCGGCGGCGGGGCACAGGCAAGATCTACTTGTAGCGGTAGACGATCCGGCCACGCGTCAGGTCGTACGGAGACAGCTCCACCACGACCCGGTCGTCAGGGAGGATGCGGATGTAGTGCATGCGCATCTTGCCGCTGATGTGTGCCAGGACCTGGTGGCCGTTCTGGAGCTCGACCTTGAACATGGCGTTCGGAAGAGACTCGACGACAGTGCCCTCGATCTCGATGGCACCTTGCTTCTTGGCCACGCTTCGCCCTTCGAATCGACTACCTTGATCGTCTCTGTGCGAGCGCATGCAGACATGCGGGTACACAAGAGCCGACGAGTCAGTCTACGACAGGGCCCTCAGAAACACGAATCGGGGAAGTCTGCCCCACCGGAGACAGCTTTAAGCGCGCCCCGCCGGAGCGCGGGGAACTGCGCCAGCAAGCACGACGCGACCCGCGGCCGTCCGACGACCGGACCGCCCTGCCCGTGAGGCGATCAGCCCAGCGGATCCGGCGCGGCGGTGATCCCCAGCTCGGCGAGCTTCGCCTTGCCCCCGTCGGGGGACGTCAGCACCAGCGGGCCCTCCTCGGTCAGCGCGACCGAGTGCTCCCAGTGCGACGACCAGCTGCCGTCCGTGGTGATGACGGTCCAGTCGTCCTCGAGGACCTCCGTCCTGGGCGTCCCCAGCGACACCATCGGCTCGATCGCGAGGCAGAACCCGGGCACCAGCTTCGGGCCCTTGCCGCGCCGCCGGTCCACGTAGTTCAGCAGGTGCGGGTCCATGTGCATCTCGGTGCCGATGCCGTGGCCGCCGTAGTCCTCGATGATCCCGTACTTGCCGCCGCCCGGCTTCGGCTGGCGGCGGATGTACGTCTCGATGGCCCGGGAGACGTCGACCAGCCGGTTGCCCTGCTTCATGGCCGCGATGCCGGCCCACATCGACTCCTCGGTCACCCGGGAGAGCTCGATCAGCTCCGGCGAGTGACCGGAGCCCACGAAGACCGTGATCGCGGCATCACCGTGCCACCCGTCCACGATCGCCCCGGCGTCGATGGAAATGACATCGCCGTTCCGCAGCACGGTCTCCCGGTCGGGAATGCCATGCACCACAACTTCATTCACGGACGTGCAGATATTGCCGGGGAAGCCCCCGTACCCCAGGAAATTCGGCTTCGCCCCGTGATCGGCCAGCACCTTCGCCGCGATCTCGTCCAGTTCCTTGGTGCTCACCCCGGGCTGCGCGGCCTCGGCGCAGGCCTTGTGCATGGCGGCAACGACAAGCCCCGCAGCCCGCATCTTCGCAATCTGCTCGGGATTCTTGATCTGCACCATCTGGGCTGCCGCCTCCTGCCGCGGGTGTACGTCTGTCCCCTACACGATACGCGTCCACCCGGGCCGCAGCCGGGGCGATCGCACTCAGGACAGGCCTGGCGCGGCCCGACTCCGGTGGGCCCGCAAGGGTCACCGTGGCGGAGTCACACCTGCACCCTCAGCAACAAAAGGCGTTGACGAACCCAACAGGCCACTCTAGCCTCGCAGTTGCCGCCTGGAGATGTCAGGTGCATGCACTCAGGACCACACACTTCGGACCGTATACACGGTCCCCGCACACGGGGGTACGAATGATCAAGAGAGCTCTGTCCCACATGGCCGTGGTCGGTGCCGCCGCCACTCTGATCGGCCTCACCGCGGCCTCGCCCGCCATGGCCGGCGACGAGGGGCCCCTGTGGCACACGAACCGGGGCACGGTGACGTTCAACGACGACGGTGACGACATCACGGTCTGCGACAAGCGGGCTGACGGCGCCGGCGTCACGGGGTACCTGGAGCGACTCAACAGCACCGGCACCGGCCTGGTCTGGGTCATCAAGGAAGAGGACGGCGGAGACGCCGGCTGTGACCGGTCCGACAACGGCTACGACATGATCGGCAACATCTCGCACGGTCTGGCCATCTGCTGGAACGGCGACAACACCTGCGTCCGCTCGAACTGGTTCTTCGACGAGTAGGCCGGTTCCGCACCGGGAGGTCGTGAGGCCTCCACGGTGACCTCACCAGGGTGACGGCGCGTGCACGTCGCCGCACATCTGCTCAAAAGCTCCGGCCGGTGCAGACGATCGATCGATTCGTCTGCACCGGCCGGAGCTTTACGTGTGGGTGCGGTCCCAGGTGCGCATCCGCCTGGGACCGCAGAGGCGGTCACCGCTTGGTGAAGACCGGGGTCCAGCGGCCGACGTAGTCCTCTTGAGCTTTACGGAAGCCCGAGAGCGGCGTCACCTTGTCGCCGTCCAGGCCGACCAGGACGAGCTGGTTGCGGAACTCGGTCTTGCCGGGTCGGCACTGGCTGGGGTCACACCGCCAGGCGATGAGGTGGGTGTTGTCCGCCCACGCGAGAAGCTGCTGTCCGGGTACGACTGCGCTCCGCTTGCCGGTCTTCGCGTCCAGAACCGCGGAAACGATCTGGCCGTCGTCACCCCCCGCGAAGCCGCCGGTCATGAGTTTTCCGTCCGGGGACGTGACCGCCGGCGGAAAGACCAGGTCGGTCTTCTGCTGCGGAAGCGACTTCGGACGGCCGTCCACGTCGTAGTAGTTCCTGCCCGGCTTGTCGAGCCTCTGCTCCCACAGCAGCTCGCCGTCACGGCTCCAGCTGAAGTCCTGACGCCCGGTGCCGGCCATGACCGCGAGACTGTCCTTCTTGGCCGGCCGCTCGTTGAACTTCGCCCGGCCGGAGTCGACGTCGATGACATAGAAGCCGGTACGGCTCTGCTTCGGCCCCGGCATCTCCTTGACATCGCCCTTCTCCGAGCCGTCCTGCACACGCATCGGCGCGTCCCGGAAGAGGCCGTCCGGGTGGTGGCTGTACGCCGTGGCCACCAGGCGCTCGCCGTCCGGCGAGAACTTCACACCGCCGACGCCCTTGTCGACGTCGATCCAGCGCTGGACCTTGCCCGTGGACAGACTCATCAGACCTATGCGGTCGGCGGGCAGATCGCGCTCCAGCACCGCGGCCGTCTTCATCCCGGGAGCGACATCGACCCAGGCCCAGTCGGTCTTCTCGTACCGCTTGGTCGCGGAGTTGTACAGACTCCACTCACGCGCCTTCACGGCATCTCCGCCCGGCTGCTGCACGAGCTTCGTCGTGTAGTACGCCGAGACGGCGACCTGCCCCGCGGCTATCAGCTCGCGCGGCGGGGACTGGTCCGGACGGGCCACCACGCCCGAGACCTCCCCGCCCGAGACCTCGGAACGCTTCTCCGGATCACCGCCCGTCAGGGCCAAGGACGCCCCGATCACCGCACCGACCACTACGACCGCGGCGACTGCCAGGCCGAGTCCCCTACGGCGGAGCAGCGACGGCTGCTCCCGCCCGGTGGAATCGTCGGACCGCGGCACCTGTTCGAGCTTGATGGCCATACCTCCTCGGCAGAGCACGTTCGGGGTCCCCAAGAAGGAAGGCAGCGACCCCCGCCGGGGGCCGCTGCCTTCCTTTTGCAAGCTGTTACGAACCGGACAACGCCGACATGGCCCGCTTCGTGACGTCTGCCACCTTCCCCATCGCGGAGACAGTGGTCACCAGGCCCTGGGCCTTGTAGTAGTCGATGATCGGCTCGGTCTGCGTGTGGTAGACCTCCAGCCGCCGACGCACGGTGTCCTCATGGTCGTCATCACGCTGGTAGAGCTCACCACCGCACGCATCGCACACGCCCTCCGCCGCGGGCGGGTTGTACGTGGCGTGAAACACGTGCGCCGAGTCATTGCGGCAGATCCGCCGGCCGGCGATCCGCTTGATGACCTCCTCCTCGGGGACCTCCAGATCGAGCACCGCGTCGATCTTCATGTCCCCTTCACGCAGCATCTCGTCGAGCGCCTCCGCCTGGGCGACGTTCCGCGGGAAGCCATCGAGGAGGAAGCCCCCGGACGCGTCCGGCTGCTGCATACGGTCGCGCGCCATGCCGATGGTGACCTCGTCGGGCACCAGCTGTCCCGCGTCCATGTAGGACTTCGCACGCAGCCCGAGCTCTGTGCCCTGGCTGATGTTCGCGCGGAACAGGTCGCCCGTGGAGATGTGCGGGATCGACAGGTTCTTGGCGAGGAACGCGGCCTGCGTTCCCTTACCGGCACCCGGCGGCCCGACGAGGACGATACGCATCAGCGGAGGAACCCTTCGTAATTGCGCTGCTGGAGCTGGCTCTCAATCTGCTTCACCGTTTCGAGGCCGACACCCACGATGATCAGGATGCTCGTCCCGCCGAACGGGAAGTTCTGGTTTGCCTCGAAACCAACCAACGCCATCGTCGGTACGAGAGCGATCAGACCCAGATACAGCGAACCCGGCCAGGTGATCCGGTTGAGTACGTAGCTCAGGTACTCAGCGGTCGGTCGGCCAGCCCGGATGCCCGGGATGAAGCCACCATACTTCTTCATGTTGTCGGCGACTTCCTCGGGGTTGAAGGAGATCGCCACGTAGAAGAACGCGAAGAAAACGATCAGCAGGAAGTACGTGGCGATGTAATACGGGTGGTCGCCCTTGACGAAGTGTTGCTCGATCCACGTCTTCCAGCCCGAGGTGCCTCCCGCGAACTGAGCGATCAGCGCCGGGATGTAGAGCAGCGACGAGGCGAAGATGACGGGGATCACGCCCGCCTGGTTCACCTTGAGCGGGATGTAGGTGGACGTACCGCCGTAGGAACGACGGCCGATCATGCGCTTGGCGTACTGCACCGGGATGCGGCGCTGGGCCTGCTCGACGAAGACCACCAGGCCGACCATGACGAGGCCGACCACGATCACGGTGCCGAACTCGATCCAGCCGCCGGCCAGGGAGCCCTCCTGCTTGATGGCCCACAGCGCGGACGGGAAGGTGGCGGCGATCGAGATGAACATCAGGATCGACATGCCGTTGCCGATACCGCGGTCGGTGATCAGCTCACCGAGCCACATCACGGCCGCCGTACCGGCGGTCATCGTGATGACCATGGTGATGGTGACGAAGATCGACTGGTCGGGGACGATCTGGCTGGCCACCGGGCAGTTCTGGAAGAGAGCACCACTGCGGGCGGTGGCGACGAGGCCGGTGCCCTGAAGGATCGCGAGGGCGATCGTCAGGTAGCGGGTGTACTGCGTGATCTTCGCGGTGCCGGCCTGGCCCTCCTTCTTCAGGGCTTCCAGGCGCGGGATCACCACGGTCAGCAGCTGCAGAATGATGCTCGCCGTGATGTACGGCATGATGCCCAGCGCGAAGATCGTGATCTGCAGCAGCGCGCCACCGCTGAACATGTTGACCAGGCCGAAGATGCCCTGGTTGGCCTGGGCGTTGTCGATACAGGTCTGGACGTTCCGGTAGTCGACGCCGGGGATCGGAATGTGTGTACCGACCCGGTAGACCACGATGATGCCGAGCGTGAAGAGCAGCTTCTTGCGCAGGTCGGGCGTCCTGAACGCCCGGGCGAACGCGGTGAGCACGGTGCCTCCTGCGACCCCCGCGCAACTGCGTCAAGGGTGACGTCTTGAGAGTCCAATGGAACAACGACATGGGTAACGGTCAACTGCCGCCCAGAGTGCCCGAAGTGAAGCACCCTGTGAAAAGAGGGCAGTGCAAGCCACCTTACCGGCGAGACTGCCGCCCTAGGAACGACCAACCGGGGATACCCCATATGTGGGGTATCCCCGGTCGGGATCGCTCAGGTCATCGAGACGCCTGTGGTGTTCAGACGAGCTCGGTGACAGAACCGCCGGCGGCGGTGATCTTCTCCTTGGCGGAGCCGGAGACGGCGTCGACCGTCACCTGCAGCGCCACGGAGATCTCGCCCTGGCCGAGGACCTTGACGAGGCTGTTCTTGCGAACGGCACCCTTGGCCACCAGACCCTCGACGGTGACCTCGCCACCCTCGGGGTAGAGGGAGGCCAGCTTGTCGAGGTTCACGACCTGGTACTCGGTCTTGAACGGGTTCTTGAAGCCCTTCAGCTTCGGGAGGCGCATGTGGAGGGGCATCTGCCCACCCTCGAAGCGCTCCGGAACCTGGTAACGGGCCTTCGTGCCCTTGGTACCACGACCGGCCGTCTTACCCTTCGACGCCTCACCACGACCCACACGGGTCTTGGCGGTCTTGGCGCCCGGGGCGGGACGGAGGTTGTGGATCTTGAGCGGGTTGTTCTCCGCCATGATCAGTCGACCTCCTCGACCGTCACGAGGTGGCGGACGGTGTGCACCATGCCGCGGAACTCGGGGCGGTCCTCCTTGACGACCTGCGTGTTGATGCCCTTGAGACCAAGGGAGCGCAGGGTGTCACGGTGGTTCTGCTTGCTGCCGATGTACGACTTCGTCTGCGTGATCTTGAGCTGAGCCATTACGCAGCACCAGCCCCGGCACGCGCACGCAGCAGAGCCGCGGGAGCGACGTCCTCGAGCGGCAGACCGCGGCGGGCCGCGATCTCCTCGGGACGCTGCAGGCCCTTCAGGGCCTCCACGGTCGCGTGCACGATGTTGATCGCGTTCGACGAGCCGAGCGACTTCGACAGGATGTCGTGCACGCCGGCGCACTCGAGCACGGCACGCACCGGACCACCGGCGATAACGCCGGTACCGGGGGAAGCAGGCTTGAGCAGGACGACGCCCGCGGCCTTCTCGCCCGTGATCGGGTGCGGGATGGTGCCCTGGATACGGGGGACCTTGAAGAAGTGCTTCTTGGCCTCCTCAACACCCTTGGCGATGGCGGCCGGCACCTCCTTGGCCTTGCCGTAACCGACACCCACGGTGCCGTCACCGTCGCCCACCACGACCAGCGCGGTGAAGCTGAAGCGACGACCACCCTTCACAACCTTGGCGACGCGGTTGATCGCGACGACGCGCTCAACGTACGCGGTCTTCTCGGCGGCAGCAGCGCCGCCGTCACGGCCCTTCCGGTCCCGCCGCTCGCCGCCACCGGCACCGCCACCGCGGCGCTGGGGTCCAGCCATTGGAATTACCTCTCTCTGTTTCCGCTAGCTACGGAACCGACTCAGAACTTGAGTCCGGCCTCGCGGGCGGCGTCCGCCAGGGCGGCGATGCGCCCCGCGTACTGGTTACCACCACGGTCGAACACGACGGCCTCGACACCGGCGGCCTTGGCGCGCTCGGCGACCAGGGCGCCGACCTGCTTGGCCTGCGCGGACTTGTCGCCCTCGCCACCGCGGATCGAGGTGTCCAGGGTGGACGCCGACGCCAGGGTGTGACCCTTGATGTCGTCGATCACCTGGGCCACGATGTGGCGGTTCGAGCGGGTAACGACCAGACGCGGACGCTCCGCCGTACCGTTGATGTGCTTACGGATCCGGATGTGGCGGCGCTTGATCGCGGCGCGCTTGTAGGCGTCGCCCTTAAGGATCTTCTGTCCGTATGCCATGGCTTACTTACCCGCCTTTCCGACCTTGCGGCGGATGACTTCGCCCTCGTACTTGACGCCCTTGGCCTTGTACGGGTCGGGCTTGCGCAGCTTGCGGATGTTGGCCGCAACCTCGCCGACCTTCTGCTTGTCGATGCCCTCGACCGAGAAACGGGTCGGGGACTCCACCTTGAAGGTGATGCCCTCGGGGGCCTCGACCAGGATCGGGTGGCTGTAGCCGAGGGAGAACTCCAGGTTGGAGCCCTTCGCCACGACACGGTAACCGACACCGCTGATTTCGAGCTTCTTGACGTATCCCTGGGTCACACCGGTGATCATGTTCGCCACCAGCGTGCGGGACAGGCCGTGCAGGGCCTTGCTCTGCCGCTCGTCGTTGGGCCGCAGCACCTGAAGGGTGCCGTCCTCGGCCTTGGCGATGTCGATCGGCGCGATGACGGTGTGGGTCAGTTCGCCCTTGGGGCCCTTGACCGCGACCGTACGGCCGTCGATGGTGACGTCCACGCCGGCGGGAACCGGGATGGGGAGCTTGCCGATACGCGACATTGCTGTCTCTCCTCCGTTCCCGAATTACCAGACGTAGGCGAGGACTTCCCCACCCACGCCCTTCTTCTGCGCCTGCTTGTCGGTCAGGAGGCCGTGCGACGTGGAGATGATGGCCACGCCCAGGCCGCCCAGAACCTTCGGCAGGTTGGTGGACTTCGCGTACACCCGGAGACCGGGCTTGGAGATCCGCTTGATGCCCGCGATGGAGCGCTCACGGTTGGGGCCGAACTTCAGCTCCAGGACGAGGTTCTTGCCGACCTCGGCGTCCTCGACCTTCCAGCCCGTGATGAAGCCCTCCTGCTGGAGGATCTCCGCGATGTGCGACTTGATCTTGGACGCCGGCATCGTCACAGAGTCGTGGTACGCCGAGTTCGCGTTCCGCAGACGCGTCAGCATGTCTGCGATCGGATCAGTCATGGTCATGAATTGGCCTGTGGCCTCTCTCGCCGGGGTTTCCTGGTGCGCCATCCCTCTCCCCGATCCGAGACGGGACGGGTGCGGCGCGGTGGACCTACGGCGTAGTAAGTCGTAAGGGCGGCGGCAGACGCCCAACCCCACAAGCCTAAGGCATGCGGGCTGGGCGTCCTGCCGCCCCAGATGCTTACCGAGAGTCCTGCAAATCCCTAATAAAGGGGATTACCAGGAGCTCTTGGTCACGCCCGGCAGCTCGCCACGGTGAGCCATCTCACGAAGGCACACGCGGCAGAGGCCGAACTTGCGGTACACGGAGTGCGGGCGGCCGCAGCGCTGGCAGCGGGTGTAGCCACGCACACCGAACTTGGGCTTGCGAGCAGCCTTAGCGATCAGAGCCTTCTTCGCCATCTCGCTCACGCCTCCTTGAAGGGGAAGCCGAGGTGACGAAGGAGCGCGCGGCCCTCAGCGTCGTTGGTCGCCGTGGTCACCACGGTGATGTCCATACCCCGGGTGCGGTCGATCTTGTCCTGGTCGATCTCGTGGAACATGACCTGCTCCGTGAGACCGAAGGTGTAGTTGCCACGGCCGTCGAACTGCTTGGGGGACAGGCCGCGGAAGTCGCGGATGCGCGGCAGCGCGAGCGACAGGGTGCGGTCCAGGAACTCCCACATGCGGTCGCCACGGAGCGTGACGTGGGCACCGATCGGCTGGCCCTCACGCAGCTTGAACTGCGCGATGGACTTGCGAGCCTTGGTGACGGCCGGCTTCTGACCGGTGATCGTGGTGAGGTCGCGGATGGCGCCCTCGATCAGCTTGGAGTCGCGGGCGGCGTCGCCCACACCCATGTTGACCACGATCTTGACGAGACCGGGGATCTGCATGACGTTCTCGTACTTGAACTCGTCACGCAGCTTGCCCGTGATCTCGTCGCGGTACTTCTGCTTCAGACGCGGAGTGGTGGTGGTAGCCATCAGATGTCCTCACCCGTCCGCTTGGCAACGCGGATCTTGTTGCCTTCGTCGTCGAAGCGGTAACCGACGCGGGTCACGACCTTGTTGCCGTCCTTCTCCACGACCAGCTGGACGTTGGAGACGTGGATCGGCGCCTCGGTGGTGACGATGCCGCCGGCCTGCGAACCGCGAGCCGTCGGACCGGCCTTGGTGTGCTTCTTGACCCGGTTGACACCCTCGACCAGGACACGGTCCTCACGGGGGAAGGCCGCGATGACCTTGCCCTGCTTGCCCTTGTCCTTACCGGTGATGACCTGAACCAGGTCGCCCTTCTTGATCTTCATGCTCACAGCACCTCCGGCGCGAGGGAGATGATCTTCATGAACTTCTTCTCGCGCAGCTCCCGGCCGACCGGGCCGAAGATACGGGTGCCACGAGGGTCGCCGTCGTTCTTGAGAATGACGGCGGCGTTCTCGTCGAAGCGGATGTACGAGCCGTCCGGACGGCGGCGCTCCTTGACGGTGCGAACGATGACCGCCTTGATGACGTCACCCTTCTTCACGTTGCCACCGGGGATCGCGTCCTTGACGGTGGCGACGATGACGTCACCGATACCCGCGTAGCGGCGACCGGAGCCGCCGAGCACACGGATGCAAAGGATCTCCTTCGCACCAGTGTTGTCGGCGACACGCAGTCGCGACTCCTGCTGGATCACGTCTATCTCCTGATTGTCTGCCGGTTCCCGGGGCGGGCTGCGAAACGTGCACACCCGCCCCGAGCCTGGCGGAACGATGCCTAGGGGGTCCCCCTAGGAGGGATTACTTGGCCTTCTCGAGGATCTCGACGACGCGCCAGCGCTTGGTCGCGGACAGCGGCCGGGTCTCCATGAGGAGGACACGGTCGCCGACACCCGCGGCGTTCTGCTCGTCGTGGGCCTTGAGCTTGCTCGTACGGCGGATGACCTTGCCGTACAGCGCGTGCTTGACGCGGTCCTCGACGGCGACGACGACGGTCTTGTCCATCTTGTCGCTGACGACCAGGCCCTCGCGGGTCTTGCGGAAACCGCGGTCCGTCTTGGTCTCTTCAGTCACGTTGCTCTCGCTCATGCGCTCTCCACCGTCTCGATGCCCAGCTCGCGCTCACGCATCAGGGTGTAGATCCGCGCGATGTCCTTGCGGACGGCCTTGAGCCGACCGTGGTTCTCGAGCTGACCCGTCGCCGCCTGGAAGCGGAGGTTGAACAGCTCTTCCTTGGCTTCGCGGAGCTTGTTGAGGAGCTCCTCGTTGCCCAGCTCGCGCAGCTCCGACGCCTTGGTACCGGCCGACATCACGCTTCACCTGCCTCGCGCTTGACGATCTTGCACTTCATCGGCAGCTTGTGAGCCGCACGGGTCAGGGCCTCGCGCGCGATCTTCTCGTTGGGGTACGACAGCTCGAACATCACACGTCCGGGCTTGACGTTGGCGATCCACCACTCAGGAGAACCCTTACCGGAACCCATGCGGGTCTCGGCGGGCTTCTTGGTGAGGGGGCGGTCCGGGTAGATGTTGATCCAGACCTTGCCGCCACGCTTGATGTGGCGGGTCATCGCGATACGAGCCGCCTCGATCTGGCGGTTCGTCACGTAGGCCGGGGTCAGCGCCTGGATGCCGTACTCGCCGAACGCAACCTGCGTGCCACCCTTGGACATGCCGTTGCGCTTGGGGTGGTGCTGCTTGCGGTGCTTGACCCTACGGGGGATCAGCATGACGGTCAGGCCTCCGTTCCGGTGCTCTCAGCCGGAGCGGCGGCGGGAGCCTCGGCCTTGGGGGCCTCGGCGCCGGCAGCCTGCTGCGGCTTGCGACCGCGCCCGCCACGCTCGCCACCACGGCCACCACGGGCCGGGCGGTCGGCGCCGCCACGGGCCGGGCGGTTACCCGCACGGGCCGCAGCGTTCTCGGCGCGGACCTCGGCGATGTTCTTGACGTCGCCCTTGTAGATCCAGACCTTCACGCCGATGCGGCCGAAGGTCGTCTTGGCCTCGAAGAAGCCGTAGTCCACGTTCGCGCGGAGCGTGTGCAGGGGCACACGGCCCTCGCGGTAGAACTCCGAGCGGGACATCTCGGCGCCGCCGAGGCGGCCACCGCACTGGATCTTGATGCCCTTGGCGCCGGCCTTCATCGCCGACTGCATGCTCTTGCGCATGGCACGGCGGAAGGAGACGCGGGAGGAGAGCTGCTCGGCGACGGCCTGGGCAACCAGCTGAGCGTCGGTCTCGGGGTTCTTGACCTCGAGGATGTTCAGCTGGACCTGCTTGCCGGTGAGCTTCTCGAGGTCACCGCGGATGCGGTCGGCCTCGGCGCCGCGGCGGCCGATGACGATGCCCGGACGAGCGGTGTGGATGTCCACACGCACGCGGTCACGGGTGCGCTCGATCTCGACCTTGGAGATGCCGGCGCGCTCCATGCCGGACGTCATCATCCGACGGATGGCGACATCTTCCTTGACGTAGTCCTTGTACAGCTTGTCGGCGTACCAACGCGACTTGAAGTCGGTCGTGACACCGAGCCGGAACCCGTGCGGGTTTACCTTCTGGCCCATTACCGGGTTCCTTCCTTGCTGCTGACGACCACGGTGATGTGGCTGGTCCGCTTGCGGATCCGGTAGGCACGGCCCTGGGCCCGCGGACGGAACCGCTTCAGGGTCGGGCCCTCGTCGACGTACGCCTCGGAGATGTAGAGGCTGTCGACATCGGTGTGGTCGTAGTTGTGCGCGGCGTTGGCGATGGCGCTGTCAAGCACCTTGCCGACCGGCACGCTCGCGGCCTGCGGGGCGAAACGCAGGACCGCCTGAGCCTCCGTGGCGTTGAGGCCACGGATGAGGTCCACCACGCGGCGGGCCTTCATGGGCGTGACGCGGATGTACCGCGCCTGGGCCCTGGCTTCCATGGTTGTCCTTCCAGTGTCTGTCATGGTCATTCCACCCCGCGCTTAGCGGCGCTTCGACTTCCGGTCGTCCTTGACGTGTCCCCGGAAGGTGCGGGTCGGCGAGAACTCGCCGAGCTTGTGGCCGACCATCGACTCGGTGACGAACACCGGAATGTGGGTCTTGCCGTTGTGCACCGCGAGCGTGTGGCCGAGCATGGCCGGCACGATCATCGAGCGACGGGACCAGGTCTTGATGACGTTCTTGGTGCCGGCTTCGTTCTGGGCGTCCACCTTCTTGATCAGGTGGTCGTCGACGAAGGGCCCCTTCTTCAAGCTACGAGGCATCTCAACCCGTCCTTAGCGCTTCTTGTTCGTCTTGCGGCGGCGGACGATGTACTTGTTCGACGCCTTCTTGGGCGAACGAGTACGGCCTTCCTTCTTGCCCCACGGGGACACCGGGTGACGACCACCCGAGGTACGGCCCTCGCCACCACCGTGCGGGTGGTCCACCGGGTTCATGACCACACCACGCACGGTCGGGCGAACGCCCAGCCAGCGCTTACGGCCCGCCTTACCCCAGTTGATGTTGCTCTGTTCGGCGTTGCCCACCTCGCCGACGGTGGCGCGGCAGCGCACGTCGACCAGGCGGATCTCACCGGACGGCATGCGCAGGTGGGCCATGGAGCCCTCCTTCGCGAGCAGCTGCACGGAGGCGCCGGCGGAGCGGGCGAACTTCGCGCCGCCGCCCGGACGCAGCTCGATGGCGTGCAGCGTGGTACCGACCGGGATGTTGCGCAGGGCAAGGTTGTTGCCCGGCTTGATGTCGGCCCCGGGACCGTTCTCGACGCGGTCACCCTGCTGCAGGTTGCGCGGGGCGAGGATGTAGCGCTTCTCGCCGTCGGCGTAGTGCAGCAGCGCGATGCGCGCGGTGCGGTTGGGGTCGTACTCGATGTGCGCGACCTTCGCCGGCACGCCGTCCTTGTCGTGACGACGGAAGTCGATCACGCGGTAGGCGCGCTTGTGGCCACCACCCTGGTGGCGGACGGTCACACGACCGGAGTTGTTACGGCCACCCTTGCTGTGCAGGGGGCGGACCAACGACTTCTCCGGCGTGGACCGCGTGACCTCGACGAAGTCGGCGACGCTCGAGCCACGACGGCCCGGCGTAGTCGGCTTGTACTTGCGGATTCCCATTTCTCAGTCCTCGTCCGATATCGGACGATCCGGACCGCCCTCAGGCGGTCGGACCGCCGAAGATGTCGATACGGTCGCCCTCAGCGAGGGTCACGATCGCGCGCTTGGTGGACGCACGCTGGCCGAAGCCCGTGCGGGTCCGCTTGCGCTTGCCCTGGCGGTTGATCGTGTTGACCCCGGTGACCTTGACCGAGAAGACCGACTGCACGGCCTGCTTGATCTGGGTCTTGTTGGCGTTCGGGGCGACGATGAACGTGTACTTGCCCTCGTCGAGGAGCGCGTAGCTCTTCTCGGAGACGACCGGCTTGAGCAGCACGTCACGGGGGTCCGTGAAGGACTTGCTCAGCGGGGTCTCGACGGTGTTCTTGCCCTCGGCGGCGTGGCGGCGCGCCTTGGCGACGCGCGCGGCCTTGGCCTTCTTCGCCGCCTTGGAGGCGATTGCGGGGTGACGGATGGCCATCAGACCTCGCTCCCTTCGGTGTCATTGGCCTTCGGGCCGGACACGAAGGACTCGAAGGCGGCCTGGGTGAAGACCACGTCGTCCGAGACGAGAACGTCGTACGTGTTCAGCTGGCCCGGCTCCAGGATGTGGACCTGGGGCAGGTTGCGGGCGGACAGCCACGCGGCCTCGTCGGCGCGGTCGACGACCAGGAGCAGGTTCTTGCGCTCCGAGATCTTGCCGAACAGCGTCCGAGCGGCCTTCGTCGACGGGTTCTCACCCTCGACGACGCCGGAGACGACGTGGATGCGGTTGTGGCGGGCCCGGTCGGTGAGGGCGTGACGCAGCGCGGCAGCCTTCATCTTCTTGGGCGTCCGCTGCGAGTAGTCACGCGGCACGGGACCGTGCACGACGCCACCACCGGCGAACTGCGGCGCGCGGGTCGAACCCTGACGGGCGCGACCGGTGCCCTTCTGGCGGTACGGCTTCTTGCCGCCACCACGGACTTCACCGCGACGCTTGGTCTTGTGCGTGCCCTGGCGGGCAGCGGCGTTCTGCGCGACGACGACCTGGTGGATCAGCGGAATGCTGATCTTCTCCACGCCGAAGATCTCCGCGGGGAGCTCGACGCTACCGGTCTTCTCGCCTGCAGGCGAAAGGATGTCAACAGTGCTCATCGGTACCTCAGGCCCCCTTGGCCGCGGTGCGGACCAGGACGAGGCCGCCGTTCGGACCGGGAACCGCGCCCTTGATGAGCAGCAGACCCTTCTCCGCGTCAACGGCGTGGACGGTCAGGTTCTGGGTGGTGACTCGCTCGTTGCCCATGCGACCCGCCATGCGGAGGCCCTTGAACACACGGCCCGGGGTGGCGCAGCCACCGATGGAACCGGGGGAGCGGTGCTTGCGCTGGGTGCCGTGTCCGGCGCCGAGGCCCTTGAAGTTGTGACGCTTCATGACACCGGCGAAGCCCTTGCCCTTGCTCTTGCCGGTCACGTCGACCTTGATGCCGGCCTCGAACACCTCAGCGGTGATCTCCTGGCCGAGGGTGTACTCGCTGGCGTCAGCGGTACGGATCTCGACGAGGTGGCGGCGGGGAGTGACGTCGGCCTTGGCGAAGTGGCCCTTGAGGGGCTTGTTCACCTTGCGCGGGTCGATCTCGCCGAACGCGATCTGGACGGACTCGTAGCCGTCGGTGTCGTTCGTACGGACCTGGGTGACGACGTTGGGGCCGGCCTTGACGACGGTGACCGGAACAACACGGTTGTTCGCGTCCCACACCTGCGTCATGCCGAGCTTCTCGCCCAGGATGCCCTTGATCTGCTTAGCCATCGTTCAGATCACCGGCCTCAGAGCTTGATCTCGATGTCGACACCGGCCGGGAGGTCGAGTCGCATCAGAGAGTCAACGGTCTTGGGGGTCGGGTCGAGGATGTCGATCAGGCGCTTGTGCGTGCGCATCTCGAAGTGCTCGCGCGAGTCCTTGTACTTGTGCGGCGACTTGATGACGCAGTACACGTTCTTCTCAGTGGGCAGCGGCACCGGGCCTGCGACCGACGCACCAGTGCGCGTCACCGTCTCGACGATCTTCTTCGCCGAAGAGTCGATGACCTCGTGGTCGTAGGCCTTGAGCCGGATGCGGATCTTCTGTCCCGCCATGGCTACTCAGTAGTCCTGTCTCTCTTACGCTCTGGAACCCGGCGGATTCCTTCTGCTGCCTTCGCTTCTCCGACCCACGCGGTCGGGCGTGTCGCGCTCCCGCTGACACAGATGTCCCTTGTTCGAACATCCCTGCTGGGAATGCACACGGCCCTTCCGGAACCGCAGGCCGGGGGCGAAGGCCCACCGGGCGCCTGGCCGGTGCCGCGCAGCACTTCCCGGAAGATTCCCGTACGTCCGCCCCAGCGCTGCCGTGAGGCAGTTAGGGCGACGAGTACTGTGGGACTCGCTTCCGGTCCCCCCGGCGGGAGGCGCGCAGCATCAACACTCGACCGAGCAACTCGGACAGTCTGCCATATGGGGCAGGGCCGACGCCAATCGAGCCGAGGAGAATACCCCCGGGGTGACGAAGGTCAAACACAAGCCCTGATGGGCCACCGTCGGCCTCGCCTCTCTACCCGGTGGATGTATGCCTGCCGAATGATGCAACGAAGTCGTTCACGACACTCCTGGAGAACGGATCGACGTCCGGGTCCTCGGGGGTGACGAGGCTGACGGCGTAGTACTCGGACAGCAGGAGTCCCACTCCTTCGACGGCCGCCTCACCCTCCGGAGAGGAGCCGTGGACCCCCGAGACGTTCGTCGCGTGCAGCGGCTGCGCATGATGGCGGTAGAAGACGGCGTACGGCCCTTGCCGCGCGGCGTCGAGGGCGTAGCCGTGCTCCTCCCAGAAGTCCTCCATCTCCTGACCGGAGGAGAAGGTGACGATGCCCGAGAAGCCGTCGTCCTCCGGTTCAGGCAGACGCCAGTTCTCCGCGACGCCTGGCGCAAGCGGCTTCCCGTAGATGAAGAGCCCTGGCCACCGTTGCTGCCCGAGACGGACAAAACGGCGCATGCCTTCGGGGAACGACGTGTCCACGACGAAGTCGGACGAGTGGCCGGTGAGATCCATGGGAATTCCTCGTGGTGGTGGGGGGGGAATCGGCGGCAGGCGCGTCGCCTCAGGCCTTCCAACCGGAGGTCGGGCCGTGATACCTGATCGCGTCACGGGGGATGGCCACGTCGTTGTTGGAGAACCAGATGTGTTCCCGGCCACCCCTGAGGCGCCCCGAGAAGTCCGGCCCGAGCCACGCCGTTCGACAGGCTGGTGAGCGGCGTCGTATCGCCACTCGCTGAGCGCCCGCGGGGGGTGCGCCGCTGTACGCGGCGGCCCATGAGGTCAATCGAGCCCGGCGTCTTGGTTGACCGCCCGGACGAGCCCTCCGCCTTGGTCGTACTCGAAGGTGGTGACACGGCCTTCCGAGTCCAGCTGCTCGATCACCCGGTCTAGGAGGTCGTGGCGATACCGCACGCTCTGTCCCACGCCGTTCGTGCGCTCGGCGATCCGGTTGGCGGCGTCGTAGCGGTAAGTGACGGTCCGGCCGTTGAAGTCTGTCTCCCGGACGTCGGGATACACACGCCGCGCCGGACGCCCTCGATCGTCCAGCCCACCACGGTCACCGCTCCGTCGGGCTCGACGACCTCCCGGACACGGCCGAACGCGTCGTACGCGAATCGGGTAGCGGCACCCAACGGCGAGATCACTGTCGTCGGGAGGCCCGCGGCATCGCTGCGCACCCGGATTTCGTGGCCGAGGGCATCAGTGATCCGGGAGCTCGTGGCCCATCAGGCCCACACCGAAAGCAACCGACTCCCGCGTCCCGTACACGGCGTTGATCCTGGCGACCGCCTCCGCGCGGCAGATACCGACGCGCTCCACCAAGACGTCCACCATCTCCCGGAAGTACACGAGCATCTCGTCGTCGAGGGGCATGACGAACTCCGTGCCTGTCGTGCCGGCCGTGGGGCACGCCCCGAATTCCACGAGCCGTCGCAGGCGCCTGATCTCTGCCACGAGCTGTGGTACCGCCTGTCTGGCCATGGCGATGAACGCGGCGTTCTGGTCCCAGAGTCCGTCGGCGCAGTCGACGTAGCGAGGTTGCTGGACGAGGGTGGCCGCGATCAGTTCCCCGTGGTCGAAGTCGGGCCATCGCTCGCCCCGGCCCGTGTTCTGCACCGTGCTGACCGCCACCAGGCTCATGGCGTGGTCGTCGTCGAGGTTCCTGACGAACCAGGGCCCCGGGGTGGCGGCCTCGCATACTTCCTCGATGGCGTCCAGGTCCAGCTCGTCGCCGGCGGGGTCCGAAGTCATGCCCCCCAGTGTCACCGCCCCCGGGATGGACTCGATTGCGGGGGCCATCCCCACCCCCGTCCACCGGCTCACCGGATGGCCCGCCCCCGCTCCCCCGGGCACCGTAGGGGCACGCCACCGACCACACCACCGGGGGATTCACCATGCGCACCGCCACCGCGACCGCCACCGCCTTGGTCCTGACCCTCGTCTCAGCAGCCGCAGTGCCCGCCACGGCCGCCTCCACCCCCGGCAGGCCAGGCACCGACGGCCTCTGGCGCATGGACGGCTACGGCACCGTCCTCTCCCTCGACGGCGACACCCTCCAGGAGTTCCAGACCACGTCCGTCAGCTGCATCGAGGGCGACACGGCCCGCCGGACCGCCCCCGGCACCTACGCGACCGGAGACGGCACCACACTGACCGTCCGGCCCGGCCCCGGCGGGAACCGCGCCACTCTCGGTTACGACACCTCGGTCGGGCACCGCTCGCTATGGCGGATCCAGAAACTGCCGGCCGACTGCATCCGGCCGTCTCCCAAGGATCCCCGTGCCGCCTTCGACGTCTTCTGGCACGCCTTCGCCGAGAACTACCCCTTCTTCGCGGCGAAGCGTGTGGACTGGCAGGACATGCGCCACCGGTACCGGCCGAAGGTCCACACGGACACCAGCCGTGAGGAGCTCTTCCAGATCTTCAGCGACATGGTCCGGCCGCTGTACGACGCCCATGTCGCCGTCCGGGACGGGGACCGGGTCTTCGCCCAGGTGCGTCCCGGCACCGAGATGCCCAGCCCTCAACTCGACGCCAGGGTCAAGAAGTTCATCACCGAGCGCGACCTCGAGGGCGCCCCGTACCGCCAGGACTTCGCCAACGGCCGGATCACCTACGCCGACCTCCCCGGCGGCGCGGACCAGGGCTACCTCCGCATCTCCGGCTTCGCCGGCTACACCGCCGAGGACGCCCCCTACCCCGCCCACCTCGCCGAGCTGGACAAGGCCCTGGACGCCGTCCTCACCACGGACCGCACCCGGCGCCTCAAGGGCCTGATCATCGACCTGCGCATCAACGGCGGCGGCTCCGACGCCCTCGGCATCCACCTCGCCGAGCGCCTCACCGACAGGCCCTACGTCGCCTACGCCAAGCGCGCCCGCAACCACCCCACCGACCCGGACCGGCACACCCGCCCCGAGCCCATCCGGGTCGTACCGGCCGATGGGCCCCGCTACACCGGGCCCATCGCCGTACTGACCTCGGGCACGACCGTCAGCGCGGGTGAGACCTTCACCCAGGCCCTGATCGACCGGCCGGGCGGCACGGTTCGTATCGGGCAGCCGACCCAGGGTGTGTTCTCCGACGTCATGCAGCGCACCCTGCCCAACGGCATGACGGCGATCCTCCCGAACGAGGAGTTCCTCAACCGGTCGGGCCGCACCTACGACGGCACCGGCATCCCGCCCCACCTGACCGAGCCGGTGTTCACCAAGGAGGAGTTCGCCAAGAAGCGGGACTCGGCGTTCGACCGCGCGGTGAGCGTGCTCAGGAACGACGGCTAGACAGAGGCCAGAAACTCCGACCAGGCCTCCGGGGTGAGCGCGAGCCGGGGGCCTTCGGTGTGCTTGGAGTCGCGGACGTGGATGGTGTGGGGGGCTATGGCGATCTCGACGCAGGAGTTGCCATCAGGGCCGTCGCTGTAACTGCTCTTGACCCAGACCAGTTCAGAGACGTCCTCGGCAGAGGCCTTGCGGATCATGTTTCCCCCAGCACTTGCTCGATGAAGGCCAGCGACTCCCCCGGCGTAAGAGCCTGCGCCCGGATGGTGCCATACCGCAGCTCAAGGATCCGCAGGTGCCTCGGATCGGATGTTGGCCGACCGCTGAACGCGCCGTCGGAGCGACCGACCGCAGCGCCGTCGGCAAACTTCAGCACCTCGATCCTGCCGTCCAGCCCAGGATGGGCTCCCGAGCTCATCCGCATCACCTGCAGCGTGACGTTACGCAAGCGGGCCACCCCCAGCAGGTGTTCGAGCTGCTGACGCCACACCATTGTGCCTCCAACCCGTCGGCGCAGCGTCGCCTCTTCCAGGACGAAGCTGAGCGCCGGAGCAGGAGAGCGCTCGAAGATCGCCTTCCTGGCCATGCGCGCTGCGACCAGGTGCTCCACCTCTTCCTCCGAGTACGGCGGCTGCCACGCCTCGAACAACGCTCGGGCATGCTCCGGCGTCTGCAACAGCCCATGGATACTCAGCCCGACGTACACCCCCAGCTCAACTGCTTTGGCCTCCAGCTGTGCGAGCGCCCGCACGCTCTTGGGATACCGAACCCTCTTCACGTCCTCCCAGGCCGCCGCGATCAGCCCACCCGCCCCCAGCACCTCATCGGCCCTGACCAGATAGTCCTGCCGTGGGATCCGCTTCCCGCCCTCGATCTTGTAGACCATGTCCTCGCCGTACCCGACCGCCGCTCCGAACTCGGCGGCCCGCATCCCCACCGCCTCACGCCGCAGCTTCAGCTGCCGCCCGACGGTCGCGATGACCGCGACACCCCACTCGTCGTCGGGATCGACCTCCCAACCCGGCTCGTCCGCCTCGCCCTTGAGCCGCCCCGAGTCCGCCTCGACCGCCGTCATCCCGCACCCTTCCGCCGTCGTACGACCGTGCCCGGCGCCCTACCCGTACGCCCGGCTCCGACAGCCCGGACAACGCCGGACAAGCTCCGGACAGTCACCGTACGCACCCGCTGAGTCACTGTTCACGGTAAGCGCGGACGGCCACGCTGAGTGACGTGAAGCAGAACTCCCCCGAACTCCGCCTCCCCGTCCGAAACTTCAGCCTCCAGCTGTCCCCCACCCCGCGCGGCGCCCGCCTGGCCCGTCTCCTCGCCACCGAACAACTGCGCTCCTGGGGAGTGCCGTTGGACCCAGCAAGGCAGGTCGTCGCGGAGCTCTCGAACAACGCGACGACACACGGCCGCACCCCCGGCCGCGACTTCCGCCTGCTCCTCTACGTCGCCGCCGGGACCCTCCGCATCGAGGTGACGGACACCCGCGCCGACCGCCTGCCGACAGCCCGCCCCGGCCTGGGGCTCCTCTTGGTCGACGCACTCGCAGATCGCTGGGGCGTCACCCTGGGGCTGCCGCCCCGCAAGACCGTCTGGGCCGAGTTCGACCTCGTACCGAAACCCGAAAGTGCGTGCTCCGGCGGCACAGGCGCCCTCCTCCAAGGACCACAAGGGTGAAAGGACCTGACCAAACCCCACCCCTCCTCCCAGCCGCAGGGCCGCCTCACCCTCGCGGGTGAACATCGCCAACTCAGGTGGATTCGGGGGCCCTCGCCTGCCCTACGCTCAGCGCAACACGTCACGACACAACCGCAGACATGCGACGGCCCCCGCCGGGACGGCAATCCCAGTGCGAGGGCCTGACCACCGAGGAAGAAGAGACCTTCCTGATGGATACGCAGAACCCTAACGTGCCCTCGCACGCCCACACCCGGGTTGCCGGAAAGAAGCACCCGAACCGGCGGCACCCCCACTCAGGCCTGGTGCACGACAACGCCCGCCACACCACCCGCTTCACAGTGATCGGCAACCACCTGGCCCAGCACCCGGAGCTGTCACTGCTCGCGATCGGGCTCGCGGTGCACATCCAGTCGCTCCCGGCGGGCTCCCGCATCGACATCAAGTCCCTGGCCGCCCGCTTCCCGGAGGGCACGACCCGTATCGCCGCCGGCCTGCGCGAGCTGGAAGCCCACGGCTACCTGCGCCGCACGCGCGAACGCGTCCCGGACGGCCGGATCGTCACCCGCACGACCTCCTGCAACCAGCCGGGTCACAGCGGTACGGGCACCCCGCGCCCGACCCCGAGGAAGCGGACGAAACAGCCTGGCGGCACATCCCTCCCCGCGGTACCGCGCCCGGCATACGCGGCCCCCACCCTCCTCCAGCAGGCCACGGACCTCCTCAGCCGGCTCCGCCGCGACGACCCCCGCCTCCTCCTGTCCGGGTGCGACACGGCCCACCTGGCCCGGGGCGTCGCCGCCTGGCTGGAACGAGACGTCACCCCGGCCGCCGTACGCCACGCCCTGACGACGGACCTCCCACCGGAGCCCCTCCGCCGCCCGGCCGCCCTCCTCGCCCACCGCCTCGCTGCCCAGCTGCCACCCCCACCGCCCTTCGGGGCACAGCAGGCGCCCCCGCCGCCCACCCGGCACCCCCTCCAGACCTGCGACGGCTGCGACCGCGCGTTCCGCGCCCCGGCGCCCGGCCACTGCCGCGACTGCCGATCCAGCCGATCCAGCCGAACCGAACTCCCGGAAGCCGCATGAGGCGAGCAAGGGCCGCACATGTCGTCTCGCTCCCCCGCCGACCGAGCGGGTTAGCCTGGCCGGGGCACCCCCTGGAGGTGGACGCGATGAGCACTCAGGCTGACCACGGACATGAGCTGGCCCCCCGCCCTCAGCACACTCCTGACGCCCTGCGTGCGGCCCTTGCCGCTGTCGATCCGGCCCGCCTGGAAGAGATGCAGGCCACGAAGGACGACGCCTTCGCCAAGGCGGTCGAATGGCAGTCCCTCAGCCCTGTGCAGAGCTGGGTGCTGACCTGGGCCCGGGACATCGAGATCGCCCGGCGTCCCGACCTGTCCACCCGGTACGCCCGCGCGAAGGGCAACCTGGAGCACGAGGACCCCGCCATCGCGCGAGAGGCCCTGCGCGAACTGAGCGCCGTCCTGGACGAAGCCATGAACGCAGTCCGCGAGTGAGCTGGAAATGGGAGTACGCCTTCGGCGCGGAGGAAGTGGCCCGAACCGCTCCCACCGGCTTCCTCGCGGAGGTGGAACGCAAGGCGGATGAGCTGGTCAGGGCCGCCGAAGCCCTGCACATTCACGGACAGGCGCATGAGAGCGTCGACCCCAAGGGCGGCGATGTCATCGTGCCCGGCGGCATGTTCACGTATCAGGTCGTCATCCGCAGTGAGCGGATCTACGTCGTCCAGATCACGTACCTGGGCTTCTGACTGACCACAGCAAACACCCCAGCGGGCGCGCCCACGCGCCGACCTGTTGCCGCGACCACCCCAGGCACGGCAAAGGGACCCGCACGACCGAAGTCGTACGGGCCCCTTCGAGCCACTCAGGTCAGTGGACCCTCAAGCCAGTCCGAGGACTTACTTGTTGATCTTGGTGACCTGGCCGGCGCCCACGGTCCGGCCACCCTCACGGATGGCGAACTTCAGGCCCTCTTCCATGGCGACGGGCTGGATGAGCTCCACCTTCATCTCGGTGTTGTCACCCGGCATGACCATCTCGGTGCCCTCGGGGAGGGTCACCACGCCGGTCACGTCCGTCGTGCGGAAGTAGAACTGCGGGCGGTAGTTGTTGAAGAACGGCGTGTGGCGGCCACCCTCGTCCTTGGACAGGATGTAGGCCTGCGCCTCGAACTCGGTGTGCGGGGTGACCGAGCCCGGCTTGATGATGACCTGGCCGCGCTCGACGTCCTCGCGCTTGATGCCACGGAGGAGCAGACCGACGTTCTCACCGGCCTGGCCCTCGTCGAGCAGCTTGCGGAACATCTCGATGCCGGTGACCGTGGTGGTGGTCTTCTCCTGCTTGATGCCCACGATGTCGACGGTCTCGTTGACCTTGAGGACACCACGCTCGATACGGCCGGTGACGACCGTACCGCGACCGGTGATCGTGAAGACGTCCTCGATCGGCATGAGGAACGGCTTGTCGACGTCACGCTCGGGCTGCGGGATGTTCTCGTCCACGGCCTTCATGAGCTCGAGGACGGAGTTGCCCCACTCCTTGTCGCCCTCGAGGGCCTTGAGCGCCGAGACCTTGACGACCGGCAGGTCGTCGCCCGGGAACTCGTACTCGGAGAGGAGCTCACGGACCTCGAGCTCGACGAGCTCCAGGATCTCCTCGTCGTCCACCATGTCGGCCTTGTTCAGCGCGACGACGATGTACGGAACGCCGACCTGGCGGGCCAGGAGCACGTGCTCCTTGGTCTGCGGCATCGGGCCGTCGGTGGCGGCGACCACGAGGATGGCGCCGTCCATCTGCGCCGCACCCGTGATCATGTTCTTGATGTAGTCCGCGTGACCGGGGCAGTCGACGTGGGCGTAGTGACGCGTCTCGGTCTGGTACTCGACGTGCGCGATGGAGATGGTGATACCGCGCTGGCGCTCTTCAGGAGCCTTGTCGATCTGGTCGAAGGCCGAGGCCTCGTTCAGGTCCGGGTACGCGTCGTGCAGCACCTTGGTAATGGCGGCCGTGAGGGTCGTCTTACCGTGGTCGATGTGACCGATGGTGCCGATGTTGACGTGCGGCTTAGTCCGCTCGAACTTCGCCTTCGCCACTGGGGTCCTCCTGGGGAGTGGTTCTGGTACGCCTTACTCATCGGCGCCAGGTGATCTTTGCTGGAAAGCCCGGGCCCCGGGGCACTCTCACCGCGATTGCGGCGGAATGCCCCTCAAGGCTCCGGAGTCAAGCCTACGGCGTGTAGACGCGGTGCGTTACTCGCCCTTGGCCTTCGCGATGATCTCCTCGGCGACGTTCCGCGGAACCTCGGCGTAGGAGTCGAACTGCATGGAGTAGCTCGCACGGCCGGACGTCTTGCTGCGCAGGTCGCCGACGTAGCCGAACATCTCCGAAAGGGGCACGAGGCCCTTCACGACGCGGGCACCGGCCCGCTCCTCCATGGCCTGAATCTGACCACGGCGGGAGTTGATGTCGCCGATGACCTCACCCATGTAGTCCTCGGGCGTGGTGACCTCGACGGCCATCATCGGCTCGAGCAGCACGGGGCTGGCCTTGCGCGCGGCCTCCTTGAAGGCCTGCGAGCCGGCGATCTTGAACGCGAGCTCGGAGGAGTCGACCTCGTGGTAGCCACCGTCGATGAGCGTGACGCGGACGCCCGTCATCTCGTAGCCCGCGAGGATGCCGAACTGCATGGCCTCCTGCGCACCGGCGTCCACCGAAGGGATGTACTCCTTCGGGATACGGCCACCGGTGACCTTGTTCACGAACTCGTACGAGGCGTCGCCGCCCTCGATCGGCTCGATCGCGATCTGCACCTTGGCGAACTGGCCGGTACCACCAGTCTGCTTCTTGTGCGTGTAGTCGACGCGCTCGACGGCCTTGCGGATCGTCTCACGGTAGGCGACCTGCGGCTTACCGACGTTGGCCTCGACCTTGAACTCACGGCGCATACGGTCGACCAGCACCTCGAGGTGCAGTTCGCCCATGCCGCCGATGATGGTCTGGCCGGTCTCCTCGTCCGAGTGAACCTGGAAGGACGGGTCCTCCTCGGCCAGGCGCTGGATCGCGACGCCCAGCTTCTCCTGGTCACCCTTCGACTTGGGCTCGATGGCGACCTGGATGACCGGCGCCGGGAAGTCCATGGACTCCAGGATGACCGGGTTCTTGTCGTCGGACAGCGTCTCACCGGTGGTGGTCTGCTTCAGGCCCATGACGGCGACGATGTCGCCGGCGCCCACCGAGTCGATCTCCTCACGCTTGTTCGCGTGCATGCGGTAGATCTTGCCGATGCGCTCCTTCTTGCCCTTGACGGAGTTCAGCACCGCGGTGCCGGACTCCAGGCGGCCCGAGTAAACCCGGACGAAGGTGAGCTTACCGAGGTGCGGGTCGCTCATGATCTTGAACGCGAGCGCGGCGAGGGGCTCGTCCTCCGACGGCTTGCGCGCGACGACCAGCTCCGGGTCCTTGACGTCGTGGCCCTCGATGGCCTCGACGTCGAGCGGAGTCGGCAGGTAGCGCACGACCGCGTCGAGCAGGGGCTGAACGCCCTTGTTCTTGAACGCGGTGCCGCAGAACACGGGGGTGACGGTGGTGCCGCCGCCCTTGCCGGACGCGATCGTGATACGGCGGATCGCGGCGTAGAGCTGCTCCACGGTGGGCTCGGTGCCCTCCAGGTACAGCTCCATCAGCTCTTCGTCGTTCTCGGCGACGGCCTCGAGCAGCTTGCCGCGGTACTCCTCGGCAGCCTCGGCGTGGGTGTCCGGGATGTCGACGGTGTCGTACATCTCGCCCTTGGTCGCCTCGGCGGACCAGACCAGGGCCTTCATCGTCACGAGGTCGATGACGCCCTTGAAGTCCGCCTCCGCACCGATCGGCAGCTGCATGACCAGCGGCTGCGCGCCCAGGCGGTCCGAGATCATGTCCACGCAGCGGTGGAACTCGGCGCCGGTACGGTCCAGCTTGTTGACGAAGCAGATACGCGGCACACCGTAACGGTCGGCCTGACGCCACACCGTCTCGGACTGCGGCTCGACACCGGCGACACCGTCGAACACCGTCACGGCACCGTCGAGCACGCGCAGGGAGCGCTCCACCTCGACGGTGAAGTCGACGTGACCCGGGGTGTCGATGATGTTGATGGTGTAGTCGTTGTCCTCGAGCGGCCAGTGACAGGTGGTCGCAGCAGACGTGATCGTGATGCCACGCTCCTGCTCCTGCTCCATCCAGTCCATGGTGGCAGCGCCGTCGTGGACCTCACCGATCTTGTACGACACGCCCGTGTAGAACAGGATCCGCTCGGTGGTGGTCGTCTTGCCCGCGTCGATGTGGGCCATGATCCCGATGTTGCGGACCTTGGCCAGGTCAAGTGAAGTGGTAGCCATAAGGCTTCAGTCTTCTCTCGGTCTCGATGTGGGTAGCGACTACCAGCGGTAGTGCGCGAAGGCCTTGTTGGACTCGGCCATCTTGTGGGTGTCCTCGCGCTTCTTCACAGCGGCACCGAGGCCGTTGGACGCGTCGAGAAGCTCGTTGAGCAGACGCTCGGTCATGGTCTTCTCGCGACGGGCGCGGGAGTAACCGACCAGCCAGCGCAGCGCGAGCGTGTTGGCGCGACCGGGCTTGACCTCGATCGGAACCTGGTACGTCGCACCACCGACACGGCGGGACTTGACCTCGAGGGTCGGCTTGATGTTCTCCAGCGCGCGCTTCAGCGTGATGATCGGGTCGTTGCCCGTCTTCTCACGCAGACCCTCCATGGCGCCGTAGACGATGCGCTCGGCGGTGGAGCGCTTGCCGTTCAGCAGCACCTTGTTGATGAGGGAGGTCACCAGAGGAGAACCGTAGACCGGGTCGATGATGACCGGGCGCTTCGGGGCGGGGCCCTTACGAGGCATTCTTACTTCTCCTTCTTGGCGCCGTAGCGGGAACGGGCCTGCTTGCGGTTCTTGACACCCTGGGTGTCGAGGGAGCCACGGATGATCTTGTAGCGAACACCCGGCAGGTCCTTCACACGGCCGCCGCGCACGAGCACGATGGAGTGCTCCTGCAGGTTGTGTCCCTCACCCGGAATGTAAGCGGTGACCTCGATCCCGCTGGTCAGACGCACACGCGCGACCTTACGCAGGGCCGAGTTCGGCTTCTTCGGGGTGGTCGTGAACACACGCGTGCAGACGCCACGACGCTGAGGGGAACCCTCGAGTGCGGGCGTCTTGTTCTTCTCGACCTTGTCCTGCCGGCCCTTACGGACCAGCTGCTGGATCGTAGGCACTACTTCTCCGGTTTCTGTGTGCCGAATGGTAAAGCTAACCTGGAACAACTCCGACCCACGCGGTCGGGTGTGTCGAATCCCGCGACTCCCGCCGCCAGGCAGAAATAACGCAGATTGCGGTGGCCGGTGTCAGCTCGCCGTGCGGTTCATGGCACACACGCGAGCCAGGGCACACCCCAGGCACAAGGTCTGAGCGTACCTACCGCATTCGCTGCGGTCAAAACAAATGGGCACCGCCCGCATCGCCACGCGGGACATGTCAAGCCCCCCGGCCGTTGTCGATCTTCATTTCGACGGCCTGTGTCCGATATGCACACGTTCACGATGCTACGACGGACACCACCGTCAGCAACACCAGAACGAGTGCCCAGCCGGCGGTGGACAACCACCCCAGCACCAGCCCGGTCAGCGCCAGTCCGTCTCCCAGTTCCCCGCGGCTGCGGATCTCGGCCCGGGCCACATGCCCCAGCACCACGGCCGGGATCCCCGTCAGCCCCATGGTCGGCACGCACAGCAGCCCGCACACGCCGGCCGCGACGGCCTTGGCGTTGGTACGGGGCCGGTGCAGGGGCAGGAAGGACGGCGGCACCGCCACCGCCGGAGCCGGCTGAGGCAGCGGTCCCTGCGGCAGGTCCGCGACGAGCAGGGCCAGCTCCCCCACGGTCCGCGCCCCGTAGGCCCGCCCCACCCGCTTCTCGAACTCGTCCCGCTCCATCCGCCCCTCGCCGTACCCGGCTCTGAGCACGTCCACGGCCCGCTCCCGATCGGCGTGCGACGCGAGCATCGACGGGGCACCGGAGCCCTGCCAGGGCTGCCAGGACGGATAGTGCGGCTGCGACACGGAGCACCTCCCCGGGGGCCGGAGTCCTTCCATGATGCGCCGAGCGCGCCGTTGTGGCACGGGTGCGTCCGGAACGGGGCGTCACCTGTCCGCCGGACGGCCCACTGACGCCCTGCCACGCCGTGACCCCCCTCCGACGCGCCGGCGGGCCCCGCACGCGCCGAGGGACCCGCCCTGGCGGCGCCCGGGCCCGTCAAGCTCCGGCTCCCGGCCCGCGAGAACGCCGAAGGGCGGCCACCCCGCAGGGTGACCGCCCTTCGCATCAAGCGACTCGCTTACTGGTTGTACGGACCGTAGTCGTAGTCCTCCAGCGGAACGGCCTGGCCGGAGCCCGTGCCGAACGGCGAGTAGTCGATGTCGTCGTAGCCGACGGCCGAGTACATCGCGGCCTTGGCCTCCTCGGTCGGCTCGACCCGGATGTTGCGGTAGCGGGACAGACCCGTACCGGCCGGGATGAGCTTACCGATGATGACGTTCTCCTTGAGGCCGATGAGGCTGTCGGACTTGGCGTTGATCGCCGCGTCCGTCAGGACTCGGGTCGTCTCCTGGAAGGAGGCGGCCGACAGCCAGGATTCCGTCGCCAGCGAGGCCTTGGTGATACCCATGAGCTGCGGACGACCCGAAGCCGGGTGACCACCCTCCTGGACCACGCGACGGTTCTCGGTCTCGAACTTCGAGCGCTCGACCAGCTCGCCGGGCAGCAGCTCGGCGTCGCCGGACTCGATGATCGTCACACGGCGGAGCATCTGCCGGATGATGATCTCGATGTGCTTGTCGTGGATCGACACACCCTGCGAGTTGTAGACCTTCTGGACCTCGCCGACCAGGTGGACCTGGACGGCACGCTGACCCAGGATGCGCAGCACGTCGTGCGGGTTGGTGGCACCCACGGTGAGCTTCTGGCCCACCTCGACGTGCTCGCCCTCGCTGACCAGGAGACGGGCGCGCTTCGAGATCGGGTAGGCCGTCTCGTCGCTGCCGTCGTCCGGGGTGACGACGATCTTCTTGGTCTTCTCGGTCTCCTCGATCCGCACGCGGCCCTGGGCCTCGGAGATCGGGGCGACACCCTTCGGGGTACGGGCCTCGAAGAGCTCGACGACACGCGGCAGACCCTGGGTGATGTCGTCACCGGCCACACCACCGGTGTGGAAGGTACGCATCGTCAGCTGGGTACCGGGCTCACCGATGGACTGGGCGGCGATGATGCCGACCGCCTCACCGATGTCGACCAGCTTGCCGGTGGCCAGCGAACGGCCGTAGCACATCGCGCAGGTGCCGACGGCGGACTCGCAGGTCAGGACCGAGCGGGTCTTGACCTCCTCGACGCCGCGCTGCACGAGCTCCTCGATGAGGACGTCGCCCAGGTCGGTACCGGCCGGGGCCAGCACCTGCCCGTCCACGACGATGTCCTCGGCGAGGCAGCGCGCGTACACGGAGGTCTCGACGTCCTCCGTCTTGACCAGCGTGCCCTCGGCGTTACGGTCGGCGATCTTCAGACGCAGACCGCGCTCGGTGCCGCAGTCCTCCTCGCGAATGATGACGTCCTGGGAGACGTCGACCAGACGACGCGTGAGGTAACCCGAGTCGGCGGTACGCAGAGCGGTGTCCGCCAGACCCTTACGGGCACCGTGCGTGGAGATGAAGTACTCCAGCACGGACAGGCCCTCACGGAAGGACGCCTTGATCGGACGCGGGATCGTCTCGTTCTTCGCGTTCGACACCAGACCACGCATACCGGCGATCTGACGCATCTGCATCATGTTGCCTCGTGCACCCGAGTTCACCATCATGAAGATCGGGTTGGTCTTCGGGAAGTTGTCGTTCATCGCCTCGGCGACCTCGTTGGTCGCCTTGGTCCAGATCGCGATGAGCTCCTGCGTGCGCTCGTCCTTGGTGATCAGACCGCGCTCGTACTGCTTCTGGACCTTCTCGTCCTGCGCCTCGTAGCCCTTGACGATCTCCTTCTTCGCCTCGGGAACGACGACATCGGAGATGGCCACGGTCACGCCGGAACGGGTCGCCCAGAAGAAGCCGGCCGCCTTCAGGTTGTCGAGCGTCGCCGCCACGATGACCTTGGGGTAGCGCTCGGCGAGGTCGTTGACGATCTCGGAGAGCTGCTTCTTGCCGACCTCGTAGTCGACGAACGGGTAGTCCTCGGGCAGCAGCTCGTTGAAGAGCGCGCGGCCCAGGGTGGTGTTCAGGCGGAAGGTGTCACCCTGCTGCCACTCCGGCTCGCCCTCCTCACGCGCCGGCGGGGTCCAGCCACGCGGCGGGATGGTGCCGACCGGGAAGCGGACGTCGATCCTCGACTGGAGCGACAGCTCGCCCGCGTCGAAGGCCATGATCGCCTCGGCGACCGAGGCGAAGGAACGGCCCTCACCCTTGAGCTCGCGCATCTCGCCGTCGGTGGTGAGGAAGAACAGACCGAGGACCATGTCCTGGGTCGGCATCGTCACCGGACGGCCGTCGGCGGGCTTGAGGATGTTGTTCGAGGACAGCATCAGGATGCGGGCCTCGGCCTGCGCCTCCGCGGACAGCGGCAGGTGCACGGCCATCTGGTCACCGTCGAAGTCCGCGTTGAACGCGGTGCACACGAGCGGGTGGATCTGGATGGCCTTGCCCTCGACCAGCTGCGGCTCGAAGGCCTGGATGCCGAGGCGGTGCAGCGTGGGCGCACGGTTCAGCAGAACCGGGTGCTCCGCGATGACCTCTTCCAGCACGTCGTACACGACCGTGCGGCCGCGCTCGACCATGCGCTTGGCGCTCTTGATGTTCTGCGCGTGGTTCAGGTCGACCAGGCGCTTCATCACGAACGGCTTGAAGAGCTCCAGCGCCATCGCCTTCGGCAGACCGCACTGGTGCAGCTTCAGCTGCGGACCGACGACGATCACGGAACGCGCGGAGTAGTCCACACGCTTGCCGAGCAGGTTCTGACGGAAGCGACCCTGCTTACCCTTCAGCATGTCGCTGAGGGACTTCAGCGGGCGGTTACCGGGACCGGTGACCGGACGGCCACGGCGGCCGTTGTCGAACAGCGCGTCGACGGCCTCCTGGAGCATGCGCTTCTCGTTGTTCACGATGATCTCGGGCGCACCGAGGTCGAGAAGGCGCTTCAGTCGGTTGTTCCGGTTGATCACACGGCGGTACAGGTCGTTCAGGTCGGAGGTCGCGAAGCGGCCACCGTCCAGCTGCACCATCGGGCGGAGGTCCGGCGGGATGACCGGCACGCAGTCCAGCACCATGCCCTTGGGGCTGTTGCTGGTCTGCAGGAACGCGGAGACGACCTTCAGGCGCTTGAGCGCACGGGTCTTCTTCTGGCCCTTGCCGGTACGGATGATCTCGCGGAGGCGCTCGGCCTCCTCGTCGAGGTCGAAGGACTCCAGGCGCTTCTGCAGCGCCGCGGCACCCATCGAGCCGTCGAAGTACGTGCCGAAGCGGTCACGCAGCTCGCGGTAGAGCAGCTCGTCGCCCTCAAGGTCCTGGACCTTGAGGTTCTTGAAGCGGTTCCACACCTCGTCGAGGCGGTCGATCTCGCGCTGCGCGCGGTCGCGCAGCTGCTTCATCTCGCGCTCGGCACCTTCGCGCACCTTGCGGCGCACGTCCGCCTTGGCGCCCTCGGCCTCCAGCTCGGCCAGGTCGGTCTCGAGCTTCTTGGCGCGGGCCTCCAGGTCGGCGTCGCGGCGCTGCTCGATCTGCTGGCGCTCGACGGAGACGTGGGCCTCCAGCGAGGGCAGGTCGCGCGTACGGCGCTCCTCGTCGACGTACGTGATCATGTACGCCGCGAAGTAGATGACCTTCTCGAGGTCCTTGGGAGCCAGGTCGAGCAGGTAGCCCAGCCGGCTCGGGACACCCTTGAAGTACCAGATGTGGGTGACCGGGGCGGCGAGCTCGATGTGGCCCATCCGCTCACGGCGCACCTTGGCGCGCGTCACCTCGACGCCGCAGCGCTCACAGATGATGCCCTTGAAGCGGACACGCTTGTACTTGCCGCAGTAGCACTCCCAGTCCCGGGTCGGACCGAAGATCTTCTCGCAGAAGAGTCCGTCCTTTTCGGGCTTGAGCGTGCGGTAGTTGATCGTCTCGGGCTTCTTGACCTCGCCGTGGCTCCACTGACGGATGTCGTCAGCGGTGGCCAGACCGATCCGGAGCTCGTCGAAGAAGTTGACGTCGAGCACTATGCGTCAATCCCTCTCAGGGTTGTAAGTCATGGGGTCTGATACGGGGGTCCTGGGGCCGGAGGCCTTCATGACGAAGGCCTCCGAACTCCCGTCAGACCTCTTCGACGCTGCTCGGCTCACGCCGGGACAGGTCGATGCCAAGCTCCTCCGCAGCGCGGAAGACGTCCTCGTCGGTGTCGCGCATCTCGATGGACATGCCGTCCGAGGACAGCACCTCCACGTTGAGGCACAGGGACTGCATCTCCTTGATGAGCACCTTGAAGGACTCGGGGATGCCGGGCTCGGGGATGTTCTCGCCCTTGACGATGGCCTCGTAGACCTTCACGCGGCCGGTGACGTCGTCGGACTTGATGGTCAGCAGCTCCTGGAGGGCGTAGGCGGCGCCGTAAGCCTCCAGCGCCCACACCTCCATCTCACCGAAGCGCTGGCCACCGAACTGGGCCTTACCACCCAGCGGCTGCTGGGTGATCATCGAGTACGGACCGGTCGACCGGGCGTGCAGCTTGTCGTCGACCAGGTGGTGCAGCTTGAGGATGTACATGTAGCCGACCGAGATCGGCTCCGGGAACGGCTCGCCGGAGCGGCCGTCGAACAGCGGCGCCTTACCGGTCGGGAGCACCATGCGCTCGCCGTCCCGGTTCGGGATGGTGTGGTTCAGCAGACCGGCCAGCTCGTCCTCACGCGCACCGTCGAAGACGGGGGTGGCGACGTTGGTGCCCGGCGCGACCTGGTCGGCCTCGATGGCCTGCAGGCGCTGCGCCCAGTCGTCCGCGAGGCCGGAGACGTCCCAGCCGCGGCTGGCGAGCCAGCCGAGGTGGATCTCCAGGACCTGTCCCGGGTTCATTCGGGACGGCACACCGAGCGGGTTGAGAATGATGTCGACCGGGGTGCCGTCCTCCAGGAACGGCATGTCCTCGATCGGCAGGATCTTCGAGATGACGCCCTTGTTGCCGTGACGGCCGGCGAGCTTGTCACCGTCGGTGATCTTGCGCTTCTGCGCCACGTACACGCGCACCAGCTGGTTCACACCGGGGGGAAGCTCGTCGCCCTCCTCGCGGTCGAAGACGCGGACGCCGATGACCTTGCCGATCTCGCCGTGCGGCACCTTCAGCGAGGTGTCACGGACCTCGCGGGCCTTCTCACCGAAGATGGCGCGCAGCAGGCGCTCCTCCGGCGTCAGCTCGGTCTCACCCTTGGGCGTGACCTTGCCGACGAGGATGTCGCCGGCGACGACCTCGGCACCGATGCGGATGATGCCGCGCTCGTCGAGGTCGGCGAGGACCTCCTCGGAGACGTTCGGGATGTCCCGGGTGATCTCCTCGGGGCCGAGCTTGGTGTCACGGGCGTCGACCTCGTGCTCCTCGATGTGGATCGAGGAGAGGACGTCGTCCTGCACGAGGCGCTGCGACAGGATGATCGCGTCCTCGTAGTTGTGACCCTCCCACGGCATGAACGCCACGAGCAGGTTCTTGCCCAGCGCCATCTCGCCGTTCTGGGTGGCCGGACCGTCGGCCAGGACCTGGCCCTCGATGATCCGGTCGCCCTCGTTGACGATGACCTTCTGGTTGACCGAGGTGCCCTGGTTGGAGCGGGCGAACTTGGCCAGGCGGTACGTGATGTACGTGCCGTCGTCGTTGGCGGTGGTGATGTAGTCCGCGGAGACCTCCTGGACCACACCCGCCTTCTCGGCCTTGACCACGTCACCGGCGTCGACGGCGGAGCGGTACTCCATGCCGGTGCCGACGAGCGGGGCCTCGGACTTAATCAGCGGCACGGCCTGACGCATCATGTTCGCGCCCATGAGGGCACGGTTGGCGTCGTCGTGCTCGAGGAAGGGGATCATGGCGGTCGCGACCGACACCATCTGGCGCGGCGAGACGTCCATGTAGTCGACGTCCTCGCCGGTGACGTAGTCGACCTCGCCGCCCTTACGGCGGACCAGCACCCGGGCCTCGGCGAAACGGAGGTCGTCCGTCAGCTGCGCGTTGGCCTGCGCGATGACGAAGCGGTCCTCCTCGTCGGCGGTCAGGTAGTCGACCTCGTCGGTGACCTGGCCCTCGAACACCTTGCGGTACGGGGTCTCGACGAAACCGAACGCGTTGACCCGGCCGTAGGAGGCGAGCGAGCCGATCAGACCGATGTTCGGGCCTTCGGGCGTCTCGATCGGGCACATGCGGCCGTAGTGCGAGGGGTGCACGTCACGGACCTCGAAGCCGGCCCGCTCACGGGAGAGGCCACCCGGGCCAAGAGCCGACAGACGGCGCTTGTGGGTGAGACCCGACAGCGGGTTGTTCTGGTCCATGAACTGCGACAGCTGGCTGGTGCCGAAGAACTCCTTGATGGAGGCGACGACCGGCCGGATGTTGATCAGGGTCTGCGGCGTGATCGCCTCGACGTCCTGGGTCGTCATCCGCTCGCGGACGACACGCTCCATACGCGCCAGACCCGTGCGGACCTGGTTCTGGATGAGCTCGCCGACGCTGCGCAGGCGGCGGTTGCCGAAGTGGTCGATGTCGTCGGTCTCGACGACGATGTTCGTGCCACTGTCGCCGACCGTCTCGGTCTCGCCCGCGTGCAGCTTCACCAGGTACTTGATCGTCGAGATGATGTCCTCGACGGTCAGGATGCCCGCGTCCAGCGGAGCGTCCGCACCCAGCTTCTTGTTGACCTTGTAGCGGCCGACCTTGGCCAGGTCGTAGCGCTTGGGGTTGAAGTAGAGGTTCTCGAGCAGCGTCTGCGCGGCCTCACGCGTGGGGGGCTCGCCCGGACGCAGCTTGCGGTAGATGTCGAGCAGCGCGTCGTCCTGGCCCTGGGTGTGGTCCTTCTCCAGGGTGGCGCGCATGGACTCGTACTCGCCGAACTCCTCGAGGATCTGCTCGGTGGTCCAGCCGAGCGCCTTGAGCAGGACGGTGACGGACTGCTTGCGCTTGCGGTCGATGCGGACACCGACCATGTCGCGCTTGTCGATCTCCATCTCCAGCCAGGCACCCCGGGAGGGGATGATCTTGGCGGAGAAGATGTCCTTGTCGGACGTCTTGTCGATCGAGGAGTCGAAGTAGACACCGGGCGAACGGACGAGCTGCGACACCACGACACGCTCGGTGCCGTTGATGACGAAGGTGCCCTTGTTCGTCATGAGCGGGAAGTCGCCCATGAAGACCGTCTGGGACTTGATCTCGCCGGTCTCGTTGTTGGTGAACTCAGCGGTGACGAAGAGCGGGGCCGCGTACGTGAAGTCGCGGTCCTTGCACTCGTCGATGGAGTTCTTCGGCGGCTCGAAGCGGTGGTCGCGGAAGGTCAGCGACATCGACCCGCTGAAGTCCTCGATCGGGGAGATCTCCTCGAAGATCTCCTCGAGCCCGGACTTGGTGGGGACGTCCTGACCGTTCTCGAGAGCCTCCTCGACCCGACTCTGCCAGGCGGTGTTGCCGAGCAGCCAGTCGAAGCTCTCGGTCTGCAGCGCGAGCAGGTTCGGAACCTCGAGAGGCTCCTTGATCTTTGCAAAAGAGATGCGCAGCGGGGCAGTGCTGGCGGCGTTGTTCGTATTCGCGGTCGAGGCGTTGCGCGAGGCGGCCAAGAGGGGGTCCTTCCGAGGGCTCGGACTCACTACGCGCGTACCGGCCCCTCTCCCGTACACGGAGACAAGCTGTGCCCACAGGGCCGGAAGGCCAGGTCAGGCATGTCTTGTCGTCGATGCTCGGGCGAGGGCAGACCCCTGGTGACGGGCAGGGGACAGCTAACAGGCAGCGCAAAGGGTCAGTGTAGCCACTTGGCACACTGATGTCCAGTGCGGGTCGTGAAACCCCTGTTCACCCTCGTTGTTCCACTCCTGCGACAAGGCGCTGCCCTCAACGCACGTTGATACTGCCCTCTTCGTCGCCGATCCATGCCTCGGATTCGGATCCTGTGACGACGCGTCCTGAGAATTGCGCGCTGCGTGCGGTTCGTCAAGGCCCCCCTGCCCGATCCGGAGCCGCCCGGAGACACGACGAAGATCACCATACCCCCCGTCACAGAGGGTTCAAGGCAACCGTGGCCGGCCCCCGAGAACGCCGAAGAGCGACCACCCGGATGGATGATCGCTCTTCCGCGCTTACGCGTTACACGTCCAGTGGGACGTGTTGCGGATCCTGACGGATCCGAGGGTGTTACTTGACCTCGACGGAGGCGCCGGCGCCCTTGAGGGACTCGGCGGCCTTCTCGGCGGCCTCCTTGGCGACCTTCTCGAGAACGGGCTTCGGGGCGCCGTCCACGAGGTCCTTGGCCTCCTTCAGACCCAGGGAGGTCAGCTCACGCACGACCTTGATGACCTGGATCTTCTTGTCGCCGGCACCCGTGAGGATGACGTCGAACTCGTCCTGCTCCTCAGCGGCCTCGGCAGCGGCGCCACCAGCGGCACCACCGGCGACGACGACCGGCGCGGCAGCGGCGGCGGTGACGTCGAACTTCTCCTCGAACGCCTTCACGAACTCGGAGAGCTCGATGAGGGTCATCTCCTCGAACTGCGCGAGCAGGTCTTCCTGGCTGAGCTTCGCCATGATTGGCGGTCCTTCCACTAAATCGGCAGGTGCCGGATGTACATGTGAGGCGGGCGTACTACTGGCCCGCTACGGTCGCCGCGTTCAGGCAGCGGCGGCCGGGATGCGAGCCGAGTTACTCGGCACCGCCCTGCTCGTCCTGCTTGGCACGGAGCGCGTCCACGGTGCGGACGAGCTTCGACGGCAGCGCCTGGAAGACAGAGGCAGCCTGGGACTGCTTGCCCTTCATGGCACCGGCCAGCTTGGAGAGCAGAACCTCGCGGGACTCGAGGTCCGCAAGCTTCTTGATCTCATCGGCGGACAACGCCTTGCCGTCAAGGACGCCGCCCTTGATGACGAGGTTGGGGTTGTCCTTGGCGAAGTCACGGAGACCCTTCGCCGCCTCGACCGGGTCACCGGTCACGAAGGCGACGGCCGACGAACCCGCAAAGAGGTCGTCCAGCGTCGTGATCCCGGCCTCGTTGGCCGCAATCTTGGTCAGCGTGTTCTTCGCCACACGGTACTGAGCGTTCTCACCGAGTGAACGACGCAGCTGCTGGAGCTGCGCGACGGTGAGACCGGTGTACGCGGTAACGACAGCAGCGTTGGAGTTGCGGAACTTGTCCCGCATCTCCTCGACGGCATCGACCTTGTCAGGCCTCGCCATGAGCCTCGGCCTCCTTCCGGGTGATTCGGACCGCGCGGACCCGAAGGAGGACTGGGGAAAACGAAACGCCCCGGCGCAAGCGCACGGGGCGTAGCTCGACCGGTTTCACGCGCGCACTGGGCGGCGGGGCTCCGGGAACTCTTCCTGTGTCACCTGCGCGGGTCGTCCGCCGTTCAGCGGATCCTTCGGCCACCGCGCCCTCAGATGAGCACGCGGTAACGACCAGCGGTCTTTGGCTTCTGTAGGAGAGTACGGGAACGGATCGCCGTCAAGCAAATCCGCCCGTACGGCTGATCTGTGCGGGGCGGTTCAGCCCTGCTCCAGCTCCTTGAACATCTCGCTCAGGTCCGCGACGTCCTTGGCCGGCGGGGCCGTGACGGTCACCGGCTTGTTGTAGTCCAGGAAGGTGATGGTCATGTCCATCGGGCCCTTGTCGGCCTGGCCCTTCATGCGGAACTGCTTGGTGTGGTCCTCGCCGTCGATCCACATGTCCATCGCGAGCTTGTCGACGCCGAGCTTCTCGTACTGCTTGATGCTCTTCTCGCGCTGCTTGCGGGTCTCCGCCTTGTCGTCCTTGAGCGAGGCGCGCAGGTCGTCGAGGGTGACCGTGCCCGAGTAATGGGTGGTCTCGACGCCTTCGACCTTCTCGCTGCCGACCTTCTTCACGTCCTTGGCGCCCTTGAGGAAGGTGGACTCCGCGGCCGGGTTCTGCTCGGCCTGGCTCGTGGACCCCATCCGGTCCATGTCCTTGGCCGCCTCGGAACCGGACAGGTCGAACTTCAGCCAGCGCTTGCCGTCCATCTCCTTGGCCATCTCGGCTCCCCCACCGAGGTACATGGCCTTGTCGACGAGCCGGATCTCCACGGCCTCGCCCGCGCCCTGGGCGGACGCCGTCATCTTCATGCTCATCGCCACCGTGGGCTTCAGGCGCATGGAGGCCTCGCCCTGGACACTGCCCGACTCCGGGACCGTGCCCTTCATGCGGTACCGGAGGGACGTGATGTCCTCCGTGTTCTTCGCCGCCTTGGCGACGGCCGCGGCGGGCGTCATCTCCGGAGACTTCTCGGAACCGCAGCCGACGGCACCGGCGGCGAGGAGCAGGGCACACAGCCCGGCGGCAGGTATGGACTTCTTCATCTGAATTCCCCCCAAGGAATGCACGCTTGCTTCACAGCAAGGCCGCGAGCCTATCCCAGAGGGGCACAGGTGATCTATCGAATAGGGGGAGGGCTCAGGGCGTGGCGGACTGCTTGCGCATGAGGTCCTCGAAGTCCCCGGTGTCGGCGTGCGGGGGCCGCTCGGCGCGGACCGGCACGCCGTAATCGGTGTAGTGCGCGGTCTGGGTCATCAGGCCCGTGTCCGTCCGCGCCTTCTCCACCTTCTTGACCAGCAGGTCGCGCCGGTCGACCCAGATGTCGACGGTCTGGGTGGTGACACCGGCGCCGGTGAGCTGCTTGCGCAGGCCGGCGTCGTCGACGTCGGCCGCGGCCACGGTCCCGGACCAGTGGGTGGCGGACCGGCCGCGGACCCGCTCCTCGCCGACCTTCCTGACATCGCCGGAGGACAGCAGGAGTTTCACGGACTGGTTGGGTGTGGTGCTGCGCAGCTGGTCGCCGAGGTGGCCGCCGGAGCCGCCGGTGAGGGCTTCGAGGTCCTTGTACGCGTACCGGATCCAGTGTTTGCCGCCGGTCTGCTCGGCGAACTTCTCGCCCATCCGCGCGTAGTACGCGTCGGGCAGGTAGCGGGCCTCCATGGAGGTGGTGCCGAGCCGGCGCATGGTGTCGGCCATGGTGCCGCCGGTGTACGTGATGGTGAGGGTGCCGGTGATGCCGTCGCTCCAGCCGAGGGCGCCGTCGGCGGTCATGGACATCAGGGAGCCCATGGTCGTCGTGGACTCGACCCGGGCGGACTCGGCCTGCTCGGTGGCGCGTTCGGCCGAGCGCAGGGCGGCGAGGGACCGCCCGTGCGGTGCGCGCTCGGCCCGGTCGGATCCGTCGGAGGAGTCCGGGGAGGTGCAGGACGTCATCCCCGTCAGCGCGGTCACCACTGCCAGTCCCAGGCCCATGCGCCGCACCCTCGTGCCCTGCATACGTCCCCCTGTTCGCCTCCGGTTCCCGCACGTTAACCCAGGCCACCGGCGTACGTACCGGAAAAGGGAACGGGCCCCGCACCTGTAAGAGGTGCGGGGCCCGTGACCGGTTGGGTGAGCCTCAGGCTCAGACCGCGGCCGGGTCCTCCTCGACGAGGAGGTTGCGGGTGCGGTTGGAGTCGACCGGAATGCCGGGGCCCATCGTGGTGCTGATGGCGGCCTTCTTGATGTAGCGACCCTTGGCGGCGGACGGCTTCAGACGGAGGATCTCCTCCAGCGCCGCGCCGTAGTTCTCCACCAGCTTGGTGTCGTCGAACGACGTCTTGCCGATGATGAAGTGCAGGTTCGCGTGCTTGTCGACGCGGAACTCGATCTTGCCACCCTTGATCTCGGTGACAGCCTTGGTGACGTCGGGGGTCACGGTGCCGGTCTTCGGGTTCGGCATCAGACCACGCGGACCGAGCACACGGCCGAGGCGGCCGACCTTGCCCATGAGGTCCGGGGTGGCGACGACGGCGTCGAAGTCCAGACGGCCCTTCGACACCTCGTCGATGAGCTCGTCGGCGCCGACGATGTCGGCGCCCGCGGCACGAGCGGCCTCGGCACGGTCACCGGTCGCGAAGACCAGGACCCGGGCGGTCTTACCGGTGCCGTGCGGGAGGTTCACGGTGCCACGGACCATCTGGTCGGCCTTGCGCGGGTCGACACCCAGACGGAAGGCGACCTCGACGGTGCCGTCGAACTTGGTCGTGGAGGTCTCCTTGGCGAGACGGACGGCCTCGAGCGGGGCGTAGAGCTTCTCCCGGTCGATCTTGGCGTCCGCAGCGCGAAGGGACTTGCTGCGCTTGCTCACTACTGCTCCTGTGGATGCTGAGGAGTCGTGGTCCGGGCCGAGCAGGCCCTGCCACTTCTGCTGATGGAGGTTGGGGCTCAGCCCTCGACCGTGACGCCCATGGAACGGGCGGTGCCGGCGATGATCTTCTCGGCGGCGTCCAGGTCGTTGGCGTTGAGGTCGGGCATCTTGGTCGTGGCGATCTCACGGACCTGGTCACGCGTGATCTTCGCGACCTTGGTCTTGTGCGGCTCGCCCGAGCCCTTCTCGATGCCCGCGGCCTTCAGGATCATCTTCGCGGCCGGCGGCGTCTTGGTGATGAAGGTGAAGGAACGGTCTTCGTAGACCGTGATCTCCACCGGGATCACCCAGCCACGCTGCGACTCGGTCGCGGCGTTGTAGGCCTTGCAGAACTCCATGATGTTCACGCCGTGCTGACCCAGCGCGGGGCCGACCGGCGGGGCCGGGTTGGCGGCACCGGCCTGGATCTGGAGCTTGATGAGCCCCGTGACCTTCTTCTTCTTGGGAGGCATAGCTCTCCGGGTCCTTTCGATTCGGGTCCTGCCGGCCTCCGGGGACCACCCGGACGCAGGCATACCGCACAACGATAGCGGGTATAGATGCGCGGCCAAAAACCGCGCAGGTCAGGCAAGCGCCGGAGCGATCGCCTGACCTGCGCGGAAGCGGTGAGGTCCGGAAGAAACTAGTTCTTCTGGATCTGGTCGAAGGAGAGCTCGACCGGCGTCTCGCGACCGAAGATCTCGACGAGGCCCTTGACCTTCTTGGAGTCCGGGTTGATCTCGTTGATGGTCGCCTGCAGCGTGGCGAACGGACCGTCGGTGACGGTGACCGAGTCGCCGACCTCGAAGTCCAGCACCTGGACCTCGACCTTGCGCTGCGGAGCCGGCTTGCCCTCGGCCTCGGCGGCCTCGCGGGCGGCCTTCTCCTCGGCCTCCGGCGCGAGCATCTTGACGATCTCGTCCAGGGTCAGCGGGTACGGGTCGTAGGCGTTGCCCACGAAGCCGGTGACGCCGGGGGTGTTGCGGACGACGCCCCAGGACTCGTTCGTCAGGTCCATGCGGACGAGGACGTAGCCCGGGAGCTTGTTCTGCTTGATCGTCTTGCGGTCGCCGTTCTTGATCTGGACGACCTCTTCCTGCGGCACCTCGGCCTGGAAGATGTAGTCCTCGACGTTCAGCGAGACGGCGCGCTGCTCGAGGTTGGTCTTCACGCGGTTCTCGTAGCCGGCGTAGGTGTGGATGACGTACCACTCGCCGGGCAGGACGCGCAGTTCCTCGCGGAGCTTCTCGATCGGGTCGCGGTCGTCCTCGGGCTCTTCTTCGAGCTCGGGCTCTTCCTCGACTTCGTCCGCGGCCTCTTCGCCGTCCTCGGTCTCCGCCTCGGCGGCGTCGTCCGCGACGGCGTCGGCAGCCTCGGCCTCGGCGGAGGCCTCGGTGTCCTCGCTGTCCGCGCCCTCGACGGTGTCGAGCTCGTCCTCGACGGACTCGACCGGCTCGATGGCGTCGTTCACGTTCGGGTCAGACACGGTGGCTGCTTCTTCCTGGATACATAGGGGTGGAACATGCGAAAAAAGCGCCGGGTACCTCGGCGCTCTTCGCGGACTGCTCAGCCGAACACGTACTTGGCGGCGTTGCTGAGCCCATAGTCAATCACGGTGACCAGACCGATCATGATGACGACGAAGATGATCACCACGGTCGTGTAGGTCGTCAGCTGGTTGCGGGTCGGCCAGACGACCTTGCGCAGTTCCGCGACGATCTGGCGGTAGAAGAGGGCAAGGCGCTTCAGCGGGCCCTTCTTGCCACGCTTGCCGCCCTTGCGGGTCTTCTTCGACTCCGGCGCCTCGTCCTCGGCATCAGGCATGTCGATGGAGCCCACGGCGTCCGTCACTCGTCCTCACCTGATTCCGGGTCGTGGCCGTGCCGCGCCCGGTCTGAGCCGCACGGCGGTGCATTGCTGTACGTACATGCGCACACATCCTGGCGAAGGTGTGTGTAGCAGGGCCGGAGGGACTTGAACCCCCAACCGCTGGTTTTGGAGACCAGTGCTCTACCAATTGAGCTACGACCCTTTGTGTGTCCCCCAACGTACCGCATCCGTCCGGATGCTTGGTGTGCACCGAACGGGCGCGGCCTGCTGAAGGCCAACGAGGTGAGAGTGTACGTGCTCGGCGGCCGGTCGTCGAACAGAAAGGGCCGGACGCAGGGCTCGCCGGCGGAGGATCGCCACCGGAACGGCGGGCGGGCTGACGTGATTCCGTCGAAGATCGCCCAGGCCGCGCGGGCGATCCGCACTGTTGTTCAGGGCTTTGCCCGACGTTGTTCAGTCTGTGAAACCCCTGTGCCGCGCGCGATTCCTGTCTGAAACGATGGGGCCCATGAGCGCTGCAACCCCTCCCCCCGAGCGCCGGGTCTCCGCCCGAGTCGGCGCGATCTCCGAGTCCGCCACCCTCGCCGTGGACGCCAAGGCCAAGGCCCTCAAGGCCGCCGGGCGGCCGGTGATCGGCTTCGGCGCCGGTGAGCCCGACTTCCCGACCCCGGACTACATCGTCGAGGCCGCGATCGAGGCCTGCAAGAACCCGAAGTTCCACCGCTACACGCCGGCGGGCGGCCTGCCCGAGCTGAAGGCCGCCATCGCCGCGAAGACCCTGCGCGACTCCGGCTACGAGCCGGACGTCTCGCAGATCCTGGTCACCAACGGTGGCAAGCAGGCCATCTACGAGGCCTTCGCCGCGATCCTCGACCCGGGCGACGAGGTCATCGTGCCCGCGCCGTACTGGACGACGTACCCGGAGTCGATCCGGCTGGCCGGGGGCGTCCCGGTGGAGGTCGTCGCCGACGAGACGACCGGCTACCGGGTGACCGTCGAGCAGCTGGAGGCGGCCCGTACGGAGAAGACGAAGGTCGTCCTCTTCGTCTCCCCGTCGAACCCGACCGGCGCGGTCTACAGCGAGCACGAGACCGAGGCCATCGGCCGCTGGGCCGTGGAGCACGGCCTGTGGGTGATGACCGACGAGATCTACGAGCACCTGGTCTACGGCGACGCCTCGGCGGTGTCGCTGCCGGCCGTGCTGCCCGAGCTGCGCGACAAGTGCGTCGTCGTCAACGGTGTCGCCAAGACGTACGCGATGACCGGCTGGCGCGTGGGGTGGATCATCGGCCCGAAGGACGTCGTCAAGGCCGCGACGAACCTTCAGTCGCACGCCACGTCCAACGTCTCCAACGTCGCCCAGGCCGCCGCGCTGGCCGCCGTCTCCGGTGACCTGGACGCCGTGGCGGCGATGCGTGAGGCCTTCGACCGGCGCCGCAAGACCATCGTGCGGATGCTGAACGAGATCGACGGCGTGGTGTGCCCGGAGCCGGAAGGGGCGTTCTACGCGTACCCGTCGGTGAAGGCGCTGGTCGGCAAGGAGATCCGGGGCCGGCGCCCCAAGGACACCGTCGAGCTGGCCGCGCTGATCCTGGAGGAGTCCGAGGTCGCGGTGGTACCGGGCGAGGCCTTCGGCACGCCGGGCTACCTGCGGCTGTCGTACGCGCTGGGTGACGAGGACCTCGTCGAGGGTGTGAGCCGGATCCAGAAGCTGCTGGCGGAGGCGCGGGACTGACGTCCGCTTTCGCCGGCCCACGGCTCCTGGGGCACCTACCGGGTTCGGTAGGTGCCCCATTTGTTTGTGCGAGCAAGACCACGAAAGGGGAAACGGCTACCGGGACGGCCGGGGCGTACGGCAGGATCCTGGGATGGAGCGTGTACGTGATGTCTCTGAGCTGCCGAAAGCCCATCTGCACCTGCACTTCACCGGGTCGATGCGGCCCTCGACCGTGCTGGAACTGGCCGACAAGTACGGCGTCCGGCTGCCCGACGCGCTGAGTGAGGCGCTGACCAGCGGGGAACCGCCGAGTCTGCGGGCGACGGACGAACGGGGCTGGTTCCGCTTCCAGCGGCTGTACGACGCGGCCCGCTCGTGCCTGCGGGCGCCGGAGGACATCCAGCGACTGGTGCGGGAGGCCGCGGAGGAGGACGTGCGGGACGGGTCGGGCTGGCTGGAGATCCAGGTCGACCCGACGTCGTACGCGCCGCGGCTGGGCGGGCTGATCCCGGCGCTGGAGATCATCCTGGACGCGGTGGAGACGACGTCGCGGGACACGGGACTCGGGATGCGGGTGCTGGTCGCGGCCAACCGGATGAAGCACCCGCTGGACGCGCGGACGCTGGCGCGGCTGGCGACGCGGTACGCCGATCAGGGGGTCGTCGGGTTCGGGCTGTCCAACGACGAGCGGCGGGGCATGGCGCGCGACTTCGACCGGGCGTTCGCGATCGCCCGGGAGGCCGGGCTGCTGTCGGCGCCGCACGGGGGTGAGCTGGCGGGGCCGTCGTCGGTGCGGGACTGTCTGGACGACCTGGGGGCGGACCGGGTCGGGCACGGGGTGCGGGCGGCGGAGGATCCGCGGCTGATGAAGCGGCTGGCCGACCGGCAGGTGACGTGCGAGGTGTGTCCGGCGTCGAACGTGGCGCTGGGGGTGTACGAGAAGCCGGAGGACGTGCCGCTGCGGACGCTGTTCGAGGCGGGCGTGCCGTTGGCGCTGGGCGCGGACGACCCGTTGCTGTTCGGCTCGCGTCTCGCCGCGCAGTACGAGATCGCGCGGCGGCATCACGGGTTCACGGACGCGGAGCTGGCGGAGGTGGCCCGGCAGTCGGTGCGCGGGTCGGCGGCGCCGGAGGACGTGAAGACGAAGCTGCTGGCGGGGGTGGACGACTGGCTGGCGTCGTAGGGCGGGTGAGGGCGGGGGTGCGCGTCCGTTTCGCCTTCGCGTGGGGTGTGGGTCGGGGCCGCGCCGGGGGGTGTCCGTCCTCGGAACGGCGCGATGGGGTCTCACGCCGACTGACTGTCCGTCGACGCGCCGACCGCTGCGGGCGGACACCCCCCGCCACGACCCCTTCTCGCCGTACGCGGGTACCGGTGCGTCGTGGCTCGTGCCGCGCGCAGCGGCCGGACGCACGTCCCGCGCGGCTGAGGGCCACGCCGGCCGCCTCGGGCCTGTCGTTTGGATCAGGTCGGCCGGGAGTGACTGCGCCTCTCGACCAAGCCGAGCGGGGCGTGGTGCGTGCAGCTGCAAGGCGGAGGAGGGCGTCAACGCGATGGGGGTCCCTCCCGCGCGAGCGCAGCCGAGCGTGGGGGA
>NZ_JBFAIG010000006.1:0-346198 GCF_040654575.1 Streptomyces sp. NPDC050674
GCCGTGTCCTCCTGGCGGGGCCGCGCCGGGGGCGTCGCCGCCGCCCGGGCCGGCCACGCTCCCCGGCCGGGGAGGACCACCCGCCGCCCAGCGACGACGACCGCCCGCAGCAGCCAAGGAGACGTGACGCGTGACCCCCCTCTTCCCGGCCCTGACCGACGACCCGGCCGACCGCCCCGCCCTCCGGTTCGGTGAGCGCTCCCTGACCTACGCTCAGCTCGCCGCCGCGGCCGGGGCCCTGACGGGCCGGTTCGGCGAGGCCGGCCGGGTCGCCGTCTGGGCGACGCCCACGCTGGAGACGGCCGTGGCGGTCGTCGCCGCGCTGCTGGCCGGTGTGCCGGCCGTGCCGCTCAACCCGAAGTCCGGGGAGAAGGAGCTCGGGCACATCCTGTCCGACAGCGCGCCCGGGCTGGTGCTCACGGCCCCCGACGACCAACTGCCCGCGGCACTGCGGGACCTCACCCGCGTGGACGTCGACGTGCACGCCACCGGCCCGGCCCCCCGGGAGCGCGCCGCGGACGAGGATCCGGCCCTGATCGTCTACACCTCGGGCACCACCGGCCCGCCCAAGGGCGCCGTCATCCCGCGCCGGGCACTCGCGGCCACCCTCGACGCCCTGGCCGACGCCTGGCGGTGGACCGGCGAGGACGTCCTCGTCCACGGACTGCCCCTGTTCCATGTGCACGGGCTGGTCCTCGGCACCCTCGGCCCGCTGCGGCGCGGCGGGTCCGTCCGGCACCTGGGCCGCTTCAGCACCCAGGGCGTGGCCCGCGAGCTGAACGGCGGGGCGACCATGCTGTTCGGCGTGCCGACGATGTACCACCGCATCGCGGAAGCCGTGACGAGCGACCCGGAGCTGGTGAAGGCGCTGACCGGGGCGCGGCTGCTGGTGTCCGGTTCGGCCGCGCTGCCGGTGCACGACCACGGCCGGATCGCGACCGCGACCGGACGCCGGGTGATCGAGCGGTACGGCATGACGGAGACGCTGATGAACACCAGCGTCCGAGCCGACGGCGAGGCCCGCCCGGGCACGGTGGGCGTGCCGCTGCCGGGCGTGGAGCTGCGGCTGGTCGAGGAGGACGGTTCCGAGATCGCCGCGTACGACGGGGAGACGGTGGGCGAGATCCAGGTGCGCGGGCCGAACCTGTTCACCGGGTACCTCAACCGGCCGGACGCCACCGCCGCCGCCTTCACCGCCGACGGTTTCTTCCGCACCGGTGACATGGCGGTGCGCGACCCCGACGGCTACGTCCGGATCGTCGGCCGCAAGGCCACCGACCTGATCAAGAGCGGCGGTTACAAGATCGGGGCCGGTGAGATCGAGAACGCGCTGCTGGAACATCCCGGGGTGCGGGAGGCGGCCGTCACCGGGGAGCCGGACGCCGATCTGGGCGAGCGGATCGTGGCGTGGATCGTGTCGGCCGATCCCCAGTCACCGCCCCCGCTGGAGGAGCTGGCGGACCATGTGGCGCGGCGGCTGGCGCCGCACAAGCGGCCCCGGGTCGTGCACCACCTCGACGCGCTGCCCCGCAACGACATGGGCAAGATCATGAAGCGGGCGCTGGCCCATGGCTGAGCGCCTGACCGCCCGCGAGATCGTCACCGCCCTCGCCGACGACGCCACCTTCGCCGAACTCCCGTCCCCCGTAAGGCGATCGCTCCCGGACGGCCCGCTCGGGTGGCCGGGCTACGACGACTCCCGGGCCCGGGCCGCCGAACGCACCGGCGAGCAGGAGTCCGTGGTGTGCGGCACCGCCCGCGTCGGCGGCACCCGGGCCGTGCTGATCGCGTTCGAGTTCGGTTTCCTCGGCGGTTCGCTCGGGCAGCGCACCGGCGACCGGCTGGAGGCGGCGTACGCGTATGCCCGTGACCGCCGCTTCCCGGTGGTGCCGCTGGTGGCGACGGGCGGCAGCCGGATGCAGGAGGGCATGCTCGCGCTGACCCAACTCCAGCGGGTGGCACGCCAGTCGGCGCTCACGCGGGAGGCCGGTCTCGCCCAGATCGCCGTCCTGCGCGACCCGACCACCGGGGGCGGCTGGGCCACTCTGGGCGCGGGCGCCGACGTGGTGCTCGCGCTGCCCGGTGCCCAGGTCGGTTTCGCCGGCTCCCGGGTGCGCCCGGCGGACGCGGACCCGGCGGCGTACACGGCGGAGGCGCAGGTCGCGGCGGGGTCGGCGGACGCGGTCGTGGGGCCCAGGGAGCTGCGCGAGACGCTCGGGCGGTGGCTGCGGCTGCTGACCTGCCCGTCGACCACGCCCGCCCCGCCGCCCGGGCCGCTCGGCGAGGCCGCGGTGCTGCCCGCCACGGGCTGGGACGCCGTCCGGCGGGCCCGTTCCCCGCAGCGGCCGCGCGCCGCGGCCTACTTGGACGCCTACTTCACCGACCGGGTCGCGATCAGCGGCGACCGCTGCGGCGGCACCGACCCGGAGGGCATGTTGTGCGGCTTCGGCACGCACGAGGGCCGTACGGTCGCCTACGCCGCGCAGACCGGGACCGCGACCCGCCCGGCCGGTTACCGCACCGCCGCCCGGCTGATCCGTCTCGCGGACCGGCTCGGCATCCCGGTGCTGACCCTCGTGGACACCCCGGGCGCCGCCAACGACGCGGAGGCGGAGCGGCAGGGCGCGGGCGCGGCGATCGCCGACCTGTTCGGCGCGGTGGCGAGCGCCCGCACCCCGGTGACCACGCTGGTCATCGGCGAGGGCGGCTCCGGTGGCGCACTGGCCCTGGCCGCGCCCGGCAACACCTGGGCCACACCCGACAGTTACTTCTCGGTGATCGCGCCGGAGCTCGCGGCGGCCATCCTCAAGCGTCCGCCGCGCGAGGTGGAGGCGACGGCGGACGGACTCCGCATCCGCCCGCAGGACTTGGTGGAACTGGGGGTGATCCGGGGGACGGTCGGCGGGTGAGCCGGGCGCATGCCCCTGCGCCGAACTCGCACCTTCCGTCACAATGGAGCCGCCCAGCGCAATCGGACGACGGGGGTGTCGTGGACGGGTTGGTCGAGTTCAGAACCGGTGACGGGGCGGTGGTGGCGGTCGAGGCCGTGGAGGAGCGGTCCGGTTCCCGTCTGGTCTCCCGCGGCGAGGGCGCGGTCCGGGCGGCCCACACCTTCGAGGGCGCCCTGGACGGGGTGCGGGCAGCGGCCGAGTCGGCGCTGCGCGTCTTCCGGGACGGCTCGCTGCGGCCCGACGGCGTGGAGATCGAGTTCGGTGTGAAACTGGCCGCCGAGACGGGCGCGTTCATCGCCAAGGGCACCGCAGAGGGCCACCTGGTGGTCAAGCTGACCTGGTCCCCGGACGCCCCTGGGGCGAGCTCCGCCTCATGAACAGCGCCGAGTGGCACGCCCGTATCGAGTTACGGGGCCGGGTGACCGGAGCGGGTTTCCTGGTCGCCCCGGACACCGTGCTGACGTGTGCTCATGTCGTGGGCGACGGCGCGGACCTGACCGTGTCCTTCACGGAGCGGCCCGGCACCCCGCCGGTCCCCGCCCGGGTCGTCGCCCACGGCGGCTGGAGCGGCGGAGTCACCGACCCCGGCGACCTGGCCGTGCTGGAGCTGGACCGGGAGATGCCGTTCGCCCCGGCCGCCCTGGCCCCGGCCGACGCGGCGCACGGCACACCGGCCCGCAAACTCGTCGTGTACGGCTTCCCGGACGGCTTCGACGAGGGCACCCTCGCCGAATACCGCGTCACCGCACCCCAGTTGATCCGACGGGAGTGGCTCCAGCTGGAGTCCTGGCACCAGGGCGGCCAGCCCCTGGCTCCCGGTTTCAGCGGGGCGGCCGTCACCCTGGCCGACACCGGCGAGGTCGTCGGCATGGTCACGGCGGACTCCGGCAGCCGGGAGGTGCGCACCGGCCGGATGATGCCCACCCAGGTGATGGCCCGCTACTGGCCGGGCCTGGAGGGCCTCGTCCCCACCTCCGAGCACACCGGCGCCGACCGGGCCCGGCTGCGCGCCCTGGTCGAGAAGGCGGCCCGCGCCGGTGTCGACTGCGACCCGGTGCGGCTGTACACGGCGGCGGCCGACCCGTTCGATCCCCCGCCGCCCGAGGAGGGGTTCGGCTCGCTGTGGTCGGCGGCCCTGTTCGTGCTGTGCGAACTCGACGGACCGGGCGCCGCGCGGACCGTCGCCCGGTTCGCCGACCGGCTCCAGGCCCTGCTGCACGCACCGGCCGAGGAGCCGTCGGTGCCCGACTGGTCGCCGATCCTCGTCGAGCTCGGACACAGCGGAGCGGGCGACGGGCTGGTCCGGGTGGAGGTGTCCGCCTACAGCGAGGGGCGGCGGCACCCGGTGGACTCCGGCACGGTCGAGCGGCACCGGCTGCACGCCTACGTGCGGGACGGCATCGAGGCGGCGTTCCGCCATCTGACCCCCGGCACGGACGAGCTGGTGGCGTTCGCGCTGCCGAGGGACTGGCTGGACTGGCCGGTCGACCGCTGGGAGAGCGCCCCGGACGACGACACCCCGCTCGGCTGCGTCTATCCGCTGGTCGTCACCGACCACACCCGCCGCAAGGCCAGCACCCGGCATGTGCTGACCCGGGCGTGGAAGCGCCTGGACTCCTGGCCGGGCGCGCGGATGCACCGGGTGGAGTGCGGCGGATCGGAGGAGCCCGGGCGGCTGCGGTTGCGGCTGCGGCAGCGCGACGCCTGCCTGGCCGGGTTCGGCACCGCCCCGGCCGCCTCGCGCACCCGGCCCCACTTCGACGTCTCGCTCGCCGCCCCGGCCCCGGTGATCATGTGGTCGCGCGGCGGCTGCGGCTCCGGGCAGGAGGAGTGCGCCGGGACGGACGGCTGCACCGGCAAGGCGTTCCTCGACGCGCTCGACGCCTGTGTCCTGGCCGTGCCGCCGGCCGAACTCCCGCGCCAGGTCCTGGCGTTGCGCGAGGAGGCGCACGCGGAGGAGGACCACTGGGCCCGTGGCATCCAGCTGCTCTGGGACGACCCGCGGCTCTTCACCGACCCGCACGCCCTCGCCGCCACGCACCCGAGGTCGCCGGTGGCCTGACCCGCGCGCACGCGACACACCCGAGAGACACCCGCACGAAAACGGAGAGCGGAGACCCCTTTCCATGCCGCACTGGTCCGTCTACACCGGCCGCGACGAGCCGCACGACGGCATCGACCACCTGCCCGCCCCGCCGCCCTGGCGTGCCTTCGACGGCGGGCCCGCCCTGCCGCCGCCGCACGACGGCGACGACGCGACGGCCGTCTCCCCCGACCGCGTGCACCGGGCGAAGTCGTACGTCGCCACCGAGGAGAGTGTCCGGCTCGTCAACGCCGCGCTGTGCCTGCGCCGCCCGCTGCTCGTCACCGGCCCGCCCGGTACCGGCAAGTCCTCCCTGGCCTACGCGGTGGCGCGCGAACTGCGGCTCGGCCCGGTGCTGCGCTGGAACATCACCAGCCGCAGCTCGCTCGCCGACGGCCTCTACCAGTACGACCCGCTGTCCCGGCTGTACGCGGCCAGGGAGGGGCGGGACAGGTCCGGCGAGGTCGAGGACCACCTGCGTCTCGGCCCCCTCGGCACGGCACTGCTCCCCTACGAGCGGCCCCGGGCGCTGCTCGTCGACGAGATCGACAAGAGCGACCTCGACCTGCCGAACGACCTGCTGAACGTCCTGGAGGAGGGCCAGTACGAGATCCCGGAACTGGTCCGCGCCGCCCGGCACTCCGACGACGGCGCGGCCGAGGTCCTCGCCGACGGCACGGACACCCCGGTCACCGTCCGGCGCGGCCGGGTCCGCTGCCGGGCCTTTCCGTTCGTCGTGCTGACCAGCAACGGCGAGCGCGAGTTCCCGCCCGCCTTCCTGCGCCGCTGTGTCCGGCTGAAGCTGCGCCGCCCCGACCGGGACCAGCTCACCCACATCGTCCGGGCCCACCTCGACACGCCCGACGGTGAGGCGGACCGCCTGATCACCCGCTTCCTGGAGCGGGCCTCCGGCGGCGAACTGGCCACCGACCAGTTGCTGAACGCCCTCTACCTCACCGGAGTCGCGGGCCTGGACGCCGAGTCCCGCGACGACCTCGCCGAGCAGTTGATGCCCTACCTCAGCGCGACGGCCGACGGCGATGGCTTCTGAGGCCGGTTCCGGGCCGCCCCCGGTCGCCCGGCTGGCGGCGGCGCTCGCGGCGGCGGGCGCCGCGCCGACGCCCCGGGAGATCGCCGAACTGCTCTGGCTGGCAGCTCGGCTGGAGCAGCCCCCGGGGGAGCACGGGGCCGCCCCGCCCCCGGCGTCCGCAGCCCCGGCTGCCGGAGGAGACGCGCCCGCCCCGCAGGAGCGGGCCCCCGCCGCCCCCGCCCCACCGCGGACCGCCGAGCCCCCGGCCCGGGCCGCCACGGCCGCCTCCGGCCGTGTCCCTCTCCGCCTCCCCGCCCCGCGCTCCCCCGACCACCCGCGGCACTCCGGCGGCGGCTCGCCCCTGCTCGCCCCCGCGCCCCCGATGCTCCCCCACCCCCTCGCGCTCCAGCGGGCCCTGCGTCCGCTCCAGCGCAAGGTGCCCTCCGCGCGGCTGCGCCTGCTCGACGAACGGGCCACGGCCGACCGGATCGCGCGGCTGGGCGCCCACCCGGACGTGTGGTTCCCCGTGCTGCGCCCGGCGCCCGACCGCTGGCTGCGCCTGAACCTCGTGCACGACACCGGCCCCACCATGCCGGTCTGGCGGCCCCTGGTGAGCGAACTGCACACGGCGCTCGCCCAGTCGGGCATCTTCCGCGCGGTCACCCTGCACCCGGCCACGCCCGACGGGCGGGCCCGCCAAGTCCCCGTCCTCGACGACGGCCGCACGGCCACCCTCGTCGTCAGCGACTGCATGGGCCCGCAGTGGCGTCCCGGCGAGGCGGGCGAGCGCTGGTACCGTACCCTGCGGCACTGGGCCCGTCGCATGCCGCTCGCCGTGGTCCAGCCCCTCCCCGAACACCTGTGGGCCACCACGGCGCTGCCCGCCGAGCCCGGTCTGCTGACGTCCCCGTCCACGGCGGCCCCCTCCGCCACCCTGGCGTTCACCCCGTACGACGCCGCACCGCCACCCGGCCCGGCGGCCCTCCCGCTGCCGGTCCTGGAGCCGGGCGCCCCCTGGCTGGCCCACTGGGCGGCCCTGCTCGCCGATCCGGGCGGTGCCCGCACACCGGGTGCGGTGGCCTGGCTGCCGCCCGCTCCCGCGCCCCCCGCCGAGCCCGTCCCCGACCTCGCCGCCTCCTCCCCCGAGGACCTGGTCCTGCGCTTTCGCGCGACCGCGTCCCCGGAGGCCTTCCGGCTCGCCGGGCACCTGGCGCTGGCGGTCCCCTCGGTTCCGGTGATGCGCCTCGTCCAGCGCACCCTGGAGCGCGACCCACGCCCCCAGCACCTGGCCGAGGTGATCCTCAGCGGCATGCTCACCTCCGTCCCCGGCCCACCCGGCTCCTACGCCTTCCGGCCCGGAGTACGGGAGCTGCTGCTGCGCTCCCTGCCCCGCACGGCCCGCGGCCGGACGCGGGAGTTCCTCGACCGGGTCGGGGGGCTGATCGACGAGCGCGCGGGCCTGGCCGCCGGGGAGTTCCGGGCCGAGACGGGCGACGGCGAGGGCGAGGCGGGCCCGGCGTTCGCGACCGTCAGCGAGGAGACCGTGCGGCGGCTGGGCGGGGCGGATCCACGGCCCGGGGCCGCGGCCCCCGTGATCCTCTTCGAGGCCGACGACCTGACCGGCCACCCCGAGGCCCGCATCACCCTCGAGTACGCGGTGCACGAGATGCTCTCCCGCGGCGCACTCGCCCCCCACCGGTTCGACGTCCGCGTCCGCGGCAACGGCTACGACGTCCACACCCGGCCCGGCACCTACCTCCTCCCCGTCCTGGTCGCGGTCCTGCGCGGTCTGCCCGACGTGCTCACCGGGCTGGTGGACCCGCCGCCGCTGACCGTCACCTTCTGGGACCTGCCCACCCCGCCTCCCGAGCCGCCCCGCGGGCCCGCGGCGATCCAGGTGATCGTCTCCCCGGCCGTCTACGAGCAGTTCGCCGCCAGCTCGGCCGCCCAGGGCCCCCAGCGTTTCCAGCCGCTCTACCGGGACGGCGCCACGGACACCCCGCCCGTCGCCTGGCACTGCCCGCTGTCCCCCGAGACGACCCCGCAGCCCGAGGCCCGCGACCTGGTGCAGGGCCCCTTCATCACCCGTGACCTGCGCCGGCTCGGCATACCGGTCCCGGGCCGCACGGCCGTCGTGCACACCCGGCCCGACGGCCCGCTCACCCTCCTCGACCCGGCCCGGCCGCACGACGGCCGGCCGCCGCGGCTCGTGACGTACTACGAGGTGGACCTCACCACCCACCAGGCCCACCACCAGGTCTCCCTGCCCGGTTCCGGCAAGAGCGCCTTCACCGCCGCGGTCGAACTGTCCTGGCACGTGGAGGACCCGGTCGCCTTCGTGCGCGCCGAGATCGGCCGGGTGTCCGAGGCCCTGCTCGACCACCTGCTGGAGGAGGCGGCCCGGATCACCCGCCGGCATCCGCCGCGCCGGGCGGGCGCGGCACAGCGCGCGGTCAACGCCGGGCTGCGCCGCTGGCCGGTGCCCGGGCTGTCGGTGACGGCGTCGGTGCTGCTGGGCCCGGAGGGCGCCGACCTGCCCGGACCGCCGGGCAGCGCGCCCGTGCGGCGCCCGCTGCCGCAGCTCCTGCGCGAGACCGAGACGGTCCTGCTCGGATTCGACGGCCCGCTGGCCCGCCTGTTCCCGGGCGGCGCGGCGCGCGAGGCCGTGACGGACCTGCTCGCCCTGGTCGACGAGCACCGAGACCCGCGGCACGCCCTGCCCGGCACGGTGCGGGAGACGTTCACCCATCCGCTGGACGTGCTCCGGGCCTTCGCCCGGGACCCGCTCGGGCCCCTGCTGCGGGAACGTCTGGACGCACTCGAACTCCAGGCGGTGCCGCACGCCCCGGCGACCCACAACTCCGCGGCGCTGGTGCGCGCCCTGCACGCCTCCGGCCGCCGCGTCTGTGTCGTCACGGACGCCTGCGCCGAGGCCGTGCCCCGCTATCTGCGGCCCTACGGGGCGCTGCCCCTGGCCGGCGTCCACGGGCGGGCCGGGGACCTGGCGCTGCTCACCCCGCACCCGGACTGCATGGTGCGCGCCCTGGACTCCTGCGAGGGGACCGCCGCCACGGGCCTGGTGATCGGCTCCACGGTCGCCGAGCTCGCCGCCGCCCAGCGGGCCGGGCTGCGCTTCGTCGGCCTCGCCCGGAACACCACGAACGACCGGCGGCTGCGCGAGGCCGGCTGCGAGTCCACGGTGACCTCCCTGGCGCCCCTGCTGGAGGCCGCGCGGTCCCTGTGACCGGGCGCCGAACCCCCCGTTCGGCGGCGCCCCGCCCGGCCCCCCACGAAAGGCGGCCGGGTCCCCTGCCGCGCACGATGCGAAAGAGGCCCGCCGTCCCGGCGGCCCCACGTCTGCGAGGCCCGCCACCTGGCGGCCCCCCACGGTCTGTGCTCTCGGGAGGACCTGCCATGACCGCCAGTCTGGAGCAGTTGCGCCGCTGCCACTTCGCCGTCGACCTCGGGGCGGCCCGCACGCGCGTCTACGTCAAGGGCGCCGGTCTCGTCGTCGACCAGCCGTCCGCCGCCGCCGTGAACACCCGCACCGGCGCGCTGATCGCGGTGGGTGAACTCGCGGAGAAGATGACGGGCCGCACACCGGGCTACATCCGGGTGGTCAGGCCGGTCTCCGGCGGCACCGTCGTCGACATCGAGATGGCGCAGCGCATGCTGCGGCACCTGCTCGGCGACAAGATGCGCCGCGCGCTGCGCCGCAAGCCGATCCTGCGCGCGGCGGCCTGCACCCCGCACGACGCCGACCCGCTGGCCCAGCGCGCCGCGATCGAGACGCTCGTCGGCCTGGGAGCCCGTCGCGTGGAGCTGGTCGACACGCTCATCGCCGCGGCCGTGGGCTGCGGACTGCCCGTCGAGCAGCCCGAGGCCACGATGATCATGGTGTGCGGGGCGGCGGCCACCCAGGTGGCCGTGCTGTCGCTCGGGGCGATCGTTACCGCCGAGCGCATCCCGGTGGGCGGCGAGGCCGTCGACCAGGCGATCGTGCAGCACCTGCGGCACCAGCACGAGCTGATGCTGCCCAGCCAGTCGGTGCGGCCGTTGCAGCTGGCCCTGTCCGGCAACGGCCTCACCCCGCAGGGCCCGGCGTCCACGGAGATCCACGGCCGGGACGTCGCCACCGGCCTGGCCCGCTCCGTCCAGGTCGACACCGCCGCGGTTCGGGACGCCATCCAGACGCCGCTGACCGCGATCCTCGACGGCATCGGCAAGGTGCTGCGGGCCTGCCCGCCCGACCTGGTCGCCGACCTCGCCGACCGGGGGATCATGATGGTCGGCGGCAGCGCCCTGCTGCCGGGCCTGGACCAGATGCTGCGGGAGGCGACGGGCATGCCGGTGCACATCGCCGAGCGCCCGGACGTGTGCGCGGTGCAGGGGCTCGGGGCGATGCTGGAGGGCAGGATCGCGCCGCTGGCGCTGGACCCGCTGCACTCCTGAGCCGTCGGCCGCCGGTCAGCGGGCGAACCAGCAGCGCACGGTCGTCCCGCTGTCGCCGCGGTGCACCCGCACCAGGTCGGCGATCAGATTGACCAGCAGGATCCCGCGCCCGCCGCGCTGGTCGCGGGGCACGGGCCGGCGTCCGGCCAGGACGTCCGCGAGCCGTCCCTCGTCGCGGACCTCGCACACCACGTACCCGTCCTCGGCCCACAGGCGCAGCACACCCCTGCCACCGCCGTGCACCACGCTGTTGGTGGCGAGCTCGGCCGTGGCCAGGGCCAGGTCCTCCAGCTTCACGCCCGCGAGCCCCAGCCGCGCGCCCTCCCCGACGGCCACGTGCCGGGCCTGGGAGAGTGAGTCGGAGTCGAAATCGAACGTCAGCGCCTCCTGCACGGGCGCGAGCGGCTCGTTGTAGCGGTTGACGACGTCCTCGGGGGCGAAGGCGTCGCTGTCCTGCTCCGTGGGGGAACCGGGGTGGATGACGGTGGGGTGGGTGGCGTACGCGTCGGCGACCATGTGCTCGGGCAGCCGCACCACGTCGTACGGGCACATGATCGTCGCCGTACGGCCCTGGAAGGCGGCGTTGATGAGGGCCTCGTGCTGGGCGCAGGCCGGGTACTCGGACGCGGAGCGCCCCGCCCAGATGGGCTCGCCGATGATCCGCACCCGGCGGCCGGCGGGCTGGGCGTCGGCGAAGGCGCGCAGCACTCCGGGGATGATCCGCCCCGGGTTGCGTCCGGCCTCGCGCATGTCCAGGAGCCGGACGGAGCCGGCGGCGTCCCCCAGCGCGTCCCTGATCAGGGTGAGGTTCTTGCCGGGCACGGCGACGGCGACCGGCTCGTCCGCCTCCAGGCCGGCGCGCACGAAGGGCAGGGTGCCGTCGAGGTACTCCTGCTCGTCCCGGTAGAAGAGCGCCGGGTGGGCGAAGGGGGCCAGGGGGCCGAAGGGCTCGGTCACGGCGGTCGTCATGTCGTCGACACCTCGATTCCGGTATGGCCGGGCCACAGCAGGTCCAGCGTTCGCCGCAGGGCCGGCGGCGGCCGGCGGACGACGAACCGCCGGCCGTCCCGGAGCTGTCCGGCGGCGGCCGCGAGCGCACCGGCGCCCGCGACATCGACGAACGTCACGTCGGACAGCTCGAGGTAGTACACGTCCTCATCCTCGCGAACAGCCTGCTCCAGCACGCCTTCCCAGATCGCACGCGTCGTCAGGCCGACCTCACCCGCCGCCCTGACACCCTGCCGGCCGGCCAGCGGGAACACCGCCAGGCCCGGCACGGGCCCGGGAGGGCCGGACGCCGACATCTGCCGTCTCGTGTTCACGCCCCTCTCCCCACGTTTCTTCCGGATCACAGCGCTCGTACCCGTACGGGAGAGGCTCATTCCCCCGAACAGTGTGTACTACGCCGTCCCCAGGGCAGGCGAACCTCACACCGACGTCCACGGGGGCGAGTGACGTCGTGCAGTCCGGCCAGACGAACACGACCGACGAGGACCGACAAGGCGGTGACATGACCTCAGCGGCATCACCACATCTCACAGGAGGGCTGGACACCCTGGTCATCTCCGGCCGCGTCGACGCGGACCGCGCCGAGCTCACCCCGCGGGGCGAGCTCGTCCACGGTTGCGCGGACGTCCTGGGCAGAACCCTGGCCGACCTGCCGGCCACGGTCACCCGGGTCGATCTGGACATGGGGGGCGTGCACTTCATGGACACGGCCGGGCTGCAGTTCCTGGACGTGCTCGCCGACCACGGCAGGCGGCGGTTCCGGACGGTGACGGCGACCAACTGGAACGGCCAGCCGCGCCGGATCCTGGAGCTGGCCGGCCTGGACACGACCGATCCGCTGACCAACCTGGACGCCGCCGGGGCCGTCTCCGCCGCGACGCCGGCCACCCCGGCCGCCCCGGCCACCTCGGCGGTCGCGCTGGAACGCGCGGAGCGCCTGCACGTGCTCCAGGAGGAGGTCGAGCAGCTCCGCCAGGCCATCGCCTCCCGCCCGGTCATCGACCAGGCCCGGGGCATCCTCATGGCCACCCACGGCTGCACATCCGACGAGGCGTGGCACATCCTGCGCGAGGCGTCGCAGCTGTCGAACACGAAGCTGCGGGACGTCGCCGCGGCGGTGACCGCGAGCGCGGAGGCGGACGGCCCGCCGCCGTCGGCCGAACTGTGCACGGCGTTGCGGCGGGCGGTCGCGAGGCGCCGCCGGGACTGAGCGGTGCCGCGGGGCCCGGGGCGTCCGGTTTCGCGCGGGAGGCCCCGGGTACCCGGCGGCGGCCCGTTCCGGCCCAGCCCGCGCCGAGGAGAATCCCCATGGGCTTCAACCGCCCCGAGCGCCGAGGGCCGCAGGACCACGACCGCGGGCGGGTGCGGTTCGGCCGTTCCCTGACCGGCGGGGCGCTGTCCGGGGTCGGCGTGGCCGCGTTCGTCGACGAGACCGTCTTCCACCAGCTGCTCCACTGGCACCACTTCTACGACCGGTCAACCCCCGACGTGGGCCTGGTCTCCGACGGCCTGTTCCACGCCGGCGGCTGGCTGGCGATGGTGGCGGGTCTGTTCCTCTTCGCCGACCTGCGCCGCGAGGACGCCCTGCTGCCCCCGGCGTGGTGGTCCGGCGTCTGCCTGGGCCTCGGCGAATTCCAGCTGTACGACGGCACCGTCCAGCACAAGCTGCTGCGCCTGCACCAGATCCGCTACGAGGTCGATCCGCGGCCCTACGACTGGACCTGGAACGTCGTCGCCGCCCTGTTCCTGCTGGCCGGCCTGCTCCTGTGGCGCCGGGCGCGGCACGCGGAGCGCGGGCGGGCGCGGTGACGACCCCGGCTGCCCTGCCGGTGCTCGTCCTGTCGTGCTGTCTGCTGTACACGGCCTGCGCCGCCCGGCTGCGGCGCCGCGGGGACCGCTGGCCCGTGCGTCGCGACGCCGGGTTCTGGCTGGGCGGCGGACTGCTCGTGGCGGCGTACGCCGTGCCGTGGCAGACCTGGTCGGCCCCGTTCACCGCGCACACCGCCGCCCATGTGACGGCCGGCATGGCGGCCCCGCTGCCGGTCGTCCTGGCCCGGCCGGTCACGCTGGCCCTGCGCACCCTCCCGCCGGCCGGCCGCCGCGCCCTGGTCCGGCTGACCCGCTCCCGCCCGGTCACGGCGCTCGTCTTCCCGCCCGTCGCCGCGGCCCTGGACATCGGCGGCCTGTGGCTCCTGTACCGCACTCCCTGCCTGTCCGCTCTGCACCACCACCCCTTCCTCCTCCTGCACCTCTTCGCCGCGGGCACCCTCTACACCTTCGCCCTGCTCGCCGTGGACCCGGTACGCCACCGGCCCGGCTGGGCCGTGCGGGGCGGCACCCTCCTGGCCGCCTCGGCGGCCCACGCGATCCTCGCGAAGAGCCTGTGGGCCACCGGCCCGCCCGGCACCGCCCACACCCCCGCCGACCTGCACGCCGCCTCGCAGCTCATGTACTACGGCGGTGACGCGGTGGAGCTCGCCCTTGCCCTGCTGCTGGCCGGCCAGTGGTACCGCGCACAGGGCCGGTGGTCCCGGCCCCACCGGGGTACCCGGCAGCCGGCGACCGCACAAGGAGGCACACGATGAGCGACCACACACCGTCCCAGGCCGAGGGCGACCGCGACGACGAGCAGGACACCACCCCACGCCCCACCCCGTCCCAGGCGGAGGGCGACCGCGACGACGCGAGCACCGAGGGCGAGGACGAGGACTGACGGAACGGACGACACCCGGCAGGCCACATGGAGGCGACGCGACGGGGCACCCGTATCTCCCCATCTCACCCCTCGTACAAGGGAGTTACCGTGATCATCGCCGCCGTCGTCGCCGGGTGCGTGCTGCTGGCCGTCCTGGCCTTCCTCCTCCCCCGTCTCTCGCGCCACCCCGAACGCGGCACCCAGCGCTCGCTCGGCGCCGGTGCCCGCGCCGGCGGCAAGGCGCCCGGCGTGCTGGGCAGGCTCTTCAGCAAGCCCTTCCACACGAGTTCGCGCGCGGTGAGCCGCAGCGGCTCGGCCGGGCGCCGCACGCGCGGCCGCATGCCCTTCTGACCCGCCCGACCGGATCACCCGGCATGCTGGTCCGGAACACAGGGCAGGCAGAAGGAGACCTCTTCGATGGGTACCGCTGTGCATGTCCCGCAGACGCGGGACATGATCGGGGAGGAACTCTCCGGAGACGAGGCGTTCACCGCGCTGCGGCGCTACGGCGGACGCCGGCTGCTCATCGACGCGTTCACCCGGTTCCGGTACGCCGACGGCTTCAGCAACTCCCGCTCCCTCGCCTTCCAGGTGGTGCTCGGCATGGTGCCGTTCACCATCGCCCTGGTCGGCGTGGCCACGACCGTGCACACCGAGAGCGTGGGGCGGGTCATCGAACTCACCCTCGGCCACATCGTCCCGGGCGCGAGCGCGCAGCTGATCGAGGACGCCCTCGACGGCACCGAGCGCAGCGCCGGTTCAGGTGTCTGGGGCGCCGTCGCCATGTGGCTGGGCCTGGCCTTCGCCGTCCTCAATCTGGCCTCGGCGATGGCCCAGGTCGAGCGGGGCGCCAACCGCATCTACGGCATCGAGCGCGACCGGCCCTTCCTGGCGAAGTACGGCCGTTCCCTGCTGCTCGCCGTCGCCGCGGGCATGCCGATGGTCCTGGGGTTCCTCGTGCTGGTGGCCGGGGACGCCGTCGGCGGCGCGGTGGTCGAGACCCTCGGCTGGTCCCGCACCTGGCTCGACTGGTGGGGCGCCCTGGACGTGCCGCTGGGCGTGGCGCTCGCCTGGGTCGCCTCGGCGGTGATCTTCCGCTGGGCACCGCGCCGGGACCAACCGGGTTACACCTGGCTGGCGTTCGGCTCCGCGGTCCATCTGGTGCTGTGGGTCACGGCCACCTGGCTGCTGTCGCTCTACGTCGCCAAGAGCGGCTCGTTCGGCGCCGTCTACGGACCGCTGACCGCCTTCGTCGCCCTGCTGCTGTGGGCCAACCTGACGGGTGTGGTGCTCTTCCTCGGCATCGCCTTCGCCGCTCAGCTGGAGGCGGCCCGGGCCGGCATCACCGAGGCCGTGCGGCCGGACCCGGGGCCCGGGCCGTGACGCGCCCCGGGGCCCGGGACGGATTCCTGACGCGCGCCCGGCCCCTGTGATCACCGCGCGCAACCAGGACGTATCGTCCTCGGTGTGAGCGATGTGCCCCCCGCGACCACGACACCGGAAGACCGACAGGTGACCTCCGACATCTCCGGAAGACCGGTGACCGGCGACGATCCGGCCCTGCGGGCGGCCTACCGACTGTGCCGGCGCCGGACGAGGGACCAGGACCCGGCGGAGTACGCGCTGATCCAGCTGGTGCCGGCGGCCCTGCGCCCGGCGCTGCACGCCCTGTGGGCGGCCGCCAGCGCCCTCGACGACCTGGGCGACGACCGCACCGCGCCCGCCGCCGAGCGCGCCGCCCGGGTCGAGGCCTGGATCACCGCCCTGCACCGCGAACTGCCCGCCGGCTCCAGCCCCGACCCGGTCCGCCACGCCCTGGTGGACACCGCGAACCGCTGGCGCCTCGACCTGTCCGAACTGCGCGACGCCATGGCCCAGGTCCGGGACGACACCCGCGGCAGGAGCTTCGCCGACTGGGCGCAGTGGCGCGCCTGGGGCCGGGACAACCTCCTGCCCTGGTTCGGCCAGGTCCGCACGGTCTTCGACCGGGCCGGTGTCCCCGTGGCGCTGCGTCTGGACACCCGTGAGACCTATGAGGAGTTCCTCGACGGCGTCCGGCTCACCGACATCCTGACCGACCTGTCCGCCGATCTCGCCCAGGGCGACCTGCTGCTGCCCGCCGAGGCCCTCGACCGGCACCCCGGGGCCGCCGCCGACCTCGCGCGGCTGCGCTGGAGTCCCGCCGTCGCCGCCCTGGTGACGCACCTGACCGGTCTGGCCCGGCAGTGGGTGACCCAGGAGTCCCTCACCCGCGGCATGCACCCCGGGCCCGCGACGGTCCTGCACACCATGGCCGCCCTGCTGCGCGCCCAGCTCGACGCCGTCGACGCCGCCGGTCCGGCCCTGCTGCGCTCCCCGCCCCGACCCGCGCTGCGCACCCGCGCCCGCATCCTCGCCCCGGCCCGCACCCGCGCGGCCCTGGCCTGGAGCCTGACCCCGCTGACGGTGCCGCCACGGCGCCGGCCCGGGCCGCAGGCATCACCGCAGGCCGCCCGGCCGGCACCCACCGGCGTCTTCCGGCAGCCACCGCCCCACCCCAGCGGCGAGCAGCCGCCCGAGATCCCGCCGGACCGGCTGCCCGGCCACGTCGCGGTGATCATGGACGGCAACGGACGCTGGGCCCAGCAGCGCGGGCTGCCCCGGCACGAGGGACACCGCGCCGGTGCCGCCACGGTCCGCGAGGTGGTGCACGGCGCCCTGGAGATCGGCCTGCGCCATCTGACGCTCTACACGTTCTCCACCGAGAACTGGCACCGCGACCCGGAGGAGGTCGACGCGATCCTCGACCTCCTGCGCGCCGAACTGGCCGAGAACCCCTTCCGCGACCTCGACGTCCGGCTGCGCTGGCACGGCCGCGCGGGGCGGCTGCCCCCGGACCTGGTCGATCTGCTCCATCTGCGGGAGCGCACCACCCGAGCCCGCACCGGCCTGACGCTGACGATGTGCATCGACTACGGCGGCCGGGACGAGCTCACCCGTACGGCCGCCGCCCTGGCCCAGCGGGCCCGGGCCGGTCATCTTCAGCCGCATCTGATCGCCGAGGACGACTTCGCACGCCATCTGCCCCTGGGGGACCTGCCGGACGTGGACCTGCTGTGGCGCACCGGCGGCGAACAGCGCGTGTCGAACTTCCTGCCCTGGCACACCGCGTACGCCGAGCTGCACTTCACCGAGGGGCTGTGGCCCGACGCGGACCGCCGCGACCTCTGGCAGGCGATCACCGCGTTCACCCACCGCCAGCGCCACCACGGTGCGACACCGGCCACGGCGGGATCCGCCGCGGGCACCCCGGCCGCCCCCGCCGACGGACCGTCAGCAGCGCACACCACGGCGGCTCCTGCGGCGGGGCCGGGCGAGTGAAGGGGGTGGGCCGCTCGGGAGCGGCACCGTCGCTCTCGCGCGCTCGCGAGTAGAAACGGTTCTGCGCGGGTAGCGCGTGGTGGGGCGGGTGGGACTCGAACCCACGGCCGACGGATTATGAGTCCGCTGCTCTAACCGGCTGAGCTACCGCCCCATAGCGGCGTGTCGCGTACATGTGTGCGCGCCGTCTGCCGCAGCATAGCCGCTCATACGATCTCCTGCTTCGGCTGGGCGGCTTCGCACGGCCTACGTGACCTTGAGGACTGCGCCGGGTGCCGCGCGGTTCCCGGGACAGCGGAACGGACATGAAAAAGGACCCCTGAGAGGGGCCCTCGTTCAACCTGCTCCCCCGACTGGACTCGAACCAGTAACCTGCCGGTTAACAGCCGGCTGCTCTGCCAATTGAGCTACGGAGGACCGAGCTCCCCGGACTGGACTCGAACCAGTAACCTGCCGGTTAACAGCCGGCTGCTCTGCCAATTGAGCTACCGAGGAAGGTCTCGTATGCATCGAACGTGGCTACCCGGGTATTCGCCAGGGGGCGCGCGTTCGCTGCGACACATACATTAGCGCAAGCAGGGGGGTGCTCCGCCAATCGGTACTCCCCGGCACCGACGCCGCACCGGAGACCTACGCAAGGAAAGGGTGGCCGCCATGCGTTACCGGCTCACGTTTGTCGCCGGAGTCGTCCTGGGTTACGTGCTGGGCACGAGGGCCGGACGCGAGCGCTACGAGCAGCTGAAGAAGTCAGCCCGGCAGCTCGCTCAGAACCCCGCCGTCCGCAACACCGCGGAGACCGCGGCCCACCAGGGCCGTGAGTTCGCGGGCAAGGCGTACCACGTGGTGAGTGACAAGGTCGGCGACCGGGTCCCCGAGTCGGTGGCGGACCGGGTCCGTCACCTGCGCGACCGGGCCACCCACAACGGCGGCCAGGACGACTGGGGCACGAGCAATACGTAACGGTTCCGCTGTGGTGCCGGGCGGGGGCTCGTCCTCAGGGGCGCGGGGAACCGCGCGACCAGCCACGACGAGCCCGCAGCCGCCCCTGGACGAGAGCCCCGACGGCGCCCACGGCCCGAGCCGGCGCAGCGGTACGGCAGAATTTTGGCCATGGGGATAGTCGCCGGGTTGGACAGTTCGCCCGATTTCACTCGTATCGTCGTCTGTGACACGGATACCGGAGCCGTGCTCAGGCAGGGATATGCACCGCATCCGGTGGAGAGCCCCGAGGGCGGCGGCCGGCCGTCGGACGTCGACCCGCAGGCCTGGCTGCTCTCGCTGGGCGAGGCCGCGGGGGGCGGCCTGTTGGAGGGTGTGCAGGCCATCGGCGTCTCGGCGCAGCAGAACGCCGTCGTGCCGCTGGACGCGCAGGGGAACACCGTCCGCCCGGCGATGGTCGGCGGCGACAAGCGCACCCAGGTCGCCGCGGCCGATCTGGTCGACGCGCTCGGCGGGCGCGAGGCGTGGGCGCAGGCGGTGGGGTCCGTGCCGCAGGCCGCGCAGCCGATCACCAAGCTGCGCTGGCTGGCCCGGACCGAGCCGGAGAACGCGCAGCGCACCGCGATCCTTCTCCAGGCACACGACTGGCTGGTGTGGCAGCTGCTGGGCCGGCCGGTCAGGAGGACCACCGACCGGGGCGGGGCGTCCGGCACCGGCTACTGGTCGGCGGCCACCGGCGGCTACCGGCCCGACCTCGTGGAGCTGGCGCTCGGGCACCAGGTGATGCTGCCGGAGGTGATCGGACCGGCGGACGCGGCCGGTACGACGCCGGAAGGGCTGCTGATCTCCGTGGGGACCGGCGAGACCATGGCGGCGGCGTTCGGTCTCGGCATCGGTCTGGGTGACGCGGTGGTGTCGCTGGGCGCGTCCGGGTCCGTGATGGCCGTCCACCCCGAGGCGCTGGTCGACGGGTCCGGGATGATCACCGCGCTCGCGGACGCGACCGGCATGCACCTGCCCGTCGTCACCACCCTGAACGCCGTACGGGCGCTGCGCGGGGCCGCCGAGCTGCTGGGGCTGCCCGATCTGGAGAGCCTGTCCGACCTGGCCATGAAGTCGACTCCCGGGTCGCACGGCCTGGTGCTGCTGCCCTATCTGGAGGGTGAGCGGACGCCGAACCTGCCGCACACCGCCGGGACGCTGGCCGGCCTCAGGCGCGAGTCGATGAAGGCGGAGCACCTGGCGCGGGCCGCGTTCGAGGGCATGCTGTGCGGGCTCGCGGACGCGCTGGACGTGCTGCGCGGCCGGGGCGTCGACGTGCGGCGGGTGTTCCTGCTCGGACCTGCCGCCGAACTGCCCGCCGTGCAGGCCGCGGCTCCCATGCTGTTCGGGACGCAGGTCGTCGTGCCGCAGCCCGCGGACTACGCGGCGATCGGTGCCGCCCGCCAGGCGGCCTGGGCGCTCGGGGCCTCGCAGGGCACGCTCGACGTGCGCAATCCGCCGGCCTGGCAGGGCGCGGTGGCGCAGGTGCTGGAACCCGGGGAGGAACTGGCCGTGGGGCAGGCGGTGCGGCAGCAGTTCGTGGCGGTACGGGAGCAGACGCACCCCGGGGCCCTGTGACCTCTTGACCGCTTGTTGGGTTAATTCGGTTGAGGTAACGCGGGTGGAGTGTTCGACGATAGGGGCCAGGGGCAACCACTGGCCCCGTCGTCCACTCCGAGAGAAGCAGCGTGCTCATACGACTCCTGCGGACCTGTCTCAGGCCCTACAAGAGACCCATCGCTCTCCTGGTGCTGCTGCAATTCCTGCAGACCTGCGCCACGCTCTATCTGCCCACGCTGAACGCGGACATCATCGACCAGGGTGTCGTCAACGGCGACACCGGCTACATCCTGGGCTACGGCGGCGTGATGATCGGCATCTCGCTGGTCCAGGTCGTGTGCAACATCGGCGCCGTGTACTACGGCGCCCGTACGGCGTCGGCACTCGGGCGGGACCTGCGGGCGTCCGTGTTCGACCGGGTGCAGTCGTTCTCCGCGCGTGAGGTCGGTCACTTCGGGGCGCCGTCGCTGATCACCCGGACGACGAACGACGTCCAGCAGGTGCAGATGCTGGCGCTGATGACGTTCACCCTGCTGGTGTCGGCGCCGATCATGTGCGTGGGCGGCATCGTGCTGGCGCTCGGTCTGGACGTGCCGCTGTCGGGGGTGCTGGTCGCGGTCGTGCCGGTGCTGGGCGTCTGCGTGACGCTGATCGTGCGGCGGCTGCGGCCGCTGTTCCGGTCCATGCAGGAGCGGCTGGACTCGGTGAACCGGGTGCTGCGCGAGCAGATCACCGGCAACCGTGTGATCCGGGCCTTCGTCCGGGACGAGTACGAGCAGCAGCGCTTCCGGAAGGCCAACACCGACCTCACGGACTTCGCGCTGGGCACCGGCAACCTGCTCGCGCTGATGTTCCCGATCGTCATGACGGTGGTGAACCTGTCGTCGATCGCCGTGGTGTGGTTCGGCGCGCACCGCATCGACAGCGGCGGGATGCAGATCGGTGATCTGACGGCGTTCCTGGCCTATCTGATGCAGATCGTCATGTCCGTGATGATGGCCACCTTCATGTTCATGATGGTGCCGCGCGCGGAGGTGTGCGCCGAGCGCATCCAGGAGGTGCTGGACACCTCCTCGAGCGTCGTGCCGCCGTCGGCGCCGGTGCGGGAGCTGCGCCGGCACGGGCATCTGGAGATCCGGGGGGCGGGCTTCCGTTACCCGGGTGCCGAGGAGCCGGTGCTGCGGTCGGTGGACCTGGTGGCCCGGCCGGGTGAGACGACCGCCGTCATCGGCTCGACCGGCAGCGGCAAGTCCACCCTGCTCGGGCTGGTCCCGCGGCTGTTCGACGCGACCGACGGGCAGGTGCTCGTCGACGGGGTCGAGGTGGCGGAGATCGACCCGAAGCTGCTCGCCAAGACAGTCGGGATGGTGCCGCAGAAGCCGTATCTGTTCGCGGGGACGGTGGCGACCAATCTGCGCTACGGCAATCCGGACGCCACCGACGAGGAGCTGTGGCACGCGCTGGAGGTGGCGCAGGCCAAGGAGTTCGTGGAGCGGCTTGAGGGCGGTCTCGACTCCCCGATCGCCCAGGGCGGGACGAACGTCTCCGGTGGTCAGCGCCAGCGGCTCGCGATCGCCCGGACGCTGGTGCAGCGGCCCGAGATCTACCTCTTCGACGACTCCTTCTCGGCGCTCGACTACGCCACGGACGCCGCGCTGCGGGCCGCGCTGTCCCAGGAGACCGCCGAGGCGACCGTGGTGATCGTGGCCCAGCGGGTGTCGACCATCCGGGACGCCGACCGGATCGTGGTCCTCGACGAGGGCCGGGTCGTCGGAACCGGCCGGCACCACGAGCTGATGGCGGACAACGAGACCTACCGGGAGATCGTGCTCTCCCAGCTCACGGAAGCGGAGGCTGCCTGATGGCGGGGCCCATGGGGCGGATGATGGCCGGGGGCGGCCCCGACCAGCGCTCGCTGGACTTCAAGGGATCGGGCAAACGGCTCGTCGCGCGGTTCCGGCCGGAGCGCGTGACCATCTACGTGCTGCTGCTGTGCGTGGTGCTCAGCGTCGGCCTCAACGTCGTCGGTCCGAAGATCCTCGGCAAGGCCACCGACCTGGTCTTCGCGGGCATCATCGGGCGCGGCATGCCCGAGGGGGCGTCCAAGGACCAGGTCCTGGAGCAGATGCGGCAGCGCGGTGACGGTGACGAAGCCGACATGCTGCGCAGCACCGACTTCACCCCGGGCGAGGGCATCGACTTCACGGCCGTCGGGCATGTGCTGCTGCTCGCGCTGGGTGTGTTCACGGTGGCCGGGCTGCTGATGGCGGTGGCGACGCGGCTGGTGAACCGGGCCGTGAACCGAACCATGTTCCGGATGCGCGAGGACGTGCAGACGAAGCTGTCGCGGCTGCCGCTGTCGTACTTCGACCAGCGCCAGCGCGGCGAGGTGCTGTCCCGGGCGACCAACGACATCGACAACATCGGGCAGACCCTCCAGCAGTCGATGGGCCAGCTCATCAACTCGGTGCTGACCATCATCGGCGTGCTCGCGATGATGTTCTACGTCTCCTGGATCCTGGCGCTGGTCGCGCTGGTGACCGTGCCGCTGTCGTTCGTCGTGGCGACGCGCGTGGGCAAGCGGTCGCAGCCGCACTTCGTGCAGCAGTGGCGCTCCACGGGCCAGTTGAACGCGCACATCGAGGAGATGTACACCGGGCACGCCCTGGTGAAGGTGTTCGGGCGGCAGGAGGAGTCGGCGCGGCAGTTCGCCGAGCAGAACGACGCGCTGTACGAGGCGGGGTTCAAGGCGCAGTTCAACAGCGGGGTGATGCAGCCGCTGATGATGTTCGTGTCGAACCTCAACTACGTGCTGGTCGCGGTCGTGGGCGGGCTGCGGGTGGCGTCGGGATCGCTGTCCATCGGTGATGTGCAGGCGTTCATCCAGTACTCGCGGCAGTTCTCCATGCCGCTGACGCAGGTGGCGTCGATGGCGAACCTGGTGCAGTCGGGCGTCGCCTCGGCGGAGCGGGTGTTCGAGCTGCTCGACGCCGAGGAGCAGGGCGCCGACCCGGTGCCGGGCGTGCGGCCCGAGGAACTGCGCGGGCAGGTGGCGCTGGAGCACGTGTCGTTCCGCTACGACCCGGACAAGCCGCTGATCGAGAACCTGTCGCTGAAGGTCGAACCGGGGCAGACGGTGGCCATCGTCGGCCCGACCGGCGCCGGCAAGACGACCCTGGTCAACCTGCTGATGCGGTTCTACGACGTCACGGGCGGGCGGATCACCCTCGACGGCGTCGACATCGCGCGCATGTCCCGGGACGAACTGCGGGCCGGGATCGGCATGGTGCTCCAGGACACCTGGCTGTTCGGCGGCACGATCGCGGAGAACATCGCGTACGGCGCGTCCCGGAAGGTGACCCGCGGCGAGATCGAGGAGGCGGCCCGGGCGGCGCACGCGGACCGGTTCGTGCGGACGCTGCCGGACGGGTACGACACGGTCATCGACGACGAGGGGACGGGGGTGAGCGCGGGTGAGAAGCAGCTCATCACCATCGCCCGGGCCTTCCTGTCCGACCCGGTGATCCTGGTGCTGGACGAGGCGACGAGTTCCGTCGACACCCGTACCGAGGTGCTCATCCAGAAGGCGATGGCCAAACTGGCGCACGGGCGTACGTCGTTCGTCATCGCCCACCGGCTGTCGACGATCCGGGACGCGGACACGATCCTGGTGATGGAGAACGGGTCGATCGTGGAGCAGGGCGCGCACGAGGAGCTGCTCGCGGCCGGCGGCGCCTACGCGCGGCTGTACCAGGCGCAGTTCGCGCAGGCGGTGGCCGAGGTCGACTGAGTCGCGTTCCGGGGGGTGCCGGTGGTGTCGTGGGGCGGCTGCGGGCCGGTGGGGGCTGGTCGCGCGGTTCCCCGCGCCCCTTGGGGACGTTCAGCCGGCGCCCTTCACTCCAGATAGCCCCGCAGCTGGTCCGTTAAGGCGTGGTCCCGCAGCTTGTTGAGGGTCTTGGACTCGATCTGCCGTATCCGTTCCCGCGTCACACCGAAGATGCGGCCGATCTCCTCCAGGGTGCGGGGGCGGCCGTCCGCCAGGCCGTAGCGGAGCTGGACGACCTTCCGCTCCCGCTCCCCCAGGGTCGACAGGACCGCTTCCAGGTGCTCCCTGAGCAGCAGGAACGCGGCCGACTCCACGGGGCTGGCGGCGTCGCCGTCCTCGATGAGGTCGCCGAGGGCGACGTCGTCCTCCTCGCCCACGGGCGCGTGCAGCGACACCGGCTCCTGGGCCAGGCGCAGGACCTCGCTGACCCGCTCGGGCGCCAGCTCCAGGTGGGCCGCGACCTCCTCGGGTGTCGGCTCGTACCCCCGCTCCTGGAGCATGCGGCGCTGCACCCGCACCACCCGGTTGATGAGCTCCACGACATGGACGGGGACGCGTATCGTGCGGGCCTGGTCGGCCAGGGCGCGGGACATGGCCTGCCGGATCCACCAGGTGGCGTACGTGGAGAACTTGTAGCCGCGGGCGTAGTCGAACTTCTCCACCGCCCGGATGAGGCCGAGGTTGCCCTCCTGGACGAGGTCGAGCATGGTCAGGCCGCGGCCGACGTAGCGTTTGGCGACGGAGACGACGAGCCGCAGGTTCGCCTCGATCAGACGGCGCTTGGCCATCCGGCCCATGACGACGAGCCGGTCCAGGTCGAGGGCCAGCTGGCTGTCCAGGTCGGGGGTGAGCCGCAGCTTCTCCTCGGCGAACAGGCCGGCCTCGACGCGGCGGGCGAGTTCGACCTCCTCGGCGGCGGTGAGCAGGGGGATGCGGCCGATCTCCCGCAGGTACTGGCGGAACAGGTCCGAGGAGGGGCCGCCGGTCTCGGTGCGCGCCGGCGGGACGACGGCTTCGGGGGGCTCGGCCGTCTCGATGGCCTCGGCGGGCGGTTCCTCCGGCTCGGGCTCCGACTCGGGGTGGTGCGCGGCGCGGCTCTGGGCCGGAACCCCGGACAGGGCGTCGGCCTCCGTGTCCGGGGAGGTGCCGTCGGCGCCGGGGGCAGCACCGACGTCGGTCTGGGTGAGGGTCTGGGTCTGCACGGGGGCGACCTCCAGGATGATCGCTGCCAAGGAGGGCGGCAGCGGTACTTCGGGGGCGGAGTCGACGGCCTCGCCGCTTTCCGTCCCGTACGCGATGAGCGGAACCGCGGGGGTCTGGGACCCGTCGGTGACGGATCGGCCGCGCTCCGAGGACTCAGGCACCGCAACCCAGTGTGGGGTAAGACACATCGTCGCCACGAGGGGCGTGCGAGGACTTTTTGCTTCCGGTCCGTGACCGCGTGGTCGCCCCTCGTGGAAAACCCGGATGCCTCACGCGCCCCTGGTCTGCGACGATCGTCCGGTGTCCGCCTCCCTGTACGAGTCGCATGTGACGGTCCGCTGCGCCGGCCCCGACGAGCTCGCCCGGCTGCGCCGCTGGGCGGCGGGGGGCGGGTTCAAGCTCACGCACATCGTGCTGGCCAGGGGCCGGATGCGCGACCAGCCCATGCTCACCCTGTCCGGTTCGCCGTCGTACGCCGGTGAGTTGACGCGCGTACGGGACGTGGTCGCGCGTTTGCGGGCGGACGGTTTCGATCCGGTGCGCGTGAAGATCGAGTCGTCGCCCTGGGCGTCGGAGGTGCCGCGCCGGCCCTGCGGCGACGGACGGTACTTCGAGCACCATGTGAAGCTGCGGCTCACCGCGGACACCGGCCTGGCGGCTCTCGCGGCGCGCGTCACGCCGCACGGCGCCCATCTGTCCTGGAACGCCCGGCGGGTGCGGGGCGAGCAGCACGAGCGGTTCGTGACCCAGCGCTGCCACGCGGTGGACGCCGAGGGCGCAGGCCGGGCGCTGGAGCGACTGCTGACCGAGCTGCGCGGCTGTGAAGTGCTCGGCGTGGAGCGGGAGTTCGTGCTGCACGACAGTGATGTCTCGGTGGACGAGGGATGGTTGGAGGAGCCGGTGGTGGTACGGACATGACCGGGACGGCGTGGGAGGGGTTCGGCTGGCGCAGCACCGAGATCCCCCGGGAGCCGCTGGACGACGCCACCCGCAGGACGGGACACCTGCCCAGGACGCTGCGCCCGGTACCCGGCGACGACGTGGTGCAGCGCCCCGTCTTCGACCCGGCCCTGAAGCACCTCCACAACGCCTACCGCGCCACGGATCCGTGCTTCACCGACCCGGCGCGGGACGAGGCGTGGCGGGCGGCCCGCCGGCAGGCGCTGCACCTGGTGCTGGCCGCGATCAGCGACTCGCCATGGGTGGACTCGCTGGTGCTGCGGGGCAGCGTGCTGATGTCGGCGTGGTTCGGGGAGGCCGCGCGCGAGCCCGGTGACCTGGACTTCGTCGTCGTTCCGCACACCTGGCGCATGGAGGACGGCCGGACGGACCGGATGCTGAGCGGGATCGCGGCGGCAGCGCAGGAACTGGCCGAGGCACGGGGACCGGGGGTCGGGATCTCGGCGCGGGGAGCGGTCGCCGAGGAGATCTGGACCTACGACCGCGTGCCCGGCCGGCGCATGGTGCTCCCCTGGGGCGCGCCCGGCCTGCCCGGCGGCCACGTTCAGCTGGACTTCGTCTTCAACGAGCGGCTGCCCGAGGAGCCCGAGCCGGTCGAGCTGCCGGGCGGTGCGCTCGTCCAGGCGGCCACCCCGGAGCTGTCGCTGGCGTGGAAGCTGCTGTGGGTGATCAACGACGCGCACGTCCAGGGCAAGGACCTGTACGACGCCGTCCTGCTGGCCGAGCGGTACCCGTTGCGCTACGAGCTGCTGCACGAGGTGTTCCGGCTGACGGGCGAGTGGCCCTACCCGTACCGCGAGCGGATCCTGCTGGAGCACGTGGAGTACGCCGTCGGGCATGTGGAGTGGGAGCACTTCGTCACCGAGTACCCGCGGTTCAGGTACGACGAGCACTCGTTCGCCGAGCGGCTGGTGCGGGCCGTGGCGCCGGCCTTCGGGAAAGCAGGGACCTGACCGGGGTCAGAGCGCGGCGGCGCCGTGCTCCCGCAGGCTCTGGTCGTACTGCTGGAGGACCCACAGTTCGTTCTGCACGGCGGCGAGCTCGGCCGGGTCGCCGTGGGTGCCCAGGCGGGTGAGCCGGCCCGTGATGTCGCGGATGCGGCGCTCGACGGCCCGGCGGCGCACCGTCACCAACTGGGCGCCCGCGTAGGTCTCGTCGACGCCCTTCACGCCCCTGTGGAGCATGATCGCCTCGACGGCCAGCTCCGTCACCATCGCGCGGACCGCGTCGTCCGGGGCGGCCTCACGGACCCGGACCAGGTAGCCCTGGGGGTCCGCGACGCCCGGTTCGGCGCCGCCCGCGTCCTGGATGGCCTGGCGGACGGCGGCGTAGGGCGGGGCGGTGAACTCGTCCACGCCGTAGGCGTCGAAGGCCGGGGAGACCAGCTCGGGGCGCTGGAGGGCGAGTTTGAGCAGTTCCCGCTCGGTGGCGAAGACCGGGTTGCGCAGGTTCAGGGCCGGGCCGCGGGTGGGGGCCGGCCGGGACGGGCCGGCGTACTGCTGTCCCTGCTGGTGCCGCTCGGGGGCCGGGCCCTTGCCGCCGCGGTCGCGGGCCCAGCGGGCCAGCTGCGCCACGCGCTTGACCACGAACTGGGTGTCGAGGATGCCGAGCATGCCGGCGAGCTGCACGGCGACCTCGTGCTGGGCGCCGCTGTTCTTGATGCGGGCGACGATCGGGGCGGCCTCGTCCAGCGCGGAGGCGCGGCCGGCCGGGGTGTCGAGGTCGTAGCGGCTCACGATCTGGCGCAGCGCGAACTCGAAGAGCGGGGTGCGGGGCTCGACCAGGTCGGCGACGGCCTCGTCGCCCTTGGCCAGGCGCAGGTCGCAGGGGTCCATGCCGTCCGGGGCGATGGCGATGTACGTCTCGGCGGCGAACTTCTGGTCGTCCTCGAAGGCGCGCAGGGCCGCCTTCTGGCCGGCGGCGTCGCCGTCGAAGGTGAAGATGACCCGCGCCGAGCCGTTGTCCATCAGGAGGCGGCGGAGGATCTTGATGTGGTCGGTGCCGAAGGCGGTGCCGCAGGTGGCGATGGCGGTCGTCACGCCGGCGAGGTGGCAGGCCATGACGTCCGTGTAGCCCTCGACGACGACCGCGCGGGACGCCTTGGCGATGTCCTTCTTCGCCAGGTCGATGCCGTAGAGGACCTGGGACTTCTTGTAGATCGCCGTGTCGGGTGTGTTGAGGTACTTGGGGCCGTTGTCCGACTCGTAGAGCTTGCGGGCGCCGAAGCCGACGACGTCGCCGCCGATGTCGCGGATGGGCCACATCAGCCGGCCGCGGAAGCGGTCGATGGGGCCGCGGCGGCCCTCCTGGGCGAGACCGGAGAGCAGGATCTCCTTGTCGCTGAAGCCCTTGCCCCGCAGGAAGCGGGTGAGGTGGTCCCAGCCCTGGGGGCTGTAGCCGACGGAGAAGTGCTGGGCGGCGGCCTGGTCGAAGCCGCGCTCGGCGAGGAACTGGCGTCCGGCGTCGGCCTCCGGGCTGGTGGCGAGCTGCTCCACGTACCAGTCGGCGGCGATCTTGTGGGCCTCGACCAGGCGGATCCGCTCGCCGCGCTGGTGGGAGGGGTTGTAGCCGCCCTCCTCGTAGCGCAGGGTGATGCCCGCCTGACCGGCCAGGCGCTCGACCGCCTCCGAGAAGGTGAGGTGGTCGATCTTCATCACGAACGTGATGGTGTCGCCGCCCTCCTGGCAGCCGAAGCAGTGGAAGAACCCCTTGCTCGGGCTGACCTGGAAGGACGGTGACTTCTCGTCGTGGAAGGGGCACAGACCCTTGAGGTTTCCGCCGCCCGCGTTGCGCAGCTGGAGGTACTCGGACACCACGGCGTCGATCGGGACCGCGTCCCGTACCGCCTTCACGTCCTCGTCGTTGATCCGTCCTGCCACGCGTGAATTCTACGGGGACGGACCGACACCTACGGTGCGAGGCTTTCCAGCGGTACGTGCGGGTCCGCCAGGGACTCGGTGTCCACCCGGGCCCTGGAGCGGATCAGGCGCTGGATCTTGTCCGTGACGTCCCACACGTTGACGTTCATCCCGGCCAGCACCCGGCCCTCCTTCACCCAGAACGCGATGAACTCGCGCTTCCCGGCGTCCCCGCGGATCACCACCTGGTCGTAGGCGCCCGCGGGCGCCCAGCCGGAGTACTCCATGCCCAGGTCGTACTGGTCGGAGAAGAAGTAGGGCACCCGGTCGTACGTCACGTCCCGGCCCAGCATGGAGCGGGCGGCGGCCGGTCCGCCGTTGAGGGCGTTGGCCCAGTGCTCGACGCGCACGCGCGTGCCGAAGAGGGTGTGCGGGAAGGAGACGACGTCACCGGCGGCGTAGACGTCCGGGTCGGAGGTGCGCAGCCGCTCGTCGACGACGATGCCGCCGCCGTGGGCCCGGTCGGCGGTCTCCAGGCCCGCCGCCTCCGCGAGGTGGGTGCGCGGGGCCGCGCCGATCGCCGCCAGCACGTCGTGCGCCGGGTGCTCCTCGCCGTCGTCGGTGCGGGCCGCGAGGACCATGCCGTCCTGGCCGACGATCTCCGTCAGCCGCCGGCCGAAGTGGAAGCGCACCCCGTGCTCACGGTGCAGGTCGGCGAAGAGGGCGCCGAGCTCCGGGCCCAGCACGCCGTGCAGGGGGGTCGGCCCGTGCTCGACGACGGTGACCTCCGCGCCGTACTCGCGGGCGGCCGCCGCCACCTCCAGGCCGATCCAGCCGGCGCCGGCGATGACGAGGTGGCCGTTGTCCCGGCCGAGGTTGGTCAGGACGTGTTTGAGGCGCTCGGCGTGGGCGAGGCGGCGCAGGTGGTGCACGCCCGCCAGGTCCGTGCCCGGGATGTCGAGGCGGCGGGGTTCGGCGCCGGTCGCCAGGAGCAGCTTGTCGTAGCGGACGACGGTGCCGTCCTCGCCGAAGCGGACCGTCTTCGCCGTACGGTCGATCCGGTCGACGGTCTGGCCGAGGTGCAGCTCGATGTCGTGCGCCGCGTACCAGGCGGGTTCGTGCACGAAGACGCTGTCGCGTTCCTCCTTGCCGAGGAGGTAGCCCTTGGACAGCGGCGGGCGCTCGTAGGGGTGGTCGCGTTCGTCGCAGATCAGTATCACGCGGCCGGTGAAGCCCTCCGCGCGGAGCGTCTCGGCCGCCTTGGCGCCGGCCAGTCCGCCTCCGACGATGACGAATGTCTGATCCGCGTCGACCACTTGGTGCCTCCTCGTCAGGGTGTCGCCACTTGCGAGCGTCCCGCACGGAGCGTGATGCGGGAAGAGGGAGTGACCCGATCAGGCCACGGAGGGTCACATGCGGGGGTGCTCACGTCCCGCCCGTCGCGTCAGTCTCACCCCTGCCCTGTCAGACGGGCGTGAAGCGAACGGGCGGAGAGGTCGGTGAGGGAGGCGATCTGGTCGACGATCACCCGTTTGCGCCCCCTGTCGTCCGCCGCCCGGTCGAACAGGGAGCGGAACTGCGGGTCCAGGCCGTCCGGGGCGCGGGCGGTGAGCGCCTCGGCCAGTTCGGCGACGACGATCCGCTGGTCGGCGCGCAGCCGCTCCTGCTCGGCGCGCTGCATGACGTAGAGGTCGGCGACCGCCTTGAGGACGGCGCACTCCATCCGGGTCTCGCGCGGGACGACGAGCTCGGCGGAGTACCGGGTGAGCCGCCCGTCGCCGTACGCGGCGCGGGTCGCGGTCTCGGCGGCCAGGCAGAAGCGGCCGATGAGCTGGCTGGTGGCGTCCTTCAGCCGGGCCTGTGCGACGGCGGTGCCGTCGTAGCCGTGCGGCCACCACTCCTGGGCGAGGAGCCGGTCCAGGGCCTCGGAGAGCTCGGCCGGGTCGGTGCCGTCGGGGACGTAGCGGCCGAGGGCGACCTGGAAGACGTCCCGTCGTTCGGGGTCGGCGTGCAGGCAGTTGGGGTCGATGTGGCCGGCGTGCAGGCCGTCCTCCACGTCGTGCACCGAGTAGGCCACGTCGTCGGACCAGTCCATGACCTGCGCCTCGAAGCAGGTACGGGTGCCGGGGGCGTCCTTGCGGAGCCAGTCGAAGACCGGGCGGTCGTCCTCGTAGACACCGAACTTGCGTGAGGCCGGGTCGGTCGGGTGGGCGCCGCGGGGCCAGGGGTACTTCGTCGCGGCGTCCAGTGTGGCGCGGGTGAGGTTGAGGCCGACGGAGCCCTCGGGAGTGAACCGCTTGGGCTCGATGCGGGTGAGGAGCCTGAGGGACTGGGCGTTGCCCTCGAAGCCGCCGCAGTCGGCCGCGAACTCGTTGAGGGCCTGCTCGCCGTTGTGCCCGAAGGGCGGGTGCCCCAGGTCGTGCGAGAGGCAGGCCGCTTCCACGAGGTCCGGGTCGCAGCCGAGGGCCGCGCCGAGCTCGCGGCCGACCTGGGCGCATTCGAGGGAGTGGGTGAGGCGCGTGCGGGGGCTGGCGTCCCAGGCGGAGCCGAGGCTGCCGGGCGTCACCACCTGGGTCTTGCCGGCGAGGCGTCGCAGGGCGGCGGAGTGGAGGACCCGGGCCCGGTCGCGTTGGAACGCGGTGCGGCCGGGGCGTTTGTCGGGTTCAGGGGCCCAGCGGTCGACTGACGTCGGGTCGTAGGCGAGGGGGTGTTGTGCGGTGCCGTCCATGTGACGACAGTAAGCGCGTCTGCGTGTGCCGGGATTTCATTTCGGGCGGGTGCGGGAGGTTTGTGGCTTGTCGCGCAGTTCCCCGCGCCCCTGAGGGCGCGACCCCCCGCCCCGTTTCAGGCCGAGGCCAGTATCGGTTCAGCCGCTGCCGTCAGGGCTTCCTCGTAGCGGTGGAGGAGGAGCCGGGCCATCGCCGGGTGGGTGCCCAGGGGGGCCGCTGCTATCCATGGGGCCGCCTGGGCGCACTCCGTGGCGAAGCGGCCCGGGGCCGTGAAGCAGGACGCCAGGGCTATGTGGCGGCGGCCCCTGGCCAGGAGGGTGCGGACCGCGGTCTGGACCGTGGGGGTCGCGGCCGAGGCGTAGGCCGGGATGACCGGGACGCCGAGCCGGGTCGCCAGGAGGTGGGCGGTGCGGCCCGTGTCCGATTTCGCGTCCGGGTCGCGGGAGCCCGCAGCGGCGAGGACGACCGCGCTGGTGCGGTGGGGTGTCCCGCCCCAGCCGGCTTCCGTGAGGCGGGCCTCGAGGGCGTCGACCAGGAGCGGGTGGGGGCCCAGGGGGGCGGCGAGGTGGGTGCGGGCCGGGGAGGCGGCGGCCATCTCGGGGATGTCCTGCTTGACGTGGTAGCCGCGGCTGAGCAGGAGGGGGACGAGGACCGCCTCGCTGTCACCGAGGGCGGCGAGCGTGTCGGGGAGCAGGGGGGCGTTGAGTTCGATGTGGCCCAGGTGCACCGGCACGTCGGGGCGCAGGGCCCGGACCCGGTCGAGGAGCGCGCTCACGGTGCTCAGCGCGCGGGGGTCGCGGCTGCCGTGGGCCACGACCACGAGGGCGGGCGGGGCCGGGCGGCGCGGGGCGGGCGGCGGGACGAGGGTGAGCTGACTGGGCATGCACCGATGGTCGCGGCGCCACGTTGCCTTCCCGTTGCCTGGGCGTCACGGGTGTTTTCCGGCGGTTCACGATGCGGGACGGGGGGTGTGTGAGGTGGCGTGAGCTGCGGTTGCCTGAAACGGGGTGAAGCTGGTCACGCGGAGGCGGATGAACCGGGCGGCCCGGGAGCACGTCCTCGACTGTCGAGGGGCCGACCTGGGGAGGGACCGTGCGATGCGTGGTGTGACGTTGCGCCGGCCGCGGCTGCCGCGGAGCCGGCGCGGGCAGCGCAGGCTGGTGCAGGCCGTGATGGCCGGGTGCGTGCTCGCGCTGCTTCCGGCGACGTGGATGTACGCCGTCGCGGGCGACCGGCTGCGTACGGCGGCGGACGTGCCGCGTACCGACGTGGCCGTGGTGTTCGGAGCCGGGTTGTGGCAGGGGGAGCCCTCGCCGTACCTCGCGCACCGGCTGGACGCGGCGGCGAAGCTGTACCGGCAGGGGCGGGTGGAGGTGGTGCTCGTCACAGGGGACAACAGTCGTGAGGACTACGACGAGCCGGACGCGATGCGCGTGTATCTGACGCGCCACGGGGTGCCCGACGGGCGGATCGTCAGCGACTACGCCGGGTTCGACACCTGGGACTCCTGCGTGCGCGCGAAGAAGATCTTCGGGGTGGACGAGGCCGTGCTGATCAGCCAGGGCTTCCACATCCGGCGGGCGGTGGCGCTGTGCGAGGCGGCGGGGGTCACCTCCTACGGCGTCGGGGTGGACGCGGTGCACGACGCGACCTGGTACTACGGGGGCGCCCGGGAGATCCTCGCCGCCGGGAAGGCCGCTCTGGACGCGGTGTTCCGGCCGGATCCCCGGTTCCTCGGGCCGCGGGAGCCGGGGGTGGAGAGGGCCTTGGCGGCAGCCGAAGACCCTCTCCGGTGACCGGGCCCGTCAGCGTCCGCCGAAGCGCGGCGTGCGCTTGTCCAGGAACGCCGCCATGCCCTCCTTCTGGTCGTCGGTGGCGAACAGGGCGTGGAACACGCGGCGTTCGAAGCGGACCCCGTCGCGCAGGCCGGTTTCCAGGGCCCGGTCGACGCACTCGCGGGCGGCCCTGACCGCCGCGCGGCCGTAGGAGGCGATCGCCGCCGCCGCTTCGAGGGCCTCGGGCAGCACCCGTTCGTCGGGGACCACACGGGAGACGAGACCGCAGCGTCCAGCCTCCCGCGCGTCCATGGTGCGGCCGGTGAGGACCAGGTCCATCGCCTTCGCCCGGCCGACGAGCCGGGTCAGCCGCTGGGTGCCGCCGATGCCGGGAATCACGCCCAGCTTGATCTCGGGCTGGCCGAAGACCGCCGACTCCCCCGCGACGACCAGGTCGCACATCATCGCCAGCTCACAACCGCCGCCCAGGGCATGGCCGTTGACGGCGGCGATCTTCGGGGTGCGGAGGTCGGCGAACTGTTCCCAGTCGGCGAAGTAGTCCTCGGCCGCCATGTCGACGGCCGACCTCCCCGCCATCTCCTTGATGTCGGCGCCCGCCGCGAAGACCGTGTCCGAACCGGTGACGACGAAACAGCCGACCTCGGGGTCCGCGTCCAACGGGCGCAGAGCGCCGAGGAGTTCGGACAGCAGCTGTGAGCTGAGCGCGTTGCGTACGTGCGGGCGGTGCAGACGCACGGTCACCACCCGGCCGTGCCGTTCGAGCTTCAGGTTGTTCATGGACATCCCCTTTCTACGAGTCCCAGATCGCGCCGTACGCGGGAATCCCCCGCCGTTCCAGGCCGTGGACCACCTGCCAGGTCAGCTTCTTGTTGGAGATGCAGATGACCGCCTCGGCGCCGAAGTCCCGGAAGGCCTCATGGGCCAGGCGCACCATGTCGGGCTTGCCGTGCCGGGAGGTGTCGTGGATCAGGGCGTCCGGCTGGGCGGCGAGGATCTCGTCGACCAGGGCGTCGCCGTAGGTCGCGCGGGGGTCGCGGGTCGCCCAGACCAGCCGGGAGGGCACCTGCGCGGCGAGCAGGTGGGGCAGGCAGGGGCCGATGCCGCTGCCGGTGGCGACGTAGACCACCTTGGTGAACAGGACCTCGATGTTGGCGACGCCTGCCGTGGTGATGCCCTTGACCCACACCCGCTCGGGCAGGTCGTCGATGAAGGCGCCGGTCCAGTCGCCGGCACGGGAGATCGTGAGCCGGAAGCCCGGCTCGCCGGGGGTGGGGACGTTGGCGAAGGAGTGCCATTCCTTCAGCGGACTGCGGCTGATCGCGGTGGAGGAGCCGGCGAAGGGGGTCTCGCCGTGGTCGAAGCGGGCCAGCACGACGTGGGAGGAGGGGCGTTCGAGGTGGACGTCCACCTTGCGCAGCCGCAGCCAGGGCAGGGCGACGCTGAAGGTGATCACTGTCAGCACGCCGACCTCCCAGGGGCCCGGTGACGACAGCAGGGTGTGGGTCCAGAACAGGGCCAGGGCCGCCCAGCCGCCGAAGCGGTGGATCCTCTCGAACCGGTCGTGGTGGCGGGAGCGGAAGGGCGGCAGGGCGGTGGCCACGACGAGCGTGAGGAGGGCGATCAGTGTCCAGCCGACGGCCGTGCGGGGGCCGTGGGGCGTCGTGAGCGTCAGCGCCAGGAACCAGGCCGTCCCGGCCAGCGCCCCGCCGACGTGCAGTCCGCCGAAGTGGTACACCTTGCCGAGCGTCCAGCGGATCCGCAGCGGCCAGCTCGTCGGTGCCGAGGTCGCCAGCCGGAACAGCGCGTTGATGACGTACTGCTGGCGTACGACGACGGCGAGGGCGAGGTTGGCCAGGGCCGCGTGCCCGAGGGTCGGCGCGGCCAGGGGCCAAGCGGCCGCCGTGAAGGCCGCGTTGGCGAGCAGGACCAGGGCCGCCAGGCGGTTGTAGTGCATCAGGCGGGGGTGCTTGAGCAGGCGGCGGGGGCCGGGCAGGAGCGGAGGGAGCCCACCGGTGGCGTGCCGGCTCCGGGGAGGGGACGTGGTCATGGCGCCACCGCCACGCGCTGCTCGATCATGCGCAGCAATGCCTGTTTGTCGACCTTGCCTCGGTCGGTCTCGGGCAGGAGGGCCAGCGGCAGGATCTGTTCGGGGACGCAGTAGTACGGCAGGGCGTGCGCGACCGCGCGGCGGGCCGCGTCCGGGTCGACGTCCGCCGGGCAGACGAAGGAGACCAGGGTGCGGGCGTCGCGCTTCAGGGTGACGGCCCGGGTGCAGCCGGCGGCGGACTCCAGGACGGCGGAGACGGAGTCGAGTTCGACGCGGAAGCCGCGCACCTTGACCTGGTCGTCGGTGCGGCCGAGGTGCTCCAGCTCGCCTTCGGGGGTCCAGCGGCCGAGGTCGCGGGTGCGGAACATACGGCGGCCGCCGCCCAGGAACGGGTCGGGGGCGTAGCGCTCGGCGTTGAGGGCGTCGTCGCCGAGGTAGCCGGCCGAGACGCAATCGCCGCCGGCCCACATCTCGCCGGGTTCGCCGATGGGCACGGGGCGGCGGTCGGCGTCGAGGACGTAGACCGTGTTGTTGGGGGTGGGGCGGCCGATGGTGAGCAGCGGGGCGTGCGGGTCGTGGCGGCTCATCGTGTTGACGATCGTCGTCTCCGTCGGGCCGCAGCCGTTGAAGAAGGCGGCCTGCCGGGCCCACCGGTCGGCCAGCGGGCGCGGGCAGGGTTCCCCCGCGACGGCGACGGTGCGCACCCGCGGGCAGGCGGCCGGGTCGAGGCCGGACAGCACGGTCGGCGTCGCGACGAGCACGTCCGCCGTGCGGGCCGCCGCGGCGAGGTTCTTGCCGCGGATGACGAGCGTGCCGCCCTGGGTGAGGCAGCCGAGGATCTCCCAGGCGGCCATGTCGAAGGCGATGTTGAGGAGCTGGGCGACCCGGTCGCCGGGCCGGACGCCGAGGCCGCCCGGGGCGGTGAGCAGGAGGTTGGCGACGTTGCGGTGGGTGACCTTCACCCCGTTGGGGCGGCCGGTGGTGCCGGAGGTGAACAGGACGTAGGCACCGTCGTCGCCGGTGACGCGGACGTGCGGGGCCGGGGCGTACGGCAGCGGTTCGTCGAGCGGGAGCAGCAGATGGCCGTCCGGCAGCGGCACGCGCGGGGCGTGCTCGGCGAGGGTGAGGACGACCCGGGTGCGGGCGGTGCGGATGACGTGGGTGAGCTGGGCCGGGGGCGCGAGACCGAGGTCCTGCGGGACGTAGGCGGCGCCGGCCTTCAGGATGCCGAGCAGGCCGACCAGCATCGGAATGGAGCGGCGCACGAACAGGCCGACGTGGTCGCCGGGGCGGACGCCCTCGTGGACCAGGCGGGCGGCGAGGGCTGCGGCGTGCCGGTCGAGTTCGCCGTAGGTGATGCGGGCGCCCTGGTGCTCGGCGGCCACGGCGTGCGGGCGGGCCGTGGCGTGCCGGGCGACGGCGTGGTGCAGGAGCGGGTCGGGGACGGGGACGGTGGGTCCCCGGCCGTACTGCCGGAAGAGCCGCTGGTCGCGGGGGGTCAAGTGGCGCAGAGGCATGGCCGAATGGCCTCCTGGCTGTTTCGAGGTCGGATTGCCACCTGCGGGCCGGCCGCGGGTGGATGCTGCCGTGAGCGGCGGGCATGCCCGGGTGTCGAACGCCGTGCGGAGTCGTGCGAGCGCTGCGCGTAGCGAGAGCGTAGTGCGGCTGCTTCAACACTCAACTAGGTCGGACCGGCCAAGAAAGGAACGCAATGAGCCACATGTGGCGTTCTTCGCCCCAGAGGCAACGTCCGTGCCGGTCGGCGGCGACTTGAAGGAGGGTGGGCCTGTGCCTGAAACAGACAGCGGGCTCCTGCCTCACGCGGGCGGGGCGGCGGCGGGGAGGTTGCCGTCCCGGCCGCGTAACAGGGAACCGTCCCGGGCGTAACACGGCCGACGCACGCTGAAGGGCATGCAGAACACCGCGACGCCCACGCACTGCCCGTACTGCGCCTTGCAGTGCGGGATGAACCTGACGCCCGCGCCGGACGGGACCGTCGAGGTGGGCGAACGCGCGGACTTCCCGGTGAACCGGGGCGCGCTGTGCGGCAAGGGCCGGACGGCCGCGGCGGTCCTGGCGCCCGGCGTGCGTCTGACCTCCCCGTTGGTGCGTGATGAAGGCGGCGCGCTGGTGCCGGCCACCTGGGACCGGGCGCTGCACCGGATCGCCGCGGGGCTGGGCCGCACACGCGCCGAGCACGGGCCGGACGCGGTCGGGGTGTTCGGCGGGGGCGGGCTGACGAACGAGAAGGCGTACGCGCTCGGCAAGTTCGCGCGGGTCGTGCTCGGCACGTCCCAGATCGACTACAACGGCCGTTTCTGCATGTCGTCGGCGGCGGCCGCCGGCATCAAGGCGTTCGGGCTCGACCGGGGGCTGCCCTTTCCGCTGGAGGACATCCCGAAGACGGGCTGCGTGATCCTGGTCGGGTCGAACCTCGCCGAGACCATGCCGCCCTCGCTGCGGTTCTTCACCGAGCTGAAGGAGAACGGCGGCACGCTGATCGTGATCGATCCGCGCCGCACCAGGACGGCCGAGCAGGCGGACCTGCACCTTGCGCCCCGGCCGGGCACGGACCTGGCCCTCGCCCTGGGCCTGCTGCACCTGGTGATCGCCGAGGGGCGGGTGGACGAGGAGTACGTCCGGGAGCGCACCACCGGCTGGGAGGACGCGCGGGCGGCGGCGATGGCGCACTGGCCGGAGTACGTGGAGCGGATCACGGGGGTGTCCGTTCCTCAACTCCGCCAGACGGTCCGGATGTTCTGCGAGCCGGAGTCGGCGATGGTGCTCACCGCCCGGGGGCCCGAGCAGCAGTCCAAGGGCACGGACACGGTGGGTGCGTGGATCAACCTGTGTCTGGCGACCGGCCGGGCGGGCCGCCCGCTGTCCGGGTACGGCTGTCTGACCGGGCAGGGCAACGGGCAGGGCGGGCGCGAACACGGGCAGAAGGCCGACCAGTTGCCGGGCTACCGCAAGCTCGACGACCCGGCGGCCCGGGCGCATGTCGCCGAGGTGTGGGGGGTCGACCCGGACAGCCTGCCCGGCCCGGGGCGCAGCGCGTACGAGCTGCTGGACGCACTGGGGACCGACATCAGGTCCCTGCTGCTGATGGCGTCCAACCCGGTGGTGTCGGCGCCGCGGGCCGCGCACATCGAGGAGCGCATCAGGTCGCTGGACTTCCTGGCGGTCTGTGACGTGGTGCTCTCGGAGACGGCGGCGCTCGCGGACGTGGTGCTGCCGGTCACCCAGTGGGCGGAGGAGACGGGCACGACGACCAGCCTGGAGGGCAGGGTGCTGCTGCGGCGCCGGGCGATCACCCCGCCCGCCGGTGTCCGCAGCGACCTGGAGGTGCTGCACGAACTGGCCGCCCGCCTGGGCGTGGAGAAGGGCTTCCCGACGGACCCGGAGGAGGTCTTCGAGGAGCTGCGCCGGGCGTCGGCGGGCGGGGCGGCGGACTACTCGGGGATCACCTACCGCAGGCTGGCGCAGGAGGACGGGGTCTTCTGGCCCTGTCCGGCGACGGTGGAACCGGACGGGGCCGCCCCGCCGGAGGCGGTGGAGGGAGGCGAGGACGCCCTGCTGGACGCGCCGCTGCCGGACGACCCCGCCCGGGAGACACCGGCCGCGCACCATCCGGGCACGCCCCGCCTCTTCCTCGACCGCTTCGCCACGCCGGACGGCCGGGCCCGCTTCGTGCCGGTCTCGCACCGGGCGATCGCCGAGGAGCCCGACGACGAGTACCCCGTGCTGCTCACGACCGGGCGGGTCGTGGCGCAGTACCAGTCCGGGGCGCAGACCCGGCGGGTGGCGGAGCTGAACGCCGCCGCTCCCGGGCCGTTCGTGGAGCTGCACCCGCGGCTGGCGGCCCGGCTGGGCGCCGCCGAGGGTGATCCGGTCGCCGTGGTGTCGCGGCGGGGCCGGGCCGTGGCGCCCGCGAGGATCACCAACGCCATCCGGCCCGACACCGTCTTCATGCCCTTCCACTGGCCGGGTGAGGGACGGGCCAACACCCTCACCAACCCCGCGCTCGATCCGACGTCGCGGATGCCGGAGTTCAAGGCGTGCGCGGTGCGGCTGGAGGCGGTGCGGCCGTAGCAGCGGTCAGCTCACCACGACGGCCTTCCAGGCCGCCGCCACCGCCTTGTGCTCCGCGGTACCAGGCCTTGGACCGGGGCGTTGATGTCGACCGCGAGTCACGGCGGAAGCGGACATGGCATGTCCATAGCCCCGCTGTGCAGGTGCGTGAGGGTGCAGAATCGTTCCTGTGGCCCTCCCCTTCTTCGTCTACGGCACCCTCCGTCCGGGGGAGGTCAACCACGACCTCCTGCTGCGCGGCCGCACCCGCTCCGAGGAGCCGGCCCGGCTCGCGGACGCCGTGCTGTACCAGGGGCCCGGCTACCCGTACGCCGTCGGGGAAGCGGGCGGCGGCCCGGTCAGCGGGGAGCTGGTCACCGCGCTGCCGGAGGCGTACGAGGAGCTGCTCGCCGAGCTGGACCGGCTGGAGGAGTACGTGCCGGGGGATCCGCGCAGTCTGTACGAGCGCGTCGAGCGGAAGGCCGTACGGGCGGCCGACGGGGCGGCCGTGCGGGCCTGGGTGTACGTGGCCGCGCCCGCCGTCGCCGCGCGGCTGCGGGCCCGGGGACAGGTGATCGCGAGCGGCGACTGGCGGGCACGGGAGTGAGGCGTGCGGCGCCGGCCCGGGCGAGGGCCGGCGTGCGCGCGGCCGACTCAGCCGCCGTAGGGCCTGCTCCGCCTGGCCTCCCGCAACGCGAGCCCCCACCACACCAGTTGGTCCAGCATGACCTTCGCCGCCGCGTTCGGTCCGGACGGATCGCGCAGGGTGCCCCGGTCGTCGAAGGAGGCGCCGGCGTTGTGGAAGGAGACCGTGTCGCGGACCGTCACGGCGTGGAGCTCGGCGAAGACCTGGCGGAGGTGCTCCACGGCGCGCAGGCCGCCGGACACGCCGCCGTAGGAGACGAGGCCCACGGGCTTGGCCTGCCACTCGGTGAAGTGCCAGTCGACGAGGTTCTTCAGGCCCGCCGGGAAGGAGTGGTTGTACTCGGGGGTGAGGACCACGAAGGCGTCCGCGCCGGCCAGCTTCGGGGTCACGGCGGACAGCGCGGCACTGGCCTCGGCGGTCGGTTCGAGGGACATCGGCAGCGCGACCTCGGCGACGTCCACGACCTCGGCGACCAGGTCGTCCCGGTCCCGGATGCGATCGAGGAGCCAGTTGGCGACGACGGGCCCGAAGCGGCCGTGCCGGTTGCTGCCCACGACGAGGGTCAGGCGGATCGGGTCCGCGGGGGTCTGCCGGGCGGTTGCTGAATCGGTCTGAGTCGGGTTCATGCGCCCAGCCTCGTACCTCAACCTTTGTTGAGGTCAAGCGCCGTCGCGCACACCCGGGTCACCCGTTCACCCGCGCGCCCCGCGCTTTTTAGCAGCCCGCCCGCCCTCACCCCCTGTGACCTGGCGAAACGGCCAGGAACAGAGGCCGGACAGCACGGTCCCCGACACCCGTTCACCCCAATTCTGACGCTCCCTCAGCAAGCGCGGCCGTGCCGCTGCCCGTTACCTCGGAAGGGCAGGCGCACGAACGAACCGCTCGAGGGAGCACCGATGCGACGTACCGCCCGGCCGCTGACCGCCACCGCGTTCGCCGTCGCCGCGGCGGCCCTCGCCGCGGCGGGTCCCGCGTACGGCGCGTCCGCCGACGGCCTGGAGGTCTCCCCCGCCTCGGTCGTGCCCGGCGGTCAGGTCACGGTGCGTACGGCGGACTGCGGCGACGGCGGCCCGGCGACGGGCGACGCCAGCGCGGTCGGGGCCGGTTCGCTCAGCCTGGCACCGGACGCCTACGGACAGGACGCCACCGGCGCGTTCAGGGTGCCGTCGAGCGCGCAGCCGGGCACGTACGAGATCACCGCGACCTGTTCCGGCAGCGGCCGGCGGATCACCGGGGACCTGGTGGTCACGCTGACGCCGGTGCGCGAGCGGGTGCATCCCCGGGGGAGTGTGAAGACGGGGGTCGGCGGCGCCTTGGGCCCCGACCCCGTGCAGACCGCGGCCGGTGTGGCGGCCCTCGCCGTCGCCGCCGCGGGCGGTACCTGGCTCCTGCATCGCCGGGCGAGAGGCGACGGGATCTGACGGACACCCTCCGCTGTCCGTCGCCGGTACCGCGTGTCCCCTCCCCCTCCGGGTCCGACGCCCCTCGCGGCCCGGAGGGGGTACGGGGCCAGCAGAAAAGGGTGGGTATGCGCAGGTTTCCCAGGTTCGGCAGCGGTGTCCGCGATCCCGCGAACGCCGCCATGGCGGCCGTGACGGTGTTCGCCCTGTGCTCCGGGGCGTGGCTGCTGCGCGACGGCACCGCGACGCACGCCCCGCCGCAGCCCTCCCCCGCGCAGGCCCGGGCGGGGCTGGACGGCCGGGCCGGTGAGCGGCCCGCCGTGCCCGCGCTGCCGCCCTCGCCGCCCGACCGCATCCGCATCCCGGCGATCCGCGTGGACGCGCCGCTGACCGGGCTCGGCCTGACGAGGACCGGCAGCCTCGACGTACCGCCCGCCGCGGACGAGAACCTCGCCGGCTGGTACGAGGCCGGCACCACCCCCGGCGAACGGGGCACCGCGATCGTCGCCGGCCATGTCGACAACGCCGACGGGCCCGCGGTGTTCTACGACCTGGGCGCCCTGACCAGGGGCAGCACGATCGAGGTGGACCGGCGGGACGGCGGTGTCGCGGTGTTCACCGTGGACGCCGTCGAGGTGTACGCCGCGAAGGACTTCCCCGACGAGAAGGTCTACGGCCCCGCGCACCGGCCGGAGCTGCGGGTCATCACCTGCGGCGGCGGCTGGTCACGGGGCACCGGTTACCAGGGCAACGTCGTCGTCTTCGCGCATCTGACCGGCAGCCGGTGACCCGTCCAGGACGTTGGCCCTCCCCCAGGCGCCCAGGGGTTCCAGCGCCTCGTTCAGGGAGACGCCCCGCGCCGTCAGCGAGTACTCCACGCGGGGCGGCACCTCGTCGTACGCCTCGCGGTGCACCAGGCCGTCGGCCTCCAGCTGCCGCAGGTGCGAGGCGAGCACCTTCTCCGTGACGCCGGGCAGCGCGCGCCGCAACTCCCCGAAACGGCAGGGCCGTTCGTGCAGCGCCCACAGGATCAGCACCTTCCACTTGCCGCCGATCACGTCCATCGCCGCGTCGATCCCGCAGACGTACGCCCCCGGCCGTCGCCCTGTCGTCCCCATGCCACCTCTCCCCCGTCCACTGCCTGCACTCTTCCCCCGGGGTAACCACCCACTCCGAAGTACGTACTTGAGCGGCCCGCTCCCCTGGACGAGCCTAAACGCCATGACCCACAAGGAAGTTCATTCCCGCACCCCTGTCACCCTGCTCGGCACCGGGGCCATGGGCACCGCCCTGGCCCGCACCTGGCTGGCCGCCGGGCACGAGGTGACCGTCTGGAACCGCACGCCCTCCCGCGCCGAGGCCCTCGCCGCCGACGGCGCCACCGTCGCCCGGACCGCCGCCGAGGCGGTGGCCGCGCACCGGCTGGTGATCGCCTGCCTGCTCGACGACGCCTCCGTGGACGAGGCCCTCGACGGGGCCGACCCCACGGGGCGGGACCTGGTGAACCTCACCACCGGCACCCCGGCCGAGGGCCGGGCCCGCGCCGCCTGGGCCGAGGCGCGCGGTGCCCGCTTCCTGGACGGCGGGATCATGGCCGTACCGCCCATGATCGGCGCCCCGGACTCCGGCGGCTACGTCCTGTACAGCGGTTCCCCCGAGGCGTTCGAGGAACACCGCGACACCCTCGCCGTCCCGGCCGGAACCCGCTACGTCGGGGCGGACCCGGGCTTCGCCGCGCTGCACGACGTGGCACTGCTGAGCGCGATGAGCGGCATGTTCGCCGGTGTCACCCACGCCTTCGCGCTGATCCGCCCGGAGGACATCGCGCCGAAGGACTTCGCACCGCTGCTCGTGGACTGGCTGACCGCGATGGCCCCGGCCGTGCACCAGAGCGCCGACCGGATCCAGAGCGGCGACTACACCCGCGACGTCGTGTCCAACCTCGCGATGCAGGTCACGGCCAACGCCACGCTGCTGCGCACGGCCGAGGAACAGCGGGTCAGCCCGGAACTGCTCACGCCGTACACGGCGCTGATGGAGCGGCGGCTCGCGCAGGGGCACGGCGACGAGGACGGAACCGGCATGGTCGAACTGCTGGATCTGCGAGGGGGCTCGGCCGCCTAGGCGAACCACTGCTCGTACGCCAGGTTCGCCACCAGGGCGAAGACGACCGTCAGCAGCACGATCCGGACGAAGCCGCTGCCCTGCTTCAGGGCGGTGTGCGCACCGAGGGTGCCGCCCACGAGGTTGAACAGGGCCATCAGGGCCGCCAGTTGCCACAGGACCGCGCCCTGCCACGCGAAGGTGGCCAGCGCCCCGGCGTTGGTGCAGCAGTTGACGATCTTCGCGGTGGCGGAGGCGGTGACGAGGTCGAGGTGGAGGATCGCGGTGAGCGCGAGGACCAGGAACGTGCCGGTGCCGGGGCCGATCAGACCGTCGTAGAAGCCGATGCCGAGGCCGCCGAGGCCGATCGCCGCGAGGATCCGGCGGGGGGTCGCCGGGCCGGTCGCGGGGGCCGTGCCGAAGGCGGGCCGCAGGATCACGAAGGCGGCGACCCCGAGCAGCACCACCATGATCACCGGCTTGAGGACGTCGGTGCTCATCCCGGCCGCGAAGAACGCCCCGGCGGAGGAACCGGCGAGGGCGGCCAGCCCGATGCGGACGGCGGTACGGACGTCCACGGGAGCCTTGCGGGCGTATGTCACGGCCGCGCCCGTGGTGCCGACGATGGCGACGGCCTTGTTGGTGCCCAGCGCGTGCGCGGCGGGTGTGTTCGCCGGCAGTCCGAGCAGCAGCACGGGCAGCAGCAGGAGGCCGCCCCCGCCGACCACGGCGTCGATCCAGCCGGCGGCGAGGGCCGCGAGGCAGAGCAGGACGATCATGGTCAGCGATATGTCGGGCATGACCGCGACCCTATGCGACGCCCCCACGTCCCCTCACAGTCGGCCGTCACCGCACTTCAGGAACCCTCACACCCACCGCCCCTCCCCGCTGAGGGCAGCGTTCCCCGCGGGAAACAGAGGTGATGCTGCCGGGTAACACCGGCACCGCACGCTCAAGGACATGACCTCGAATGAGCGTGTGGTGGTGATCGGCACCGGCCTGGCGGGCGTACGGCTCGCCCGGCGGCTCGGTGAGCTCGGCACGCCCGCGCTGCTGATCGGCGAGGAGGAGCACCGGCCCTACAACCGGGTGCTGCTCGCCGAGGTCCTGGCCGGACGGTACAGCCCCGAGGTGATCGCCCTGCCGGCGCCCGCGGAGCTGACCCGCGGCCGGGTCACCGGAATCGACCGCGCGGCACGGACCGTGCGGTGCGAGGACGGCTCGGAGATCGCATACGACAGGCTCGTGCTGGCCACCGGGTCCAACCCCGTACTGCCGCCGCTGCGCGGCCTGTTCACCGAGGACCACCAACTGCCCGAGGGCGTCCACGCGTTCCGCACCATGGACGACTGCCTGGGCCTGTCCAAGGCGGTCCGGCCGGGCACGAAGGCGGTCGTCATCGGCGGCGGGCTCCTCGGGGTCTCCGCGGCCCGGGCGCTCGCCCTGCGCGGCGCGCAGGTGGTGCTCGCCCAGCAGTCGGAGCGGCTGATGGAGCGCCAGCTCGACCCGTCGGCGTCGAAGCTGGTCAGGCGGCACCTCACCGACCTCGGCGTCGAGGTGCACACCGACCTCCGTGTCCGTGACGTGCGCTGCGTCGGCGGCACGGTCCGCTCGGTGGAGATGGCCGACGGATATGCCCTCGACGCCGATCTGGTGGTCCTGGCCTGCGGTGTCCACCCGCGGGTGGGTCTGGCGCAGGCCGCCGGTCTGGAGGTGCGCAAGGGCATCGTCGTCGACGACGAACTCCGCACCTCCGACCCGGACATCCACGCCGTCGGGGACTGCGTCCAGCACCACGGCACGGTGTACGGCCTGGCCACTCCGGCGCTCGAACAGGCCGACGCGCTGGCCGAGTTGCTGGCCGGTGACCCCACCGCCCGGTACACCGGCACGCGTTCCCTGACGCGGCTCACGCTCAACGGGCACGACAGCCCCTTCGACCTCGCCGCCTTCGGTGAGACCGAGGCGCTTCCGGGCGACGACGTCGTCCAGCTCGCCGACGCCACCCGCGGCACCTACCGCAAGGTCGTCGTCCGCGACGACCGCCTGGTCGGCGGGGTCCTCGTCGGCGAACTCGGCACCGTCGGCGCGCTCGCCCGCGCCTGGGAGGGAGCAGAGCCGCTCCCCTCCGACGGCGGCCCGCTGCTCCACCTGCTCACCAACGATGGAGGCTCCTGATGACCGCCACCCCGGAGGCCACGGAGGCCACCCCCACGATCGTGCTCGTCGGCCACGGCATGGTCGGCCAGCGCTTCCTCGAAGCGCTCGCCGAGCGCGGCCTGACCGCCACGCACCGCGTGGTCGTGCTCTGCGAGGAGCCGCGTCCGGCCTACGACCGCGTCGCCCTGACCTCGTACTTCTCGGGGAAGACCCCGGACGACCTGTCCATGACGGACCTGGCGTTCATCGAGGACCACGGCATCGAGCTGCACATCGGCGACCCGGCGACCGCCGTCGACCGTGAGGCCCGCCGGGTCACCGCCCGCTCCGGTCTCGTCGTGGACTACGACGTGCTGGTCCTGGCGACCGGCTCGTACCCGTTCGTGCCACCGGTTCCGAACAAGGACGCCGAGGGCTGCTTCGTCTACCGCACGATCGAGGACCTGCTCGCGATCGAGGAGTACGCCAAGTCGAAGGCGACGGTCGGCGCGGTGGTCGGCGGCGGTCTGCTCGGCCTGGAGGCCGCGGGGGCGCTGAAGGGCCTCGGACTCACCTCCCACATCGTGGAGTTCGCGCCCCGGCTGATGCCCGTCCAGGTGGACGACGGCGGCGGCGCCGCGCTGCTGCGCACCATCGAGGAGATGGGCCTGACCGTCCACACGGGCGTGGGCACGCAGGAGATCCTGGTCGACTCCGAGGGCGCCGTCACCGGCATGAAGCTCTCCGACGGCTCCGAACTGGCCACCGACATGGTGGTGTTCTCCGCCGGTGTCCGCCCCCGCGACCAGCTGGCCCGCGACTGCGGTCTGACGGTCGGCGAGCGCGGCGGCATCACGGTCGACGAGCAGTGCCGTACGGTCTCCGACCCGCACGTCTTCGCGATCGGCGAGTGCGCGCTGGCCTCCGACGGCCGCGTGTACGGCCTGGTGGCGCCCGGCTACGAGCAGGCCGAGACGGCCGCGGCCACGATCGCCTCGGACGAGGCGTCCTTCACCGGTGCCGACCTCTCCACCAAGCTGAAGCTGCTCGGCGTGGACGTGGCGTCCTTCGGTGACGCGCACGGCACCGCCGAGGACTGCCTGGACGTCGTCTACTCCGACTCCCGCGCGGGGCTGTACAAGAAGCTGGTCATCGGCCGCGACGGCACGCTGCTCGGCGGCATCCTGGTCGGCGACGCGGAGGCGTACGGCACGCTGAAGGCCTTCACCGGCTCGGTGCCGCCGGTCTCGCCCGAGTCGCTGGTGCTGCCCGCCGGGGCCGGGGAGTCCGTGCAGCTCGGCCCGTCCGCGCTACCGGACGAGGCGATCGTCTGCTCCTGCCACAACGTCTCCAAGGGCACGATCCGCGGCGCGGTCACCGACCACCAGTGCACGACGGTGCCCGAGGTGAAGAAGTGCACCAAGGCCGGCACCGGCTGCGGCTCCTGCGTCAAGGTCCTCGGCCAGCTCGTCAACGCCGAGCTGGAGGCGAACGGCGTCGAGGTCGACAAGGGCCTGTGCGGCTGCTTCGGGCAGACCCGCGAGGAGCTGTACGAGATCGTCCACGCCCTGCGCATCACCACCTACCAGGACCTGCTGGACCGGCACGGCCGCGAGGAGGCCCGGGGCGGTGACGGCTGCGAGGTCTGCAAGCCGGCCGTCGGCTCGATCATCGCCTCCCTGGCCCCGACGATCGGCGCGAGCGGCTACGTCCTGGACGGCGAGCAGGCCGCGCTCCAGGACACCAACGACCACTTCCTTGCCAACCTCCAGAAGAACGGCTCGTACTCGGTCGTGCCGCGCATCCCCGGCGGCGAGATCGCCCCGGAGAAGCTCATCGTGATCGGCGAGATCGCCCGCGACTTCGGCCTCTACACGAAGATCACCGGTGGTCAGCGGATCGACATGTTCGGCGCCCGCGTCGAGCAACTCCCGCTGATCTGGGCGCGCCTGGTGGACGCCGGGTTCGAGTCCGGCCACGCCTACGGCAAGTCGCTGCGCACGGTGAAGTCCTGCGTCGGCCAGACCTGGTGCCGCTACGGCGTCCAGGACTCCGTCCGGATGGCCATCGACCTGGAGCTGCGCTACCGGGGCCTGCGCTCCCCGCACAAGCTGAAGTCGGCCGTCTCCGGCTGCCAGCGCGAGTGCGCCGAGGCCCAGTCGAAGGACTTCGGCGTGATCGCCACCGCGAACGGCTGGAACCTCTACGTCGGCGGCAACGGCGGCGCGACCCCGCGCCACGCCGACCTCCTGGCCCAGGACCTGTCGGACGCCGAACTGGTCCGCCTGATCGACCGGTTCCTGATGTTCTACATCCGCACGGCCGACCGCCTGGAGCGCACCTCGACCTGGCTGGAGCGGATCCCCGGCGGCCTGGACCACGTACGGGACGTCGTCGTGCACGACTCGCTCGGCATCTGCGACGAGCTGGAGCAGCTCATGCGGGCACATGTCGCGCACTACCGGGACGAGTGGGCCGAGACCATCAACGACCCCGAGAAGCTGGCCCGGTTCGTGTCCTTCGTGAACGCGCCGGACACCCCGGACCCGGTCGTCGCCTTCGTGCCCGAGCGCGACCAGATGAAGCCCGACCTGCCGCTGCTGTCCATCGGCATGCGACCCGCCGCTGACGTACTGGAAGGAAGCGCCCAGCGATGACCCTGGCACTCGAGACCACCGACCTCAAGATCGAACTCGACCTGGACGGGGACTGGTTCGCGGTCTGCGACCTGAACACGCTGCTCCCGGGCCGCGGGGTGGCCGCACTGCTGCCGGACGGCCGGCAGGCCGCGATCTTCCGCGACCGTTCCGGCGGCCTGTTCGCCATCGACAACCGCGACCCCTTCACCGGCGCCGCGGTCCTCTCCCGAGGCCTCACCGGCACCCACCGGGGCCGTCCCTTCGTCGCCTCCCCCCTGCTCAAGCAGCGCTTCGACCTGATGTCCGGGCAGTGCCTGGACGACGAGACGGTGCGGGTGACGGCCTACGCGGTCCGCGCCGCGTAACCGCACGGCCGGCGGCCCCTGGCTGAACGAAGGCACCTCTCCGTCCTGGAGGGGTGCCTTCCCCGTCCCGTCCGCATGGCAGGCCGGGGGCCGTGGGCGGCCGGGGTGTCGTTCAGCTCGGGGGCCGGGCCGTCGTGGGCGAGTGCCGGGGTGCCGGTGAGCGAGGGGCGTCGGCGGCGCGTTCGCAGTGGGGCCAGTCGCCGAAGTCGCGTTCACGGCTCCACAGTTTCCGGGCCGCCTGGATGTTCCACTCCGGGTCGAGGGCCTCGCGCGGTGTGCCGCCCAGGTCGCGCAGCCGGGCGTCGGAGATCTGGAACAGGCCCCAGTTCCGGGTGCCGTTGGTGTTGGGGAGGATGTGCAGCGGGTCGAGGAAGGACTGGCAGTCCGCGATGGCCACCGCCTTGTCCGGCGCCTCGGGGAACACCTCCCGGACCCGCTCCCGCACCTTCCGCTGCGGCCACACGCTCATCCGGACCTTCGAGGCGTACAACGCCTTCTTCGTCGGCTCCCCGACGACTCCGTTGGGCTGGAGCCCGGCGAGCACCTGGAAGGCCGTGACACGGCGCAGGGTCTGCGGCCCGAAGTCCCCGTCCACGCCGATGTCCGCGCCCTTGGCGTGCAGCAGGCGCTGCACCTCGCGCACGCACTCGTCGTGCTCGCCCATGGCGATCACGGGCGGGCAGTTGGCCGAGAACAACGGCCGGTCCGCGTCGGCACGTTGACCGCCGCCGCCGGAGGGCGACCGGCCGTTCGACAGGGCCCAGGCGGAGACACCGACGGCGGCGATGAGCGCGGCGGTGACGACGGTGGAGCGCAACCGGCGGCTGCGCGGCCAGGCGGCCACCGGGGCGGCCGGCGCGGTGTCCGGCTGTTCACCGGCCCGGGGAGGGGCCGGGGCGGAGGGCGGGGCGGCGTTTGGGGCCGGGGGTGAGGCCGGGCGCGTGTCAGGGGCCGGGTGTGTGGACGGGGCCGGGTGTGTGGCAGGGACCGGGTTCGTGGCAGGGACCGGGTTCGTGGTCGAGGCCCGAGTGGGTTGCGTAGTCGGGCCCTCGTGCGCAGCCGCACCCTCACTCGTGCCCGGGTGCGTAATCGGGCCCTCGTGCTCAGCCGCACCCTCACCCGTGCCCGGGTGCGGAGCCGGGTCCTCGTGCGTAGCCGCACCCGCATGCGTGCCCGAGCTCGAATGGGCGGCCGGGGACGGGTCCGGGCCCGTGGCCGGGCCCGGGGGGACGTGGGGGTGCGGGGCGTCAGGCTCGGACCCGTCGGCCTCTTCCCCCGCGACGGGGCCGTGTGCCCCGTCTGTCCCCGCACCGGCCGCCGCCCGGGCCGCGTCCGCCAGGGCCCACAGGCGGTGCAGCGTGCGCAGTTCCTCCGGGGTCGCGCCGCAGACCGTCGCCAGCCGGTGCACGCTGCCGTAGTCCTGCGGCACCGACGTGCCCCGGCAGTAGCGGTGCAAGGTCGAACCGGCCAGTCCGGACTTCCGGGCGAGGGCCTCGTAACTCAACCCTGACCGGCTCTTCAGCGAACGCAGCAGCGCGGCGAACCGTTCCGTTTCCGGGCATGCGGACAACGCCTCTCCCCCCTCTGGATCCCCGACAGGACGCTGGTCGGGCGTCTCGTGCCGACACTGTGCCACCAAAGGCGTCCCATGGCCGTCCCAACGGTTCCGGAACGCGCCAGGTCGGCGCCGGGACGCCGTCCCGGCATCCCAGCGGGCCCCCGTGTCCTTGCCCGGCCCCGTCGCGCCTTGCCAGCGTCGGGCCGTCCGCTCAACCGTCCCCGATCTCCGAGGAGACCAGGCTCATGCGCCTTTCCGTACGCCGGCACTCTCGTACGAACTCGCTGCTCGCGGTGCTGACCGTCAGCGCAGCCGCCGTCACCGCCCTGGCCGTGCCGAGCTCCGCGTCGGCGGCCCCTGCCGCACCCGCCGCGGTGGACTGCGCGTCCGGGCACGTCTGCTTCTGGACCGGCGCCAACTTCACCGGCAGCAAGTGCTCGTGGGACGTGGCCGACCCCGACTGGCAGAGCGGTTCCATCCGGTGTTCGTGGGCCGCCACGACCAACGTGAAGTCGGTGTGGAACGCGGGCACCAGCAGTTCCAGCGGTGTGGCGTACTACCGGGGTACCGACTACTCCGACCGCATCGGCTGCACCCGTCAGCAGCACGGCGGCAACCTGGCCGGTACGTACAAGGTCCGCTCCCACCGGTGGATCTCGGGCAGCTGCGGCTGATCCGGCCCCTGCGCGAAGCGAAGTGGCGTGCACGCCTGCCCGGGCGCGCACGCCACTTCGGCATGTCCCGGCGGGCTCCGGCGGGCCCGGCGTCTCCATTCGGCCCAGCCGCCCAGCCGCACACAGCGTGCCGCCCCATGGCCACGGGTTGTCCATGCTCCGTCAACCCCGCGCCCTTAGCGTCCTTTCCGCCTCCCCCTTCTCCCCCGCACGACCCCTGCCGTCGACCGGCGGCGGGGCGGTACGGCACCTCTGGAGTGAGTGTGGAACGTCGTAGCCTCCTGCGTGCGGCCGTCCTCGGCGGCACATCGGCCGCTCTGGGCGGAACCCTGTGGCGCGGTGCCGCGTACGCGGCCCCGGCCCAGCCCGGCACCGGCCCCTACGGTCCGCTGGGTTCCCCCGACGCCAACGGCATCAGACTCCCCGGCGGCTTCACGAGCCGGGTCGTCGCCCGGTCCGGACAGCGGGTCGGGAGCACCTCGTACACCTGGCACAACGCCCCCGACGGCGGCGCCTGTTACGCCGACGGCACCGGCTGGATCTATGTCTCCAACTCCGAGATCAACCCCTCGGGCGGCGCGAGCGCGGTGAAATTCTCGGCGACCGGGGCGATCACGGGCGCGTACCGCGTCCTGTCGAACACCCGGCAGAACTGCGCGGGCGGCAAGACGCCATGGAACACCTGGCTGTCCTGCGAGGAGGTGGACCGGGGCTACGTCTACGAGACGGATCCGTGGGGCGTGAAGGCGGCGGTACGCCGTGACGCGATGGGCCGCTTCAAGCACGAGGCGGCCGCGGCCGACCCGGTCCGCAAGGTCGTCTACCTGACGGAGGACGTCACGGACGGCTGCTTCTACCGCTTCCGGCCGACGACCTGGGGTGACCTGTCCTCCGGCACGCTGGAGGTCATGGTGGCGGGCAGCGGCACCAGCGGCCCGGTCACCTGGTCCCGCGTCCCCGACCCCACGGGCGCGACGGCCACCCGCGACCAGGTCTTCGGCGCCAAGCGCTTCAACGGCGGCGAGGGCTGCCACTACGCGAACGACACCTGTTGGTTCACGACCAAGGGCGACAACCGCGTCTGGCAGTACGACGCCGCCGCCCAGACCATCGAACTCGCCTACGACGACTCCCTCGTCACCGGCGGAACGGCCCCGCTCACCGGCGTGGACAACATCACCGGCTCCGCCTCCGGCGACCTCTTCGTCGCCGAGGACGGCGGCACCATGGAGATCTGCGTCATCACCCCGGACGACGTCGTGGCCCCCTTCCTCCGCGTCGACGGCCAGTCCGCCTCGGAGATCACCGGCCCGGCCTTCTCCCCGGACGGCACCCGCCTCTACTTCTCCAGCCAGCGCGGCACCAGCGGCTCGTCCTCGGGCGGCATCACCTACGAGGTGACGGGCCCGTTCCGCTCGTAACCACCCGGCCCGGTTTTCACGGGCGCGACGGGGTCGCCTGCGACACCTGAGCCCCGACGCGCCGGTGACCATCGGCGGGTCCGGCCGTTCCACCGTTCGGGCAGCCCGTCCGGGCTGTCCGGCCGACGGAAGGAACTCCACCGTGGACACGACCGTGCCCGCCCCCGACGCGCCCCGGGTGCTGCCCCGCGCCGAGTGGGTCAAGACACTGCCGCAGACCATCGTCGCGTCCTGCGTCCTGCTGCTCGACGCCGAGGACCGGATCCTGCTGCTGCGCTACGCCGGGGGGCAGCCCGCCGCGGGGCTGTGGGGGCTGCCGGGCGGCATGCTCGACCCGGGCGAGGACCCCGTCGGCGCCGCACGCCGGGAGCTGCACGAGGAGACCGGCATCGCCCTCGAAGGGGACCTGCGGTTCATCGGGTACGACCACCGAGCCGACGTGCTGGACACCGGGCCGGTGATCGACTTCTACTTCCACGGTGGCCGGCTCCCGGCCGGGCAGCCCGTCCTGCGCAGCTCGGAACACGACCGGCACGGCTTCTTCGCCCTGCCCGACCTGGAATCCACGCCGCTGGCCACCCGGCTGTCCACCCTCGCCGCGCTCCTGACGGCGGCGAGGACCGGTACCCCCGTGTGCCTGCGGGAGGGCCTGCCCCGGTGACACGGCAGCGCGGGAGCCGCACCTCCGCACAAGGTGCCGCTCCCGCGCTCCTTCGTGAGCCGGAGCCGCCGCGATCGGTGAGGGTCGGGGACCTCGGCGGCTCCGGGTTCCGTGCCCGGCCTACCGGTGATCGCTGCCCTGGGACTGCACCGCCGCCCGGCCCGCCTCCAGACGGGCCACCGGGATGCGGAACGGCGAGCAGGAGACGTAGTCGAGTCCGACCTCGTGGAAGAAGTGGACCGACTCCGGGTCGCCGCCGTGCTCACCGCAGACACCGAGCTTGAGGTCGGGACGGGTCTCACGGCCGGCCTTGGCGGCCAGCTTCACCAGCGAGCCGACACCGTCCTTGTCGATCGTCTCGAACGGGGAGACACCGAAGATGCCCTTCTCCAGGTACGCGGTGAAGAAGCTCGCCTCCACGTCGTCCCGGGAGAAGCCCCACACCGTCTGGGTGAGGTCGTTGGTGCCGAAGGAGAAGAACTGCGCGGCCTCGGCGATCTGACCGGCGGTGAGCGCGGCGCGCGGCAGCTCGATCATCGTGCCGATGGACAGCTTCAGCTGCGCGCCGGAGGCCGCCTCGACCTCGGCGATGACCTGGTCGGCCTCCTCGCGGACGATCTCCAGCTCCTGGACCGTGCCCACCAGCGGGATCATGATCTCGGCTCGCGGGTCGCCCTTGGCGGCCTTGCGCTCGGCCGCGGCCTCGGCGATCGCGCGGACCTGCATGGTGAACAGGCCGGGGATGACCAGGCCGAGACGCACACCGCGCAGACCCAGCATCGGGTTCTGCTCGTGCAGCCGGTGCACGGCCTGGAGCAGGCGCAGCTCGTTCTCGTGCGGTTCCTGGCGGGACTCCGCCAGGGCCACGCGGACCGAGAGCTCCGTGATGTCCGGCAGGAACTCGTGCAGCGGCGGGTCGAGCAGGCGGATGGTGACCGGGAGGCCGTCCATCGACTCGAAGAGCTGGACGAAGTCCTGCTTCTGCAGCGGGAGCAGCTGCTTGAGGGACTCCTCGCGCTCGGCGTCCGTGTCGGCCAGGATCAGCCGTTCCACCAGCTCACGCCGGTCGCCGAGGAACATGTGCTCGGTGCGGCACAGGCCGATGCCCTGGGCGCCGAAGCGGCGGGCGCGCAGCGCGTCCTCGGCGTTGTCGGCGTTGGCGCGCACGCGCAGCCGCCGCTTGCGGTCGGCGAAGGCCATCATGCGGTGGACGGCCTCGACGAGTTCGTCGGCGTCGTCGGCGCCCGGGTGCATCCGGCCCTCGAAGTACTCCACGACCGGCGACGGCACGACCGGAACCTCACCGAGGTAGACCTTGCCGGAGGAGCCGTCGATGGAGACGACGTCGCCCTCCTCGACGACGTGCCCGCCGGGGACGGTCATCCGGCGGCGCTTGGTGTCGACCTCCAGCTCCTCCGCGCCGCAGACACAGGTCTTGCCCATGCCGCGGGCGACGACGGCCGCGTGGGAGGTCTTGCCGCCGCGGGAGGTGAGGATGCCCTCGGCGGCGATCATGCCGTCCAGGTCGTCGGGGTTGGTCTCCCGGCGGATCAGGATGACCTTCTCGCCGGAGCGGGACCACTTCACGGCCGTGTAGGAGTCGAAGACGGCCTTGCCGACGGCCGCGCCCGGGGAGGCGGCGATGCCGCGGCCGACCTGCTGGACCTTCGCGTCCTCGTCGAAGCGCGGGAACATCAGCTGCGCGAGCTGGGCGCCGTTGACGCGGGTGAGCGCCTCGGCCTCGTCGATCAGACCCTGGTCCACCAGCTGGGTGGCGATGCGGAAGGCCGCGCCCGCGGTGCGCTTGCCGACGCGGGTCTGGAGCATCCACAGCACACCGCGCTCGATGGTGAACTCGATGTCGCAGAGATCCTTGTAGTGGTTCTCCAGCGTCTCCATGATCTGCATGAGCTGGTCGTACGACTTCTTGTCGATCGACTCCAGCTCGGCGAGCGGCACGGTGTTGCGGATGCCGGCGACGACGTCCTCGCCCTGGGCGTTCTGGAGGTAGTCGCCGTAGACGCCCTGGTGGCCGGAGGCGGGGTCGCGGGTGAAGGCGACGCCGGTGCCGGAGTCGGGGCCGAGGTTGCCGAAGACCATGGAGCAGACGTTGACGGCCGTGCCCAGGTCGTGCGGGATGCGCTCCTGGCGGCGGTAGAGCTTGGCCCGGTCGGTGTTCCAGGAGTCGAAGACCGCGTGGATGGCGAGGTCCATCTGCTCGCGCGGGTCCTGCGGGAAGTCCCGGCCGGCCTCGGTCTTGACGATCTTCTTGAACTTGGTGACGAGCTTCTTGAGGTCGGCGGCCTCCAGCTCGGTGTCGACCGTGACCTTCTTGGCCGCCTTGGCCGCGTCCAGCGCGTCCTCGAACAGCTCGCCGTCGACGCCCAGGACGGTCTTGCCGAACATCTGGATGAGGCGGCGGTAGGAGTCCCACGCGAAGCGGTCGTCGCCGGCCTGCTTGGCCAGGCCCTGCACCGACTTGTCGGACAGGCCGATGTTGAGGACGGTGTCCATCATGCCGGGCATGGAGAACTTGGCGCCCGAGCGCACCGACACCAGCAGCGGGTCGTCGGCCTGGCCGAGCTTCTTGCCCATGCGGGCCTCGAGCGCGTCGAGGTGTGCACTCACCTCGTCACGCAGTGCCGCCGGTTCCTCACCGCTGTCCAGGTAGACCTTGCAGGCCTCGGTGGTGATCGTGAAGCCGGGAGGAACCGGAAGGCCCAGGTTGGTCATCTCGGCGAGGTTCGCGCCCTTGCCACCGAGGAGGTCCTTGAGGTCCTTGTTGCCCTCGGTGAAGTCGTAGACGAACTTCACGCCCTCAACGCTGGTGCCGTGCTCAGCTACGTGGGGATCTTTGTTTTCCGACACGGGTCTCGACTCCTCGAGGACGCGGTGGCTGCCCTGACGGCGAGGAACATACCCAGATCAAAGGCTTCTGGGTACGTCCACTCGTGCGTCATGCGCCTGTAACCACTCGCCCGCCAGCGGATCGAAAGTCAAGGCACGGCAAGCGATCGCGAGCGCATGTTTTCACTTCTTGAACGCAAGAGCCTCCCCAACCCCGGCTGGATGCTCATGTGAGCAGGGTTTCCGCCCATTTGATTTCGCTCGATGAACGATCAAAGGGTGGCACTCAGTGCCACCCTTTGGAGAAGTGCAGTCGCTCATGATCCGCTCATCTGAGCGCAACCCTTATCAGGGGTGGCGAGAATCACGCTGCCACAGCCGACGGAATTTCACCATGCGGACGCGTCCCGGGACCGAAACGTGGACGTCACACCCCGAGCGCGCGCAGCCGCTCCTCGGCCCGCTCGGGCGCGTAGAGGTGCTCGACGACCATCGCACCGGCTCCCACCAGCGCGGCCCGCTCACCCAGCCGCGCGGTGACCACGTCGAGGTGGGCGGTGGAGCGGGGCAGCGCCCGCTGGTACAGCAGTTCCCGCACGCCCGTCAGGAAGGGAGTTCCGGCCAGATCCCCGGCGATCATCAGCACGCCCGGGTTGAGCAGGGTCACGACGGTCGCCAGGACGTCCCCGACCCGGCGCCCCGCCTCCCGGGCGAGCCCCACCGCCTCCGGGTGCCCGGCCGCGAGCAGGTCGCGCACGTCCGACCCGGAGGCCGCGGGCACCCCGGCCTCCGCCAGCCGCCTCGCCACCGCGCCACCGCTCGCGACGGCGGCCAGACAGCCGTAGGAACCGCACCGGCACAGCGCCCCGGCGCCCTCCGGAACCCGGATGTGCCCGATGTCGCCTGCGCCGCCGTCGATGCCCCGGAACACCGAGCCGTCCACCACGACCCCGGCGCCGATGCCGGTGGAGACCTTCACCAGCACGAAGGCCGAGCAGTCGGGGTAGCCGGCGCGCTGTTCGCCGTAGGCCATGAGGTTGGCGTCGTTGTCGACCAGAACCGGCACCTCGGCGGTGCCCGCGTGCTCGCCGAGCGCCCGGGCCAGCCGGCTCCGTATGTCGTAGCCGTCCCAGCCGGGCATGATCGGCGGCTGGACGACACGGCCGGTCCCGGTGTCGACCGGGCCGGGCACCGCGAGCCCGATCCCGCAGACGGCCTCGGCGCCGCGTCCGGTCTTCTCCAGCAACTCGGCGCACCACCGCCCGAGTTCGCCGAGCACGAGGTCCGGGCCGTCCTCGACCGCCAGGATGCCGGAGTGCTCGGCGAGGATCTCGCCGCTCAGCGACAGCACCGCCGCCCGGGCGTGCCGGGTGTCGAGGTCGGCGGCGAGGACCACCGCGTGCTCGTCGTCGAACTCCAGGGTGATGGAGGGCCGTCCGCCCAGCGGGGAGTCCACCGGCCCCCCGGCGCCCTCGCGCAGCCAGCCCGCGCGGAAGAGCCGGTCCAGCCGCTGACCGACCGTGGCCCGGGACAGGCCGGTCGCCTGTTGCAGCGCACCCCGGGTCACGGCGCGGCGACTGCGCACCAGTTCGAGCAGATCGCCGGCGCTCGCCTGACCCGTGCCTCGTCCGGTTCTCCCGGGCTGTCCGGTCATGCACACCCCCTTGTGTTTCCCAACCTTGCATTACATATTGAGTTTTGCGTGTTAAATAGACGTAACCCTACGGTAGCCCCTGCCGATCCTGGTCAGGAGTACGTCTTTGGGAGAGCCCCGAGTGGATCGCATCGCCCAGCTCACCACGCGTCCCGCGGGGCGCGAGACCGCATACGATCCGGCCGTCGCGCCGCCTTCCCTGCACGTCAGGGCCGCGCACGTGCTGGAGGGCAACTGGACGGGCACGTCCACCGTGCCCTCGCGCCGTCTGTATCCCCACCAGTGGTCGTGGGACTCGGCGTTCATCGCCATCGGCCTGAGGCACCTGTCGCCGTTACGGGCCCAGACGGAGCTGGAGACGCTGCTGGCGGCCCAGTGGACGGACGGGCGGATCCCGCACATCGTCTTCAACCCCTCCGTCCCCCTCGACGCGTACTTCCCGAGCCCCGACTTCTGGCGCTCGTCGGCGGCGGGGCGCGCGGCCGGCGCCCCGCGCACCGTACAGACCTCCGGGATCGTGCAGCCACCGGTGCACGCGCTGGCCGCGTGGCTGGTGCACCTCGCCGACCCGGGCCTGTCCAGGGCACGCGGGTTCCTCACCCGGGTGTACCCCCGGCTGGCCGCCTGGCACGGCTACCTGCTGCGCCGGCGCGACCTCGGCGGAGGCGGGCTGGTGTCCGTCGTGCACCCCTGGGAACAGGGTATGGACAACAGCCCCTGCTGGGACCGCCCGCTGTCCCGGGTCGCTCCGGCTCCGGCCCGCTCCTTCCGCCGCGCCGACCTCGACCACGGCGTCCCCGAGGACCGGCCGACGGATCTGGACTACGGACGGTACGTACGGCTGGCGGCCGACTACCGGGACCGCGGATACGCCGACACGATGGGCGAGTTCGCCGTGGAGGACCCGGCGTTCAACGCGCTGCTCATCGCCTCCGAGTACGCCCTGGCCGACATCGCCGACGAGCTCGGCGTGGCGGGCACGGCGCGCCGGGCCCGCGGGGAGCGTCTGACGGCGGCTCTGGTGGAGCGGCTGTGGGATCCGGCGGCGGGCCTGTTCCTGTGCCGGGACGTGCGCGCCGGGGAGGCGATCCCCGAGCGCGGTGTCTCCGGACTCGTCCCGCTGCTGCTGCCGGCCCTGCCGCCCGGCCTCGCGGCCACCCTGGTCCGCACGGCGTGCGGGCCGCACTTCGGTCTCGGCGGCACGACCCGCCTGGTCCCGAGCTACGACCTGCTCGGTGAGGCCTTCGACCCGCACCGCTACTGGCGCGGGCCGGCCTGGTTCAACACCAACTGGCTGCTGGAGCGCGGACTGCGGCTGCACGGCGAGCGGGGCCGGGCCGACGCCCTGCGCAGAGGCATGCTGCACACCGCCGGCACCTCCGGCTTCGCGGAGTACGTCGACCCGTACACGGCACAGCCCTGCGGCGTCACCGGCTTCGGCTGGACCGCCGCGCTCACGCTCGACCTGCTGCACGACCGGCCCGCACGGGGCGGGAACGGCCTCACGGCGACCAAGGGAGGGGACCGAGGATGACCGACCGGCATCATCTGCTCGTGCACGGCCGGACGTTCGCCGCCGTCGGCGACCGCGGCGACATCAGCGGCTACCGGGGCGGCAGCGCCCCGGACGGCATGTTCGTCCGGGACGCCCGGCATCTGAGCCGGTGGCAGCTCACCGTCGACGGGGCGGTGCCCGAGACACTCACACCGGTGGCCGACGGGGACACCGCGCGCTGTGTGCTCGTCCCGCGCGGCGGCCGTGACGAGCCGCCCGCGTACACGCTCTTCCGCGAACAGGCCGTCGGGGACTCCTCGTTCGTGGAGTCGCTGCGCGTCACCAGCAATCGCCCGGTGCCGACGACGGTCCACCTCGCGCTCACCGCCGACGCCGACTTCACCGACCAGTTCGAGCTGCGCTCCGACCACCGCACCTACACCAAGCCCGGCGCCGTGCGCACCCGCCAGGTGCTGAGCCACGGGGTGGAGTTCGGCTACCGGCGCGGTGCCTGGTGTTCCGTCACGACCGTGACGGCCGACCCCCGGCCGGACGCCGTGGAGGAGACCGGCACCGGCGCCCGCCGACTGTCCTGGACCCTGGACCTCGCGCCGCACGGCACCGCCGAGCTGACCCTGCGGGTCGTGGCCCGCCCGCACGGTGACCGGCGCGCCCTGCGCGTCCCCCGCTCCCCCGCCGCCGTCCGAGCCCAGGTCCGCGCCCATGAGGAGGAGTTCATCCGGGGCGTGGCCTTCCCCAGCGGCTGGCCCGAGCTGACCGCCGCCTGCACCCGGGGGCTCGCCGACCTCGCCGCCCTGCGGATCCCGGCGACGGGCCCCGACGGCGAGGAGGTGCGCGTCCCGGCCGCCGGCGCCCCCTGGTTCCTCACCCTGCTGGGCCGGGACGCCCTGCTGACCTCGCTGTTCGCCCTGCCCTACCGGCCGGACCTGGCCGCCGCCACCCTGCCCGCGCTCGCCGCGACGCAGGCCACCGGGAGCGGCGACGACGGGATCGCCCAGCCGGGCAAGATCGTGCACGAGGTACGGCACGGCGAACTGGCCCACTTCGGCCAGGTCCCCTTCGGCCGTTACTACGGCTCGGTCGACGCCACCCCGCTCTTCCTCGTGCTGCTCGGCGCGTACACCGAGCACACCGGCGACACCGCCCTGGCCCGCCGCCTCGAACCGCACGCCCGGGCCGCCGTCACCTGGATGCTCGACCACGGCGGCCTCACTTCGCGCGGCTACCTCGTCCACCGGGCCGACCGGGGCGGTCTCGCCAACCAGAACTGGAAGGACTCCCCCGGCGCCATCTGCTCCGCCGAGGGCACCCGCCCGCACGGGCCGGTGACGGCCGCGGGCGCCCAGGGCTACGCCTACGACGCCCTGCGCCGCACGGCGGGCCTCGCCCGCACGGTCTGGCAGGACACCACGTACGCCCACCTGCTGGAGCAGACGGCCGGCGACCTGCGCGACCGTTTCCAGCGGGACTTCTGGATGTCCGAGCACTCCTTCCCGGCCCTCGCGCTCGACGGCCGGGGCGGGCAGGTCGACGCCCTCGCCTCGGACGCCGGGCACCTGCTGTGGTCGGGCCTGCTGGACAAGGAGTACGGCGAACTCGTCGGACGGCGGCTGCTCGAACCGGACTTCTTCTCCGGCTGGGGCGTGCGCACCCTGGCGGCCGGACAGCCCGCCTACCACCCGCTCTCCTGCCACCGCGGCTCGGTCTGGCCGCACGACAACGCGCTGATCGCCCTGGGCCTGGCCCGCTACGGACTGCACGACGAGGCCCGCGCGATCGCCCGCGGCCTGGTCGACGCGGCGGGCGCGACCGGCCAGCGGCTCCCGGAGGTCCTCGCGGGTTACGGTCGCGACACCCACCCGGAGCCGGTGCCGTACCCGCACGCGTGTGTGCGTGAATCCCGGTCGGCCTCCGCCCCGTTGGCGCTGCTGACGGCGGTCGGCGTGGTCTGAGGGCCGGCCGGCCGGGGTTTGCCGGGTGTTTGCCGAGCGCCGGCCCGGCGGGCTGAACGCACCGGCGGGACACCCCGTACGGAACGGCGACGGACCCGGACCCCCACCCGGGTCCGCCACGTACCGGTTCCGCACGGAAGGACCTCCGGGTGCCTGTCTTCACACGCTTCCACCAGTCGTCGCGGCCGGACGGCGGCACGTCCGGGGCCGGGGCGGAGGATCCGGAGCGCGGCGGCGGGGCCGGGGCCGCCGCGGCGCGCGTGGTAGCGGAGAGCGCCGATGCCGGGGTGCGCCCCACCCGTGGTCGGCGCACCTGGCGCACCCGTCGTCCCCGGGCGGCCCGCGCGCTGCGCCTGACCACCACCGCCCTCGCCGCCACCCTGGTCCTCGGGGCCCTGCTGCTGCCCAACACCCTGCCCGCCCTGCGAGCGGTCGCCTTCGCGCGGATCCCGGCCGAGGCGGTCCTCGGGGCCGTCGTCGTGCTCGCGCTGCCGCGCCGGCCCCGGCTGCTCGCGGCGGTGCTGTACGGGCTCGGGCTCACCGTGCTGACCACGGTGAACCTGCTCGACATGGGGTTCAACGAGTACCTGGGGCGGGGCTTCAACGCGGCGCTCGACTGGGACCTGCTGCCGGACGCCCAGGCGTACGTCCGGGACACGCTGGGCGAGGGCGTCGCGACCGCGGTCGCCGTCGGCGCGGTGGTGCTCGTGCTGCTGGTGGCGGCCGTGATGGTCGCGGCGTCGGTCCGGCTCGCGAACGTACTGGCCCGCCACCGGGTGCGGGCGACCAAGGGCGCCCTGATCGCCGGCACCGTCTGGGTCACCTGCTCCGCGCTGGGCCTGACGCTGTCCGGCGGTCCGATCGCCTCCGAGCGCGGTGCCGGGGCGCTCAAGGCGCACGCGCAGCGGACGGTGGAGTCGCTGCGCGACGAGGCGGCGTTCGTGAAGCAGTCGAGGGCGGACTCCTTCGGCGACACCCCGCCCGCCGAACTGCTGCCGGACCTGCGCGGCAAGGACGTGATCTTCACGTTCATCGAGAGCTACGGCCGCAGCGCGATCGAGGACCCGGTCATGGCACCCGGCGTCGGCCGGACCCTGGACACCAGCACCAAGGCCCTGGAGAAGGCCGGTTTCGCCGCCCGCAGCGGCTGGCTGACCTCGGCGACGTACGGCGGCAGCAGCTGGCTCGGCCACTCCACGACCATGTCCGGCCTGTGGATCGACAACCAGCGGCGCTACCGCACGGTCAGCGCCGGCGACCACCTCACCCTCACCAAGGCCTTCCAGAAGACCGGCGCCTGGGACACGGTCGGCGTCATGCCGGGCGTGCAGAAGGGCTGGCCGGAGGAGAAGTGGTACGGCCTGGACAAGCTGTACGACGCCTTCGACCTGGGCTACCGGGGGCCGAAGTTCAGCTGGTCGACCATGCCCGACCAGTACGCGCTGGAGGCGTTCCAGCGCCGGGTGCACGGGAAGAAGCGGGACAAGCCGCTGATGTCGTTCGTCATCCTGACCTCCAGCCACCAGCCCTGGGCGCCCATCCCGAAGATGGTCGGCTGGGACGAACTCGGCGACGGCTCGGTCTTCGACGCGATCCAGAAGGCCGGCAACAAGGCGTCGGACGTCATCACCGACACCACCAAGTCCCGTGAGGAGTACGGAAAGTCCGTCCAGTACTCGGTCACCGGCCTCACCCAGTGGCTGGAGCGCTACGGCACCGACGACACCGTCCTGGTCTTCCTCGGCGACCACCAGCCCATCGCCCGGGTCAGCGGGAACGGCGCGAGCCGGGACGTGCCGGTGTCGATCGTCGCGAAGGACCCGAAGGTCCTGGACAAGGTCGCCGACTGGAACTGGACGGAGGGCCTGAAACCGGACCGCGACGCGCCGGTGTGGAAGATGAGCTCCTTCCGCGACCGCTTCCTGAAGGCGTTCGGCTCCACACCGCACCCCTCCACGGGCTGATCAGCCGCCCGAGGTGTCCAGTTCGGCGTCCTCGCCGACGCCGGCGCAGTCGTAGGGGTCCTTCAGCCAGCCGTCCGGCAGCACCACGCGGTTGTTGCCGGAGGTGCGGCCCCGGGGCCCGTCGGCGCCGGTGGGCCAGGGCTGGTCGAGGTCCAGTTCGTCCAGACCGGAGCGCAGTTCCTCCAGGGACGAGGTGATCGCGAGGCGCTTTCGCATCTCGGAGCCGACCGCGAAGCCCTTGAGGTACCAGGCGACGTGCTTGCGGAAGTCGATCACGCCCCGGGCCTCGTCGCCGATCCACTCGCCGAGCAGGGTGGCGTGCCGGACCATGACGTCGGCGACCTCGCGCAGCGCGGGCCGGGCGATGTCCTCGGTGCGGCCCTCGAAGGCGGCGACCAGGTCGGCGAAGAGCCAGGGCCGCCCCAGGCAGCCACGGCCCACGACCACGCCGTCGCAGCCGGTCTCGCGCACCATCCGCAGGGCGTCCTCGGCCGACCAGATGTCGCCGTTGCCGAGCACGGGGATCTCCGGCACGTGCTCCTTCAGCCGGGCGATGGCCTCCCAGTCGGCGGTGCCGCCGTAGTGCTGGGCGGCGGTGCGGCCGTGCAGGGCGATGGCGGTGACGCCCTCCTCGACGGCGATCCGGCCGGCGTCCAGGAAGGTGATGTGATCGTCGTCGATGCCCTTGCGCATCTTCATCGTCACCGGCAGGTCCCCGGCGCCGCTGACGGCCTCGCGCAGGATGGCCCGCAGCAGGTTCCGCTTGTACGGCAGCGCGGAGCCACCGCCCTTGCGGGTGACCTTCGGCACCGGGCAGCCGAAGTTCAGGTCGATGTGGTCGGCGAGGTCCTCCTCCGCGATCATGCGAACGGCCTTGCCGACGGTCGCCGGGTCCACCCCGTACAGCTGGATCGACCGGGGCCGCTCACTGGCGTCGAAGTGGATGAGCTGCATGGTCTTCTCGTTGCGCTCGACCAGCGCCCTGGTGGTGATCATCTCGCTGACGAACAGGCCCTTGCCCCCGCTGAACTCCCGGCACAGGGTGCGGAAGGGCGCGTTGGTGATCCCGGCCATGGGGGCCAGGACGACGGGCGGCTGGACGGTGTGCGGGCCGATCTGCAGGGGCGTGGACATGCCTCCATTGTGCCGTGCAATGAGATGGCAAAATTCGTTAGTTAACCACACTATCGAAATCGGCGTACGATGGAGCGCATGCCCGAGCTCAGTCACCGCCGCCGCATGCTGGTGCTCGCGATCTGCTGCATGAGCCTGCTGATCGTGAGCCTCGACAACACGGTCCTGAACGTGGCCCTGCCCTCCATGCAGCAGGACCTGCACGCCAGTACGTCGGGCCTTCAGTGGACGATCGACGCGTACACCCTCGTCCTGGCCTCGCTGCTGATGCTCGCCGGATCCACGGCCGACCGGATCGGGCGCAAGCGGGTCTTCATGGCGGGCCTGGTCGTCTTCACCCTCGGCTCGGTCCTGTGCTCCCTCGCGCCGAACCTCCAGGCGCTGGTCGCGTTCCGGATGGTGCAGGCGGTGGGCGGTTCGATGCTCAACCCGGTCGCCATGTCGATCATCACCAACACGTTCACGGACCCGCGCGAGCGGGCCCGGGCGATCGGCGCCTGGGGCGCCGTCGTCGGCATCTCGATGGCCGCGGGCCCCCTCGTCGGAGGTCTCCTGGTCGACTCGGTCGGCTGGCGCTCCATCTTCTGGATCAACCTGCCGGTGGGCCTGGCGGCCCTGCTGCTCACGCTGCGCTTCGTCCCCGAGTCACGCGCACCGCGGGCCCGTCGCCCCGACCCCGTCGGGCAGGTGCTGGTGATCGCGCTGTTCGGCTCGCTCACCTACGCGATCATCGAGGCGCCGAGCACCTCCCTGGGGTCCCTGGCGCCGCTGGTCGTCGTCGCCCTGGCCGCCCTGACGGGACTGCTGCTGTACGAGCCGCGCCGCGAGGAACCGCTGATCGACCTGCGCTTCTTCCGCTCGGCGCCGTTCAGCGGCGCGACGGTCATCGCGATCAGCGCGTTCGCGGCGCTGGGCGGCTTCCTGTTCCTGTCCACGCTGTACCTGCAGAACGTGCGCGGCCTGACCGCCCTGGAGGCGGGTCTGTGGATGCTGCCGATGGCGGTCCCGACGTTCCTGTGCGCCCCGCTGTCGGGCCGCCTGGTGGGGGCGCGCGGCCCGCGTCCGCCGCTGCTGATCGCGGGCTGCGCGATGACGGCGAGCGGCGTCCTCTTCGCCGCCTTCGAGGCCGAGACCTCCGACGTCACGCTCTTCGCCGGGTACGTCCTGTTCGGCATCGGCTTCGGGTTCGTCAACGCGCCCATCACCAACACGGCGGTCTCGGGCATGCCGCGCGCCCAGGCGGGCGTGGCCGCCGCGGTCGCCTCGACCAGCCGGCAGCTGGGCCAGACCCTGGGGGTGGCCGTGCTGGGCTCGGTCCTCGCCTCGGGCGTCGGCTCCTCCTCGTACCGCGACACGTTCGTGTCCGCGGCACGGCCCGGCTGGTGGATCCTCGCGGCGTGCGGCTTCGCGGTGCTGGCCCTGGGAGCGGTGACGAACGGCCGGTGGGCCCGGGAAACCGCCGAACGGGCCGCGCGGAGCCTGGAGTCGCCGGAGGTACGGCAGACGGTCGGGACGAACGGCTGAGCCTCGCCGGGACGGGACCTGGTCGCTCGCGTGGGACCGGGTGCCGTTCGCCGCGCACCCGCACCCTGAGGGACTTGAGGGACCGGGCCAAGCCGCCCTCGCTACACCGTGGCCGTGGCCCGCCGCACGGCGATCTGCTGGAGCCGCTCCAGCCGTTCCCGGGACTCCGGGTCCGCCGGTACGTACGTCACGATCCTCGGGCCCGTCCCCGGGGTCAGCCACAGGTCCGTGTGGTCGACGGTGATGCGGCCCACGTGGCGGTTGCGGAACTCCTTGCGCTTGGTGCGGTGGGCCACCACCTCGTGGCGGTCCCACGCCGCGCGGAACACGGCGGACTCCTTGCACAGGCGCTCCAGGAGCATCGTCCAGGCGGGCTCGGCGAGATGCCCCGCCATCGTGGCGCGGAAGCGGGCGGCCATGAGGCGCTGGGTCTCCTCCAGGTGCACGATCGACGACTGCCACTCGGCGTGCGTGTAGGACAGCAGGATGCAGTTGCGGTCCTCGGGCGGCACCGTGTCCAGGTCGCACAGCAGCAGCCCGTACGTGCGGTTGTGGGCGAGGATGTCGTACCGGCTGTTCTGCAGGCACGCCGGGAACGGCTCGACCTGCTCCAGCACCGCCCGCATCGCCGGCGTGACCGACGGGCACGTGGTCGCCGGGGTCGGATCCGCCGCCCCGGCCAGCCGGAAGAGGTGGGCGCGCTCGCTCGGGTCGAGCAGCAGCGCCCGGGCCAGCGCGTCCAGGACCTGGACGGAGACCTGGATGTCACGGGCCTGCTCCAGCCACGTGTACCAGGTGACGCCCACCGCGGAGAGCTGGGCGACCTCCTCGCGGCGCAGCCCCGGCGTGCGCCGCCGGCGGCCCCTGGGCAGTCCGACCTGCTCGGGGGCGATCCGCTCCCGGCGGCTGCGCAGGAACGCCGCGAGCTCGTGCCGGCGGATCTCCGCGTCCCCGGGCGCCCCGGAGGTGCGCCGCGTCGTCTCCTGCGCGAGGGTCGTCATGGGCTCCAGCCTGCCGTGGTCCGGACCCTGTTTCCAGGTGCTTCCGCTACCAGGATAAGAACACTCTGGTACCAGCCTGAGCGACACCGCAGGCTCGGGAACGTGACCACCGAATCCCTTGCCTCCCGTCCTGTACGTCCGCCCGCCGCGGCGGCCTCCCCCTCGCTCGGCGCGCTCGGGCTGTTCACCGTGCTGCTGGCCGCGGCCCTGCCTCTCATCGACTTCTTCATCGTCAATGTCGCACTGCCCACCATCGGCACCGACCTCGCCGCGAGCGAGTCGGTCCTCGAACTCGTCGTCGCCGGGTACGGGGTGTCGTACGCCGTCCTGCTGGTCCTCGGGGGCCGGCTCGGCGACCTGTTCGGGCGGCGGCGGCTGTTCCTGGCCGGCATGGCCGCCTTCGGGCTGACGTCACTGGCCTGCGGACTGGCCCCCGGCGCCTGGTCGCTGGTCGCGGCCCGGGTCGCGCAGGGCGCGTCGGCCGCCGCGATGCTGCCGCAGGTGCTCGCCACCATCCAGGCGACCACGACCGAACCCCGGCGGGCGAAGGCCATGGGCCTGTACGGGGCGACCGCGGGGCTGGCCATGGTCGCCGGGCAGATCCTGGGCGGGGTGCTGGTGGCCGCGGACATCGCGGGGACCGGCTGGCGTTCGGTGTTCCTGGTCAACGTGCCGGTGGTGCTCGCCGGGCTGGTGCTGGCCGTCCGTGCCGTCCCCGAGACCCGCTCGCCGCGCCCGGAGCCCGTCGACGTCCCGGGCACGTTCCTCCTCGCGGCCTCCCTGCTCACCCTGCTCGTGCCGCTCACCGAGGGCCGGGCGGCGGGCTGGCCGCTGTGGACGCGGCTGTCGCTGGCGGCGTTCCCCTTCGTGACGGCGGCGTTCTACGCGGTGGAGCGCCGCGCCGACCGCGCGGGCCGTACGCCGCTGGTGCCGCCGAGCCTGTTCGCGCTCACCTCGCTGCGGCGCGGGCTGCTGCTGGTGCTGCCGTTCTCCATCGGCTTCAGCGGCTTCATGTTCGTGATCGCGGTGGCGTTGCAGCAGGGCGCGGGACTCGATCCGGTCGCCGCGGGCCTGGCGCTCGCCCCGCTCGCGGTGGTGTTCTTCGTGTTCTCGCTGCTGGGGCCGCGCCTGGTCGCCCGGTACGGCACCCGGGTGGTGACTGCGGGTGCCGTCCTCCAGGGCGTGGGGCTGGCCCTGATGGCACTGGCGGCCTGGCGGTTCTGGCCGCACCTGGGCTTCGTCGAACTGCTCCCGGGCGCGGCGGTCGCCGGGGCGGGCCAGGCGCTGCAACTCCCCGTCATCTACCGGGTCGTCCTCTCCGAAGTGCCGCCCGTGCGCGCCGGCGTCGGCAGCGGTGTGATGATCACCACCCAGCAGTCGGCCCTGGCGCTCGGGGTGGCGACCCTGGGCACGCTGTTCCTGTCCCTGGTCCCGCGGCTGGGCATGCGGGACGCCCTGGTCACGACCCTGCTGGTGCAGCTCGGCGGTGTCGTGCTGACCGGCCTGCTGAGCCTGCGGCTGCCCCGTACCGTCGCCTGAGCCCTCTGACGGCCTGACAACCGGCGTGCGGGGAAACCCTGTTGATGTCGGTCCTGCCGCACACTCCTTGCTGCGGGCGGACCGGAACGCCGGACGTCCCAGACGCGGGAGGGGTCATGACACAGATCGACACGAGCAAGGTCAGCCGGTGGGACCAGCACGGCCGGGAGCATGTGGTGCGGGTGGAACGCACGGGCGTGCAGCGCACGCTCAGATGCGACACCTGCGGCTGGCACAGAGGCGCCCAGTTCCTGCCCTGGCTGAAGGCGCAGGAGCACCTGCTGGAGGCGCACCAGGCCACGGTGGACCCGACGGCGGCGTAGGGGCGGGGTGCCCGGGCTAGGTCGTGCCGTGTGGATCGCGCCGCAGTCCCTGCACCAGCAGGTCGACGACGGCCGTGAAGTCGGTTTCGGTTTCCGGCTCGTCCCACTCCCTGGCGTAGCGGGGGTCATGGAAGCGGCCCGTGGCCTGGAAGACCGCGCGGGCCGAGGCCTCCGGGTCGGTGGCGGCGAAGTCGCCGTTCTCCACGCCGGCCTGGATGATGCGGGTCAGCTGGGACTCCAGGTCGGTGATGTGCTCGCCCACCGCCGAGCCGCTCTCGTCGGTGAGGACCATGTAGGTGGCGAACAGCTCCGGGTCCTCCCCCGCCTTGCGGCGCTTGGCGGCGAACAGCGCGGCGAGCCAGTCCCGCAGCCGGGCCTCCGGGACGCGGTCCGCGGCGGCGATCCCGGACAGCTCCCCGGACGTGCGGTCCAGCCAGCGCTTGGTGACGGCCTCGCGCAGCGCCGCCTTCGTCCGGAAGTGGCGGTAGACGCTGCCGTGGCTGACGCCGAGCGCCCGGGCCACGTCCACCACCGTGGCCTTGGCCGGGCCGTGCCGGCGCAGCACCTCCTCGGTGGCTTCGAGGATGCGCTCGGCGGTCAGTGTCTCGCTGGTCGGTGCCATGCCCCTGACCGTACCCGGATCCCGCTTCAGCTCTCGAGGTGCGCCATCTGGGCCGCCGGGTAGCGGTCACCGGCGGCGGCACCGGCCGGTACGGCCGCCTCGATCGCGGCCAGGTCGGCGGGCTCCAGCGTCACGTCCAGTGCGCCGAGCGCCTCCGAGAGCCGGTCGCGGCGACGGGCGCCGACCAGGGGCACGATGTCCTCGCCACGGGAGAGCACCCAGGCGATGGCGATCTGGGCGACGGTGACGCCCTTCTGCTCGGCGATCTTCCGCAGCGCCTCGACGAGGTCGAGGTTGTGCCGGAGGTTGTCGCCCTGGAAGCGCGGCGACATCGCCCGGAAGTCGCCCGGGCCGAGCTGCCGGTCGGCGGTGAAATGGCCGGAGATCAGGCCCCGGGAGAGCACCCCGTACGCCGTGACGCCGATGCCCAGCTCGCGGGTGGTGGGCAGGATCTCGTCCTCGATGCCGCGGGATATGAGGGAGTACTCGATCTGGAGGTCGCAGACGGGGGCCGTGGCGGCGGCCCTGCGGATGGTCTCGGCGCCGACCTCGCTCAGGCCGATGTGCCGTACGTAGCCCTTCTCGACGAGCTCCGCCGTGGCGCCGACCGTCTCCTCGATCGGCACGTCCGGGTCGAGACGGGCGATGCGGTAGACGTCGATGTGGTCCACGCCGAGCCGCTGGAGGGAGTAGGCGGCGAAGTTCTTCACGGCGGCGGGCCGGCCGTCGTAGCCCAGCCAGCTGCCGTCCGGGCCGCGCAGGGCGCCGAACTTCACGCTGACACGGGCCTGTTCGCGCAGGGCCGCGGGGGCGGAGCGCAAGGCCTCGCCGATCAGCATCTCGTTGTGACCCATGCCGTAGAAGTCGCCGGTGTCGAGCAGGGTGACGCCTGCTTCGAGCGCCGCGTGGAGGGTCGCGACGGATTCGGCCCGGTCCGCCTCGCCGTACAGCGCGGACATGCCCATGCAGCCGAGGCCGAGGGCGGAGACCTGGGGGCCGGTGGTTCCGAGGGAGCGGGTGCGCATCGTCATGCCCCCAGCATGCCATGACAGCTGACAGATTTCAATATCTGTCCTTCGATACTTGTCAGCACCCACTCCCCCGCACCCGCCCCGTCCGCCGGCCGGGCTGACGGTCGGCGGCTACCGCGCCGTGAACGCCAGCTTCGCGCCCAGCGCCACGAACGAGCCCGCGAAGCCCCGCCGCAGCCAGGCCATCACCCCCGGGCGGCCCACGACGTGCCGTCGGACCGAGGCGGCCAGCACCCCGTACGCGGCGAACACCACGAAGGTCGCCAGCATGAAGACGCCGCCCAGCCCCGCCATCCGCAGCACCGCGTGCGGCTCCCCCGGGCTGACGAACTGCGGCAGGAACGCGAAGAAGAAGATCGTCAGCTTCGGGTTGAGGATGTTGATCAGCACCCCGCGCACGATCACCCGGCGCGCGGACACCTCCGGGGCCTTCCCGCGCTCCTCCACCACGAGCGCCTCCTTGTCCCGCACGGTCGCCCACGCCATGTACAGCAGGTAGGCGACCCCCGCGTACTTCAGCACCTGGAACGCGGTGGCGCTCGCGTGCAGCAGCGCGGCGACGCCGGTGACCGTGGCCAGCAGATGCGGCACGATCCCCAGCGTGCAGCCGACGGCCGCGACGACACTCGCGCGGCGCCCCCGGGAGAGCGCGGCGGCGAGGGTGTAGACGACGCCGGTGCCCGGCGTGGCGACGACGACCAGGGTGGTCAGCAGGAACGCGATGCTCATGCCGTCACCCTGGCGTGCCCCCCGGCCCGGGAACAGGGCCACTCGGCCCCGGCGCTCAAGGGCCAATCCCCCGTATCCCAGCGGCCGCAGGAGCCCCACGGTTCGACACCGTTCACACCGGCTCGGACAATGGAAAGTGCCGGTGAGCGGTCTCCCGGCGGCGCCCGCCCACCGGTCGCGCGGAACTCCGCGCCGCCCGAGGGAGCGCGCCATGACGATCCGTATCGCCACCTTCAACACGGAGAACCTCTTCCGCCGCCCCGCTGTCTTCCGTCTCCCGGGCGACAAGCAGCGCCGCGAGGTCCTCGACGACCACGCCGAGCTGGTCTCCCTGCTGGAGAAGGAGACCTACGACGACGACACCAAGACCCGCATCGCCGCTCTGCTGAAGAAGCACCGGGTACACGACTCGCGCGGGGACAGGCCGTTCTTCGTCAACGAGACACGCGGCCAGGGCACGCTCTTCAAGACGAAGGGCGGCGGCGAACACGTCACCTTCGAGATCGTGGCCAAGGGCCGCTCGGGGTGGACGGGCTGGGTGGAGCTGGTCCGTGACGCCCTCGACTGGGAGGCCGTGCACAACACCGGCCGGGTGATCGCCGAGATCGACGCCGACATCCTGCTCACGGTGGAGGTGGAGGACCGCACGACCCTGCGCCGCTTCAACGACCAGGTGCTGGGCGCCGACCTGAAGAAGACGCCCTACCCGTACGACATGGTGATCGACGGCAACGACCCGCGGGGCATCGACGTGGGCGTCCTCAGCCGCCACCCGATCACGTCCCTGCGGTCGCACGTCTTCGACCCGGACCCGGACCGGCCGGGCGAGCTGCTGTTCAGCCGGGACTGCCCCGAGTACGAGATCCAGCTCGGCAGCACGCCGCTGTGGCTGCTGGGCAACCACCTCAAGAGCCAGAGCGGCGACGACCCGGAACTGCGCCTCGCCCAGGCCCGGCGGGTGGCGTCGATCTACCAGGCCGCGCTGGAGCGTTCCCCGTACGTCGTGGTCGCCGGTGACCTCAACGACGAGCCGTCCAGCGAGGCGATCGGGGCGCTGCTGGGCACGGGCCTGCGGGACGTGATGAGTCACCCGTCCTACCGGGGCGCCCCGGGCACCCACGGCACGGGCACCTCCGAGAGCCAGAAGCTCGACTACATCCTGCTGCCGCCGCCGCTGTGGGAGCAGGTGCAGCACGTGGAGGTGGAACGGCGGGGCGTCTGGGCGCCGTCGACCATCAAGTCCTTCGACACCGTCACCTCGAAGTGGAACCGCGCCTCGGACCACGCGGCCGTCTACGTCGACCTGGACCTGTGAAACGCGGCGGTGCCGGGCCCCTCCGTGGAGGAACCCGGCACCGTGACGCGGAAAGAGGCGGTCAGCAGCCGACCAGGCGGGCCGCCAGGTAGCCCTCGATCTGGTCGAGGGAGACGCGCTCCTGCTTCATCGAGTCGCGCTCGCGGACGGTGACCGCGTTGTCCTCGAGCGTGTCGAAGTCGACGGTCACGCAGAACGGCGTGCCGATCTCGTCCTGACGGCGGTAGCGGCGGCCGATGGCGCCGGCGTCGTCGAACTCGATGTTCCAGTTCTGGCGGAGCGCCTGGGCGAGACCCTTGGCCTTCGGGGACAGCTCCGGGTTGCGGGACAGCGGCAGGACCGCGACCTTCACCGGGGCGAGGCGGTGGTCCAGGCGCAGCACGGTGCGCTTCTCCAGCTTGCCCTTGGCGTTGGGCGCCTCGTCCTCGACGTAGGCGTCCAGGAGGAACGCCAGCATCGCGCGGCCGACACCGGCCGCGGGCTCGATGACGTAGGGGGTCCAGCGCTCGCCGGCCTCCTGGTCGAAGTACGTCAGGTCCTGGCCGGAGGCCTTGGAGTGGGCGCCGAGGTCGTAGTCGGTGCGGTTGGCCACGCCCTCCAGCTCACCCCACTCGCTGCCGCCGAACTGGAAGCGGTACTCGATGTCGGCGGTGCGCTTGGAGTAGTGGGAGAGCTTCTCCTTCGGGTGCTCGTACCACCGCATGTTCTCCTCGCGCAGGCCGAGGCCGGTGTACCAGTTCCAGCGCTGCTCCATCCAGTACTCCTGCCACTTCTCGTCCTCGCCCGGCTTGACGAAGAACTCCATCTCCATCTGCTCGAACTCGCGGGTGCGGAAGATGAAGTTGCCGGGCGTGATCTCGTTGCGGAAGGACTTGCCCATCTGGGCGATGCCGAACGGCGGCTTGCGGCGCGAGGTGGTCTGCACCTGCGAGAAGTTGGTGAAGATGCCCTGCGCGGTCTCGGGACGCAGGTAGGCGACGGAGCCGGAGTCCTGGGTCGGGCCGAGGTGGGTGGACAGCAGGCCCGAGAACTGCTTGGGCTCGGTGAACTGGCCCTTGTTGCCGCAGTTGGGGCAGTTGACGTCGGCCAGGCCGTTCTCCGGCAGGCGCTTGTGCTTGGCCTCGTAGGCCTCCTCCAGGTGGTCCGCGCGGAACCGCTTGTGGCAGGAGGTGCACTCGGTCAGCGGGTCCGTGAAGGTGGCGACGTGGCCGGAGGCGACCCAGACCTCGGGGGCCAGGATCACGGACGAGTCGATACCGACGACGTCCTCGCGCGACGTCACCATGTAGCGCCACCACTGGCGCTTGAGGTTCTCCTTGAGCTCGACACCGAGGGGGCCGTAGTCCCAAGCGGCGCGCTGGCCGCCGTAGATCTCACTACAGGGGAATACGAAGCCACGGCGCTTGCTCAGGCTGACGATGGTGTCGATCTTGTCGGCGGCCACGGTGCTCTCTTCATTACGACGACTGATACTGACGGTGCGGCGCGTAGCGCCTCGATGAGGGGTGGTGGTCGGGCGGCGGGCGGGCGAAGCGAGTTGCTTCCAGCGAATGACTCAGGTTACCGGCGGGGGCGCCCCCTCAATCAAATCGCTCCCCCTCCTAGGCCCTCAAGGCCCCGATGAGACGGTTTGTTGACAACGGTTTCCATATTTGTTGAAAATGAGTGTCATGAACGTACGACGACGCCTCATACCCGCCGCCCTGGCCTCCGCTCTCGGCCTGGGCGCCCTGACCGCCTGCTCCAGCGACAGCGCGGCCTCGGGCAACACGGACAAGTTCGACGTCGTCGCGTCGTTCTACCCGATGGCGTTCCTCGCCGAGCAGATCGGCGGCGACCACGCCCACGTCACCAGTCTGACCGAGCCCGGCCAGGAGCCGCACGACCTGGAGATCAGCACCCAGCAGCGCGCGCAGCTGGAGGAGGCCGACGCGGCGCTCTACCTCAAGGGCCTCCAGCCCGCCGTCGACGAGGCCGTCGGCCAGACCGGCATCAAGACGAAGATCGACGCGGCCACCCTGACTCACCTCGAGGACCACGGCACCGGCGGCCACACCCACGAGGGCGAGGAAGGCCACTCCGAGGAGGGCCACTCCGAGGAGGACGAGCACGGCCGCGACCCGCACGTCTGGCTCGACCCGGTCAAGTACGCCGAGATCGCCCAGGGCGTCGGCAAGGCCTTCGAGAAGGCCGACCCGGACCACGCGGCCGACTACAAGAAGAACACCGCGGCCCTGGTGAAGAAGCTCAACGGCCTGAACGCCGACTTCGAGAACGGCCTGAAGGACACCCGCAGCAAGGTCTTCTTCACCAACCACGCCGCCTTCGGTTACCTCGCCGAGCGCTACGGCCTCACCCAGGAGGCCATCTCCGGCATCGAACCCGACAGCGAGCCCAGCGCCGCCCGCGTGCGGGAGCTCCAGCAGGAGGCCAAGGCCGACGGCGTCACCACCGTCTTCTACGAGACACTGGTGTCCGACAAGACCGCGAAGACCCTCGCCCGCGACGCGAACCTGAGGACGGACGTCCTCGATCCCCTGGAGGGCATCACCGACAGGTCCCGCGGTGACGACTACTTCCAGGTCATGGAAGCCAACCTCAAGGCCCTGCGAAAGGCCCTGGGAGCCAAGTGACCGACCCATCGGAGGACGGCATGACCGAGCCCGTCGTATCCCTGCGCGGCGTCCGCGCGGACCTGGGCTCACGCCCCGTACTGCGTGGCATCGACCTCACCGTGCACGGCGGTGAGGTCGTCGCGCTGCTCGGCGCGAACGGCTCGGGCAAGTCCACGGCCGTGCGCAGCATCATCGGCCAGGTGCAGACCGGCGCCGGCGAGATCCGGCTGTTCGGCACCGACCGCGCGCGGTTCCGCGACTGGCACCGCCTGGGCTACGTCCCGCAGCGCACCACGGCCGCCGGCGGCGTGCCCGCCACGGTGACCGAGGTGGTCTCCTCCGGCCGCCTGTCCCGGGCCCGCTTCGGCGTGCTGCGCAAGGCCGACCACGAGGCCGTACGGCGCGCCCTGGACCTCGTCGGCATGACCGACCGCGCCAAGGACCCGGTCGACGCCCTCTCCGGCGGCCAGCACCAGCGCGTCCTGATCGCCCGCGCCCTCGCCTCCGAGCCCGAGCTGCTGATCATGGACGAGCCGATGGCCGGCGTCGACCTGGCCAGCCAGGAGGTCCTCGCGCACACCCTCACCGAACAGGTCTCCCAGGGCACCAGCGTGCTGCTCGTGCTGCACGAACTGGGCCCCCTGGAGCCGCTCATCGACCGGGCGGTCGTGCTGCGCGACGGCTGTGTCGTGCACGACGGGCCGCCCCCGAAGGCCGTCGGACAGCACGCGCTGCCCGGCCACGACCACGTGCACCCGCACGCACCCGCGGGCGCCGAACCGATCCGCACGGGACTGCTGAGCTGATGGACTTCCTCGACTACGCCTTCATGCAGCGGGCCCTGCTCGCCGCCGTCCTGGTCGGCATCACCGCCCCCGCGGTCGGCATCTACCTGGTCCAGCGCCGCCAGGCGCTGATGGGCGACGGCATCGGCCACGTCGCGATGACCGGCGTCGGCCTCGGCTTCCTGCTCACCTGGTCCCCGGTGTGGATGGCGACCCTGGTCTCCGTCCTCGGCGCGGTCCTCATGGAACTGATCCGCTGGTACGGCAAGACCCGCGGCGACATCGCCCTCGCGATGCTGTTCTACGGCGGCATGGCCGGCGGTGTGATGTTCATCAACCTCGCGCCGACGGGCTCCAACGCCAACCTGACGTCGTACCTGTTCGGCTCCCTGTCGACGGTGTCCGAGTCGGACGTCACGGCGATCTGCGTCCTGGCCGCGTTCGTGGTCCTGGTCACCCTCGGTCTGCGACGGCAGCTGTTCGCGGTCAGCCAGGACGAGGAGTTCGCCCGGGTGACGGGCCTGCCGGTGCGCGTCCTGAACCTGCTGACGGCGGTCACCGCGGCCGTCACGGTGACGGTGGCCATGCGCGTGGTCGGGCTGCTGCTGGTCAGCGCGCTCATGGTGGTGCCGGTCGCGGCCGCGCAGCAGATCGCGCGCAGTTTCGCCGCGACGTTCGTGATCGCCGTGGCCATCGGCGTGAGCGTGACGATCGGCGGCACCGTCACCTCGTACTACCAGGACGTGCCGCCCGGCGCGACGATCGTGCTGCTGACCATCGGCGCGTTCATCGTGCTGACGGCGCTCGCGGCCCCGCTGGCCCGTCGCCGCGCCCGGGCGCGGGCGGCCGCGCTCGGCGGGGCCGACCCCGCCGAGTGCGCGATCCCGGGCAGCCGTCAGGCGACCGACGAGGTCGGCGTCTGACCGCCCCCGCACCGGGCTGGCACAATGGCCCGGGCAAGGCAGACGTGAGGAGGCAACGGTGACGACCGCTGGACCGTCCGTGAAGGGCCGCGCCACCAAGCAGCGGGCCGCTGTGGCGGCGGCCCTTCAGGAGGTCGACGAGTTCCGCAGCGCGCAGGAACTGCACGACATGCTCAAGCACAAGGGCGACTCGGTCGGGCTCACCACGGTCTACCGCACCCTCCAGTCCCTCGCCGACGCCGGTGAGGTCGACGTCCTGCGCACCGCCGACGGCGAGTCGGTGTACCGGCGTTGCTCCACCGACGACCATCACCACCACCTCGTGTGCCGTGGGTGCGGCAAGGCCGTCGAGGTCGAGGGGCCGGCCGTGGAGAAGTGGGCCGAGGCGATCGCCGCGGAGCACGGTTATGTGAACGTGGCTCATACGGTGGAGATCTTCGGGACGTGTGCCGACTGTGCGGGGGCCTCCGGCGGTTGAGCCGGTTGTGCCTGCTCGCCGTGGGGTGCGGGTGCGTGGGCGTGTTCGCGCAGTTCCCCGCGCCCCTGACCGCGTAGTTCCCCGCGCCCCCGACCGCGCAGTTTCCCGCGCCCTTGAGGAGTGCTGCTGTGGCCCGGCCGCCGTTTGAGGGGGCCGGGCCATGGGGTCACTGCTGTTCGCCCTCCATGGCCAGCAGTTCCTCGTTCGGGACGGCTCCGCCGAAGCGGCGGTCACGGGAGGCGAACTCCAGACAGGCGCGCCACAGGTCACGCCGGTCGAAGTCCGGCCACAGCACGTCCTGGAAGACCATCTCGGCGTAGGCGCTCTGCCAGAGCAGGTAGTTCGAGGTGCGCTGCTCACCGCTGGGGCGCAGGAACAGGTCCACGTCCGGCATGTCCGGGTAGTACATGTACTTCGCGAAGGTCTTCTCGTTGACCTTGGACGGGTCGAGCCGGCCGGCCTTCACATCCGCCGCAAGCGCCTGCGCCGCGTCGGCGATCTCGGCCCGCCCGCCGTAGTTCATGCAGAAGTACAGGGTGAGCTTGTCGTTGTCCTTCGTCTGCTCCTGGGCGACCTGGAGCTCCTTGGCGACCGAGCGCCACAGCTTGGGCATACGGCCCACCCAGCGCACCCGGATGCCCAGCGCGTCGAGCTGGTCGCGGGTCTTGCGGATGAAGTCCCGGTTGAAGTTCATCAGGAAGCGCACCTCGTCCGGCGACCGCTTCCAGTTCTCGGTGGAGAAGGCGTACAGGGAGATGGCGCCGACGCCCATCTCGATGGCGCCCTGGAGCACGTCCAGCACCCGCTCGGCACCGACCTTGTGCCCTTCGGTGCGCGGCAGCCCCCGGTCCTTGGCCCAGCGGCCGTTGCCGTCCATGACGATCGCCACATGCTGCGGTACGAACTCCCCGGGGATCTTCGGGGGCCGCGCGCCGGACGGGTGGGGCTCCGGCGTCCTGTACTCCCGGCGCTGGCGCCCCAGGATCCCGCGTACGGCCATGTGTTTCTCGTCTCCTCGTGCTTGCTTGCGTGTGTGGGGCCTGCTGCTGTGCGGGCCTACTTCTCGACGTAGCGCAGGGAGCGCAGTCCGCGCTCCATGTGCCAGTGCAGATACGCGGACACCAGCCCGCTGCCCTCCCGGACGTAGCGCGCCTCGCAGGCGTCCGCGGTCTCCCAGTCTCCCGTAAGCAGGGCGCCGAGGAGTTCCAGGGCCTGGGGCGAGGGTACGACGCTGCCGGGCACCCGGCAGTCCACGCAGACGGAACCGCCCGACGCGACCGAGAAGAACCGGTTGGGGCCGGGCATCCCGCACTTCGCGCAGTCGGTGAAGCTCGGGGCGTAGCCGTTGACGGCGAGGGAGCGCAGCAGGAAGGCGTCGAGCACGAGGTGCGGCGCGTGCTCGCCCCGGGCGAGGGTGCGCAGCCCGCCGACCAGCAGCAGGTACTGCTGCACGGCGGGCTCCCCCTCGTGGTCGGTGAACCGCTCGGCGGTCTCCAGCATGACGGTCCCGGCCGTGTACCGGGCGTAGTCGCTCACGATCGCGCCACCGTACGGCGCGATGGTCTCGCTCTGGGTGCACAGCGGCAGCCCGCGCCCGATGAGCTCGCTCCCCTTGGCGAAGAACTGCACGTCGACGTGCGAGAACGGCTCGAGACGCGCTCCGAACTTCGACTTCGTCCGGCGCACGCCCCGGGCCACCGCGCGTACCCGTCCGTGACCGCGCGTGAGCAGCGTGATGATCCGGTCCGCCTCACCCAGCTTCTGGGTGCGCAGCACGATGCCGTCGTCGCGGAACAGACTCATGGAACCATTCTCGCAGGGCCGTCACGTCAAGGGACCTCACCCCTGCTGCGGGCGTTGGCGTACGCGGTCGCCGCGCGCAGCCGCTCGGCGGGGGTGGCGTGCCGGACGGCTCCGGGGTCGGCGTCCCACTCCCTGCCGCCGCCGTACGGCCGCAACTGCACATAGGGCCCCTCATGCCCCATCACGATGCCGATGCGACCGCTTCGGGTGTCCACGACGTACGCGCCGACGGGAGGCTTCATCGCGGCACCGCCGCGAGCCGTCCGGCGGTCCGCGCGGAGCCCCGGCCCCGTGTCATGAGCGGGCAGGGCGCTTCCCGCACGAAATTCACCGGGCCAAGCCCCGGTGAGGGCAGGATCATTCCGGCCTTGGCGAGTTCTGCCCGCACTTCTTTCATCACGTCCTCCGCTTCTTCGGCGCAGAGCGCCGAGTGTCGTGCCTCCACCCTGCTCCCCTCCCTTGCGCGATTTCACTCTTCGCATCCTCACGGTCACACTCCGCGTCTACACTGAGGAAGGGTCTGTGTCGTACAACTGCGGTGCGACGCAATGAGGTTCGGCCCGGAGTGTGACAAACAGCCGGGAGAATGCGGCTGTGAGACCACCTGGCCCCGGAGCTCCGCGGCCGCGGCGCGGGCTCGGCGGTCCTGCGCACCCTGCTGGCCCGGACCGACTCCTCGGGCGACCTGAGCGACTCGGGGCGGCGATCGGACCTCGGGCTCGGCCGGGCGCTCGATTCCGGCCCTCACTGGGGCAATCCCCCGTACACAGACGGCAGTTACCCGGATGGGGCCGTTCCCCGGGGTCCGTCAGGCTGCTGGTATGAAGCAGATCAGGACATGCGCGGTACTGGCCGTCGCCGTCGGCGTCGTCCTCGGGTTCGCCGGGCCCGGTGGGGCGTCCGCGGCCGGTGGGGAGGGGATCGCATGGGGTGCGTGTGAGGGCTCCGGGCTCGATCCCCGGCAGCAGTGCGCCACCGTCGGCGTGCCCATGGACTACTCCGACCCCGACAGCCCGGAGATCCGGATCGCCGTCTCCCGGATCCCCGCTCAGAAACCGTCCGCCCGGCGGGGCAGCCTGGTGCTCATCCCGGGCGGGCCCGGCGGGGACAGCCTCGCCGACCCCTCCGGCAAGGGACAGAAACTGCCGCGGAAGGTGCGGGAGATGTACGACCTGGTGGGGTTCGCGCCGCGCGGGATGGCGCCCTCCACCGCCGTGGACTGCCGGCTCGACCCGGCCGACCTCGGCGTGACGAAGCTGCTGCCCTGGCCGGGTCCGGACGACTCCGTCGCCGAGAACATGGCCACCGCCCGGCGTACGGCGACGGCCTGTGCCCGCAACGGCGGTGAGCTGATCCGGCACATCAGCACCGCCAACGAGGCACGCGACCTGGACCGCGTCCGGGCCGCCCTCGGCGACGAGAAGATCTCCGCGTGGGGCGTCTCGTACGGCACCTACGTCGGGGCCGTCTACAGCCAGCTGTTCCCGCACCGCACCGACCGCATCGTGCTCGACAGCAACAACGACCCCGATCACACCCGGGTGACCCGCAACTGGCTCGCCTCCTTCGAGGTCGGCGTCGAGGACAACTTCCCCGAGTTCGCCAGGTGGGCGTCCCGGCCCGGCAATCCGCACCGGCTCGCCCGCACACCCGCCGAGGTACGCTCCGGCTTCCTGCGGCTCGCCGCCCGGCTGGACCGCCGGCCTCTTCCCTGGCCCGGCGCCAACCCGCCGCGGCTGGACGGGAACACGCTCCGCCAGACCATGCTGTCCAGCCTCTACGACCCCGACGACTACCCGGCCCTGGCCGAGACCGTCCGGGCCGCCCGCAAGGGCACCGTGCCGCCCGCGCCCGAGGCCCCGCCCGAGCCGGTCCTGCAGAACGTCACCGCGGTCGGCGCCGGAACCATCTGCAACGACGTCGACTGGCCCGACTCGGCCGCCGCCTACCAGAAGGCCGTCGACCGGAGCCGGACCGCGTACCCGCTCACCGCGGGCATGCCACGCGGGCCGATGGTGTGCGCGGCCTGGCCGTACACCCCGAAGGAGCCGGCCGTGCGGATCACCGACCGCGGTCCCTCCACCATCCTGCTCGTCCAGAACCGGCGGGACGTCGCCACCCCGCTCGCCGGAGCCCGCAAGCTGCGCCGGGCCCTGGGCGACCGGGCCGTCATGGTCACCGTGAACTCCACCGGCCATGACGCCTACCTGGCCAACGGCAACGCCTGTGGCGACCGGACGGTCTCCCGCTTCCTGGCCACCGGCGAACGGCCCGGCTCCGACCTCTACTGCGACTGAGAGGTCAGGTGGCCCGCCGCCACGGGGCGGCGGGCCACCGCGTCGTCTCCCCCGTCCACTCCGGGCCGGAGCAGAGGCTCACCCCTCGCCGAACCGGCGCACGTACCGCCGCTGCCAGGGCGTCTCCACCGCCCGCCGGTCGTAGTGGTGGCGGACGTACCCCACCGCCTCCTCCCCCGGCACTCCGTCCAGCACCGCCAGACAGGCCAGGGCCGTGCCCGTGCGGCCGCGGCCTCCGCCGCAGGCGATCTCCACCCGCTCCCCGGCGGCCCGTTCCCACACCTCGGCCAGCACCGCGCGGGCGGCCGCCCGGTCCGACGGAAGCCGGAAGTCGGGCCACCGGATCCAGCCCGACTCCCAGGGGACCTCGGGCGGCCGCCGGCCGAGCAGGTAGACGCCGTAAGAGGGACGGGGCGCGGTGGGGTCCAGGGCGTGGCGCAGGCCCCGGCCGCGGATCAGGCGTCCCGACGGCAGGCGCAGGACGCCGGTGCCACTCTCGCTCCACAGCTCGCTCACGCCCTCATCATGCTCCGCACGCCCACGCCGGGGGGACGGAATCACCCGCGCAAGCATCTGCCCCCCACGGCTCCTGGCCCGCCCGGGGACTGATAGGACGTCAACTCGCCCCTTATGCCCCGCCATTGGTCCGACCTCTGACGGATACGCCATTCGTGTGGGCCCTCTTGACCGCCCCGGCACCCCCTCCTATGGTCGCGCTGACCGCAGGACGTAGGACGTCGTATCTCCTGGGTCGGCCCCTTCCCCCCAGACCTCGCTGGAGGACCCGTGCGCGACGTGACCCCCGACGTGCCGGCGCCGGACCGCCGGGCGTTCCTGAAGCACACCGGGGCGCTCGGGGCGGCCGCCGCCGTCTCCGCGTCGCTGTCGGCCTGTTCCTCCGGGCCGGAGTCCACCAACGACACCGGCAGCGGCAGTGGCCGGGACCGGACCCTCACCGCGGTGATCGGCTACGGCAACGACGGCAGCTGGGACCCCACCCAGACGGCGTCCGCGTTCTGCATGGCCGCCAACCACCACATCTACGAGGGGCTGCTGGACACCGACCCGATCTCCCGTGAGCCGTACGCGGCGCTGGCCACCGAGATGCCGAAGGACCCGGACGGCACGTCGTGGACGTTCACGCTGCGGGAGGGTGCGACCTTCCACGACGGCAAGCCCGTGACCGCCGACGACGTGGTGTTCGTCTTCGACCGGATCCTCGACCCGGACACCCAGACCCTCGCCAAGGGTTTCTTCGCGAGCTGGCTGGAGGAGGTCCGGAAGATCGACGCGCGCAGCGTCGAGCTGGTGCTCAAGTTCCCCTTCCCGGACGGGCTCGCGCGGCTGACCCTCGCCAAGATCATGCCGAAGCACGTGTTCTCCCGGCCCGGGGCCTGGGACGACGCCATCAAGGGCAAGGCGATCGGCTCGGGGCCCTACCGGCAGACCGCGCACCACCCGAAGTCGAACACGACCTTCGAGGCGTTCGACGGCTACAACGGCCCGCGCGAGCCCGCCTTCCGCAGGATGAACTGGCTGACCATCGTCGACGCCGCCCCCCGTGTCGCGAAGATCTCGGGCGCCGGGGCGGGCGCGCAGATCGCGGACAACATCCCCTACGCCAACATCGGGCAGCTGGAGAGCGGCGGCCTGACCGTCGCCGGCGGGGCCGGGATGAACAACCTGTTCCTGATGTTCAACACCCGGCACAAGCCCTTCGACGACGTGCGGGTGCGCCAGGCTCTGCACTACGCCATCGACACCGAGAAGATGGTGGAGGTCGCCCTCAAGGGGCACGGCAAGGCGGCCAGTTCCTTCCTCGACGAGGCCAACCCGTCCTACCGCCGGGCCAGGACGGTCTACGACCACGACCCGGACAAGGCGAAGGCCCTGCTGAAGGCGGCCGGGGTCACGGGCCTGAGCATCGACATCCTGGCGGTGAACGTCAGCTGGATCGTCGACTGTCTGCCCACCATCAAGGCGTCCTGGGACGCGATCGGGGTGCGGACCACCCTGTCCCCGCAGGAGACCACGGCCGTCTTCACGAAGATGGACCAGAGGCAGGACTACCAGGTGGTGGTGGCCGCCTCGAACCCCAACCAGTTCGGCCTCGACGCCGACCTGATCATGCGCTACAACCACGGGCCCGGGAACCTCTGGATGCGGTACACCCGCTGGGCCTCCGACCCGGTCGCCAAGCAGCTCTTCAAGGACATGGACCGGGCCACCCGGGAGCCCGACCCGGCGCGGAAGAAGACGATCGTGCAGGACTGCTTCGACGTCATCGCCGAACAGGCCGTGCTCTACCCGGTCGTCCACAACGAGCTGATGACCGCCTGGGACCCGGAGCGGCTCAGCGGGATAAGGGCACAGCCCTACCCGGGCATCAACCTCCTCCGGGCCAAGTGGGCCTGAGCGGATGACGGCCGTCCTGCGGATCCTGCTCCGCCGTGTCGCCCTGCTCGTGCCGCTGATGCTGGGCATCGTGCTGTTCGTGTTCCTGGTGATGCGGTTCTCGGACGTCGACCCGGCCTCCGCGTTCTTCCAGGGCGCCAACCCCACGCCGCAGCAACTGCACGACTTCCGCGAGGAACACGGCCTGCTCGACCCGCTGCCCGTGCGCTACGCCGGATTCGTCGCCGACCTGCTCCACGGGGACCTGGGCACCAGCGCGCTGACCCGGGCGCCCGTCATCGACCAGGTCGCCACCGCGCTGCCGCTCACCCTCCAACTGACGTTCCTCGGCCTGGGCATCGCGGTCGTGCTGTCCCTCGCCGCAGGGGTGACCGCGGCGATCCACCGGGACCGGCTGCCCGACCAGATCATCCGGGTCGTCTCGCTCACCGGGGTCGCGGCGCCCGGCTTCTGGCTGGCGCTGCTGATGATCCAGTACCTGGCGGTCGACCTGGGCTGGTTCCCGAGCGGCGGCTACATCAACCCGGCCGACTCCTTCACCGGCTGGCTGAGGACCATGACCCTGCCCGCCCTGGCGCTGTCGCTGCCGGTGGCGGCGCAGCTGACCAGGATCGTGCGGACGGCCGTGGTGGAGGAACTGGACAAGGACTACGTCCGCACCGCGATCGGGAGCGGGCTGCCGCCACGGGTGGTCGTGGGGCGCAACGTGCTGCGCAACGCGCTCATCAACCCGCTCACCGTGCTCGGCCTGCGGGTCGGCTACCTGCTGGGCGGCGCGGTCGTCATCGAGACGATCTTCTCGCTGCCCGGCATGGGAAAGCTGATGATCGACGCCGTGAAGAACGGCGATCCGGCCGTCGTCCAGGGCGTGGTGCTGACCACGGCGGCCGGGTTCGTCGTGGTGAACCTCGTCATCGACGTGCTGTATCTGCTGGTCAACCCACGACTGAGGGACGCGGCCCCATGACGACCCGCAAGAGTCTCACCGCGGCGCTGTCCCGGCCCGGTCTGCGGCTGCGCGGCTGGCGCAGGCTGCCGCCGCTGTCGAAGACCGCCGTCTGCTTCCTGGCGGTCGTCGCCCTGACGGCGCTGCTCGCACCGCTGCTCGCCCCGCACGACCCGCTGGACCAGCAGCCGCCGGCCGACGGCACCGGGCATCCGTCCGCCGGGCACTGGATGGGGCAGGACAGCCTCGGCCGGGACATCCTCAGCCGGCTGATGTACGGGGCGCGCTGGTCGCTGGCCATCGGGCTCGGCGCGACCGGGCTGGCCCTGGTGGCGGGAGCGCTCCTCGGGGCGATCGCGGCGACCTCCCGCAAGGCGGTGGACGAGACGCTGATGCGCTGCCTGGACGTCGTGATGGCGTTTCCGGGCATCGCGCTGGCGGCCGTGCTGGTGGCGGTGTTCGGCGGCGGGATCACCGTTCTCATCTGCGCGATCGCGTTCCTGTTCACGCCGCCGGTGGCGCGCGTGGTCCGCGCGAACGTCCTCGACCAGTTCGGCGAGGACTATGTGACGGCGGAACGGGTGATCGGCGCGCGCACCGCGCACATCGTGCTGCGGCACGTGGCGGTCAACTGCGCCGCGCCGGTGCTGGTGTTCTGCACCGTCCAGGTCGCCGAGGCGGTCGTCTTCGAGGCGTCGCTGTCGTTCATCGGGGCGGGCGTACGGCCGCCGGACCCTTCCTGGGGCAGTGTCATCGCGGACGGCAAGAACATGGTGCTGACCGGCGGCTGGTGGGCGACGGTGTTCCCCGGGCTGCTGATGCTGGTCACCGTGCTGTCGCTGAACGTCCTGTCCGAGGGCGTGTCCGACGCCTGGGCGGCCCCGTCGGCGCGGGAGGTCGACCCCGGCGACGACCCGGTGGAGGCACCGGAGCCCGGCGGCGAGGTCGTGCGGCTGCCCGGTCTGGCCGAAGCGGCGCGGCGGTTGCGGGCCCGGGCGCGTCAGCTGCCCCGCCACGGGCAGCCGGTGCTCGCCGTGGAGAACCTCACCATCGGTTTCGAGCGGCGGCACGGCGGTGTCGACATCGTGGACGGCATCAGCTTCGAGGTGCACCCCGGGGAGGTGCTCGGGCTGGTCGGCGAGTCGGGCTGCGGCAAGTCCCTGACCGCGCTGGCGATCATGGGCCTGGAGCCGAAGGGGGCGCGGATCGGCGGCCGGGTCCTTTTCCAGCGGCGGGACCTGCTCGCCGAGCCGATGCGCGTGCGCCGCAAGCTGCTCGGCCACGAGATGGCGATGATCTACCAGGACGCGCTGTCGTCGCTGAACCCGGCGATGACGATCCGCGCCCAGCTGAAGCAGGTGGTGCGGCGCGGTGGGCAGCGCGGCCCCGCCGAGCTGCTGTCGCTGGTCGGCCTCGACCCCGGGCGCACCCTGCGCAGCTACCCGCACGAACTGTCCGGCGGGCAGCGCCAGCGCGTCCTGATCGCCATGGCCCTGTCCCGCGACCCGCGGCTGATCGTCGCCGACGAGCCGACGACCGCCCTCGATGTGACCGTGCAGGCGCAGGTCATGGAGCTGCTGCTGCGGCTGCGCGAGGAGCTCGGCTTCGCGCTGCTGCTGGTCTCGCACGACCTGGCGCTGATCGCGGACGTCACCGACCGGGTGGTGGTGATGTACGGCGGGCAGATCGTGGAGACCGGCGTGACCGCCGACCTGGTGCAGGCCCCGGCCCATCACTACACGCGCGGCCTGCTCGGCAGTGTGCTGTCGCTGGAGTCGGCGCAGGAGCGGATGACGCAGATCAGGGGCGTGGTGCCGGCCCCGGCCGACTTCCCGCCGGGCTGCCGCTTCGCCGACCGCTGCCCGCGGGCCACCGAGCTCTGCCGTACGACACCTCCCGTGCTGCGGGGCACGCCGACGCACACGGCGGCCTGCCACCACGCCGCGATCGACCTGGCCGCCTCGGAGGCCGTGACATGAACGCCCTGGTGGAGCTGTCCGACGCCCATGTCGTCCACAAGGCCCGCAGCGGCTCTCTCTTCGCCCGTGACCGGGTGTACGCGCTGACGGGCGCCGACCTGGCGATCGCGCCCGGCGAGACCGTCGGCGTGGTCGGCGAGTCGGGCTGCGGGAAGTCGACCCTGGCGAAGGTGCTGGTGGGGGTGGAACGGCCGGTGCGCGGGACGGTGTCGTTCCGGGGCCGGGACCTGTGGGCGATGCCGGCGGCCGAACGCCGCCGGACCGTCGGCGGCAGCACCGGCATGATCTTCCAGGATCCGTCGACGGCGCTCAACCGCCGCCTGACCGTCCGGCAGATCCTGCGGGATCCGCTGGACGTGCACGAGCGGGGCACCAGGAGGCAACGCGACGACAGGGTCCGTGAGTTGATGGCCCTCGTCGGTCTGCCCCGGGCCCTCGCGGGCGCGGTGCCGGGCCAGTTGTCGGGCGGGCAGCGCCAACGGGTCGCGATCGCCCGGGCGCTGACGCTCGAGCCGGACCTCGTGGTGGCCGACGAGCCGACGAGCGCCCTGGACGTGTCGGTGAGGGCCCAGATCCTCAATCTGCTGCTGGACCTGAAGGAACGCCTGGGGCTGGCGCTGGTGTTCGTCTCGCACGACATCCAGACGGTGCGGCGGATGAGCGACCGGGTCATCACCATGTACCTGGGCCGGATCGTCGAGGAGTCCCCGGCCGCCCTGGTCACCGACCGGGCCCGGCACCCGTACACCCGTGCCCTGTTCTCCGCCACACCGGGCCTGCTCGACCCCGTCGACCCGATCCCGCTGTCCGGTCCGGTGCCGTCGGCGACCCGGCCGCCGAGCGGCTGCCCGTTCCGCACCCGCTGCTGGAAGGCCGACGGGACCTGTGCGCGGGAGATGCCGGCTTTCTCCGCCGCGTCGGCACCGGGGCACCGCTTCCGCTGCCACCATCCTGTCCGGGAGGACGAGTCGACCCGCGACCTCGTCCGCCGACGCGACCCGATGGAGGCTCCATGAGTTTCACCCCGCTGACCGGTGTCATCCCGCCCGTCTGTACGCCCCTGACATCGGACGGCGAGGTGGACCTCCCCTCGCTGACCCGGCTCGTCGACCATCTGGTGGCGGGCGGGGTGCACGGGCTGTTCGTGCTCGGCTCGACCTCCGAGGCCGCGTATCTGCCGGACCGGCAGCGCAGGCTGGTCGTCGAGGCGGTCACCGGCCACGTGGGCGGGCAGCTCCCGGTGCTGGCCGGGGCGATCGACATGACGACGCCCCGGGTCCTCGACCATGTCGCGGCCGTGACGGCGGCGGGCGCGGACGCGGTCGTCGTCACCGCCCCGTTCTACGCCCGCACCCACCCGGCGGAGATCGCCCGCCACTACCGCGCGGTCGCCGCCGCGAGCCCGGTCCCGGTGATCGCCTACGACCTTCCCGCAGCCGTCCACACCAAGCTGCCGGCCGACGTGGTCCTGGAGCTGGCCGCCGACGGTGTCGTGGCCGGGCTCAAGGACTCCAGCGGTGACCTGGCCGCCTTCCGCCGGGTCGTGACCGGGGTGCGCAACCGGCAGGACGTCACCGGCTTCAGCGTGCTGACCGGCTCCGAGCTGATCGTCGACGCGGCCCTCGCGATCGGCGCGGACGGCACGGTGCCGGGCCTCGGCAACGTCGACCCGCACGGCTACGCCCGCCTGGACCGGCTGTGCCGCGCCGGGGACTGGGACGGGGCCCGTGCCGAACAGGAGCGCCTGTGCGCCCTGTTCGGCATGACGACCGTCGGCGATCCGGCCCGGATGGGCCCCAACTCCTCGGCGATCGGCGCCTTCAAGGCCGCGCTGTACCTGCGCGGGGTGATCGACTGCCCGGCGACGGCGGAGCCGCAGATCCCGCTGTCGCCGGACGAGGTGGAGCAGGTCGGCAAGTACCTCGCGGCGGCCGGGCTGCTCCCGGTGTGCTGACCGGGCCCGCCCGTCAGACGCTTCCCGGCGTCACGATCCCCGACTCGTAGGCCACGATGACGAGTTGGGCCCGGTCCCGGGCCGCCAGCTTGCCCATGATGCGGCTGACGTGGGTCTTCGCGGTGAGCGGGCTCAGGCCCAGCGCGTCGGCGATCTCCGCGTTGGTGAGGCCGCGCGCGACCAGTGCGAGCACCTCACGCTCCCGGCCGGACAGGCACTCGGGCCCGCCCGTCCGCGGTGCGCGGGGGGCGCGCAGGAACCGCTCGATCAGCCGTGTCGTGGGCCCGGGAGACAGCAGGGACTCCCCGGCCGCGACCGTGCGGATGGCGTCCAGGAGGTCGGCGGGCCTGGTGTCCTTGACCAGGAACCCGGAGGCACCGGCGCGCAGGGCGTCGACGATGTTCTCGTCGGTGTCGTACGTGGTGAGGACGAGCACCCGGACGTCCGCGAGGTCCTCGTCGGCGGCGATGCGCCGGGTCGCCTCGATGCCGTCCAGGTCGGGCATGCGGATGTCCATCACCACGAGGTCGGGGCGAGCGCCGCGGGCCAGTTCGACTGCCTGGCGTCCGGTGGCGGCCCGGCCGACGACCTCCATGTCGCGGGCCGACTCCACGAGCATCGCGAACGCCTCCCTGACCAGGGTCTGGTCGTCCGCGAGGAGCACCCGTACGGTCATCCGGTTCTCTCCCCCGTCGTGGTCAGCGGCAGCACCGCGGTCACCTCGAACCCGCCCCCGGCGCGCGGTCCGGCGTCGAGTGTGCCACCGACGCTGCGGGCCCGCTCACGCATGCCGACGAGTCCGAAGCCGGGGGTGCCGGCCGCGTCCGGTCCGGTGCCGTCGTCGCGGACCGACAGGTGCAGGGCGCCCTCCCGTTCGTCCAGTTCGACGCGGACGGCCGGTTCGGGCCCCGCGTGCCGGACCGCGTTGGTCAGGGCCTCCTGGACGATGCGGTAGGCGGCGGCGCCGACGGCGGGCGCTGCGTGGCGCACCCGTACGGTCTGCTCGACCTGGGCGCCGGCCAGCCGCGCCGCCCGCGCCAGGTCGGGCAGCCCGTCGAGGCCGGGCAGCGGGCCGCGGGCGTCCGGGGGGCCGTGCTCGCGCAGCACCTCCAGGGTGGTGCGGAGTTCGCCGCGGGCGCTGCGGCAGGTCTCGGCGATGTCGTCGAGGGCCTTGGCCACCGTCTCCCGGTCGAGCCGTTCGGGGTCGGCGGACAGCACATGGGCGGCGACGGAGGTCTGCACGCCGATGAGGGTGATGCTGTGGGCGAGCAGGTCGTGCAGGTCCCGGGCGATCCGCAGCCGCTCCTCGGCGACCCGCCGCCTCGCCTCCTCCTCCCGGGTGCGTTCGGCCCGTTCGGCGCGCTCCACGATCGAGGCGACGTACTGGCGGTAGACGCGCACGTCGGCACCGCAGAACAGCACGGCGACGACCCAGCCCGAGACCCGGAGCACCTCCAGCGCCTCGTGCATGCTGACGGTGAGCATCACGCCGGCCGAGAGACCGACGACACCGATCCCGACCAGGACGGTGCGCAGCGGGCGGCCGGTGACGGCCACGGTGTAGAGCGCGATGTAGGCCGCCGGGGTCGGCGCGGAGTGGGGGTTGTCGAGGGCGTGGTACGGGGCGACGCAGAGCACGACGGCGAGCAGTACGAGCAGCGGCCGGCGGCGCCGCCACGCGATCGGCACGTTGCAGGCGAGCAGCAGCGTCCAGCCCAGCGCGTCGGGTCCGCGCCCGTCGTCGACGAGCAGGGCCAGGGCGACGGCGAGCGCGGCGGCGACCAGGGCGAGCAGCGCGTCGTTGCGGGCGGCGTGCGGAGCGGTCAGGGGGTCGCGGTTGATCGCGGCCATGATCCGCTCGGCGGACCGCGACCAGGTCGGCTGCGGGGTGGTGGGTGCGGGCACGGTCCTCATCCTCGGCTGGAAAGGCACCCTGCGGGAGGGGGCCCGCTCAGCCGCGGGCACGCGTGCCGCCCGGGGCGGCCCCCGCGGGCGCGGCGGCACCCCGCTCCGCCGGGTCGCGGATCACCCCGGCCCCGGCACCGGCGCCGGGCTCCGGCACACTCGAGAGCTTCCCCGGCCACCACACCCGCCGCTTCAGCAGCACACTCGCCGTGGTCACCAGGTACGTACGCACCAGGAACGTATCCAGCAACACCCCCACGGCGATGACGAACCCGAGTTCCACCAGCCCGACCATCGGCAGCGTGGTCAGCACCGCGAAGGTCGCCGCCAGCACCACCCCCGCCGACGCGATGACCCCGCCGGTCGTCCGCAGCGCGGTGAGCGCCGCCTCCTCCGGCTCGGCCCCGCGCACGGACTCCTCCCGCATCCGGTGCATCAGGAAGATGCCGTAGTCGACCCCGAGGGCGACCAGGAACACGAAGGACAGCAGCCCGAGCCCCGGATCGTTCCCGGCGAATCCGAGAACCGGCTCGAAGACCAGGCCTCCGATGCCCAGCGCGGCGCCCCAGACCGCCACCACCGCCGCCAGCAACAGCAGCGGCGCGACGAGACTGCGCAGCAGCCCGACCAGGATGACGAACACCGCGGCCAGCACCAGCGGCACGATCACCTTCCGGTCCCGCGCCTCGCCGGCGGCCAGGTCGATCTGCTGGGCGCTGGGCCCGCCGACGTACGCGCCCTGCGGGTCGAGCCCGTCCCGCAGCGCCTCGATGGTGCGGGTCTCGGCCGCGGTCTCGGGGGCCGCGGTGGTGAAGACGGCGATCTCGGTCCAGCCCGAGCCGCCGCGCCCGGGCACCGCCTCGGCGACGCCGTCGGTCGCGCGGGCCCGCTCCAGCACCGCCCTGGCCCGCTGCTCGGGCGCGATGACCGTCACGGGCCGGCTGCTGCGCTCGGGGTACTCCCGGGCGAGCGTCCGCATCGCCGTGATGGACTCGGGCCGTTCGGTGAAGGAGTCCTCCTGCCTGAGGCCCCCGGACAGGTTGAGGGTGCCGAGCGCGAGGGCGCCGAGCAGCACGCCGCCCGCGGCCAGCACGGTGGCGGGCCGCCGGGTCGCCGAGGTGCCCATGGCGGCGAACAGCGAGCGCCGGGCCTTCGGCTCACTGCCGAAGGCGGGGACGAGCGGCCAGAAGACCCGCCGTCCCAGCAGCACCAGGACGGCCGGCAGCAGGGTCGTCATGGCGGCCAGTGCGGCGAGCACCCCGGCCATGCCGACCGGCCCCATGCCGCTGCTGCTGTTGAGGTCCGCGGCGAGCAGGCACAGCAGTGCGGCGGCGACGGTCCCGGAGGAGGCCAGGACGGCCGGTCCGCAGCCGCGCAGCGCGGCGCGCATGGCGTCGTAGGGCTGTTCGTGGCGCCGCAGTTCCTCGCGGTAGCGGGAGACGACGAGCAGCGCGTAGTCGGTGCCGGCACCGAGGACCAGCACGGTCATCACACCGCCGCTTTGTCCGGTGACGGTGACGTCGAGCAGTCGGTGCAGCCCGTACCCGGCGGCCATCGCCGTGACGGCGGCGGCCCCCGCCACGGCGAGCGGCACCAGCCACAGGAAGGGGCTGCGGTAGATGAGGACGAGCAGCACGGTGACGACGCCGAGCGTGGCGAGCAGCAGGGTGGCGTCGAGCGTCCCGAACACCTCGTTCATGTCGGTGTTGAGCGCGCCGGGCCCGCCGACCTCGGCGCTCAGCCCGCCGTCGCCCTCGACGATCTCGCGCACCCCGTCGACGAAGGCGTCCCGGGCCTCCTCGTCCTGGCCCGGCTGGGTGCTGGAGACGGGGTACATCAGGGTGGAGCCGTCCTTCGACGGGACGCCCCGCGGCTCGGCGGCCAGGTCGTAGGCGCCGCTCACCTCGGCGAGCTGCTCGCCGGCGGTGTGCCGGTCGGCGGCGGTGAGGCCGCCGTCCCGGTGGTAGACGAGCACCAGGTCGGTCGCCTCGCCGCCGGGCAACTCGTCCTGGATCCGCGCCACCTGGGTGGAGTCGGCGCCGTCGGGCAGGTAGTCGACCGCGCGGTTCTGCTGGACGTCGGAGAACGTGCCCGCGAGCGGCCCGAGCAGCACGAGCGCGGCGAGCCACAGCCCGACCACCACCCAGGGCACGGCCCGCTTCCGCCCGGTACGCGTCCTTACGGCCCCCATGTCCGGCTCCCTCCGGTCGGTGTCTGGATCGGTCTCCAGACTCCCGTCGGGCGGGGGCCGTTTCGTCGGGCCTGAGGGCGAGCCGGGGGCTACTGCCGGGGGCGGGCCCGGCCGGGCGTTACTCCCCGGGGAGTAGTGGGGGCTGCTCCGGGGCTGCTCTACGACGGCGTGCGTGCCGCCGCCAGCAGCCGGGTCACGTCGTCGGAGCAGATGGTGAGCGCCGCCCCGACCGTCGCCAGCACATCGCGCTCGGCCGGGGTGTACGGCCCGTCGGCCAGGGCGATGCGGGCGCCCTGGAGCAGGATCGATTCGCGGCCGACGCCGGCGAGGTGCGGGGCGAGCGGGTCCAGCGCCTCGTGCAGCTCTATGGCCAGCCCCGCGCCGCAGGGTTCGCCGGTGATCCGCCCGGTGTCGGCCTCCAGCGCCTCGACGAGGGCGGCCAGCTGCTCCTCGGTGCAGTCCTCGAAGCCGGCCGCGCGCACGGCGAGCACGGCCGCCTCCAGTGCCGTACGGGACCCGGCGCCGCCCGCGGCGAGCACCGCGAGGGCGACGGTGTGCACGGCGTCGCGGAGCATCGCCGAGAAGCGGGTCGTGGTCGGGTGGTCGAGGACGTCCGTGCCGAAGTGGCGGCGGCAGGCGGCGCACTCGACGACCGGGCCGGTCTCGCCGCGCGGCAGCATGGGCAGGCCGAGCAGGGTGAAGCGGCGCTGTCCGGTCAGCCGCTGGTAGTTGCGGTCGCCGCCGCAGCCGGGGCAGAAGAACTCCCCGTCACCGGCGGCCGTCCACGCGGTGCGGGTGCCCAGGATGCGCGAAAGCCTGGCGGCATGGCCGTTTCGTCCCCGTCCTGGCAGCACGTCGCACCTCCGTCACGCCGCACGGCAACGTCGCCGCGCTTGCGTGATGTTAGCCACATCGGCGACGAGGAGTCAGCACCCCGGAGGAGACCTTTCCGTGACCTCCACACGGAATGGCCGGTATACGACGGGGCTCCACCCGCCGTACATCGGCGGACGGAGCCCCTGTGGCGTGTGGCTGCGGCCTCCGGCCGCGGACCCGTACGGCTGATCAGCGAGCCGCGCGGTTGACGGCCGAGACGACCGCCTTCAGCGAGGCCCGCGTGGTGTTGGCGTCGATGCCGATGCCCCACAGGACCTTGTCGTCGATCGCGCATTCGATGTAGGAGGCGGCCTGCGCGGAGGCTCCCTCGCTCATCGTGTGCTCCTGGTAGTCCAGCAGGCGTACGTCGATGCCGACGGACTGGAGGGCGTCGAAGAAGGCCGAGATCGGACCGTTGCCGGAACCGGTCAGCACGGTGTCCTGGCCGTCGACCGTGGCCTCCACCTTCAGCGTGTCCACGCCGTCGGTGTCGGTCGTCGACTGATTGTTCTTGACCTGGATCCGGCCCCAGGGGTTCTCGGGGTTGGGCAGGTACTCGTCCTGGAAGACCGACCAGATGTCCTTCGGCGTGACCTCGCCGCCCTCGGCGTCCGTCTTGGCCTGGATGAGCTTGGAGAACTCGATCTGCATCCGGCGCGGCAGGTCCAGCTTGTGGTCGTTCTTCAGGACGTAGGCGATACCGCCCTTGCCGGACTGCGAGTTGACCCGGATGACCGCCTCGTAGGAACGGCCGACGTCCTTGGGGTCGATCGGCAGGTACGGCACGGCCCACTCGATGTCGTCGACGGTGACGCCCTTGGCGGCCGCGTCGGCCTCCATGGCGTCGAAGCCCTTCTTGATGGCGTCCTGGTGGGAGCCGGAGAAGGACGTGTAGACCAGGTCGCCCACGTACGGGTGGCGCGGGTGGACCTCCATCTGGTTGCAGTACTCCCACGTGCGACGGATCTCGTCGATGTCGGAGAAGTCGATCTGCGGGTCGACGCCCTGGGAGAAGAGGTTCATGCCCAGGGTGACCAGGTCGACGTTGCCGGTGCGCTCGCCCTGGCCGAACAGGCAGCCCTCGACGCGGTCGGCGCCGGCCATCAGGGCCAGCTCGGCGGCGGCGACGGCGGTGCCGCGGTCGTTGTGGGGGTGGACCGACAGGCAGACGTACTCGCGGCGGGAGAGGTTGCGGCCCATCCACTCGAAGCGGTCCGCGTGCGTGGAGGGGGTGGAGCGCTCCACGGTGGCGGGCAGGTTCAGGATGATCTCGCGGCCCGGGCCGGGCTGCCAGACGTCCATGACCGCCTCGCAGACCTCCAGCGCGAAGTCCAGCTCGGTGTCGGTGAAGATCTCGGGGCTGTACTGGTAGCCGAACTCGGTCTCGGGGCCCAGCAGCTTCTCGGCGTACTCCATGACCAGGCGGGTGCCGTCGACGGCGATCTGCTTGATGTCGTCCTTGGAGCCGCGGAAGACCACGCGGCGGAAGACCGGGGCGGTGGCGTTGTACAGGTGGACGGTGGCGCGCTTGGCGCCCTTCAGGGACTCCACCGTGCGCTCGATCAGGTCCTCGCGGGCCTGGGTCAGTACGGAGATGGTGACGTCGTCGGGGATGGCCCCGGGCTCTTCGACGATGGAGCGCACGAAGTCGAAGTCGGTCTGGCCGGAGGCGGGGAAGCCGACCTCGATCTCCTTGTAGCCCATCTTCACCAGCAGGTCGAACATGGCGCGCTTGCGGGCCGGCGACATGGGGTCGATCAGGGCCTGGTTGCCGTCGCGCAGGTCGGTGGAGAGCCAGCGGGGGGCGGTGGTGACGCGGTTGTCCGGCCAGGTGCGGTCCGGGATGTCGACCTGCTCGTAGCGGCCGTACTTGTGGATCGGCATGGAACTGGGCTGCTGGCGGTTCGCCATGATGCGGGGGCTCCTCAAGGGGTGTCCGGAAGGACGGCCGACGACGCAGCACCAAGCTCCGCGGGGAGGGAGTCGGCCTCGACTACAGGCCCTCGCCGCGGCAGCTAAGGAGAAGCAGCCCGAAACGCATGATGCGCAGCATGCTAGCCGAGCCTCTCCCGGCGCGTGGGGTCGTATCAGTATGCGGGACCCGGCACGCAAACGGGACAAAAAGTGCGCTATACCACTCCGCCACGGAGAGTGAGCACCGTTGTCCCGGTATTTCAGCAATCATGGTGGCGACTAGTGACAGTTTCGTCACGCAGTGCAAGGGTGCCGGGCATGACGACCCACGGGGGCTTCGAGCCCGTCTTCTGCACCATCGTTCCGCCTCATGTCCTCGACCGGCTCGCCCAGGCCGAGGACCCCGCGCTCGCCGGTCCGGCCCGCCGCACCCTCCAGCGCGACGCCTACGAGCGCACCCAGCGCCGCCTCACCACCGTCATCGGCGCGCGGGCCGTCGCCGCGCTCGCCGACGGCAGGCCCCAGCGCACCGTCCACGACGCCCGGCACGGCACCGACCTGCCCGGCCACAAGGTCCGCGGCGAGGGCGACAAGCCCGGCAAGGACGCCACCGTCAACCGCGCCTACGCAGGGCTCGGCGCCACCTTCGAGCTGTTCCTCCAGGCCTACCGGCGCGACTCCATCGACGGCAACGGCCTGCCGCTGAACGCGACGGTGCACTACGACCGCGACTACAACAACGCGTTCTGGAACGGCGAGCAGATGGTCTTCGGGGACGGGGACGGGGAGATCTTCCTCGACTTCACGATCCCGATCGACGTCATCGGCCACGAACTCGCCCACGGCGTCACGCAGTACACCGCCAACCTCACCTACTTCGGCCAGCCCGGCGCGCTCAACGAGTCCCTGTCCGACGTCTTCGGCGCCCTGATCAAGCAGTACACGCTCGGCCAGACCGCCGCCGAGGCCGACTGGCTGATCGGCGCGGGCCTGCTCGCCCCACGGGTGTCGGGCACGGCCCTGCGCTCCATGAAGGCACCGGGCACGGCCTACGACGACGACGTCCTGGGCAAGGACCCGCAGCCCGCCACGATGGACGACTTCGTGCGCACCGGGCGGGACAACGGCGGCGTCCACATCAACTCGGGCATCCCGAACCACGCCTTCCACCTCGCGGCCACGGCCCTCGGCGGCCACGCCTGGGAGCGCGCGGGACAGGTCTGGTACGACGTGCTGACCGGCGGCGAGCTCACGCAGCAGGCTCTGTTCGCCGACTTCGCGGGCCTCACCGTGAAGACGGCCCGGGAGCGGTTCGGCGACGGAGAGGAACTGGACGCCGTGGCGAAGGCCTGGGAGCAGGTCGGGGTGCGGACCCCGTAGTTCCGTACTAGACAGGGGGCATGCGGATTCAGGTGAGGCGCACGGGCGGGTTCGCGGGCATCGAGCGGCACGCCGAGGTGGACACCTCGGGCCGGGCCGATGCCTCCGAGTGGCACGCCCTGACCGAGCGGGCGGTCGCCGACGCCCGGAGCACGCCCCCCGTCGGGGTCCCGGACGGGTTCGCCTACCAGCTCACGGTGGACGGCAGGACCGTGTACTGCGCGGACCCCCGGCTGACGCGGGAGCAGCGCGAGCTGATCTCGCGGGTGCTGAAGGAAGGGGCGTAACGGCTGCTTCCCGCCCGGGCGTTGACTTCCGTTACCGAGGGTACGGATGATCCAGCGCATGGCGACTGACGCAGGCAACCCGATCCCCCGTTTCCCCGACGGCTTCCTCTGGGGCGTGTCCACCTCGGCGCACCAGATCGAGGGCGCCGCGGACGAACGCGAGCCGTCCGTGTGGGACGCGTTCACGGGCGTGCCGGGACGGGTGAAGGACGGCTCGACGGCGGCGGTGGCCTGCGACCACGTCCACCGCCACCGCGAGGACGTGGCACTCCTGGCCGGCCTCGGCGTGAACGCCTACCGCTTCTCGGTCTCCTGGCCCCGAGCGCGCTCGGAGAAGGGCCTGGACTTCTACGACCGGCTGGTCGACGACCTGTGCGCGGCCGGCGTGCGCCCGGTGCCGACGCTGTTCCACTGGGACCTGCCGGCGGACCTGGACTGGCTGGAGCGGGACACCGCCGAGCGCTTCGCCGAGCACGTGTCGCGGGTCGCGGGGCGGCTGGGCGACCGCGTGACGAAGTGGATCACCCTCAACGAGCCCGCCGAGCACACCCTGCTGGGCCACGCCCTGGGCACGCACGCGCCGGGGAAGCGGCTGATGTTCGACGCGCTGCCGGCCGCCCACCACCAGCTGCTCGCGCACGGCCTGGCCGTCCGGGCCCTGCGCGCCTCGGGTGCCGGCGACATCGGCATCGCCAACTCGCACGGCCCGACCTGGGCCGCGTCCACCGAGGCCGCGGACCTGGAGGCGGCGGAGTTCTACGACCTGCTGCTGAACCGCCTGTTCGCGGACCCGCTGCTGCTGGGCCGGTACCCGGACGGCATCGGCGAGCTGATGCCGGGGGACGTCGAGGCCGACCTGTCGGTGATCGCCGAGCCGCTCGACTGGTACGGGATCAACTACTACGCGCCGACCCGGGTGGGTGCCCCGCAGGGCGCGGAGATCGAGTTCGGCGGGATCACCATGCCCGCCGAACTGCCCTTCTCCGTCCGCGAGATCGAGGGACGCCCGGTGACGGACTTCGGCTGGCCGGTCGTCCCGGAGGGCCTCACCGAGCTCCTCACGACCTTCCGCGACCGCTACGGCGACCGGCTCCCGCCCGTCGTCATCACCGAGAACGGCTGCTCCTACCCGGGCGTCGACGACCAGGACCGCGTCGCCTACCTGGACGGCCACGTCCGGGCCCTGCACCGGGCGGTGGAGGCCGGTGTCGACGTGCGCGGCTACTTCGTGTGGTCCCTGCTCGACAACTTCGAGTGGGCGGAGGGCTACGCGCGCCGTTTCGGCCTGGTCCACGTCGACTTCGACACCCTGGAGCGGACCCCGAAGGCGTCCTACCACTGGTACCGGGAGCTGCTGCGGGCGCAGGCGCCCACCGCTTGATCCGGGCGAAACCGATCAGGGAGATGGTTGCAGCGTGAACTGCCTTGCCAGCATAGTTGCTTGTGCGGCCAGGGTTGCCAACGAGTCAACTCCTCCTCCCGTCCGGTCCGTTGCCCGCTCGGCCCTTCCATGACTTCGCCCACCCCCCACGGAAGGCGATCGCCGTGTCCCCCCACACGACATCCACTCCCCGGTTCCTGGACGCGGTGCGCCCGGGCCGCACCGACTGGCTGGAGCTGCCGCCGCAGCGCACCAGCGCCAGAGCCGCCCGTCAGGCGCTGCGCGCCCGGCTGGTGTCGTGGCAGGTGCCCGACGAGGTGTGCGCGAACGCCGTGCTGCTCGTGTCCGAGCTGGTCACCAACGCCGTGCTGCACACGCTCAGCGAGCGGATCCTGTGCGGCGTCCAGCTGATGGCGGACGCGCGCTTCCGGCTGGAGGTGCACGACGGCGACCGCACCGGCCACGGCATCCCGGACTGCCGCCCCGGCCTCGACGACGAGGGCGGCCGGGGCCTGCTGCTCGTGCGGGAGATGGCCGACAGCTGGGGCATCACCCGCTCGGCCCTGACGGGTGGCAACGCTGTGTGGGCGAGCCTGCGGACGGCCCTGTAGCGCTCCGCGGGGTCAGAAACCGAGCTTGCGCAGCTGCCGGGGATCGCGCTGCCAGTCCTTGGCGACCTTCACGTGCAGGTCCAGGAAGACCGGCGTGCCCAGCAGCGCCTCGATCTGCTTGCGGGACTTGATGCCGACCTCCTTCAGGCGCTTGCCCTTGGGGCCGATGATGATGCCCTTCTGGCTGGGGCGCTCGATGTAGACGAAGGCGTGGATGTCGAGCAGGGGCTTGTCGGCGGGGCGGTCCTCACGCGGGAGCATCTCCTCGACGACGACCGCGATGGAGTGCGGCAGTTCGTCACGGACGCCCTCCAGCGCGGCCTCGCGGATCAGCTCCGCGATCATGACCTGCTCGGGTTCGTCGGTCAGGTCGCCCTCGGGGTAGAGCGCGGGGCCCTCGGGCAGCAGCGGGACGAGCAGGTCGGCCAGCAGATCCACCTGCTGGTCGGCGACGGCCGAGACCGGCACGATCTCGGCCCACTCGAAGCCCAGCTCCTTGCCGAGCTGGTCGATGGCGATCAGCTGCTCGGCGAGCGTCTTGCTGTCCACCAGGTCGGTCTTGGTGACGATGGCGATCTTCGGCGTCTTCTTGATGGACGCCAGTTCCTTCGCGATGAAGCGGTCGCCGGGACCGAGCTTCTCGTTCGCCGGGAGGCAGAAACCGATCACGTCGACCTCGGCCCACGTCGTGCGCACGACGTCGTTGAGCCGCTCGCCGAGCAGGGTGCGCGGCTTGTGCAGCCCCGGGGTGTCGACCAGGATCAGCTGGGCGTCCGGGCGGTGCACGATGCCCCGCACGGTGTGCCGCGTGGTCTGCGGCTGGTTCGCCGTGATCGCCACCTTCTGGCCGACCAGAGCATTCGTGAGGGTGGACTTGCCCGCGTTGGGGCGGCCCACGAAGCAGGCGAAGCCGGCCCTGTGCACAGCTCCGGCCGGCTCTTCGGATGACTGGGTACGAACGCTCATGGCGCCCATTGTCCCTGATCCACGAAGCCGCCTGGCACCGGACGCCTCTCGTGAGCTCCTCGAAACCCTTACGCAACGAAACGTCACGGAAACACACCCGTACGCAACCGGAAACGCGGGACGGTGAACCTTCGACGAGCCCCCGGAGCCCCCACCCGTTGGAGACACCGTGCCTCTGGCCGCCGCAACCGCCGACACCGGCGACACCGCCTGGCTGCTCGCCGCCACCGCCCTCGTCCTGCTCATGACCCCGGGCCTGGCCCTCTTCTACGGCGGCATGGTCCGTACGAAGAGCGTGCTCAACATGCTGATGATGAGCTTCGTGTCCATCGCCCTGGTGACGGTGGTGTGGCTGGCGGCCGGTTACTCCCTGGCCTTCGGCGAGGACACCGCGGGGGGCCTCATCGGCGGCCTGGAGCACGCCGGGATGAGCGGCCTCGGCCCGGACAGCGTCCAGGGCACGGTCCCGACGGTCCTGTTCGCCACCTTCCAGCTCACCTTCGCGATCGTCACGGCCGCCCTGGTCAGCGGCGCGGTCGCCGACCGGGCCAAGTTCGGCGCGTGGCTGGTCTTCGTGCCGGTGTGGGCGCTGCTCGTATACGTTCCGGTCGCGCACTGGGTGTGGGGCCCGGGTGGGTGGATCCTGGAGAGGCTGGGTGCCCTGGACTTCGCGGGCGGGCTGCCCGTGGAGATCGTCTCCGGTGCCTCGGGGCTGGCGTTGTGCCTGGTCCTGGGCCCGCGCCTGGGCTTCAAGAAGGACGCCATGCGCCCGCACAACCTGCCCATGGTGATGCTGGGCGCCGGTCTGCTCTGGTTCGGCTGGTTCGGCTTCAACGCCGGTTCCGCGCTCGGCGCCAACGGCCTCGCGGCCGCCGCGTTCCTCAACACCCTGGCCGCGGGCTGCACCGGCCTGCTGGGCTGGCTCTTCGTGGAGCAGAAGCGCGACGGCCATCCCACGACCCTGGGCGCCGCGTCCGGCGCGGTCGCGGGCCTGGTCGCCATCACCCCGTCCTGCGGGTCCGTCTCCCTGCTCGGCGCGCTGGTGGTGGGGCTGGCCGCCGGTGCCGTCTGCTCGTACGCCGTGAGCTGGAAGTTCAAGCTGAACTACGACGACTCCCTGGACGTCGTCGGCGTCCACCTGGTCGGCGGGATCATCGGCACCCTCCTCATCGGCGTCTTCGCCGTCGAGTCGATGACGGGCGGCGCCGAGGGCCTCCTGTACGGCGGCGGCCTCGCCCAGCTCGGCAGGCAGCTCCTGGCCGTGGTCGTGGTGGCGGGGTACGCGTTCGGCGTGACGTACGGGATCGGGCGCCTGATCGACACCGTCATGGGCTTCCGGGCGAGCGAGGAGCAGGAGCAGACCGGCCTGGACCTTACGGTGCACGCCGAGACGGCCTACGATCACGGGGTCCTGGGCCACGGCGCCCCGGTCTCCTCCTCCGTCGTCTCCCCCGCCCAGAAGGTCACCCCCCAGGCATGAAGCTCATCACCGCGATCGTCAAGCCGTACCGCCTCGACGAGGTCAAGAACGCCCTCCAGGAACTCGGCGTGCACGGCCTGACCGTGAGCGAGGCCAGCGGCTACGGCCGTCAGCGCGGCCACACCGAGGTGTACCGCGGCGCCGAGTACCGGGTGGACCTGGTGCCCAAGGTCCGGATCGAGGTCGTCGTCGAGGACGCCGACGCCGAGGCCGTCATCGACGCGGTCGTGAAGGCCGCGCACACCGGGAAGATCGGCGACGGCAAGGTGTGGGCGCTGCCCGTCGACACGGTCGTGCGGGTGCGGACGGGCGAACGCGGCCCCGACGCGCTCTGACAGCGGAGGCCGCGCCGCTCGCCGGCGGTCACACCGGAGTTCCACCGGGCGGGCCGCCGGACGCGTCGGCCGACGGCCACCGGCTCGTCCGGAGCGTGCGGACGGGCTTTTCGCGCCGAGGGGGCCGCAGGCGCGGCCCCCTCGGGCCTCAGCCCGCCGAGACCGTCAGCCGGACGACCCCGTCGAATCCCGCCACCAGCACGGGCGTCTCCGCGCCACCGAGGTCGCGCACGGCCGCCCGGTCCTCCTCGGAGGCGGTCTCCGCCTGCGTCACGACCGCCGCCGCCTCCAGGGACGTCGCGCCCGAGGCGACCGCCATCGCCACCGCCGTCCGCAGGGCACTGAGCTTCAGGGAGTCGAGGGCCACGGTGCCCGCGACATAAGTGCGTCCGGTCTCGTCCCGTACGGCCGCGCCCTCGGGCACACCGTTGCGGGCCCGCGCGGTACGGGCCAGGGTGACGATCTTGCGGTCCTCGGGGTCGAGCGCGCTGCTGTCGGTCATGTCCTGAGCATACGAACAAGCACCGCCGCTATCCCGCCACGGGGTACATCGCCCCGCGCCGCCCCTCCGGCGACGCCAGCCACTCCAGCTTGGCCGCGGTGTCCGCCTCGTCCAGGGGTGTGTGCAGCACGATCGCCAGGTCCGGCCGCGCCGGCAGCTTCATCACGCTGGACTCGAAGCACAGCAGCCCCACCAGCGGGTGGTCCATCTCCTTGCGGATCTGCCCGGCCTCCTCGATGTCCCGCCGCTCCCACAGGTCGGTGAACTCCGCGCTCGCCGCCTTCAGTTCGGCCACCACCGCCTGGAACCCCTCGTCGTCCGGGCTGGCCAGGCAGGCGGCCCGGAACTGGGCGACGACCGTGCGCGCGTTCTGCTCCCAACTGAGCGCCCGGGAGCGGTACATCGGGTCGGTGAAGAAGTCGACGATGCAGTTCTGCGTGATGCCGGGCCGCATCCCGAGGACCATCGCGGCCGCGTCGTTGTACAGCACGCAGTTGTAGTACGTGTCCATGATGTGGGCCGGATACGGCATCCACGCGTCGATCAGCCGCTGCAGTCCCTGGCACATGTCCCGCTGCTTGTCCGGCTCGACCTGGGGCACGGGCGGGTTCATGCCGGCGAGGACGTAGAGGTGGCGGCGTTCGGCGTTGTTCAGCCGCAGGACGCGGGCGACGGAGTCGAGAACCTGGGGGGAGACCGAGATGTCCCGGCCCTGCTCCAGCCACTGGTACCAGGAGGCGCCGACACCCGCCAGCACGGCGACCTCCTCGCGGCGCAGCCCCGGGGTGCGGCGGCGGCCGCCACCGTCCGGAAGTCCGGCTTCGGCCGGACTGACCCTGGCCCTGCGGCTCATCAGGAACTCGCGCAGTTCGCTTCGGCGCCGGGCCTTGAGCTCGTCCACGGGCACGGACCGATCCCCCTCGTGTCTGGTGGTGTGACCACCAGGACAACCTGCCGCTCCCCACGGCTATTCCGCCGGCCGCAGGCTCTTGCCCATGGCGACCGACACCACTCCCGTACCCACACCGCTCGGCATCCCGCGGCTCTCGACGCGCGACAGACTCGTCCTGCTGGTCCTGTGCGCCGCCCAGTTCATGGTGGCACTCGATTTCTCCGTGCTGAACGTGGCACTGCCCGTCCTCGGCGCCGATCTCGGCATGAGCCAGTCGGCGTTGCAGTGGGCGGTCACCGCGTTCGCGCTGCCGTCCGGCGGCTTCCTGCTCCTCTTCGGCCGGGTCGGCGACCTGTACGGCCGCCGACGGCTGTTCCTGACCGGACTCGCCCTCTTCGGGGCGGCCTCGCTGCTGGCCACCTTCGCCTGGGACCCGGCGTCGTTCCTGACCGGGCGGGCGCTACAGGGGGTCGGCGCGGCGGCCATCGTGCCGACCGGGATGTCCCTGCTCACCACGACGTTCGCGGAGGGACCGGCCCGCGACCGCGCCCTCGGCATCTCGGGCACGCTGCTCTCGCTCGGCTTCACCGTCGGCATGGTGGCCGGCGGTGTCCTGACCGACGTGCTGGGCTGGCGCTCCACCATGGGCGTGCTCGCCCTCTTCGCGCTGGTCGTGCTGCCCCTGGCCCCCGGTCTGCTGCCGGAGTCCCGCACCCCTGAGCGCCCGCGCCTGGACGTGCCCGGCGCCGTCACCGTCACCGGCGGTCTGCTGTCGGTGATCTACGCCCTGTCGACCGCCGCGGAGCGCGGTTTCGGCCACCTCGACGTCATCGTGTCCCTGGTGGCGGGATCGGCGCTGCTCACCGGCTTCGCGCTCGTCGAGTCCCGCACCGAGGCGCCGCTGGTCTCCCTGCCGATGCTGCGCCGGCGCACCGTGGCGTGGGGCAACGTGGGCGGTCTGGTCACCTTCTCGATGATGTCGACGGTGGTGTTCGTGCTGACCCTGTACCTCCAGGAGACGCTGCGACTGTCCGCCTTCGAGACCGGGCTGGTCTTCGGCGTGCAGGGCGTGCTGTCGGCGGTCGCCGGGACCGTCGCCGCCAGGGTCATCGGCCGCTTCGGCGCCCGCCGCACGCTCGTCGGCTCGCTCGCCGGACAGGGGGTGCTGACCGGGGCGCTGCTGGGTCTGGACGCCCACGTCTGGTCGGTGTGGCTCGCCACGGCCGCCGTCTCCCTGGCGAGCATGTGCCACCTCGGCGCGATCGTCTCCTACGGCTTGACGGTCACGTCCGGTGTCCCCGACGCGGAGCAGGGCCTGGCGACCGGTCTGGTCACCTCCACCCAGCAGGTCGGCATCACCATCGGCATCCCTCTGCTGGGCGTCCTCGCCACCACCTCGTCGGACCTGCTGACGGGCCTGCACACGGTCCTGGCTGTGGATACGGCGATCGTCCTGGCGGTGGCCCTCCTGGTCGGCCTCGGCCTGCGGGGCCGCGGGACGGACGCGGCGACGGTGTCAGGAGCGGTCGAGGCGCAGCCGCTCGACGCGCGGTAGGCCGGCCACGACCAGGTCGTAGGAGTCCTCGATGAGCTCCCGGACCAGCTGGTCCGGGAGCCCGCCGTCCACCGTGACCGTGTTCCAGTGGCGCTTGTTCATGTGCCAGCCCGGGACGATCAGCCCCTCGTGCTCGCGGCGCAGGCGGATCGCCTCCTCCGGGTCGCACTTGAGGTTGGCCTTCAGGGGGCGCGCGTCGAGGAACGACAGGGCGAAGAGCTTGCCCCGCACCTTGAAGACCGAGATCTCCGGGCTGAACGGGAAGTCCTCCACGGCCGCGTTGAAGGACAGGCAGAACGCGCGCAGCTCCTGCGGGGTCATTCCGTTTCCTCCTCCCTGGGCGGGTCCGCCGGCTCCACCGGCTCCGCCAGCACCGTCACGATCTTGTTCCGGCGGCCGGCCGCGGCCTCGGCGGTCAGGCGCAGCTCCCGGCCGTCGGGCAGCGCGACGACGGACGACGCGCCCGCGATCGGCACCCGGCCCAGCGCCTTGGCCAGCAGACCGCCGACCGTCTCGACGTCCTCGTCGTCGAAGGCCTCCAGGCCGTACAGCTCGCCCAGGTCCCCGATGTCGAGGCGGGCGGTGACCCGGAAGCGGTCCTTGCCGAGATCCTCCACCGGCGGCAGTTCCCGGTCGTACTCGTCGGTGATCTCGCCGACGATCTCCTCCAGGATGTCCTCGATGGTGACGATGCCGGCCGTGCCGCCGTACTCGTCGATGACGACGGCGACGTGGTTGCGTTCCTTCTGCATCTCGCGCAGCAGGTCGCCGGCGTTCTTGGTGTCGGGCACGAAGAACGCCGGGCGCATGGCCGTGGACACCTGCTCGGACTCGGCGTCGCGGCTGATGTGCGTCTTGCGGACCAGGTCCTTCAGATACACGATCCCGACGATGTCGTCCTCGCTCTCGCCGGTCACCGGGATGCGGGAGAAGCCGGAGCGCAGGGCGAGGGTGAGGGCCTGGCGGATGGTCTTGAAGCGCTCGATGACCACCAGGTCCGTGCGCGGGACCATGACCTCCCGCACGAGGGTGTCGCCGAGCTCGAAGACCGAGTGCACCATGCGGCGCTCCTCGTCCTCGATCAGGGACTCCTTCTCGGCGAGGTCGACCAGCGCGCGCAGCTCCGCCTCGGAGGCGAACGGACCGCGGCGGAAGCCCTTGCCGGGGGTGAGCGCGTTGCCGATGAGGATGAGCAGCGACGGGATCGGGCCCATGATCCGGGCCAGCGGCACCAGGACGTACGCGGAGACCGTCGCGGTGTTCAGCGGGTGCTGCCGGCCGATGGTGCGCGGGGAGACGCCGACGGCGACGTACGAGACGAGGACCATGACCGCGATGGCGACCAGGAGGGCCTCGGTGGTGCCGTCGAACGCCTTGAGGCAGCCGTAGGTGATCAGCGCGGCGGCGGCCATCTCGCAGGCGACACGGACCAGCAGCGCCACGTTCAGGTAGCGGGTGGGGTCGGCGGCGACCTGGGAGAGCTTGGCGCTGCCGCGGCGGCCGGAGCGCACCGCCTCCTCGGCCCGGAAGCTGGAGACCCGGGCGAGGCCCGCCTCCGCGCAGGCGGCGAGCCAGGCCACGACGACCAGGGCGATGGCGCCCAGAGCGAGTTGAGGACTCATCGGCGGCTCAGGAGACCGTCGGCGCCGGGGAGGGGCCGGTCAGGCCCCGCTCCGCGCGCCAGCCGTCCACGATGGCCGCCTGGAGGCCGAACATCTCGGCCTTCTCGTCCGGTTCCTCGTGGTCGTAGCCCAGCAGGTGCAGCACGCCGTGGACGGTGAGCAGCTGGAGCTCCTCGTCCATGGAGTGCTGCGTCTCGGCTTCCTTGCCCTGCTTCTCGGCGACCTCGGGGCACAGCACGATGTCGCCGAGCAGGCCCTGCGGCGGCTCGTCGTCGTCCTTGGAGGGCGGCCGCAGCTCGTCCATCGGGAAGGACATGACATCCGTGGGGCCCGGGAGGTCCATCCACTGGATGTGGAGCTGCTCCATGGCGTCGGCGTCCACGACGATCACCGAGAGCTCGGAGAGCGGGTGGATGCGCATCCGCGCCAGCGCGTAGCGGGCGATGTCGAGGATCGCCTGCTCGTCGACCTCGGTGCCGGACTCGTTGTTGACGTCGATCGACATGGTGCTGTGTGTGTCTACTTCCCCTTGTGCCCGGACTTGCCCCGGCTCTTGTGCGTGCCGTTCTGGGTGCCGTGCGTGGTGTCGTACTTCTCGTACGCGTCGACGATACGGCCCACCAGCTTGTGCCGGACGACGTCCTGGGACGACAGCCGGGAGAAGTGGACGTCGTCCACGCCGTCCAGGATGTCCTGCACCTGGCGCAGACCGCTCTTCGTCCCGTCGGGGAGGTCGACCTGCGTCACGTCACCCGTGATCACGATCTTCGAGTCGAAGCCGAGGCGGGTGAGGAACATCTTCATCTGCTCGGGGCTGGTGTTCTGGGCCTCGTCCAGGATGATGAAGGCGTCATTCAGGGTTCTTCCGCGCATGTACGCCAGCGGCGCGACCTCGATGGTGCCCGCGGCCATCAGGCGCGGGATGGAGTCCGGATCCAGCATGTCGTGCAGCGCGTCGTAGAGCGGGCGCAGGTAGGGGTCGATCTTCTCGTAGAGCGTGCCCGGGAGGAAGCCGAGCCGCTCTCCGGCCTCGACGGCGGGGCGGGTCAGGATGATGCGGTTGACCTGCTTGGACTGCAGGGCCTGCACGGCCTTGGCCATGGCCAGGTAGGTCTTGCCGGTGCCGGCGGGGCCGATGCCGAAGACGATGGTGTGCCTGTCGATGGCGTCGACGTAGCGCTTCTGGTTGAGCGTCTTGGGACGGATCGTGCGGCCGCGCGAGGACAGGATGTTCTGCGTGAGCACCTCGGCCGGCGTCTCCTGGCCGTCGCTCTCGCCGTTGTCGCTCGCCTTGAGCATGGCGATCGAGCGTTCCACTGCGTCCTCCGTCATCGGCTGCCCGGTGCGGAGCACCAGCATCATCTCGTCGAACACGCGCGAAATGAGGGCGACGTCCTTGGGGTCGCCCACCGCGCTGATCTCGTTGCCCCGGACATGGATGTCGGCCGCCGGGAAGGCCTTCTCGATCACGCGCAGGAGGGAGTCGCCGGACCCCAGAACGGTCACCATGGGGTGCTGGGCGGGGACGGTGAGCTGTGCTCTCGCCTGCTCCTGCGCGGGGGTGTGAGCTGTGGGTGTCTGAGTCATGGGCCGGCGCTGAAGGCCTGCGGTTCCTCCTCGTCACGGCCGCGCAGCTGAGGGCGGCCTCGCGACTCCCAGGGTACGACGGGGGAGTGACAACGCCGTAGGGGTTTTGCCGGGCGGGCTTTTCACCGGGGCGTCACGCCGAGCGGCGGAAGCCGATCGTGGGGACGGCCCTGCGCAACGGCCAGGGCCTCACCAACTCCTCCGACACGAGCCCCGCCAGGAACCCGTACCTCTCCAGGGCCTGCGGCGACTGCTCCTGGACCGACTGCACCTCGCGCCACCACGCCGCGATCTCCGACCAGCCCGGCGCCGACAGCGACCCTCCGAACTCCTGCACCGACAGCGCCGCCGTCAGCCCGGCGAAGGCCAGCCGGTCGGCCAGCGGCCAGTCCGCCAGGGTCCCGGTCACGAACCCGGCGACGAACACGTCGCCCGCGCCGGTCGGGTCGAGCGCCTCGACGGCGATGGCCGGCACCTCCGCCGTCTCGCCCGTGCGCCGGTCCACGGCGTACGCCCCCTCCGCGCCGAGGGTGACCACGGCGAGCGGCACGTACTCGGTCAGGGCGTGGGCGGCGGCCCGGGGGCAGTCCGCGCCGGTGTAGCGCATGGCCTCCTCGGCGTTGGGCAAGAACGCCTCGCAGTGCCGCAGGTCGGGCAGACCGGCCAGGTCCCAGGCGCCGGTGTCGTCCCAGCCGACGTCGCCGAACACCCGGGTGCCGTTGCTCGCGGCCTGGGCGATCCAGGGCGCGCTCACGCCGGGGGCGAGGGAGGCGATGGCCGCGCGGGCGCGGGGAGGGCACTCGGGCGCGGGCTCCTCGGGGGGCGGCTCGTGGCCGTGCGAGACCATGGTGCGCTCGCCCTCGTAGGCCATGGAGACGGTCACCGGGGAGTGCCAGCCGGGCACCGTGCGCGACGGGGAGAGGTCGATGCCCTCGCCGTGCTCCAGGGCGTCCCAGCAGTAGTCGCCGTAGTGGTCGTCGCCGAAGGCCGCCGCGAGGGACGTGCGCAGGCCGAGGCGGGCCAGGGCGGTCGCCATGTTGGCGACGCCGCCGGGGCTCGACCCCATGCCGCGCGCCCAGGACTCGGTGCCGCGCACCGGGGCGGTGTCGAGGCCGGTGAAGATGATGTCGAGGAAGACGGTGCCGGTGAGGTAGACGTCCCAGGGCGGGTCGTCCGGTGTGCGCAGCGGGGCGAGGGGATCGACCTGGCTCTGGCGGTGCGATCCCCTTCCCGGGCCCTTCCCGGCCGGGGTGGCGGACGCGATCACGATGCGCTCCCTGACGTGGTGCGGATCAGGCCAGTCTGCACCACGTCGCCCAGGGCAGGACGTCGATCACGCCGGAGCCGCCCGTCCCGTCAGCGCACGGTGGCCCCTCGCGCGCCCCCCGCCCCGGTGACAGCGGCGCTACCAGCGCGGCATGGCGGGCGTCACCCACCCGGGGTCCGCGATCCGCATCGCCGCCGCGTCGTCGCGGTCCCGCAGGGCACCGTCGTCGTCCAGCCACCGCCGGTGCAGCGCGGCCAGCCGCTCGCGGTCGAGTTCCACACCGAGGCCGGGGGCGTCGGACACGGCGACCTTGCCGTGTTCGAAGGCGAGCCGCTCGGTGAGGACGTCCTCCGACTGCCAGGGGTAGTGGGAGTCGCAGGCGTGGTGGAGGTCCGGGACGGTGGCCGCCACGTGGGTCATCGCGGCCAGCGAGATGCCCAGGTGGGTGTTGGAGTGCATAGACACGCCCACGCCGAAGGCGCGGCAGACGGCGGCGAGCTGCTGGGTGTTGCGCAGCCCGCCCCAGTAGTGGTGGTCGGAGAGCACGACCTGGACGGCGCCCCGGGTGAACGCCTCCTCGATCTCGGCGAAGGTCGTCACGCACATGTTGGTGGCGAGCGGTACTCCGGTGCGCCCGGCGACCTCGGCCATGGCGGGGGTGCCGAGCGCCGGGTCCTCCAGGTACTCCAGGACGCCGGCGAGTTCCCCCGCCACCTTCACGGACGTCTCGACGGACCAGGCGCCGTTCGGGTCGAGCCGCAGCGGATGCCCCGGGAAGGCCTCGGCGAGGGCCCGTACGGCGGCGATCTCCTGGTCGGGCGGGAAGACGCCGCCCTTGAGCTTGAAGGAGGTGAAGCCGTAGCGCTCGGTGAACCGCCGGGCCTGTTCCACCACTCCGGCCGGGTCGACGGCGGCTCCCCAGTCGTCCTTCTCGCAGGCGACGCCCTCCGGATGGGCGGCCCACTTGTAGAACAGGTAGGCGCTGTACTCGACGGCGTCGCGGACCTTGCCGCCGAGGAGGGTGTGCACGGGCAGTCCGAGCGCCTTGCCGAGGGCGTCCAGGCAGGCGACCTCGAAGCCGGAGACGACGGAGAGCCGCAGTTTGTCGGCGGTCTGGACGCCGCGCAGCCCTCCGACGTCCACGGCGTCGCGCACGCGGGAGGCGTCCACCGCGACCTGGTCCGCGACCGTGAACAGGCCGTTCAGATCGCTGACCTGGCGTCCTTTCAGCCGCTCGGCGAAGGGCCGGGCCAGTTCCAGGTACTTGGTGTCGCCGTAGGTCTCCCCCACGCCGGTGATGCCGTCGGCCGTGACGACCTCGACGATCAGCCGGGGTGTGTACGGCTGGTGCACGCCCTGGGTGTTCAGCAGCGGCGGGTCCGCGACCAGGACCGGCGTCAGCCGTACGTCGGCGATGGCGAGGTTCACAGGGCGGCTCCCACGAGCTCGAGTCCGGTGGTGAGGACGGCGGTGAGGGCCGCGAGGTCGGCGGGCGAGGGGTCGGTGAGCGGGGCGCGCACCGGCCCCACCGGGTGCCCGCGCAGTCGGGCCGCCGCCTTCACCAGGGACACGGCGTATCCGGGGACGCGGTCGCGCAGTTCGACGAAGGGGACGTAGAAGTCGCGCAGCAGCTTGTCGACCGTGCCGTGGTCGCCGTCGTTCAGGGCGGTGAAGAAGGCGCCGGCGATCTCGGGGGCGAAGGCGTGGACGGCGGAGGAGTAGGCGGGGACTCCGACGGTGGCGTAGGCGCGGGCCTGGAGCTCGGCGGTGGAGGCGCCGTTGAAGAACAGGAAGTCCTCGGGCGCGGCCAGGGTGAGGCGCTGGAGCCGGTCGAGGTCGCTGTGGCCGTCCTTGAGGCCGATGACGTTCGGCAGGGCGGCGACGCGGCGCAGCGAGTCGGCGGTGAAGGCGACCTGGCCGCGCTGGTAGGCGATCAGGGGCAGCGTGGTGCGGGCGGCGATCTGCTCCAGCTGGGCGACCAGGCCGTCCTGTGGGGCGGCGACCAGGTAGTGCGGCAGTACGAGGAGTGCGTCGGCTCCGGCGTCCTCGGCGATGCGCGCAAACCGGGTGGCCTGTGCCCAGCCGTAGCCGGTGCCCGCGACGACGGGGACGCGGCCCGCGGCCTCCTCGACGGTGATGGTGACGACCTGCCGGTACTCGTCCTCGTCGAGTGAGAAGAACTCGCCGGTGCCGCAGGCCGGGAAGACGGCGCCGGGCGCGGCGGCGAGCCGCCCCGCGACGTGGGCGCGGAAGCCGTCCGGGTCGAGGGTGCCGTCGTCGTGGAAGGCGGTCAGCGGGAACGACAGCACGCCGCCCGCCATTCCGTCCCTCAGCCGCCGCGCGACCGCCGTAGGACCAGCGCTCACGGTCATCTCCCATCTCCTCATGTAGACCTCATCCATATATGAGAATGAGGGTTGGGTATACGAACGTCAACCGCCCGGGCGGCGCGACTACCATCGGCGCATGCCAGACACAGGGGGCGTCCGCGAGGTGAAGTCGGCGGCGCGCACGGTCGAGTTGCTGGAACTCCTCGCCGCGCGCGGCGACCGCCCGGCCCGGCTCCAGGAGCTGGCCGACGCGCTCGGCGTGCCACGCAGCTCGATGTACGCGCTGCTCCAGACCCTGATCTCGCGCGGCTGGGTCCGCACCGACGTCACCGGCTCCCTCTACGGCATCGGCATCCACGCGCTGCTCACCGGCACGAGCTATCTCGACTCCGATCCCCGGGTCCGGGCGGTGCGGCCGTATCTCGACGAGGCGTCCGAGGCGCTCGGCGAGACCATCCACATGGGCCGCCTGGACGGCCGGGACGTGGCATACCTGGCCACGCGGGAATCGCACGAGTACCTGCGGACGATCAGCCGGGTGGGGCGGCGCCTGCCCGCCCACGTGGGCGCCCTGGGCAAGGCCCTGCTGGCCGAACGCCCCGACGCGGAGCTGCCCGAGGGTCCGTACGAGGCACTGACGCCGAACTCGCACACCAGCCGGGAGTCCCTGGCGGCCGACCTCGCGCAGGTCCGGGCCCGTGGCTGGTCCGTCGACCGCGAGGAGGGCGTGACGGGCATCGTCGGCTTCGGATTCGCCCTGCGCTACGACACCCCCGCGCTGGACGCCATCAGCTGCTCGGTGCCGGTCGCCCGGCTCACACCCGCGCACGAGGAGCGGATCGTCGCGGTGATGCGGGAGATCCGGATCAAGGCCGAGGCGACGGTTCCGACGGGGTCCGGATCGGTGCACTGGCGCTAGCGGGAACACCGGCGACGCCCGGCGGGGGGCTCTCGTTTACCCGGGCTTCACCACCCCAAACGCAACGTGCTCCAGATCACACGCCCCGGGCTCCCGTGTCCGACTATGTGCTTGATACAAATTGCTCGCGCGTTCCTGTCCGTCGACGGTCGTCGCCCAATCCCCCTTTCTCGCCGCTCCTTTCGCATGCCCTGGGAACGCCCGTGTTCGCCCCCCGCACCACTCCCTGGCCCCTCGTCGCCCTTTTCACGGCCGGGTACCTCGCTCCGTATCTGCTGCCCACCACCGTCGGCAGACTCGATGCGGACCTTCCCCTCTCCGCCACGCAGGCCGGAGCCGTCGGCAGCGCCCTGCTGCTGAGTTCGGCCGCCGCCGGATTCGCCCTGGCCTCCCGGGTCGAACGGATCGGAGCCCGCGCCCTCGCCCGGCTCGGCCTCGCCTTGGCCCTGCTCGGCTACGGCGGTGCCGCCCTGAGCACCACGATTCCCGTCGTGGTCGCCGGCGCGATGGTCGGCGGCTTCGGCTCCGGCACGGCGACCACCGTCGCCGCGACCCTCATAGCGGGTCAGAAGGACCCCCACCGGGCCTCCACGGCCGGGCTGCTGAGCGTCTCCGCCCTCGCGGGCGCCGTGTATCTGACGGTGCCGCACCTCGGCCCGGGGCACGGTCTGCCGCTGGCCGCGATCGCGCTCACGGCCCTGGCCGTGTGGCCGCTCACCGGCCGCCTCCCCGCCGGTACGCCCGCCGCCCCCGCCCGGCACGACAACGCCCGGCTGCCCCATGCCCGTTCGGGGCTGGTGCTGGCCGCCGCCATGGTGTGCTGGTCGCTCGCCCAGAACGCGCTGTGGGGCGTGAGCGGCCGGATCGGGATCGAGCAGGTGCACCTCGGCGAGGCCACCGTCGGAGTCGTCTTCGCGCTCGGGCTCGGCGCCGGCCTTGCCGGTGTCCTCGCGGCGGGTGCCCTCGGGGCCCGGCTGGGACGTGCCGTGCCCATCGGCGGCGGCACGATCCTCATCGCCGCCTGCATCGCCCTCAGCGCCTCCGCGACCGGCCTGGGCGGCTTCGCGGCCGGCGAGATCGCCTGGAACACGCTCTACCCGGTGGTGCTGTCGTATCTCATCGGACTCGCCGCCTCGCTCGACCCGCGCGGCCGCTGGGCGGTGCTGGTCGGCTCGGCGTCCTCGCTGGGCACCGCCGCCGGGCCGCTGACCGGCAGCGTGCTCTCGGCGCAGGCCGGGTTCCCGGTCATGGGCGCGGTGCTCGGCGCGGGCCTGCTCGTGATCGCCCTGCCGATGACCGCCGTCGCCCTGCACACCGGCGGACGCCCGCTGCTGCCCGGGGCCATCCGCCGCCGCGGCGGCCACCCGGCCGCCCTGGTCGCCGCCGCCACCGGCACCCCCACCGGCGTGGTCCCCGAGATCGGCGCCCCGGAACAGCCGGTGGTGGAGATCCCCGTGGAGGCCGCCGCCGTCCCCGCCCAGCGTGCCTACGGCAAGGCGGGGTCGGAGGTCTACTGAGGCCGGCCGGGGGCTATCCGAAGGTGTAGGCCTCGACCTCGGCGAGATACCGCGCCCGCAGCTCCTCGTCGTCCTCCAGGAAGGAGGCGAGGAAGGAGTTGCGGGCGAGCTCGCGCAGCCGCTCCTCGGTGAGGCCGAGGGTGGCGCGCACGGCATCGAAGTTGTCGCCGGCGTAGCCGCCGAAGTAGGCCGGGTCGTCGGAGTTGACCGTGCACATCAGGCCCGCCTCCAGCATGGCGGGCAGCGGGTGGTCGGCGAGGGTGTCGACCGTGCGCAGCCGGACGTTGGACAGCGGGCACAGGGTCAGCGGCACCCGGTCGCGCACCAGCCGCTCCACCAGCGCCGGGTCCTCCACACAGCGCAGCCCGTGGTCGACCCGCTCGACGCCGAGGACGTCCAGCGCCTCGGTGATGTACTCCGGCGGGCCCTCCTCACCGGCGTGGGCGACCCGCCGCAGACCGAGCGCCGCGGCGGCCTCGTAGACCTCGCGGAACTTCACCGGCGGGTGCCCGACCTCGGCGGAGTCGAGTCCGATGCCGGTGATCCGGTCCAGATAGGGCTTGGCGGCGTCCAGCGTGGCCAGGGCCGACTCGGCGGACTCGTCGCGCAGGAAGCACAGGATCAGCCGGGTGGAGACACCGTGGTTGGCCTCGCTGTTCCCGAGCGCGCGCCACAGCCCCTCGACGACGGCGCCGAGCTCCAGGCCGCGGCCGGTGTGGGCCTGCGGATCGAAGAAGATCTCCGCGTGCCGCACGCCCTGCGCGGCCGCCCGGGCGAGGTACTCGTTCGCCAGGTCCTCGAAGTCCCGCTCGGTGCGCAGGACGGCCATGAGCTCGTAGTACAGGTTCAGGAAGGACTGGAGGTCCTCGAAGCGGTAGGCCTCGCGCAGCTCGTCCGTGGTGGCGTACGGCAGCGTGACGCCGTTGCGCGCGGCGAGCTCGAAGGCGAGTTCCGGTTCCAGGGTGCCTTCGATGTGAAGGTGCAGTTCGGCTTTGGGGAGGGACATCAATTCATCGTACGGCCGTTTCACCGACGCTTCGGAACCGGCACCCTCAGCAGATCGCGGGCCACGGTCAGCTCGCCGTCGTACCCGGCGGCCCGGGCCTGCCGCTCGAACTCCTCCGGGTCGGTGTAGCGCTGACTGAAGTGGGTCAGCACGAGGTGCCGCACTCCGGCGTCCCGGGCCACCCGCGCGGCCTGAGCAGCCGTCAGGTGTCCGTGCTCGACGGCGAGTTCCTCGTCCTCGTCGAGGAAGGTCGACTCGATGACGAGCAGGTCGCAGCCCTCGGCGAGCGCGTACACGCCGTCGCACAGCCGGGTGTCCATGACGAAGGCGAACCGCTGCCCGCGCCGGGTCTCGCTGACGTCGTCGAGTGAGACTCCGCCGAGCTCTCCCTCGCGCTGGATGCGGCCGACGTCCGGGCCCTTGATGCCGTGCGCGGCGAGCCGCTCGGGCAGCATGCGCCGGCCGTCCGGCTCGACGATCCGGTACCCGTACGACTCCACCGGGTGCGACAGCTTCCGGGCCTCCAGCGTGTAGCCGCCGGTGCGGGCGAGGGGCCCGTCGGTGTCGATGGGCGCCTCGGTGATGCCGACGGTCTCGCGGTAGGCGGTGGCGTACCGCAGCCGGTCGAAGAAGCGCTGCCCGGAGCGGGGGTAGTGGGCGGTGATCTCGTGCGGGACCTTGTCGAGGTTGATGCGCTGGATCACTCCGGCGAGGCCGAGGGAGTGGTCACCGTGGAAGTGCGTGACGCAGATCCGGTTGAGGTCGTGCGCGGCGACCCCGGCACGCAGCATCTGGCGCTGCGTGCCCTCGCCGGGGTCGAAGAGGATGCCCTCGCCGTCCCAGCGCAGCAGGTAGCCGTTGTGGTTGCGGTGCCGGGTCGGGACCTGGCTGGCGGTGCCGAGCACCACGAGTTCACGTACGGACAAGGCGGGCTACCCGGGGGGCCATGCGAGGCCGCGGCCGCCGAGCACATGGCCGTGGACGTGCCACACCGTCTGGCCGGCGCCGCTGCCGGTGTTGAAGACCAGGCGGTAGCTGTCGAGCTGCTCCTCGTCGGCGACGGCCTGGGCCTCGCGCAGCACGTCGGCGGTGAGGGCCGGGTCGGCGGCGGCGAGGGCGGCGGCGTTCTCGTAGTGGGCCTTGGGGATGATCAGGACGTGGGTGGGGGCCTGGGGGTTGATGTCGCGGAACGCGATGGTGGTGTCCGTCCGGCGGACGATCGTCGCCGGGACGGTGCCTGCGACGATCTTGCAGAACAGGCAGTCTTCCTGGGGCTCCCCTGCCATGTCTCCTCCGTGGGTTGGGCCGGTGCGGTCCGACTGGGGCATCGTATCGTCGTCGGGTGCGGGTGCGTTGTGGCTGGTCGCGCCGTTCCCCGCGTCCCTCAGGTGGGCAGGACCGGGGGCGTTTTGGCGGGTGCTGACTCCAGCGCTTCCAGTGCCAGTCGGATGGCCTCGTCCAGTTGGGTGTCCCTCCCCGCCGCGTGGTCCTGCGGGCGTTGCAGGACCTCCACGTCCGGATCCACCCCGTGGTTCTCCACGCCCCACTCGTAGCCCTCCAGCCAGAAGGCGTACTTGGGCTGGGTGACCAGGGTGCCGTCGACCAGGCGGTAGCGGCTGTCGATGCCGATGACACCGCCCCAGGTGCGGGTGCCGACGACCGGGCCGAGCCCCAGGGCCTTGATCGCCGCGTTGACGATGTCGCCGTCGGAACCGGAGAACTCGTTGGCGACGGCCACGACGGGGCCGCGCGGGGCGTCCTCCGGGTAGCTGTAGGCGCGCATGCCGCGCGGCACCGCCCAGCCGACGATGCGGCGGGCCAGCTTCTCCACGACCAGCTGCGAGGTGTGGCCGCCGCGGTTCTCGCGGACGTCGACGACCAGGCCCTCGCGGGCGACCTCGACGCGCAGGTCCCGGTGGATCTGGGCCCAGCCGGGCGCCTGCATGTCCGGGACGTGGAGGTAGCCGAGACGGCCGCCCGACGTCTCGTGGACGTAGGCGCGACGGTCGGCTACCCAGGCGTGGTAGCGCAGGGGTTCCTCGTCCGCGACCGGGACGACGACGGCGTGCCGGGGGTCGCCGCCGCCGGACGGGGAGACGGTCAGCTCGACCGGCTTGTTCGCCGTGCCGATCAGCAGCGGGCCGGGGCCGGTCACCGGGTCGACCGGCTGTCCCGCGACCGCGACGATGGCGTCCCCGGGGCGGATCGCGACGCCGGGCGCGGCCAGCGGACTGCGGGCGTCCGGGTCGGAGGTCTCGGAGGGCAGGATGCGGTCGACGCGCCAACTGCCGTCCTCGTGGCGGGAGATGTCGGCTCCGAGCAGGCCCTGGCGGGGGCCGCCGCCGTGGCCGCCGCGCGGGATGACGTAGGCATGGGAGGTGCCGAGTTCGCCCTGCACCTCCCACAGCAGGTCGACCAGGTCGTCGTGGGTGGCGATGCGCTCGACTACCGGCCGGTAGCGGTCGAGGACGCCGTCCCAGTCGACGCCGCTCATGTCGGGCCGCCAGAAGTGGTCCCGCATGATGCGGCCGTTCTCGTCGAACATCTGACGCCACTCGGCCGCCGGGTCGACGAGCTGGCGGACGCGGCTCAGGTCGACGGTGATGTTGGTGTCGCTGTCCTCGTCGCTCGACGCGCGCCGGTCGCTGGGGACGACCTTCAGCCGTCCGTCGGTCCACAGCAGCACCCGCTTGCCGTCCCCACTGACCGCGAAGTGGTCGGCGTCGGCGGCCAGATGCTCCACCCGCTGCTGGGCGAGGTCGTAGCGCTCCAGCTCGGACTTGGGGTCGGCGTCGTCGGGCGTGGCCCGGGACGCGCCGAGCACGCCGGTGACCGGGTGGCGCAGCCACAGGACGCCGTCCTTGGCGGCGCGCAGGTTCGAGTAGCGGGCGGCCTCGACCGGGAAGGGCACGATGCGGTCGGCGAGGCCTTCGAGGTCGATGCGGGTGGTGGGAGTGCCCTCGCTGTCGGGGGTCTCGTCCCGGTCGGGCGTCTCGAAGGACCGGCCGTGCCGCTGCGGCCCGAACGGGGAGGGCGTGGTGGCCGCGAGGGTGATCAGGTGCGGCCGGGCGCCGACCACGAAGGCCAGGTCGAAGACGTGTTCGTCGTAGACCGGGTCGAAGGAGCGGGTCGACAGGAACGCGAGGTGCTTGCCGTCCATGGTGAACGCGGGCGCGTAGTCCTGGAAGCGCAGCGGGGTGGCCTCGGTGACCGACAGGTCGGTGGTGTTGGCGAGTTTCAGCTGGCACAGGGGCCGCGGGCCGGGGTGGGACCAGGCCAGCCAGGACGAGTCGGGCGAGAAGACGGGCCCCGACACATCGCCGTTCTCGCTGCGGTCGACCTCGCGCACCTCGCCCGTCTCCCGCTCCACGAGCAGCAGTCGCCCGTCGTGGCAGGCGACCGCGGCCCGGCTGCCGTCGGGTGCCATGGCGAGGTCGAGGACCCGGCCGAGCTGTCCTGCGGCGATCCTGCGCGGAGTCGCCCCGGGGGCGAGTCCGGTGGCGGGCGCGAACTCCAGGGCGTCGTCGCCCTCGGCGTCCGTCACCCACACCACCCACTCCTCGCCGTCCGCGCGGAACGTGCGCGGCAGCCGGGCCCGCACCCCGGGCGTCGCGGCCAGGGCGCGGGCCGGCCCGGAGCGGTGGGTGACCCAGTGCACACAGCCGCGTACGGCGACGGCGCTGCCGCGCGCGGTGTGGTCGGGGGACGCCGACCCGAACCACCGGGAGGCGTTCACCGGGAAGGGCTGGAGGTCGGCGCGCTGGCCGCCCAGCCGCACCTCCAGCCGCCGCGGCTCGGCGCCCTCCAGGTCGTCCAGCACCCACAGTTCACCGGCGCTGGAGTAGACGACACGGGTGCCGTCGCTCGCCGCGTGCCGGGCGTAGAAGCCTCCGAGCGGGGTGTGCCGGCGCAGGTCGGAGCCGTCGGCGAGGGAGGAGTAGAGCGCTCCGGTGCCCTCGTGGTCGGAGAGGAACCCGATCCTCCCCCGAGTTCTCGGCTCCGCTCGAACAGGGGGGACCCCCACCCCCGCCCACAGCGGGTACTCGATGTTGCCGTCGAGCTGCTCGTGCAGCCGCACGAACTGCCCGTCGCCCTCCGGGTCGATCCACAACTTGCCCGCCGTACCGCCCCGGTAGCGCTTCCACCAGGCCGCCTCGCGCCCCATCGGCGCGGACAGCAGCACCGTGTGCGGGCCGTGGGCCACGTCACCGACGGGCCCGTACGGCAGGGTGGTGGCCGGGCCGCCGTCCAGCGGGACGGCGCGCGCCCAGGTGCGGCGCAGGCTCGCCTGGCCCTCGGTGCTGATCGCCAGCACCTGGCCGTCCTCGGTCCAGCCGCGCACCTGGGTCTTGAGACTGCCCCAGTACGTCAGCCGCTTGCCGGGACCGCCGTCCACCGGGGCGATGAACACCTCGGGGGCGCCGTCCCTCGTGGAGGTCCAGGCGACCGTGGTGCCGTCGGGCGAGATGCGGGGCTGGGTCACCGGCATGTTGTCGGCGCTGACCCTCCAGGCCCGGCCGCCGCCGAGCGGAGCGAGCCAGACGTCGTCCTCGGCGGTGAAGGCGACCAGGTCACCGTGCACATGGGGGAACCGGAGGTAAGCAGGCGATGTCACCCGATCACCCTATGCAGGGACGCCGCCGCGCGGACAGGGTTCGGATCACTTGCCCTCGACGGGGCGGCAGTCCGGGTACCGCTCGCACCAGATGGTCTGGGTGACGGTCACCGTGACGGTCGGCCCGGGCTGCCCGTTCGGCGGCCCGCCGACGGGGGGCGGGCTGGTGGAGTCGCAGTCGCCGAGTCCGTCGACCTCGAACCACACCTTGCCGTCCACCTTGGCGGTGATGTCGCCGCGTACGCAGGCGCCGTCCACCGCGTGGGTGACCTTGCCGTCGACGGTGATGTCCTTGCCGTCGTCGGTCTCGCCCTCGCAGTCGACGGTCGCCACGGTCCGCTCACGCGCGGAGGGTGACGCCTTCGTGCCGCTCTGCCCGTAGGAGGCGGTGCAGGTGAGCCACCGCACGCCCGCCTTCTGCCGGTTGAGCTCCTTGGTCACGGTCTCGTCGGTGGTGTAGGCGACGGACGCGGCGCTCACACTGCCCGGCTCGCAGGCGACCGCGCCGCCCACCGCCACCACGGCGAACGTCGCAGCGACCGCCACGCGCCGCCCGCGCGGCCCCAGCAGATGACTCATCGAAGCCCCCATGAAGGGGAGCCTGCCACTGTCGGGGGCCGCGCGGTAGGGCGCAAAGGCGTCAGCCGCGCAGCAGCAGCCACTCCTGAAGCTCCACCACATTGCCCTCGGGGTCCTTGAGATGGGCCACCCGCATGCGGTCGGTCATGGGTACCGGGCCGTGCAGGATCGTGGCGCCGCGCAGGGTGATCTCCTGGCAGTACGCGTCCAGCCCGTCCACCCGCAGCACGACCAGGGAGCGGTGGCCCGCCGCCGTGTCGCCCATCTCGTCGAGCACCTCGGCCATCATCGACCGGTCCTGCAACGCGATCCCCGCGGAACCGACCGCGGGGCTGAACTTCTCGTACGGCCCGTGGGCCGCCCCCGACTGCGGTTTGAGGCCGAGGACCTCGCCGTAGAAGCGGTAACAGGCGGAGAAGTCGGTCACGAGCAGACGTACCTGTGCGAGTTCCACGGTGCCTCCAGGGGGTCGGGACGGGGTCAGGACCAACGTCCGGTGCGTGCCAGGAGCACGGCCGCGGCGGCCGTCCCGGCGGTCGATGTGCGCAGCACACTGCGCCCGAGGCGGTACGGCCTCGCCCCCGCCTCCTCGAACAGCGCCAGTTCCTCCGGCGCCACGCCCCCCTCGGGCCCGACGACCAGCACGATGTCGCCGGTGGCCGGCAGGTCGGCCGTGGCCAGCGGCGTGTCCCCGCTCTCGTGCAGCACGGCCGCGAACCGCGCCCCGGCCAGCAGGGCGGCGACCTGCTTGGTCGTGGCCGCCTCCGCCACCTCCGGGAAGCGCACCCGGCGTGACTGCTTGCCGGCCTCACGGGCGGTGGCGCGCCACTTGCCCAGCGCCTTCTGCCCGCGTTCGCCCTTCCATTGCGTGATGCAGCGCGACGCCGCCCAGGGCACGATCGCGTCGACGCCGGTCTCGGTCATCGTCTCGACGGCCAGCTCCCCCCGGTCGCCCTTGGGCAGCGCCTGGACGACGGTGAGCCGCGGCTGCTCCGGCGGCTCCTCGTGCACCGCGTCCAGTTGCAGGATCAGCCGGTCCTTGCCCTCGGTGTCGAGCACGACGCAGTCCGCCCAGCGCCCGGCCCCGTCCGTGAGGACGACGTCCTCACCGGCGCGCAGCCGCTTCACCGAGACGGCGTGCCGCCCCTCGGGCCCGTCGAGGACGTACCGTCCGCCACCGCCCGCCTCGACGCGCTCGACCACGAACACCGGCGCGGTCACAGCACGCCACCGCCCGTCAACGCGGCACGGGCGGCGGCCAGTTCACCGGCCAGCACCTCGACCAGCTGCCCGGCGGGGAGCTCCCGCGCCATCCGGTGCCCCTGGCCGGCCCACAGAGCCATGCCCTGCGCGTCACCGGCCTTGGCGGCGGCCTTGCGCAGCGGCGAGGTGAGGTGGTGGATCTCGGGGTAGGCGGCGGGCGCGTACGGGCCGTGCTCGCGCACGAACCGGTTGACGAGGCCACGTGCCGGACGGCCGGAGAACGCCCGGGTCAACTCCGTGCGCACGAACAGGGGGTTGGTCAGCGCCTGCTTGTGCAGGGGGTGCGCGCCCGACTCGTGCGTGGCGAGGAAGGCGGTGCCCAGCTGGGCCGCGCTCGCGCCCGCCGCGAGGACTCCGGCGATCTGGCCGCCGCGCATGATGCCGCCCGCGGCGATGATCGGGATGTTCACGGCCTCGCGCACCTGGGCGATCAGCGACAGCAGTCCCATGCCGGACCCGTCCGTCTCGGGGATGTCCCGGTGGGTGCCCTGGTGACCGCCGGCCTCGACGCCCTGCGCGATCACCGCGTCCGCGCCCGCGCGCTCCACGGCCCGTGCCTCGTCCGGGGTGGTCGCGGCGGCCAGCACGAAACTGCCGGCGCGGTGCAGGGTGTCGACGACCTCACGGCTCGGGACACCGAAGTGGAACGACACCACCGGCACCGGGTTGTCGCGCAGCACCACGAGCTTGGCCTCGAAGCCGTCGTCGCGTCCGCTGTCCGGATCGCCGAGCTCGGTCTCGTACCAGGTGGCCTCGCCGGCCAGCTGGTGGGCGTAGACGTCGACGGCGGCGGGGTCGGGGTACTCGGGCTGCGGCATGAAGACGTTGACGCCGAAGGGCCTGCCGGTGAGGCTCCGGATCTGCTTGATCTCCTGGTACATCCCGTCGGCGGTCTTGTACCCGGCGGCGAGGAAGCCGAGCCCGCCCGCTTCGCACACGGCGGCGGCGAGCTGCGGCACGGAGACGCCGCCCGCCATGGGGGCCTGCACGATCGGGTGGGGGAAGAGATCGGTCAGTGCGGAGGACATGACGGCATGTTGTCACGTCCTCCGCACTACTCCGAACTCGGCCTGCCGACTGGCATAGACCAGAAGCACGCCCGGTCTCAGCGCCCGTTGAAGGCGTCCTTCAACCGCGAGAACAGCCCTTGCTGACCGGGCTGGAACTGCCCCGTGGGCCGTTCCTCGCCGCGGAGCTTGGAAAGCTCGCGCAGCAGGCGTTCCTGCTCGGGGTCGAGCTTGGTCGGGGTCTGGACCTCGACGTGGACGATGAGGTCGCCGCGTCCGCCGCCGCGCAGGTGTGTGACGCCCCGGCCGTGCAGCGGGATCGACTGGCCGGACTGGGTGCCCGGGCGGATGTCGACCTCCTCCATGCCGTCCAGCGTCTCCAGCGGCACCTTGGTGCCGAGGGCCGCCGCCGTCATGGGGAGCGTGACCGTGCAGTGCAGGTCGTCGCCGCGGCGCTGGAACTGCGCGTGGGGCAGTTCATGGATCTCGACGTAGAGGTCACCGGCCGGGCCACCGCCGGGGCCGACCTCGCCCTCGCCGGCGAGCTGGATGCGGGTGCCGTTGTCCACACCGGCCGGGATCTTGACCGTGAGCGTGCGGCGGGACCGGACGCGGCCGTCGCCCGCGCACTCGGGGCACGGGGTGGGCACGACCGTGCCGAAGCCCTGGCACTGGGGGCAGGGGCGCGAGGTCATGACCTGGCCCAGGAAGGACCGGGTGACCTGCGAGACCTCACCGCGGCCGCGGCACATGTCACACGTCTGGGCGGAGGTGCCCGGGGCCGCGCCCTCGCCGTTGCAGGTGTTGCAGACGACGGCCGTGTCGACCTGGATGTCCTTGGTCGTACCGAAGGCGGCATCGTCGAGCTCGATCTCGATGCGGATCATGGCGTCCTGGCCGCGGCGGGTGCGCGAGCGCGGTCCGCGCTGCGACGCCGTGCCGAAGAACGCGTCCATGATGTCCGAGAAGTTCCCGAAGCCGCCGGCTCCGAAGCCGCCCGCGCCGGCGCCGCCGGACTGCGAGAGCGGATCGCCGCCGAGGTCGTAGACCTGCTTCTTCTGCGGGTCCGACAGCACCTCGTAAGCGGCGTTGATCTCCTTGAACCGCTCCTGGGTCTTCGGATCGGGGTTGACGTCCGGGTGCAGCTCGCGGGCGAGCCGCCGGAAGGCCTTCTTGATCTCTTCCTGCGACGCGTCGCGGCGCACGCCGAGTACGGCGTAGTAGTCCGTGGCCACTACGACTCCGCCAGGATCTGTCCGACGTACCGTGCCACTGCGCGTACCGCTCCCATCGTTCCCGGGTAGTCCATGCGGGTCGGTCCGACCACGCCGAGCTTGGCGACTGCCTCGCCGCCCGAACCGTAGCCGACCGACACGACGGACGTGGAGTTGAGTCCTTCGTGGGCGTTCTCGTGACCGATCCGTACGGTCACGCCCGGATCCTTCGCCTCGCCGAGCAGCTTGAGGAGCACGACCTGCTCCTCCAGCGCCTCCAGCACGGGCCGGATCGTGAGGGGGAAGTCATGACCGAAGCGGGTCAGATTGGCGGTGCCGCCGATCATCAGCCGCTCCTCGTTCTCCTCGACGAGCGTCTCCAGGAGTGTGGAGAGCACCGTGGAGACCGTACCCCGGTCCTCGTGCTCGAACGCCTCCGGGAGATCCTCCACCAGACTCGGCACATCCGCGAAACGGCGGTTCGCCACACGGCTGTTGAGGCGCGCGCGCAGATCCGCGAGCGAGGCCTCGCCGAAGGGCGCCGGGCAGTCCACCACCCGCTGCTCGACCCGCCCGGTGTCCGTGATCAGCACGAGCATCACCCGCGCGGGCGCCAGGGAGAGCAACTCCACGTGCCGCACGGTCGAGCGGGTCAGCGACGGGTACTGCACGACGGCGACCTGGCGGGTGAGCTGCGCGAGCAGCCGTACCGTGCGCGCCACGACGTCGTCGAGGTCGACGGCGCCCTCCAGGAAGTTCTGGATCGCGCGCCGCTCGGGCGCGGTCATCGGCTTGACGCCGGCGAGCTTGTCGACGAACAGCCGGTAGCCCTTGTCGGTGGGGATGCGCCCGGCGCTGGTGTGCGGCTGGGCGATGTACCCCTCGTCCTCCAGGGCCGCCATGTCGTTGCGCACGGTCGCCGGGGAGACGCCGAGGTTGTGCCGCTCGGTGAGGGCCTTGGAGCCGACCGGCTCCTCGGTGCCGACGTAGTCCTGGACGATGGCGCGCAGCACCTGGAGCCTGCGTTCACTGAGCATCGCGCACACCTCCAGAAGTCTTCGCCTGCTTGCCCGGCCGGTCCGGCCTGGCACTCTGCGCGTGCGAGTGCCAGCATTCCCCGGCCCAGTGTACGGCGGTGGGGTACTCCCCCGGCAAGGCTGGTCGTGCGGTGCCGTGCCCGGACGGGGCGCACCGCTAGCGTCGCCGCATGACGGTGACTTGGGAAGACCTCGGATGGGAGCGCCTGGCCGCCGGAGTGGGGCGGTGCCGGCTGCCGGTGTGGGACTGCACGGCGGGCCTGGTCGCCGGGGAGGGCGCGGCCCTTCTGATCGACGCGGGGTCGAGTCTCGCGGAGGGCGCGAAGCTGCGCGCCCAGGCGCGATCGCTCACGGGGCAGCATGTGACACATCTCGCGCTGACCCATGCGCACTTCGATCATGTCTTCGGGGCGGCGGCGTTCCCGGACGCGGAGGTGTTCGGGGCGGTGGGCGTGGACGCGGTGCTGACACGGGTGCGGGACCGGGAGGAGCTGCGCGCGGACGCGGTCCGCAACGGGCTGGCGGCGCCCACGGCGGAGGAGGCGTCGCTGCGGCTGGTCCCGCCCGGCCATCCGGTCTCCGGCGAGCGGACGCTCGACCTGGGCGGCGGCCGGCAGGTGCTGCTGGCGAACGTCGGGCCGGGGCACACCGCGCACGACCTGGCGGTGCTGGTGCCCGGTGATCCGGAGGTGGTGTTCTGCGGTGATCTGGTCGAGGAGTCCGGCGAGCCCCAGGCGGGTCCCGACGCGGTGCCGTCGCACTGGCCTGCCGCCCTCGACCGGCTGCTCGGCCTGGGCGGCGAGGACGCGGTGTACGTGCCCGGTCACGGAGCGGTGGTGGACGCGGCGTTCGTGCGGGCCCAACGGGACGCGCTGGCGGCGCGTTTCGGCGTGTCGCGGTGATCGCCGTCCGCCTTCTCCTATCGTCATTCGAATGCGCCAGTACTCCGCCGATCTGACCCCGCCGTGGAAGAAGCCGAAGCCGGTCCCCGAGGTCGCGGCGGAGCCGGGCCTGGTGGTGGAGGAGCCGGGGACGGGCTTCTGCGGGGCGGTGATCCGCTGCGAGGCGGGCACGGTGACGCTGGAGGACCGCTTCGGCAAGCACCGGGTGTTCCCGATGGAGCCGGGCGGCTTCCTGCTGGAGGGCCGGGTGGTGACCCTGGTCCGCCCCGCGCCGGGCGGTCCCGCGCGTCCCACCCGCACGGCCTCCGGTTCGGTCGCCGTCCCCGGCGCCCGCGCCCGCGTGGCCCGCGCCGGCCGCATCTACGTCGAGGGCCGCCACGACGCCGAGCTGGTCGAGAAGGTGTGGGGCGACGACCTGCGCATCGAGGGCGTGGTGGTGGAGTACCTGGAGGGCGTCGACGACCTGCCGTCGATCGTCGAGAGCTTCGCCCCCGGCCCGGACGCCCGCCTCGGCGTCCTGGTGGACCACCTGGTCCCGGGTTCGAAGGAGTGGCGCATCGCCCACGCCGTCACCAGCGACCACGCCCTGGTCGTGGGCCACCCGTACATCGACATCTGGGAGGCGGTGAAGCCGTCGTCCCTGGGCATCGGCTCCTGGCCCCGCGTCCCGCGCGGCCAGGACTGGAAGACGGGCGTGTGCAGGGCGCTGGGCTGGCCGGAGAACACGGGCGCGGCCTGGCAGCGGATCCTGTCGGGGGTCCACTCGTACAAGGACCTGGAGCCGGAGCTGCTGGGCCGGGTCGAGGAACTGATCGACTTCGTCACGGCGCCGTAGCTGCTCTCGGCTGCGGACACGGCGCCACAGCCACACCCAGCTGCGGGCATGCGTGCCGCTGAGGGCGGCACGGGTGGGCGCAGCCCCCACCCCGAGCACCTCAGTCCACGAGGTCTCGTACAACCCCGTCCGCCAGCAACCGCCCCCGCAGTGTGAGCACGGCCCGCCCTTCGTCGTACGGGTCCTTCTCCAAAAGCCCGTCCGACAGCGCACTGCGCGAGGCCGCCAGCCCCTCCTCCCGCAGCAGCGACAACGGCACCCCCTCCCGAAGCCGCAGCTCCAGCAGGATCCGCTCGACCCGCCGGTCCTCCTCCGACAGCACCTCACGCCCGGCCCCCGGCGACCGCCCCGCCGCCAGCGCGGCCGCGTAAGCCCCCGGATGCTTCACGTTCCACCACCGCACCCCGCCCACATGGCTGTGCGCCCCGGGTCCGGCCCCCCACCAGTCGGCCCCCCGCCAGTACAGCTCGTTGTGCAGGCACCGCCCGGCCGGCGAGGTCGCCCAGTTCGACACCTCGTACCACTCGAAGCCCGCGCCCGAGAGCACCTCGTCCGCGATCAGGTACCGGTCGGCGTGCACGTCGTCGTCGGTCATCGGCACCTCGCCGCGCCGGATCCGGCGGGCCAGCTGCGTGCCCTCCTCGACGATCAGCGCGTAGGCACTGACGTGGTCCGGCCCGGCCCCCAGCACCGCGTCCAGCGAGGCCCGCCAGTCGTCGTCGGACTCACCGGGTGTGCCGTAGATCAGGTCGAGGTTGACGTGCTCGAACCCGGCCGCGCGGGCCTCCGCCACACACGCCTCGGGCCGCCCGGGCGTGTGCGTGCGGTCCAGCACCTTCAGCACGTGCTGCCGCGCGCTCTGCATCCCGAAGGAGATCCGGTTGAAGCCCCCTTCGCGCAGCGCCGCGAGATACGCGGGATCGACGGACTCCGGGTTCGCCTCGGTCGTGACCTCCGCGTCGTCCGCGAGTCCGAACTCGTCCCGGACGGCCTTCAGCATCCGGACGAGGTCACCGGCGTCCAGCAGCGTGGGGGTGCCCCCGCCCACGAACACCGTGCGCACCGGTCGCGGATCGTCCCCCAGCACCTTGCGCGCCAGCCGGATCTCGTCGGCCAGCGTCTCGGCGTAGTTGTCGCGGGAGGCCAGCACGCCGCCGGTGCCGCGCAGCTCGGTCGCCGTGTACGTGTTGAAGTCGCAGTAGCCGCAGCGGGTCGCGCAGTACGGGACGTGCAGGTAGAACCCGAGCGGGCGGTCGGCGGCCCCGGCGAGCGCGGAGGCGGGCAGCGCGCCGTCGTCGGGGACGGGCTCGCCGTCGGGGAGTGCGGAAGGCATGCCCTCCATTGTCCAGCACCCGCGCGGTCAGTCCGCCTGGAGCACCAGCAGCGCGAGATCGTCCGCCGGTGGCCGCGCCCCGAACTCGTGCACCAGCCGCTTGATCCGCTCGGCTATCAGCTCGGCGTCCAGCCCGGCGCACCCGGCCAGGGCCGCCGCGAGCCCGTCACCGTCGTCGAACTGGCGGGAGCCCGAGCGGCGCTCGGTGACGCCGTCGGTGACGCACAGCAGGGTGTCGCCGGAGCGCAGCTCGAAGGTGTCGCTGGTGTAGGTGGCGTCCTCGACGACGCCGAGGAGGGTCTGCGGCTGCGCGCACGTGTGGACCTCGCCGCCCGCGCCGAGCAGCAGGGGCAGCGGGTGCCCGGCGGAGGCGACGGTGCAGCGGACACCGCCGTCGAAGGGCACCAGCTCGCCGTAGAGCAGGGACAGGAAGCGCGTCTGGGGGCCGTCGCCGGGCGGGGTCGGCCGGGCTCCCGCGGCCACCAGCGCCCGGGCCGCCGCGTCGGCCGCCTCCGTGGCGTCGTCGAGCAGCAGCTGGTTGAGGCGGTCGAGGACGTCGGCGACCCGGTAGCCCTCGCGGGCCAGCAGCCGCAGCCAGGGCCGGGCCAGGCCGATCACGACGGCCGCCTCGGGCCCCTTGCCCTGGACGTCGCCGACGGCGAAGCACCAGCGGCCGTCGCCGGCCGGGAACAGGTCGTAGAAGTCGCCGCTGGGCCCGCCCTTGTCGTACGGCTCGTAGACCAAGGCGCTGCGCATGCCGGGGATCTCGGCCACGGCGCCGGGCAGCAGGCCGCGCTGGAGCACGGCGCTGATGGTGGCCTGGCGGGCGTACTGGCGGGCGGCGCCGATGGCGAGGGCCACCCGGCGGCCGAGGTCCTCGACGAGGCCGGTGATCTCGTCGAGGAAGCCGGCCGCGCCGGACCTGCCGATGACGAGGGTGCCCAGCGGGCGGCCGCCGGCGACCAGCCGGTAGGCGAGGGCCGCGCCGGGCTCGCCGGGTTCGTCAGCGAGCGCCTCCCCGGGCCACGGGTAGGCGGCGGGCCCGGAACCGCCCTGTTCCCGGCCGCGTTCGAACGGGGCCGCCCCGACCGGGTCCAACGGCTGCGGCGGGTTCTTCTCCAGGGCGCGGCGCAGTTCCTCGATGCGGTTCTCGCTGCCGTGCCAGACCCGGGCGAGCCGCGCTCCGCCCGCGCCCGCCGAGCCACCCCAGCCGCCGCCGGTGGCCTCGTCCTCCAGCCACACGGCGCACCAGTCGGCCAGCCGGGGCACGATCAGCTGTCCGGCGAGGGCCGCGACCAGGTCTTCGTCGAGCTGCCCGGCGAGCAGGTCGGAGGCCTCGGCGAGGAAGGAGAGGGCGCCGCGGCCGAGCCAGGCGCCGTCGGGTCCGTTGCGCCCCTGCCGGTTCTCGTGCCGGTCCCGCCAGTCCCGTAAGTCGTTCCAGTCGCGCAGGTCGCGGGGCTCGCGCAGGTCGGGCCACTCGCGGGCCTCGCCGCCTTCCCGTGAGTCCCACGTCTCCCCTCCCTCACCGGTGTCCCAGAGGTCTCCCCCGGCACGCCAGGCGCGGACGGTGTCCCCCGCCTCGTCGCCCGGGCGGGGTTCGGGCGCGAGGATCTCCGCCATGCGCAGGCCCCGCGCCAGCGCGTGCTCCCCGGCGTACGCCTCGATCTGCTCGCCCGCGGCGCAGCCTCCGGCGGGCAGCCGGGCCCACACGGTCTTCCGTCCCGTGCGGTAGGTGATGCCCCACGCCTCGCAGAGCGCGCCGACCAGCCGCAGGCCGCGCCCGTACTCCGGCGGGTCGTGCGGCGTCTCCGGTTCGCTGCCGCGCGGGGCGCGTGAGGGGTGGTGGTCGGAGACCTCGACGACGACCGCGGCCGTGTCCGGGGTGTCGCCCTCCAGCCGGCACTCCATCTCGACGTCGGTGCCGGCGTGCACGACGGCGTTGGTGACCAGTTCGCTCACCACGAGCGTGGCGTCGTCGGCGATGCGGCCGGTGAGGAACGCGGCGCCGGGCAGGCCGAGCCCGGTCCACTCGGCGAGCGCCGCGCGCACCAGGGCGCGGGCGGCGCCCGGCGCGAGAGAGCTGCCGGGCAGGGTCGCGTGCGCCCGCGCACGCTCCTGCGTGAGCGCTCCCTGAGCCGTTTCGGGCGCCGCGTGAGCAGGCGCGCAGGGATCGGGGGCGAACGCCCCGGCGGACGGTGTGGGCACCTCCGCGGGCGGCGCCGGCTCCTCGGAAACGGGCCCCTCTTGGACCGGCACGGGTGTCACTCCGGCGTGCGCAGGCGCTTCTGAGGCACGGGAGGCGGTCTCCCGTTGCGTCGGAATGGCCCCCATGGACAGCTCCCCGGGCAGTTCGTACGAATACGCCACAGTCGATGCCGACAGAGTGACAGACTGACCGCGCCCATAAGCGCCGAGTTACCGAAGTGGGCCGCCATGAGTGAGAACAGTGCTACTCCTGTGGTCGAAGACCGGTACGGAGACGGTCAGATTCGTGCATCCGATCTGCGTCCCCTGCTCGCCGCCATGACAGCGGCACGCGACGGCGATTTCACCAAGGTGCCGGAATCCGGCCACGGGCTGGTGGCCGAACTCACCGCCATCCACAACCAGATCATGGACCGCAGCGTCCACTTCACCTCCGAGGTGCGGCGCGTCAGACGGGAGCTGGTGCGGCACGGCCGGCTCGACGAGCGGCTCTCGGCCAGCCCGGGCCAGGGCCTGTGGACGTCCCGGGTCGACGACGTGAACCAGCTGCTCGACGCCCTGGTCGCCCCGGCGGCGAACGCCACGCGGGTGCTGGACGCGGTGGCCGGCGGGGATCTCACCCAGCGGGTGGACCTGCACGACGGCACCCGCCAGTTGCGCGGTGACCTGCGGCGTCTGGGCCTGGCCGTGAACAAGATGGTGGACCAGCTCTCCCTGTTCACGGGCGAGGTGACGCGGGTCGCGCGTGAGGTGGGCACCGAGGGCCGGCTCGGCGGCCGGGCCAAGGTGCAGGGCCTGTCGGGCAGTTGGCGGGACGTGACGGAGGCCGTCAACACGATGGCGTCCCGGCTGACGGCCCAGGTCCGGGACATCGCGGCGGTGACGACGGCGGTGGCCCGCGGCGACCTGACCCGCACGGTCACGGTGGAGGCGACCGGCGAGCTGCTGGAGCTGAAGCTGACCGTCAACACCATGGTCGACCAACTGTCCGCCTTCGCCGACGAGGTCACCCGCGTCGCCCGCGAGGTCGGCACCGAGGGCCGGTTGGGCGGCCGGGCCCAGGTCCGGGGGGTCTCCGGCGTCTGGAAGGACCTCACCGACAACGTCAACTTCATGGCGTCGAACCTGACCTCGCAGGTCCGCAACATCGCCCAGGTCACCACGGCCGTGGCCAACGGCGACCTGTCGCAGAAGATCACGGTCGACGCGCAGGGCGAGATCCTGGAGCTGAAGTCGACCATCAACACGATGGTGGACCAGCTGTCCGCCTTCGCCGACGAGGTGACCAGGGTCGCCCGCGAGGTCGGCACCGAGGGCAACCTCGGCGGCCGGGCTCAGGTCCGGGGCGTCTCGGGGGTCTGGAAGGACCTCACCGACAACGTCAACTTCATGGCCGACAACCTCACTTCCCAGGTCCGCAACATCGCCCTGGTCTCCACCGCCGTCGCCCAGGGCGACCTCGGCAAGAAGATCACGGTGGAGGCCAAGGGCGAGATCCTGGAGCTGAAGTCCACGATCAACACGATGGTGGACCAGCTGTCCGCCTTCGCCGACGAGGTCACCCGCGTCGCCCGCGAGGTCGGCACCGAGGGCAACCTCGGCGGCCAGGCCCAGGTGCGCGGCGTCTCCGGCGTCTGGAAGGACCTCACCGACAACGTCAACTTCATGGCGCTGAACCTGACCTCCCAGGTCCGCAACATCGCCCAGGTCACCACGGCCGTGGCCAACGGCGACCTGTCGAAGAAGATCACGGTCGACGCGCGCGGCGAGATCCTCGAACTCAAGGACACCGTCAACACGATGGTGGAGCAGCTGCGGGCCTTCGCCGACGAGGTCACGCGCGTGGCCCGCGAGGTCGGCACCGACGGCCGGCTCGGCGGCCGGGCCCAGGTGCTGGGTGTCTCCGGCGTCTGGCGGGACCTGACGGACAACGTCAACTACATGGCCGACAACCTCACCTCCCAGGTGCGCAACATCGCCCAGGTCGCGACGGCCGTGGCGCAGGGCGACCTGTCCCGGAAGATCGACGTGGACGCGCGCGGCGAGATCCTGGAGCTGAAGACCACCATCAACACCATGGTCGACACGCTGTCCTCGTTCGCCTCGGAGGTCACGCGCGTGGCCCGCGAGGTGGGCAGCGAGGGCCGGCTCGGCGGCCAGGCCCGGGTCGAGGGCGTCTACGGCACCTGGAAGCGCCTGACGACGAACGTCAACGAACTCGCCTCCAACCTCACCACCCAGGTCCGCGCGATCGCGGAGGTCGCCTCCGCCGTGGCCCAGGGCGACATGTCCCGCTCGATCACGGTCGAGACGCAGGGCGAGGTCGCCGAGCTGAAGGACAACATCAACCTGATGGTGGCCAACCTGCGCGAGACGACCCGCGCGAAGGACTGGCTGGAGTCCAATCTGGCCCGGCTCGCCGCGCTGATGCAGGGCCACCGGGACCTGATGGAGGTCGCCGACCTGATACTCCGCGAGCTGACGCCGCTGGTGAACGCCCAGTACGGCGCCTTCTACCTGGCCGATCCCGAGGAGGACGGAGCGACGGTGCCCACCAAGGGTCTGGCGTTCATCGCCGGTTACGGCGCCGCCCAGGACGCGACCGTCGAGACCGGCGGCCTGCCCGTGCACGGCCTGGTCGCCCAGGCGGCCCGGGAGAAGAAGCGGATCCTGGTGGAGGGCGCACCGCCCGACTACATAAAGATCAACAGCGGGCTGGGGGAAGCGGCCCCGACCACGATCGTCATCATCCCCATCCTCTTCGAGGACAAGCTCCTCGGCGTCATCGAACTCGCCTCCTTCTCCCGCTTCTCCGATGTGCACCTGGCGTTCTTCGACCAGTTCGTCAACACCATCGGCGTCGCCATCAACACGATCATCGCCAACTCCCGCACGGAGTCCCTGCTCGGCGAGTCCCAGCGCCTGGCCATGCAGCTCCAGGAACGCTCGGACGAACTCCAGAAGCAGCAGGGCGAACTCCAGCGCTCCAACGCCGAACTGGAGGAGAAGGCCGCCCTGCTGGCCACGTCCTCGCAGTACAAGTCGGAGTTCCTGGCGAACATGTCGCACGAGCTGCGCACGCCGCTGAACTCCCTGCTGATCCTCGCCCGGCTGCTCTCCGACAACCCCGACGGCCGGCTGTCCGACCAGGAGGTGCAGTTCGCGACGACGATCCACCGCTCGGGCTCGGACCTCCTCCAGCTGATCAACGACATCCTGGACCTGTCGAAGATCGAGGCCGGCCGGATGGACGTGCGCCCCAAGCGGCTGCCGCTGATCAAGCTGCTCGACTACGTCCACGCCACCTTCCGCCCGCTCACCCTGGACCGGGGTCTCGCCTTCGAGGTGGCGGTCGGTGAGGACGTACCGCGCGAGATGTACTCGGACGAGCAGCGGCTCCAGCAGATCCTGCGCAACCTGCTGTCCAACGCGATCAAGTTCACCGCGAACGGCAAGGTGGAGCTGCGGGTGGACCGGGTGCAGGACACCGAGCACCGATGGGGGTCCACCCGTACGAGCGAATCCGGGAGTGAGGGAGTCCGGGACAGCGACGACGTCATCGCCTTCACCGTGTCCGACACCGGCATCGGGATCGCGCCGGAGAAACTCCCGGTGATCTTCGAGGCGTTCCAGCAGGCCGACGGCACCACCAACCGCAAGTACGGCGGGACCGGCCTCGGCCTGTCCATCAGCCGGGAGATCGCGGGCCTGCTCGGCGGCCGGATCGTCGCCGAGAGCGAACCCGGCAGGGGCTCCACGTTCACCCTCTACGTCCCCGTCGTCAGCCCCGGCCACCCGGCTCCCGTGCCGCTCCCGGAGGACCGCGCCGGCCTGCCCCTGCCGCTCCGGCCGGCCGCCGCGTCCTTCCCGGTCGCGCAGGACACGGACGACGGGTGGCCCGCACCCACCAGGCTGGAGGCGTGGACGACCGGCAGGCCGGGGCGGGTCCTGGCCGGGCGGCGGGTGCTGATCGTGGACGACGACATCCGCAACGTCTTCGCCCTCACCCATGTCCTGGGCCGGGTCGGCATGACCGTGCTGTACGCGGAGAACGGCCGCGAGGGGATCGAGACGCTGGAGCGCAGCCCGGACGTCGCACTGGTCCTGATGGACATCATGATGCCGGAGATGGACGGCTACGAGACCATCTCCGCGATCCGCCGCACCCCGCGCTGGGCGGAGCTGCCGATCGTGGCGCTGACCGCCAAGGCGATGCCCGGTGACCGGGAGAAGTCCATCGCCCGCGGCGCCGACGAGTACGTGCCCAAACCGGTGGACATCGACGGCCTGCTGACGGTCGTGTGCGCGCTGCTGGACCCCGAGGGCACGGACGAAGAGGCATGAGCGGCGCCGCCTTGGATCCCGGACGCGCCGGAATCCTCCTGGTCGACGACATGGAGGACAACCTGACCGCCCTGGAGGCCGTCCTCGCCTCCCTCAACGAGCCGCTGATACGGGCCCGTTCGGGCGAGGAGGCGATGAAGGCCCTGCTGCGGCAGCCGATCGCCCTGGTCCTGCTGGACATCCGGATGCCCGGCATGGACGGCTTCGAGACCGCCTCCCAGATCAAACGCCTCGACCAGACCCGGGACGTGCCGATCATCTTCCTCACCGGCACGGACGACGACTCCGGCTACGCCTTCCGCGGTTACGCCACCGGCGCCGCCGACTACCTGACCAAGCCCTTCGACCCGTGGGTCCTCAGGGCCAAGGTCAGCGTCTTCCTGGACCTCTACCGCAAGGGAAGAGAGGTGGAGCGTCTGAAGAGGGAGATCCAGGACCTCAGACGCCGAGCGGGGGAACGCGGTTAGGGGCGCGGGGAACCGCGCGGACGACCCCGACGAACCCGAGGTTGCCACACAGCCCCCGCGACCCCCTACGCCTCGCGGGAGCCCGCGTACATCTCCTCGATCAGGTGCTTGTACTCGCGCTCGACCACCGGCCGCTTCAGCTTCAGGCTCGGCGTGATCTCACCGTGCTCGATGTCGAGGTCACGCGGCAGCAGACGGAACTTCTTGATGGTCTGCCAGCGCTGAAGCCCCTCGTTGAGCTGCTTCACATAACCGTCGACCATCTCGACGGTCTGCGGCGCGGCGACGATCTCCGCGTACGACGTGCCTTCGAGACCGTTTTCCTTGGCCCACTCGGTGATCGCGGGCTCGTCCAGCGCGATGAGCGCCGTGCAGAAGTTCCGGTCGGCCCCGTGCACGAGGATGTTGGAGACGTACGGGCACACCGCCTTGAACTGTCCCTCGACCTCCGCCGGGGCGATGTACTTGCCGCCCGAGGTCTTGATGAGGTCCTTCTTGCGGTCGGTGATCCGCAGGTATCCGTCGGGCGACAGCTCCCCGATGTCCCCGGTGTGGAACCAGCCGTCCGGCTCCAGCACCTCGGCAGTCTTCTCGGGCAGCTTGTGGTAGCCCTCCATGATGCCCGGGCCGCGCAGCAGGATCTCCCCGTCGTCGGCGATCCGCACCTCCGTGCCGGGCAGGGGCTTGCCGACCGTGCCGGTGCGGTAGGCCTCGCCCGGGTTCACGAAGGACGCCGCCGAGGACTCCGTCAGGCCGTAGCCCTCCAGGATGTGGATGCCGGCTCCCGCGAAGAAGTAGCCGATCTCCGGCGACAGCGCCGCGGAACCCGAGACGCACGCCCGCAGGCTGCCGCCGAAGGCCTCACGGATCTTGGCGAACACCAGCGCGTCGGCCACCTTGTGCTTCGCGCCCAGCCCGAACGGCACGGACGCCGTCCCGGTGCGCCGGAAGTTGTCCTGCGAGACCTTGGCGTACTCGCGGGCGACCTCGGCGGCCCACTGGAAGATCTTGTACTTGGCCCCGCCGCCCGCCCGGGCCTTGGCCGCCACGCCGTTGTAGACCTTCTCGAAGATGCGGGGCACGGCCGCCATGTACGTCGGCTGCACCACCGGCAGATTCTCGATGATCTTGTCGACCCGGCCGTCCACGGCGGTGACGTGCCCGACCTCGATCTGCCCGGAGGTCAGCACCTTGCCGAAGACGTGCGCGAGGGGCAGCCACAGGTACTGCACGTCCTCGCCGCTGACCAGTCCGGTCGCGGCGATCGCCTTCGCCATGTACGACCAGTTGTCGTGCGGCAGGCGCACGCCCTTGGGGCGGCCGGTGGTGCCGGAGGTGTAGATGAGGGTGGCCAGCTGGTCCTTGGTGATCGCGCCGACCCGCTCCTTGATCAGGTCGGGGTCCTTCTCCAGCCGGGCCGCGCCGCGCTTCTCCAGCTCGTCCAGGGTGAGGATCCAGTCGGCGGTCTCGACACCGGCCGCGTCGACGACCACGACATGCGTCAGCTCGGGCAGTTCGGCGCGCTTCTCCTTCGCCTTCGCCAGCTGCTCGGCGTTCTCCGCGATCAGCACCCGGCTCTCGGAGTCCGACAGGATGTACGCGGACTCGTCGGCGTTGGTCTGCGGATACACCGTGGTGGTGGCCGCTCCGGCGCACATGATGCCGAGGTCGGCGAGGATCCACTCGATCCGGGTGCTGGAAGCGAGCGCCACGCGCTGCTCGGGCTGCACGCCCAGCTCGATGAGCCCCGCCGCGATGGCGTAGACCCGCTCGGCGGCCTGCGCCCAGCTCAGCGACTTCCACTCGTCCGGCCCCTGGCCCGCCGGCGACGGGGCCGGATACCGATAGGCCTCGGCGTCCGGCGTGGCCGTCACGCGCTCCAGGAAGAGGCCCGCCACGGACGGCGGACGGTTCTCGATCAGGGTCTGTGTGTCGCTCACGACATCCTCCGGGGCCCGCGACGGTGCGGCTGGCTCAGGTGCGGCTGGTTTTCACTCACGAGGTGCAGGTCACGAGCCGTTGTTTAACTCGCGAGTAACTATGGAGCAGGGATCAGAGTAGAGGGCGACCGGCCGCCGCGTAAGGGGCCGCGGCCTGTCACTTCGTACAGAGAGCTACCCCGGAAACGCGCAGGGGCCCGCCGCACTTTCGCGCGGCGAGCCCCTGTTCAACCCGGATTGCGGTGTAACCCTCGGTAATCCGTGATTACTTCTTGCCCTTGCCCGACCCCGCGCTGTCATCGCTGGACAGGACGGCGATGAAGGCCTCCTGCGGAACCTCTACGGAACCCACCATCTTCATCCGCTTCTTGCCCTCCTTCTGCTTCTCCAGCAGCTTCCGCTTACGGGAGATGTCACCGCCGTAGCACTTGGCGAGGACGTCCTTGCGGATGGCGCGGATGGTCTCGCGGGCGATGACCCGGGAGCCGATGGCCGCCTGGATGGGCACCTCGAAGGCCTGCCGCGGGATGAGCTCGCGCAGCTTGGCGACGAGCCGCACACCGTAGGCGTACGCGGCGTCCTTGTGCGTGATCGCCGAGAAGGCGTCGACCTTGTCGCCGTGCAGCAGGATGTCGACCTTGACCAGGCTGGAGGTCTGCTCGCCGGTGGGCTCGTAGTCGAGCGAGGCGTAACCGCGGGTCTTGGACTTCAGCTGGTCGAAGAAGTCGAAGACGATCTCGGCGAGCGGCAGGGTGTAGCGGATCTCGACCCGGTCCTCGGACAGGTAGTCCATGCCGAGCAGGGTGCCGCGCCGGGTCTGGCACAGCTCCATGATCGAGCCGATGAACTCGCTGGGCGCGAGGATGGTGGCCCGCACGACCGGCTCGTAGACCTCCGAGATCTTGCCCTCGGGGAACTCGCTGGGGTTGGTGACGGTGTGCTCGGTGCCGTCCTCCATGAGGACGCGGTAGACCACGTTCGGCGCGGTGGCGATGAGGTCGAGGCCGAACTCGCGCTCCAGCCGCTCGCGGATCACGTCCAGGTGCAGCAGGCCGAGGAAGCCGACGCGGAAACCGAAGCCGAGGGCGGCGGAGGTCTCCGGCTCGTACACCAGCGCGGCGTCGTTGAGCTGGAGCTTGTCCAGGGCCTCGCGCAGCTCCGGGTAGTCCGAGCCGTCCAGCGGGTAGAGCCCGGAGAAGACCATGGGCTTGGGGTCCTTGTACCCCCCGAGCGCCTCCGTGGCCCCCTTGTGCTGGCTGGTGACGGTGTCACCGACCTTGGACTGGCGGACGTCCTTCACACCGGTGATCAGATAGCCCACCTCGCCGACGCCGAGACCGTCGGCCGCCAGCATCTCCGGCGAGTTGGTGCCGATCTCCAGCAGCTCGTGCGTGGCGCCGGTGGACATCATCCGGATCCGCTCGCGCTTGTTGAGCTGGCCGTCGATGACACGGACGTACGTCACGACACCGCGGTAGGAGTCGTAGACCGAGTCGAAGATCATCGCGCGGGCGGGAGCGTCCGCGACACCGACCGGCGGGGGGATCTCCGCGACGACCTTGTCGAGCAGCGCCTCGACGCCCAGACCGGTCTTCGCCGACACCTTGAGCACGTCCTCGGGGTCGCACCCGACCAGGTTGGCGAGCTCCTCGGAGAACTTCTCGGGCTGCGCGGCCGGCAGGTCGATCTTGTTCAGCACGGGGATGATCGTGAGGTCGTTCTCCATCGCCAGGTACAGGTTGGCGAGGGTCTGCGCCTCGATGCCCTGGGCGGCGTCGACCAGGAGGATGGTCCCCTCGCACGCGGCGAGCGACCGGGAGACCTCGTAGGTGAAGTCGACGTGCCCGGGAGTGTCGATCATGTTGAGGATGTGCGTGTCGTTCTTGTCGTGGGTGGGAGCCCACGGCAGACGCACCGCCTGTGACTTGATCGTGATGCCACGCTCGCGCTCGATGTCCATGCGGTCGAGGTACTGGGCGCGCATCTGCCGCTGCTCGACCACTCCGGTCAGCTGGAGCATCCGGTCGGCGAGCGTGGACTTGCCGTGGTCGATGTGCGCGATGATGCAGAAGTTGCGGATCAGAGCCGGGTCGGTACGGCTCGGCTCGGGCACGTGGCTGGGGGTCGCGGGCACGCAGGGTCCTGATTCTTGAGGCGTCCGCAGGGTCTGCGGTCTCGGGTCGGATCGATACGTAGCCTCCATGGTCCCACGGGTGGCGACCATGGACGGGTTTGGGCCGTGGAAGGGGCCGCTGGTAGCCTGGGTGGCTGTGCCTCATGCCCTCTCGCAGGAGGTACGACCTCAAGAAATCACCCGGTGCGGGAATCGTGCGCTCTGCGTGCGGCTCGTGCCAGAACCTGAGAAGGCTCCTTCGTGGCGAACATCAAGTCCCAGATCAAGCGGATCAAGACCAACGAGAAGGCTCGGCTGCGCAACAAGGCCGTCAAGTCCTCCCTCAAGACCGCGATCCGCAAGGCCCGTGAGGCTGCTGCCGCGGGTGACACCGAGAAGGCCACCGAGTACCAGCGCCTCGCCGCGCGTCAGCTCGACAAGGCCGTCTCCAAGGGCGTCATCCACAAGAACCAGGCCGCCAACAAGAAGTCGGCGCTGGCTTCGAAGGTCGACGCGCTCAAGGGCTGACATCTGATGTGACGCCGGAGGGAATCGAGCGGGCCCTCTCTCATCCGCTCCCGTCCGGCACCCCTCGGATCCGCGCGCGGCCTGCGTTCGCCACGCGGGCGCGGATCCAGCATCTTGAACCGAAGGCCCCTTCTTCCGCTCTCCCCAGAGCTGAAGAAGGGGCCTTCGGGCTGCTCAGGACCAGAACTCGTTGTTCTTGTCGATGTCCTCGACGCATTCGTCGAGGTCGGTGACCTTGTCGCCGACGATCCGGAAGACGATGCAGCCGGTGTCGTCGAGGCGCTTGCCGTTGCGCTCCGCGGTGAACCGGCTCATGCCGACCGCGTGACCTCGGCCGTCGACGCAGATGCCGATCAGATCGGCGCGCATCGTCCCATTGGTCTCCGCGGCGAGCCGTTCGTACATCTCGATGATCGAGTCCACCCCTTTGAAGTCACCCGACAAGGGGTGATTTCCGGGTACGTGATGGGTGGCGTCGGCCGCCATCAGCTCCCGCAGGGTGTCCATGTCACCGCGCGAGAAGGCCTCGAAGCCTTTGCGGACCAGCGCTGCGTGCGGGTGTTCAGCCATGTCCCTCGCCTCTCTCCGTCACTTGGCGACGTGCGGCTGATACACCCGATTGTCCTCTTCGGCAAGAAGAGGGCGACTCGATCACGGCACGGCGGACACAGGGGTCCGGACGGCGTAGCCGCAGCCTGACTCCCCGCAGCGAACCCACGCCCGCCGGGCCGCCGCCAGGGCCCCGGTCCGGTCGGCTCCGGTCCGGTCGGCTCCGGTCGGCTCCGTGCCGGCGGCTTCGTGCCGGTCGACCCCGGTCCGGTCGGCCCCGGTCCGGTCAGCTCCGGTCCGGTCAGCTCCAGTGGGCTCCGTGCCGGTCGGCCCCGTGCCGGTCGGCTCCGTGCCGGTCGGCTCCGTGCCGGTCGGCTCCGGTCCGTCGGCCCCGGTCAGGTCGGCTCCGGTCCGTCGGCCCCGTGCCGGTCGGCTCCGGAGCGCGCACGGACCCGCTGCAACCGGCCCCCGGCCGTCAGCTGCGGCCTCTGGAGCGGGCTGCCCGGGCGATGGTGACCACTGCCTTCTCCAGGGCGTACTCGGGGTCGTCCCCGCCGCCCTTCACCCCCGCGTCCGCCTCGGCGACGGCCCGCAGCGCGACCGACACGCCGTCCGGGGTCCAGCCCCGCATCTGCTGGCGCACCCGGTCGATCTTCCAGGGCGGCATGCCCAGCTCCCGCGCGAGATCGGCCGGCCGGCCCCCGCGCGCGGACGACAGCTTCCCGATCGCCCGGACGCCCTGCGCGAGCGCGCTCGTGATCAGCACCGGCGCGACCCCGGTCGCCAGCGACCAGCGCAACGCCTCCAGGGCCTCCGCGGCCCGCCCCTCGACCGCCCGGTCGGCGACCGTGAAGCTCGACGCCTCGGCCCGCCCGGTGTAGTACCGGCCGACGACCGCCTCGTCGATCGTCCCCTCGACGTCGGCGACCAGCTGCGACACCGCCGAGGCCAGCTCCCGCAGGTCACTGCCGATCGCGTCGACGAGCGCCTGGCACGCCTCCGGTGTGGCGGACCTGCCCGTCACCCTGAACTCGCCCCGTACGAACGCCAGCCGGTCCGCCGGCTTCGTCATCTTCGGGCAGGCCACCTCACGCGCGCCCGCCTTGCGCGCCGCGTCGAGCAGCCCCTTGCCCTTGGCGCCACCGGCATGCAGCAGCACCAGGGTGATCTCCTCGGCGGGCGAGCCGAGATAGGCCTTCACGTCCTTGATCGTGTCGGCCGACAGATCCTGCGCGTTGCGTACGACCACGACCTTGCGCTCGGCGAAGAGCGACGGGCTCGTCAGCTCGGCCAGCGTGCCGGGCTGCAACTGGTCCGGGCCGAGGTCCCGCACGTCCGTGTCGGCGTCGGCGGCCTTCGCGGCGGCCACCACCTCCTGCACAGCGCGGTCGAGGAGCAGGTCCTCCTGGCCCACGGCGAGCGTCACCGGGGCGAGGGGGTCGTCATTCGCAGTCTTCCTGGCCATCGCGACAAGCATCCCACGCGCCACTGACAGCAGGACCCAGGGAGCGTGGGGCCGGAGGCCTACGGTCCTCCCCGACCGCGGAGGCCTACGGTTCCTCCCGCCAGCCCTCCCACTCGCCGGCCAGCCGGTCGAGGTCCCCGGCGTCCAGCCGCGCGTCCTCGTCGCGCAGGACGACCAGCCACTGCGCGTCCTCGGCGTCGTCCTCACCCGCCAGCGCGTCCCGCACCACCTGGGGTTCCTCGGTGACCCCGAACCGTTCCTTCAGCGCGTCCACCACCTCTTCCGCGGCATCACGGTCGGGCAGCACCAGCACATGTCGCACATCACTCACGCCGGACATTGTCCGACACCGCGCGGCGGCCCCGGCAGCCGACCGGGTCCCGCCCTCCACGCCGTCGGTCGCCCCGCCAGGCCGCTACACGGGATTCCGCAGTGCCGGCACCTTGTCCAGTTCGATGCCGAACCGCTCCCGGTACGCGCCCAGCACCTCCTCGTCCGTCTCCAGTTCTCGTTCCTTCCGGCTGCCGTCGGCGGCCGTCGTCGTGAGCCTGCGTCCGCTGAGCGTGATCCGGCCTCCGTCCTCCGTCACCCGTGAACAGACCAGCGACCGCGTGAAGTGCGACACCGGCGACGTGCTGTGCCACCAGGCCCCCGCCGCGAAGTCGCCGAGCGCCCTCGGCCGCACCTCCAGGCGGTACTGCGGTCGGTCACCCCGGAACACGTCGAGGTCCGCCGCCTCCACCGTGGCGTGCCCACCGCGCACCCCGGCCGCGTCCGGCCCCGCCTCCACGATCCGGAAGGTGCCCCCCGGATCCTTCTGCTCCCCCCGGTCCCCGAGCGCCAGCGGGAAGTGGCTGTGCGCCCCGAACCCGACGTCGGCCAGCCAGTCGCCCCCGTCCACCGTCCGCACCCGCAGCGCCAGATGGTCGTACGGGATCCCGAGCCGCTCCCCGTCCCCGTACACCCGTGCCGCCAGCAGCGCCACGTCGAATCCCAGCGCGGCGAGCAACGCCCCGAAGGAACCGTTGAGTTCGTAGCAGAACCCACCCCGGCGGGCCCCGACCACCTTGTCCAGCAGCCGTGTCTCCTCCAGCACGATCTCCTCGCCCCGATGGATCGAGAGGTTCTCGAACGGCACGGTCCGCAAGTGCCGCAGGTGCAGTTCGCGCAGCGCGTCGACGGTGGGCCACGCCGGGGGCTCGGCTCCGATGCGGCGGAGGTAGGCGTCGGCCTGAGCTGAGTTCATGCCCTCAGTCTCGCGCCACGCTCAGCTCCCCGCCCCCTCCCACGACCGCGAGCGCCCCGTCCCGGTCCGTCCGCAGCACCGCCGCGCCCCCGGCGCGCAGCGCGGCGACGGTCCCCGGCGCCGGGTGGCCGTAGGAGTTGTCCTCGCCGCAGGAGATGAGGGCCAGCCGCGGTGCCGCCCGGCGTATGAGGCCGGGGTCCTGGTAGGCGGAGCCGTGGTGGGCGACCTTCAGCACGTCCACTCCCTCCAGCGCCTCGGCCGCCGGTGATCGCGCCAGCGCCCTCTGGGCCGGGGGCTCCAGGTCCCCCAGGAGCAGCAGGCGCAGTCCGGCCGAGCGGACCAGCATGGCGACACTGGCGTCGTTCGGTCCCTCCGGCACGGGGTGCGCCGGAAACATCCCCGGAAGTGCCGCCGCAGGCACCCCCGCAGACGCCCACCCGGGCGAGCCCGGCGGCGGGCCGGGAGGCGGCGGCCACACCACCTCCCAGGACAACTCCCCCGTGCGCCGTTGCTCCCCGGCCGCCGCCCGCGTCAGGGGGATCCGCCGCGCCGCCGCCAGTCTGCGCACGAACGCGGCCTGGTCCGGCGGCTCTTCGAAACCCGTCGTCTCAATCGCGCCCACCGCCCGTCCGCGCAGCACCCCGGGCAGACCGGCCACATGGTCGGCGTGGAAGTGGGTGAGAACGACCAGCGGGATCCTGGTGATGCCGAGCGAGCGCAGGCAGTGATCGACGAGTTGCGGATCGGGCCCCGCGTCGACCACGACACCGCTCCCCCCGCCCGCGGCGAGCACCATGGCGTCGCCCTGCCCCACGTCGCACATCACCAGCCGCCAGCCCGCGGGCGGCCAGCCCGTGACCACCCGGGTCAGCGGCGGCGGCTGCACCACCGCCAGCGCGAGCAGCAGGCCACAGGCCCCGCACCACCAGGGATGCCCGAGCAGTCGCCGTCCGACGAGCACCACGGTCAGTGTCGCGGCGAGGAGCAGCGCCGCACCCGCCCAGCTGCCCGGCCAGTCGATGCCCCCGCCCGGCAGCGCGGCCCCGGCGCGGGCGATCCGCGCGATCCACTCGGCGGGCCAATGCGCGCACCATGCCAGGGCCTCGGCCACCGGCATCGACACCGGCGCCAGGGCCAGGGCCGCGAACCCCAGGACGGTCGCCGGCGCGATCGCGAACTCCGCGAGCAGATTGCACGGCACCGCCACCAGACTCACCCGCGCCGAGAGCACGGCCACGACGGGCGCGCACAGGGCCTGCGCGGCCGCGGCGGCACCGAGCGCCTCGGCCAGCCTCGCCGGCACCCCGCGCCGCCGCAGCCCGGCACTCCAGCGCGGCGCGAGCGTGAGCAGGGCACCGGTCGCCACGACGGAGAGCAGGAACCCGTAACTGCGCGCCAGCCACGGGTCGTGGAGCACCAGCAGCAGGACCGCCGTGGCCAGCGCGGGAATCATCGACCTCCGGCGTCCGGTGGCCAGGGCCAGCAGCGCCACCGCACCGCAGGCCGCGGCCCGCACCACGCTCGGATCCGGTCTGCACACGATCACGAACCCGAGCGAGAGCGCGCCCCCGAGCACCGCCGTCCCCCGCAGGGAGACACCGAGCCGCGGCGCCAGCCCTCGTCGCTCCGCGTGCTGGGCCAGGCCGGGCGGCCCGAGCAGCAGCGCGAGGAGGATCGTGAAGTTGGCTCCCGAGACGGCCAGCGTGTGGGTGAGGTCGGTCTCCTTGAAGGCTTCCTCGAGCTCCGGGGTGATCCGCGAGGTGTCCCCCACCACCAGGCCCGGCAACAGCGCCCGGGCGTCCGGGGGGAGCCCGTCGGTCGCTTCCCGCAGGCCCGCGCGCAGGCGCCCGGCCAGGCGCTGCGGGGCCGAGGGCTCGCCCACCACGTCCGGCGCGGCTCTTCCGCGCACCCGCAGCACGGCCGCGACCCGGTCCCCGCCCGTCATCGCGGGCGCCAGCCGCGCGCTGATCCGCAGCCGCGTCGACGGCAGCAGGCCGAGCCACGGGGACCGCACCGGCCCACCGGCGGCCGCGCCGTGACGGGACGAGTCCATGTCGACGATCAGCAGCACCGGCGTCCGTGTGGCGACCGCCGCGCCACCCGCTTCGACGTGCCGCACGTCGGCGTCGATCAGCACGGCGGTCGGAGCCACGTGGTCGCCGCGGACCCTGGGCCGGGTGAGCCGTGGGTCGGATGTCAGCTCGACCTCGACGGTCACCGTCGCGTACTCCCGCGCCAGGCCGGGCACGGGGCCCCGGCGCAGATCCGCCCCGTGCAGCCCGGCCGAGGCGGCGGCCGCCGCGACGCACAGCAGCAGGGCGGCGGCCGAGACGCGCGGCCAGGACGCCGCTGCGTGCCTCCGGACCAACGGCAGCACGGCGAGGGCCCCCAGGCAGCCGATCACGATGCCGGCGGCCCACCCCGGGGAGGCGCCCAGCACCAGCGCCGCCGTCGCCCAGGCCGCCAGGGCCGGGGGTACGAGCCGCAGGTCCGTCGGCCCTTCCTGGCGTGGGCGGGCGGCGCCGAGGCGCCTGCCGGAGGAAGCGTGCACGGACGCCCGGGTGAGGTGGAGCCCGGGCGCGGCCTCCTCCTGCCGCGCCGGGGCGTCCGGGGCGCCCGTCATGGCCGTACGAGAGGGCGCAGGTCGGCGAAGCGGCGGTCGCCGATGCCGTTCACCTCTCGCAGCTCGTCCACCGAGCGGAAACCGCCGTGCCGGGTGCGGTAGTCGATGATGTGCTGCGCCAGGACCGGACCGACCCCCGGCAGGGTGTCGAGCTGGTCCGCGGTGGCGGTGTTGAGGGAGACGGGGGCCGCCGGGGCGCCGGCCCCTCCGGCCGGAGCGCCGGGAGTGTGGCCGCCGCCCGATCCCGGTGCCGCGGCGGGAGCCGGTCCCCCGACGATCACCTGCTCGCCGTCCACGAGGAACCGGGCGCGGTTGAGCCCGTCGGTGTTCGTGCCCGGCTTCACCCCACCGGCCGCGCTGAGGGCGTCCGCCACCCGTGAGCCGGCCGGCAGCCGGTGGATCCCCGGCTCCCGGACCTTGCCGCCGACGTCCACGACGATCTCGGGTGCACCCGCCTTCCCGGCCCCAGCGGCGGCTCCCGGGGAAGCACCTGCCCCCGAAGCGGCCCCCGCGGAAGCACCGACGCCCGGATGCCGTTCCCCCTCCGCCTGCCCGCTTGCCTGTCCCTCCCCGAACGGCACCGCCGCCCGCACCACCTCCGGGGGCCGCACCGCCTGGGTCCGGCCGGTCCAGAAGTGCTGCGCGGCGAAGGCCGCGGCGACGACGAGCACCACGCTCAGCGCGAGCACACTGCGCCGCTCCAGGCCACACCGCGTCTGCATCCACAACGGCATACGCTCGCGCAGCGCCAGCCCGGCCCGCTCCCGCCAGGCTCCCTCCGCCGAGCGGCCGTCCACGTGGTCCGCCTCGGCGAGAGCACCGGCGAAGGCGCCCTGGGGAGCCGGAGGCACCGCATGGGCGCCATCCCCTGGCCGGGTCTCCTCGGCACCCTCGTGGCCCGGTGGTCCCGGCGGGTCCTGCCCCGACTCCCGCCTCACCCCCGCGCGTTCGGCGGGTGCGGGCGGCGCGGTCCACTCGTCCGGGTCGATCCGCGCGGGATGCTCGCCGAACAACACCCCCGCGCGCCGCCGGAGTTCCTCCGCCGAGGCATGACGCTGCCGGGCCCGCCCGCGCGGAACGGACCGGCGATGACGGACGCGCCCGTCGGACGCCGGCCCTCGGCCCGGCCCACTGGTCGCGGTCGCTGTGCGTGAAGGTGATCGAAGTGCCATGGGACGAGGATCGGCGACCTCGCCCCGCCCGCGTCGATCATGGTCATTTTCCGGGGACGGTCCACCGGTTGTGGAAAACTCCGCCCCTCACACGGGTGAGCGGGGCCCGCGGCGACGTTCCCCGCGGCGATCCTCGGCAATGTTCACCGCGGCGAAACGACAACCGCCAGCAGCCCGGGCCCCGAATGCGCCCCGATCACCGCCCCGACCTCGCTGACATGCAGATCGGCCAGCCCCGGCAGCCGCGTCCGCAACCGGTCCGCCAGGGCCGACGCCCGTTCCGGCGCGGCGAGATGATGGACGGCGACGTCCACCGGTGCCCCACCCGCGCGCTCGGCGGCGATCTCCTCCAGGCGGGCGATCGCCTTCGACGCGGTGCGCACCTTCTCCAGCGGCCCGATCCGGCCGTCGGCCAGTTGCAGCAGGGGCTTCACCGCGAGCGCCGAGCCCAGCAGGGCCTCGGCGGCGCCGATGCGGCCGCCGCGGCGCAGGTAGTCGAGGGTGTCGACGTAGAAGTAGGCGGATGTGCCCGCGGCCCGCTTCTCCGCGGCCGTGACGGCCTCGTCCACGGTGCCGCCCGACTCGGCGGTCTGCGCCGCGGACAGCGCGCAGAACCCGAGCGCCATCGCGATCATGCCGGTGTCCACCACCCGCACGGGCACCGGCGCCTGCCGCGCGGCGGCAACGGCGGCGTCGTAGGTGCCGGAGAGCTCGGCGGACAGGTGCAGGGAGACGATGCCGGTGGCACCGGAGGCGGCGACCCTGCGGTACGTCTCCTCGAAGACCGCCGGACTGGGCCGCGAGGTCGTCACGGGGCGCCGCTTCTGCAAAGCCTGGGCGAGGGCACGGGTCGAGATCTCGGTGCCCTCCTCCAGGGCCCGGTCGCCGAGGACCACGGTCAGAGGGACCGCTGTGATGCCGTGCCGCTCCATCGTCCGGGCCGGCAGGTAGGCCGTTGAATCGGTGACGATCGCGACATGGCGGGACATGAGCTGGAGGTTACCTGCCGTAGCGCCGGTGCGGCAGCCCGGGCCCCGCGCCCTGCGGCGCCCGTGGCGGGATCAAGTGGTGCTCTCCGGGCGGGGCTTCTTCTGCCAGGGGTAGACCGGGCGCGGTACCGGCGGTGTGATGGCGGGCCGCTCCGGCTCCCGCGCGGGGCTCGACTGCGCGCCGTCCGGCCAGGTCTGACCGGTCGTGGGAGTGTCCGCCGCGGGTGCCTCGGGCCATGGCCGCGCCGCGGGCTCGGGGGGCGCGGCGGACTGCCGAGGCGACGCCGACTGCTGCGCCGGCGCCGGCTGCGGTTCCGTCGCCGTCCAGTGGCGCAGCGCTCCGGACTCCAGGTCGATCTGCGCGCTGAGCGAGTCCAGGTCGTCCTCCGCGAAGCGGCGGGCGCGGTCGCGGGCCGCCCAGCGCAGCGAGTCCGCCGCGTGCGTGATGCGTTCGGTGCGCTCGCGCAGCCCGGGGAGCCGCTCACCGAGCGCGGCGCGGTCCGGCTCCGCCTCCAGGCGCCTCAGCTCGCCGTCCAGCTCGTGCCCGTGCGCGCTGAGCCGCTCGAAGAGGCCGACGGATTCCTTCAGGGACTCGTCCTCGGCCACGGCCGCGTGCAGCGCTTCCTGGGTGGCGCGCATCGAGGTGCGCAGCTTCAGCCGGAGCTGGGCGAGTTCGCCCGCGGCGCCGGGCTGGACGAAGGACTTGGCGCGCAGGGTGTGGTCCTCGACCGTGCGGCGGGCCTGGGTGATGCCGCGGTCCACGCCGCGCTTGGCGGCGCCGACCGCCTTCACCGTGGCGTACGCCCCGAGCCCGATGAAGAGCACGAAGAGCAGGGCGAAGACTGCGATCACTGCTTCCACAAGGGCTCCTCCTCAGGACGGCACGGCGCCTCGTCGCTCCTCCACGGTAAACGCAACGGGCAGGTCCGGAGTTCCAGAAAAACCCCGAACCTGCCCGTAGGGGACCACCCCGAGGGTGGTCAGCGCCCGTCGGCGACTACGCCGGAACGATGTTCACCAGCTTCGGCGCGCGCACGATCACCTTCCGGATCCCGGCACCGCCCAGCGCGGCGACGACCTTCTCGTCCGCCAGGGCGACCTTCTCCAGCTCGTCGTCGGAGATCGACGGCGAGACCTCCAGCCGGGCCTTGACCTTGCCCTTGACCTGCACGACGCAGGTCACGGTCTCGTCGACGACGTACGCCGGGTCGGCCACCGGGAAGTCCCGGTGCACCACCGAGTCGGTGTGCCCCAGCCGGCGCCACAGCTCCTCGGCGATGTGCGGGGCCAGCGGCGCGACCATCAGCACCAGGGCCTCGGCGACCGGGCGGGAGACGGCCTCGCCCACCTTGGTCAGGTGGTTGTTCAGCTCGGTGACCTTGGCGATGGCGGTGTTGAACCGCATGCCCTCCAGGTCCCCGCGGACCCCGTCGATCGCCTTGTGCAGGGCACGCAGCGTCTCCACGTCGATGTCGGCGTCCTCGGTGTCGACGACGGTGACCTCGCCGGTCGCCTCGTCGACGATGTTGCGCCACAGCCGCTGGAGCAGCCGGAACTGGCCGACCACCGCGCGCGTGTCCCACGGCCGGGAGACGTCCAGCGGACCCATGGCCATCTCGTACAGGCGCAGGGTGTCGGCGCCGTACTCGGCGCAGATCTCGTCCGGAGTGACCGCGTTCTTCAGGGACTTGCCCATCTTGCCCAGCAGCCGGGAGACCTTCTCGCCCTGGTAGTAGTACGCGCCGTCGCGCTCCTCCACCTCGGCGGCGGGCACCGCGATGCCCCGGCTGTCGCGGTAGACGTAGGCCTGGATCATGCCCTGGTTGAACAGCTTGTGGAACGGCTCGGCGGACGAGACGTGCCCCAGGTCGTACAGGACCTTGGACCAGAAGCGGGCGTACAGCAGGTGCAGCACGGCGTGCTCGGCGCCGCCGACGTACAGGTCGACACCGCCGTGCGGCTGACCCTCGCGCGGGCCCATCCAGTACTGCTCGATCTCGGGGTCGACCAGCTTCTCGCTGTTGTGCGGGTCCAGGTAGCGCAGCTCGTACCAGCAGGAACCGGCCCAGTTGGGCATGGTGTTGGTCTCGCGCCGGTACCGCTTCGGGCCGTCGCCCAGGTCCAGGGTGACGTTGACCCAGTCCTCGTTGCGCGACAGCGGCGTCTCGGGCTGGGTGTCGGCGTCGTCCGGGTCGAAGGTGCGGGGGCTGTAGTCCTCGACCTCGGGCAGCTCCAGCGGCAGCATCGACTCGGGCAGCGCGTGGGCGATGCCGTCCTCGTCGTAGACGATCGGGAAGGGCTCGCCCCAGTAGCGCTGGCGGCTGAACAGCCAGTCGCGCAGCCGGAAGTTGACGGTGCCCTCGCCGACGCCGGACCGCTCCAGCCACTCGGTGATGCGCGCCTTGGCCTCGGCGACCTCCAGGCCGTCCAGGCTGACCTCGTCGTTCGAGGAGTTGATGATCTTCGCGTCGTACGACGAGAAGGCGTTCTCCCAGGTCGAGGTGTCGGTGCCGCGGCCGTCGGTCGGCTCCACGATGCAGGTGATCGGCAGCTCGAAGGCACGGGCGAACTCGAAGTCGCGCTGGTCGCCCGCGGGCACGGCCATGATCGCGCCGGTGCCGTAGCCCATCAGGACGTAGTCGGCGATGAAGACCGGGACCCGCTCGCCGTTGACCGGGTTGGTCGCGTACGCGCCGATGAAGACGCCGGTCTTGTCCTTGGCCTCGGCCTGGCGCTCCACGTCGGACTTGGAGGCGGCCTGCGCGCGGTAGGCGGCGACGGCCTCACCCGGGGTCGCGTGGCCGCCGGTCCACACCTCGTGGGTGCCCTCCGGCCAGGCGGCCGGGGTGAACTTCTCGACCAGCGGGTGCTCGGGCGCCAGCACCATGTAGGTGGCGCCGAACAGGGTGTCCGGGCGCGTGGTGAAGACGGTGATGCGCTCGCCGTCGATGGGGAAGTCGACGCGGGCGCCCTCGCTGCGGCCGATCCAGTTGCGCTGCTGGAGCTTGATGGCCTCGGGCCAGTCCAGCTCCTCCAGGTCCTCCAGCAGCCGGTCGGCGTAGGCCGTGATGCGCATGTTCCACTGGCGCAGCTTGGCCTTGAAGACCGGGAAGTTGCCGCGCTCGGAGCGGCCCTCGGAGGTGACCTCCTCGTTGGCCAGCACGGTGCCCAGCCCGGGGCACCAGTTGACCGGCGCGTCGGAGGCGTAGGCCAGCCGGAACTCACCCAGGACGTCGGCCTTCTCGGCGGCGCTCAGCTCGCTCCACGCGCGCGTGTGCCCCGGGACGGGCCGCTCACCGGACTCGAACTGCTCGACCAGTTCGGCGATCGGGCGGGCCCGCCGGGCGTCGTGGTCGTACCAGGAGTTGAAGATCTGCAGGAAGATCCACTGGGTCCACTTGTAGTAGTCCGGGTCGATCGTGGCGAACGAGCGGCGCTTGTCGTGGCCCAGGCCCAGCCGGCGCAGCTGGGCCTTCATGTTCTCCATGTTGGCCTCGGTGGACACGCGCGGGTGCGTGCCGGTCTGCACCGCGTACTGCTCGGCGGGCAGGCCGAAGGCGTCGAAGCCCAGGGTGTGCAGGACGTTGTGGCCGGTCATCCGCTGGAAGCGGGCGAAGACGTCCGTGGCGATGTAGCCCAGCGGGTGGCCGACGTGCAGGCCCGCACCGGAGGGGTACGGGAACATGTCCATGATGAACTTCTTGGGCTTGGCGGCGGTCTCCGGGGCGCCGGCCAGGTCGCCCTTGGGGTTGGCCGCCGCGTAGGTGCCGTCGGCGTCCCAGATGTCCTGCCAGCGTGCCTCGATCTCGGCAGCCATGGCGGCCGTGTAGCGGTGCGGCGCCGCCACCTCGGAGGTGGCGGCGGGGTTCGTCTCGCTCATGATCCTCAAAGCTCCATCGATCGTCTCTGCCTGCGGCTGTGTGGTTCGAGAAACGAAAAATCCCCTCGCACAGGAGGGGACGCCGCGCCGATTCCGGCCACTCGACTCATCCGGTGGCCGGGACTGATCAGCGCGGCCCGCTAAGCAGAAGGCGTACGGCACGCATGGCGCTAGGGTACCGCAGGCCCTCAGCGCGTCGCGACGCGCTTCCGAGAGCCGTCCACGCGCCCGAAAAGCTGAACCAAGGTCAATGGTTACTTCGCGTAACAGCCGCTAAGGGACATCACTACAAGCACATTGTCCTTTCATAACAGCGCAATAACTCAAACCTCGTACTCATCGGTATGGCTCCGCTTAGAGTTCGGCGCGGGACCGCTGCTTTCCCGAACCGCTCGGAGTTGCCCCCATGAACCCTCATCGCAGTAACACCTCGCTCAGCCCGGCCGCCGGGACGTGGGGAGGACAGCCGTGACCAACGACTCCACGGCGGACGACTCCCTGGCCGGTTTCCTCAACTTCGGCGCGGGCGTGCTGGCCCTGGTGTGCCTCACCTGCTCGGTCATCTGGGGCCTGGTCGCCCAGGACCGGGTCCTGCTGGACACCCGCAGGCGCATCCTGGCGCAGGCCGTGCACCGGACCACGGCCGTCGCCTCGATCGTCTTCCTGCTGGTGCACATCGGCGTCAAACTGGCGCTCGCCCACACCACGTGGGTCGCGGTGTTCGTCCCCTTCGGACTCCTCGCCAGCGACGAGGACAGGCTCATGGGCCGGTCGTTCCTCGTCGGCCTCGGCACCCTGGCCAGCCTGCTCATGATCTTCGTGGCCGTCACGGGCGTGCTGCGCAACCGCTTCGCGTCCCCCGCGCCCGTCGCGGCCCGCTGGCGGGCCATGCACATGCTGGCCTACCCCGCCTGGTGCGCCGCCCTGGTCCACGGACTCTACGCGGGTCGCTCGGCCAAGCCGATCTTCGTCATCCTGTACTGCCTCTCCCTGGCCGGAGTGACCGCGGCCCTCGCCCTGCGCGCGGCTCCGCGCCAGGTCAAGCGCAAGGTCGCCGACAAGGTCGCCTCATTCATCGGACCCGGTGAGGGCCCGGGCCGCAGGGACCTGGAGGAGAGCCGGGCCCGGGCCGGCGGCGGTTCGACGCTGCCCGGCTACGAGAGCCGGGAGCCCCGCGCGAAGACCGGCGCCACCGCGTCCGGGCCGCTGTACGAGACGGCGGAACGCACCGCGGCCAAGGAGCCCGCGAAGGGCTTCGCCGCCGCCTACCGCGCCGTCTCGGCTCCTCCCCAGGGCCGGCAGGCCTTCGCGCCCGGACCGACGACCAGCATGCAGCTGCCGCTCGACCTTCAGGCCACCGAGACCATCCCGACCGTGGACGGCCCCTCCAGCACCTCGGGCAACTGGCCCATCCCGTCCCCGCCGCCGGTCGGCGAGGCCCCGCCGTCGGCCTACGACCCGCTCCAGGACACCGGCTTCAACATCCCGCCCTACGACCCCCTGCAAGACACCGGACAAAGCATCCCGGCCTACGGCAATCCAGGCGCCACCGGCTATGGATCGAGTGACGTGTACGACACGGGTGAGACGAACGCGGTCTACGACACGTACTACCCGAACGACACGTACAACAGCGGTCCCGCCAATGAAACAAACCCCGGTGCGTCCTACGACTTCGACGCACCGGGCTCGGGCGAACCTTGGAACACGCCTTCCGGAGGCTTTAAGTGAACGAGGCCCTGCCCGACGTACCCGAAGTCCGCGTGGTCGGACTTCCCCAGCTCACGTCGGGCTTCGACCTTGTCGATCGGCTCGATCTGCCCATGCACCTCAAGGTGCACGGGCCGCTCGAGCCGATGGGCGGCGAGCAGCTCGCGCAGCTCGCCGAACGCATCAACCTCAAGGGCCGCGGCGGCGCGGGCTTCCCCTTCCACAAGAAGCTGCGCTCGGTCGCCGAGGCGGCGATCAAGCGCGGCGTCCGGCCGGTCGTCGTCGTGAACGGAAGCGAGGACGAGCCGGCCTGCCGCAAGGACACGGTGCTGATCAACCGTGCCCCTCATCTGATCCTGGACGGCGCGCTGCTGTGCGCCGAGGCCCTGGGTGCCCGCACGCTCGTGGTGGGGGTCACCCGTGAGTCCACCCAGCGCTCGATGGAGGCCGCGCTCGCCGAACGCGGCCTCAGCAACGGCCGCCGCTCGGCCCTGCGGGCGCGGGTGCAGCGCAATCCGATCCGCATGGTCACCGGCGCCGCCGCCTCGGTGATCCGCTCGATCGACGGCGGTCCGGCCATCCCGCCCGGCCGCAAGGTCAGCGCCTCGCAGAACGGCGTCGGCGGCGCACCCACGCTGCTGTCCAACGCCGAGACCTTCGCCCAGCTGGCCATCGCCGCCCGCATCGGCCCGGAGCGCTACGGCAACACCGGCCTGTACGACGAGCCGGGCACCGTCATGCTCACGGTCTCCGGCGCGGTCGCCCGCCCCATGGTGATCGAGGTGCCCACGGGCGTGCCGCTGCGGTACGTGCTGCAGCTGGCCGGCGCGCCGCCGGTGCCGCAGGGTGTGCTCACCGGCGGTTACCACGGCAAGTGGATCGACGCTGCGACGGTCAACGAGGCCATCGTCTCGCGCAACTCCCTGGACGCGGTGGGCGGCGCGCTCGGCGCCGGCGCGATTCTGCCGATCACTCAGGAGACGTGCCCGCTGGGCGAGTCGCTGCGGGTGGCGCAGTGGCTGGCCGAGGAGAGCGCGGGCCAGTGCGGCCCCTGCTACCTCGGCCTGCCGGCCGCTGCGCGCGGCCTCGAGGACATCCTCAACGGCGGCGGCCCGGCCGCCCTGGAGGCGCTCAAGCAGGTCGCCAAGAACGTGAAGCGGCGCGGCGCGTGCTCCCACCCGGACGGCTCGGCGATGTTCATCGAGTCGACCATCAAGGCGTTCACGGACGACCTGGCCGCCCATGTCCTCGGCAACGGCTGCGGACGGCCCGTGGAGGGCGTTCTGCCGCTCTTCGAGGGGGGCAGGGCCCCTACGGGCCTCCCGGGCGGCGCGGAGTCCGAGGAGAACGGCCCCAGCCGCCAGAAGATCTTCGTGGACTGGACGCTGTGCCGGGGCCACGGCCTGTGCGCGGACATCCTGCCCGAGGTGTTCCAGCTGGGCGCCGACGGATTCCCGACGGTGGCGCAGGCGCAGGTGCCGCGGTACGCCGAGGCCAAGGCCCTGCGCGCCGTGCGCCGCTGCCCGGCGCTTGCCCTGCGCATCGAGGAATCGCGCGCGCCGGGCACGCCGTCCCGCAACCTCCCGGTCCTCTCGCAGGGCCGCGGACGGCGCGCTCTCGGCCGCTGAGCACCCCTGCGGCGGGCTCCCTTCGGGGGGCCCGCCGTACGCGTACGCACAACAAGAAGGCGGGCCATCCGATCGGATGACCCGCCTTCTCAACTTCTGTGGAGCTAAGGAGAATTGAACTCCTGACCTCCTGCATGCCATGCAGGCGCTCTACCAACTGAGCTATAGCCCCTTGCCTGTGCCCTTCCGGGTTTCCCCGGCGGCGAAGCCAACATTACTGGCCCATCAGGCCCAACACCAAATCGGTTTCCCTTTGCCCGAAATGACCGTTATGCCGTCACGAACGAGTAGAACCGCTTGAGCGTGCAGTGCTCCTCCAGGAGCCGGCCGTAGATCGGCTCGCCCTCCAACTCGCGGTACGTCTCGATCGGGTCGCCTTTTATGATCAGCGCCCGCGCGCATTCCTCGCACCAGTACTGGTAGTCGGGATTGATCGGCTCCATGTCACGGACGATCGGGGTCCCGCTGCCGCACCAGTCGCACTTTCGCCTGTGTGCACCCATCGATCAGCTCCAGCTGTGGCCGCAGGCCGTGCACACGTAGGAAACTCCGCCGTTGTCGCCGAGCATCTGGGCCACGTGCGCGGAACCGCAGGAAGGGCAGCTGAGTCGGGTGGACATCTCCCGGGTCAACGCTGCTTCGAGGAGGTGGTCGGCCTCCTCGCGGATGCTCGCAGGCATCGCTACTCCTCCCGTCGGGTCGCGCCCCCTTCCGGCCGTTTGATTCTGCCACGGCCGGACCAATACGGTCAGCGACGCCTCAGTACCAGTCCGGACACGGCACCCCGGCGGGGCCGTAGAGGTATACGCCGCGCGGGGGCCGAGCGACTCAAGCCCGGAGCATGAAAAATCCCGCCCCCTCGCGGGAACGGGATCTTGTTGTGGAGCTAAGGAGAATTGAACTCCTGACCTCCTGCATGCCATGCAGGCGCTCTACCAACTGAGCTATAGCCCCTCGCCACGCGGCGGAGCCGCATGATGATTCTTGTTCCCCCCGCTGGCGGGGCGAACAAGAAGAACTTTAGCCTGCGACCTGCCGGAAAGTGAAATCCGGGGTCAGTCGTCGTCGCCGAGCACCGGTTCCGGCAGGGTGCCGGCGTTGTGCTCCAGCAGGCGCCAGCCACGGGCGCCTTCACCGAGGACCGACCAGCAGCAGTTGGAGAGTCCGCCGAAGCTCTCCCAGTGGTGGGGGTCCAGGCCGAGGAGGCGGCCGATGGTGGTGCGGATCGTGCCGCCGTGGCTGACCACGACGAGCGTGCCGCCCTCGGCGAGCTTCTCGGCGTGCCGCAGCACCACGGGGGCGGCACGGTCGGCCACCTCGGTCTCCAGTTCGCCCCCACCGCGGCGGACGGGCTCCCCGCGCTTCCACGCGGCGTATTCGTCGCCGTACCGGGAGATGATCTCCTCGTGCGTGAGGCCCTGCCAGGCGCCCGCGTAGGTCTCGCGCAGCGCCTCGTCGTGGGTGACGTCGAGGCCGGTGAGCGTGGCCAGCTCGGCGGCCGTGGCGGCGGCGCGCCGGAGGTCGGAGGCGACCATCGCGTCCGGCTTCAGCGAGGCGAGGAGCCGGGCGGCGCGGCGGGCCTGGGCGACGCCGGTCTCGGTCAGCTCGACATCCGTGCTGCCCTGGAAACGGCGCTCCACGTTCCACGAGGTCTGGCCGTGCCGCCAGAGGATGATGCGGCGGCCCCGGCCCTTCCCGGCGGTCGCCTCACCGGAGGAGGTCACCGCCAGTCACCGTCCAGCTCCGCCGCCTCCTCGGCCGCGCGCAGCTTGGCGTGCTCCTCGGCCTTGCCGCGGGTGGCCTTGGCCTCCTCGGGCAGTTCGAGCTCGGGGCAGTCCTTCCACAGCCGCTCCAGGGCGTAGAAGACGCGCTCCTCGCTGTGCTGGACGTGGACGACGATGTCGACGTAGTCCAGCAGCACCCAGCGTGCTTCCCGGTCGCCCTCGCGGCGCACCGGCTTGGCGCCGAGGTCCTTGGAGAGGCGTTCCTCGATCTCGTCGACGATCGCCTTGACCTGGCGGTCGTTGGGCGCGGAGGCCAGCAGGAAGGCGTCCGTGATGGACAGCACCTCGCTGACGTCGTAGGCGACGATGTCGTGGGCCAGCTTGTCGGCGGCCGCCTGGGCGGCGGTGTTGATCAGCTCGTGAGAGCGGTCGGTCACGGTCACTGCGCGGCTTTCGGTCGTCGGACACTTGACACCCAAGGGTCTCACGGACCGCAGCGGGCCCCCCACGCGATGGCGGGGATCACGTGGGGAGCGCGCGGGTGCCGGCTAGCCGGACGACGGCTTGTAGTCCTGGCCGAGGACCACGGAGACGTCGGCGCTAGCGGAGACCTTGCCCCGGGTGACGGCGCTCGCGGGCAGGCCCAGGGTCTTGGCGACCTCGGCGGCGTTCGCCTTGTCGGCGGCGTCGGCGTAGACGACCCGGGAGGTGGCCCGGGCGGTGGCGGTGCCGCTCTCCAGGAAGGTGAAGCCGCCGTTGAGGAGCACGACGCGGGCCTTCTCGGTGTTGTCCTCGACGCCGGTGGCGTTCTGGACGGCGACGCTGACGGCGGCGTCCTTGTCGGGGCTCTTGGCGGTGCCGCCCAGGACGTTCTTGACCACGCCCGCGCTCGCCCGGGGGCTGAGCGTGCCGTCGTTCTGGACGGGCAGCAGGTCGGTCTTGACGTCGCCGCCCTTGGCGAGGTCGGAGAGCCCGGCGAGGAAGGTGCCGAGGTCCTTGTCGGTGAGGGACGGGTCGAGGATCTGGTTCAGCGTCTGGATGGTGACCGTCGCGCCCTGCGGGTCGGAGGACAGCTTGCGCAGGACGCCCTGCATGACCTGCCCGAAGCGCTCCAGCTGGGCGTTCTGGCTCTCGCCCGGGGCGCGGTAGGTGGCGTAGGCGACGGCCATCTTGCCGCTGAGGGTCTGGTCCTCGCCCTGGTTGACCAGGGGGGCCTGGCCCTTCTTCTTGGCGTCCGGGTCGGGGACGGCGGCGTCGGTGTCGACGTCGATGTTGCCGACGAGGTCGACGAGGTTCTGCAAGTAAGGGGTGTCCAGGCGCCAGGTGCCCTCGATGTCGGTGCCGAGGACCGTGTCGAGCGCGTCGCGGGTGCCGTCGGAGCCGTCGTCCTCGACCGACTTGGCGAGCGTGGTGGTGGTGCCGTCGTCGCTGGTCAGGGCCAGGGAGTTGGGCAGCAGGACGGTGGTGCCGCGCCGGGTGGTGGTGTTGTCGACGAGCAGGGCCGTGGAGGTGCCGCCGCCCTTGGTGTCGTGCAGGTGGACGACGATCACGTCGCGTTTCTGGGCGCCCGCGGCCGTCGCGGTGCCCGTCGTGGAGTCGTCGGAGGACAGGCCGGGCAGCTTCCCCGCGTACCAGAGGTAGCCGACGCCACCCGTCACGACGAGCGCGAGGACGACGCCCAGGGCCACGATCCGGCCGCGGGCGCGGCGGCGGGCCTCCTCGCGGCGCTCGGTGCGGTTCTCGGTGAACTTCAGCCAGTCGATGACGTCTTCGGAGTGGGCGTCCGGTTCCTCGACGAAGGCGAACTGCTCGGTGTGGTACTCCCGTTGCGGCTCTGCGGCGTCCTCGTGGTCGGCCGGGCCCGCCTGCTGCGGGATGTGGGCGGTCTGCGGGGCGGCCTGCTCGGCGACGCGCGGCTGCCCGCCGGTGGCGCTGCCGGCCTGGGCCTGCCCGTAGGGGTCGTAGGCCGGGTCCTGTACGGGGCCGCCCTGGTACACGCCGGTGGCGTACGGGTCGTAGGCGCCGTAGGAGGAGGGGGCCTGCCGGCCCGTGCCGTCGTCGTAGGCCTGAGGGGTCTGCTGCCCCTGCTGCCCGTACGGGTCGTAGCCGTAGCCCTGCTGGTGCTGCTGGTGCTGCTGGGCGTACGGGTCGTAGGTCTGCTGCGGGGTCTGTCGGGCCGGGACCTGCCGGTAGACAGGCCGGCCGTACTCGTCGTAGCCGACGAGTTCGTACGGGTCGGCCCCGTGGTCCGCGGCTCCCGCGTCGTATCGGTCGTTCACCGGTGCCCCTCTCGGCTCACTCGCCGCGGTACAGCTCGCGCTTGTGGATATAGCGCACGACTCCGTCCGGCACCAGGTACCAGATGGGGTCCCCCTTGGCGACTCTCGCACGGCAGTCCGTCGAGGAGATGGCGAGGGCGGGAACCTCCACGAGCGAGACGCCGCCCTCCGGGAGTCCTGAGTCGTCCAGGTGGTGGCCCGGCCGGGTGGCCCCGATGAAGTGCGCCAGGGAGAACAGCTCCTCGCTGTCGCGCCAGGTGAGGATCTGGGCGAGCGCGTCGGCGCCGGTGATGAAGAACAGGTCCGTGTCGGGGTTGAGCGCGCGCAGGTCGCGCAGGGTGTCCACGGTGTAGGTGGGACCGCCGCGGTCGATGTCGATGCGGCTCACGGAGAACTGCGGGTTCTCGGCGGTCGCGATGACCGTCATCAGGTAGCGGTCCTCGGCCGGGGAGACACTGCGGTGGCTCTTCTGCCAGGGCTGGCCGGTCGGGACGAAGACGACCTCGTCGAGGTGGAACGCCGCGGCCACCTCGCTGGCCGCCACCAGGTGCCCGTGGTGGATCGGGTCGAAGGTGCCGCCCATGACGCCGAGGCGGCGCTTGCCCGGCCGTGACGGGTTCCGCCCGGTGCCGTCGGCCCGGCGGGCCACCGCGGCGGCACGGCGGGGCTCCGAGTGTGGCTCGGTGCCGCTCGCCGTGTCCTGTGCCGGGTCGTGCGGCGTCTCGTTCGCCGGACCGGTAGGCATGTCCTGCTCTCCCATGCGTGCAGACCCTACCGGCCCCGCCTGGGAGCTCCGGCCGCCCCCGTGGTCCCCCGGGCATCCTCCGCCGGATGCCCTGCCGGTCTCAGCGGTCGCGGTTGAAGCGGGTGGTGACCCACAGCAGGAGCAGAAGGATGAAGAGCGCACCGCCACCGGTGAGGTAGGGGCTGAGGCTCTCGTGGTTTCCGCCGTGCTCCTCGCCCTCGGCGGCGAGGGTGACCAACTGGGCAGCGGTGCTGTGGAAGCTCATCTTCGGCAGGACCTATCGCGTGTGGGCGGGATAAAGACGTCGGCTCATCGTAAGCGGGCGCCCGTTTCGCGATCACCCCGACTCCGCCTGTTCGTGCCCCGGGCGGTGGTACGCGCCGCGCCGGGCCCGGTCCCGGGGCCCGGCGGGGAACCTTCGGGTGGCCTCAGTCGTCCTTCCGTCTGTAGCCACGCAGCAGGAACCACGCGGTCAGCACACAGCCGAGGATCATCACGATCAGCACGATCCTCAGCATCCCCGGCCCGTGTCCCTCGGCGGCGTTCGCGGCCGAGGCGAGCCAGGCGGTCGCGGGGTGGTGCTCCATGACGGTTGGTTCCCTTCGCCGTACTGCCCGACCACCGTAACTCCGCCTAGGCTGGGCCTCGCCTCGGGGAAGCAAAAGGCCGCACAAGGGGCCGCAAAGGTCACACCAGACGCATGGGGGAAGACATGTCCGACGGCCAGGAGCACCACGAGCACGTGCCGGGCAGGCAGCGCCGGCGCTTCCCCGGGATCTCCTCGCGCACGTACGAGCACCCGGCCGACCGCTCCGCCCTGGTGGCGCTGCGCAAGCTGAGCGGTTTCGACACGGTGTTCAAGGCGCTCAGCGGCCTGCTCCCCGAGCGCAGTCTGCGGCTGTTGTTCCTGTCCGACTCGGTGCGCGTCTCGGACCAGCAGTTCTCCCACCTCAACGTGATGCTGCGGGACGCCTGCTACATCCTGGACCTGGAGAAGGTCCCGCCGATGTACGTGAACCAGGACCCGCAGCCCAACGCGATGTGCATCGGCCTGGACGAGCCGATCATCGTCGTGACGACGGGCCTGGTGGAGCTGCTCGACGAGGAGGAGATGCGGGCGGTCGTGGGCCACGAGGTCGGGCACGCGCTGTCCGGGCACTCCGTCTACCGCACGATCCTCCTGTTCCTGACCAGCCTCGCCGTCCGGGTCGCCTGGATCCCGCTGGGCAACCTCGCGATCATGGGGATCGTGACCGGGCTGCGGGAGTGGTTCCGCAAGTCGGAGCTGTCGGCGGACCGCGCGGGGCTGCTGGTCGGGCAGGACGTGCAGGCCTCCATGCGGGGTCTGATGAAGATCGCCGGCGGCAACCACCTGCACGAGATGAACGTGGACGCGTTCCTCGCCCAGGCCGAGGAGTACGAGGCCGGGGGCGATCTGCGCGACTCGGTGCTGAAGATCCTGAACGTGCTGCCCCGCTCCCACCCCTTCACCACCGTGCGCGCGGCCGAGCTGAAGAAGTGGGCCGAGTCGCGGGACTACCAGCGGATCATGGACGGGCACTACCCGCGGCGCGACGAGGACAAGGACACCTCGGTGCGGGACTCCTGGCGGGATTCGGCGGACCACTACACCAGCCAGGTGAAGAACTCCAAGGACCCCCTGATGAAGCTGGTCACGGACCTCGCGGGCGGTGCCGGCGACCTGGGCGACCGGGTCCGGCGCGGTTTCGGCGGCTTCGGCGCCCCGTCCGCGAAGCCTCCGCAGGGGCCGGGGACGGACACGCCGGACGCCCCGGGGGACGACCGGCCGCCACGCGGCGAGAGCTAGGCACTTCGACGGGCTCGCCTCACACCTTGGGCTGCGCGCTCCTCGCCAGGGAGCCGCACAGGGCCGTCGCGCCGCCCGTGGCGTAGGGGTCCGTGCCCGCCGGGCCGCCCTCCTTGGCCGTCTGGCCGGCCAGGAGGGGCCTCAGGTGGTTCGTGGAGTCCTCGGCGCAGGACAGCGGGCCGGCCTGGACATAGGAGACGACGAGCTGGGCCTGGTGCATCCGCAGGTCGTCGCGGTCGAAGCGGAAGTGCAGCTCGCGGCGCAGGGTGAACAGGGAGACCTTGTCCTTGTCGCCGCCCCCGGCCGCCCGCAGCGCGTACACGGACGTGTGGTCGGCGGTGACCTCCAGCGTGGACGCGTCGGCCTCGGCGGCCTGCAAGGTGCCCTGGACCCTGACCCTGCGGTCGGCGAGCTCGGCGCGCGAGGGGTCGAAGCGGACCAGCCAGCCGGTGGGAGCGTGGCGTCCGTCGGGGGTGGGCCGGGCGAAGCTCTGGTCGAACTGGTCGAGCTGTTCGGGGTCGAGCAGCACCCGGACGGCACGGACCTCACCGCCGGTGAGCACCTCCGGGTCCAGGGAGGACCGCACGACGTAGTCCTTGGCGGTGGTCAGGGCGCTCACGACCTGGCTGTCCGAGAAGTGCGCGGTGCGCCGGGAGGCGGGCAGCGGCACCCCTTCCGCGCCGGTCTTGAACTGTGCGGCGGGGCTGTGCTCGTACAGGAACGCCGCGTCGGCCGTGCCGGGCACCTCGCCCTCGGGGACGAGCGGGATGACGGTCATCCGCAGGGGCTCGATGGGCTCCCGGGCGGCGGGGCTCTGATAGGGCTGCCGGACGCCCATGTAGATCGCGGTGCCGAAGGCGACGGCGATCAGCAGGACCAGGACCAGCGCCTGCCGGGACAGACCCCGCCGCAGGGGCGGTCGGCGTCGCACGGCCGGCGCGTGGTCGGCGATGCGCTCCTGGGCGGAGAACTCCTGGAGGCGGGCAGCACGGACGAACGACTCGTCGAAGACGACGGATCGGTACTCGTCCTCGCCACCTCCGGGGGCGCCCTCGGGAGTCCCCTCAGGTGGGTTTCCAGGCCCGCCCATATCTTCAGGGTAGGTCGCCACAAGCGCGGGTAAACGCCCCCCTGCGCCACAAGTTCTGACAGGTTCTCACCAAGACGGGCGGGTTCCGGTCAGGGTCGGGGAGGGATCACCGAGACGGCCGGCCGGGAGTAGTCGGCGGACGCCGAGGGGGCTGCTCCGGCGCCCTGTTCCAGCCCGGTGGAGGCGGGCGGCGGCGCGGGTTCCTCCCGGTCGGAGGAGGCGCTCCGGTAGACCGCCGTGAAGGCCAGGGCGACCATGCCGATGCCCATCACGAGGGCGAGCAGCCAGGCCACGGGGCGGTGCCAGCGCACCTGTTTGGAGTAGGACCCCGTGCTGCCGTAGTGGTCCTCCAGGACATCGGGGTCGTCCAGGTCGTCGAGATCGGGATCATGGCCGAAATCGCCGCGCCGGCCCCTGCCGTACCCGTCGTCGTAGCGCTCGCCTCTGGGGTGGGTGCGGCGGGCCTCCGCCTCGGAGGCCTCGGCTCTCGCCTGTGCCGCGGCCAGGAGGCGCTCCACCGCGCTCGGCTCGTGGACCACGGCCGCGCGTACGAAGGCCTCGTCGAAGACCACGGAGGCGAACTCTTCGTCCGACACCCCGCGGTCGTGGTCGTCGTCGGGCTCCCGGCCGTCCGGAAACGGCGTGCCCCCCACGTCCTCCGGCACGGATCCAGAGTAGACCTGGGGGGTCATTTTGGGCAGACGGTACGGAAATTCATCCGCCGGTTGAGACGGCGTCCACAGGGGTGCGGACGGCGCACGCACGCCCGGCGCACTCCGTCCGCGCGCTTGCGCACCCCCGGGCGGCCCGTACGGCCGTTCGGCCCACCGCACAGGCGCGCAGCGGTCAGCGCCGCACGTGCCCGTCGCCTGTGACGATGTACTTCGTGCTGGTCAGCTCCGGCAGGCCCATGGGGCCGCGGGCGTGCAGCTTCTGCGTGGAGATGCCGATCTCCGCGCCGAAGCCGAACTGGCCGCCGTCGGTGAAGCGCGTGGAGGCGTTCACGGCGACGGTGGTGGAGTCGACCAGCTGGGTGAAGCGGCGGGCGGCCTGCTGCGAGGTCGTCACGATGGCCTCGGTGTGCCCGGAGGTCCACAGCCGGATGTGTTCGACGGCCTTGTCCAGTGAGTCCACGACGGCCGCGGCGATGTCGTACGAGAGGTACTCGGTCTCCCAGTCCTCGGCCGTGGCCTCGACGACGGTGGCCTTGGAGTCCTTGGCGTAGGCCTGCACGCGCTCGTCGGCGTGCACGGTGACCCCGGCCTCGGCGAGGGCGTCCAGGGCGCGGGGCAGGAACGCGGCGGCGATGTCCTGGTGCACCAGGAGGGTCTCGGCGGCGTTGCAGACGCCGACCCGCTGGGCCTTGGAGTTGATCAGGATCTCGACGGCCATGTCGAGATCGGCCTGGGCGTCGACGTAGACGTGGCAGTTGCCGGTGCCGGTCTCGATGACCGGGACGACGGACTCCTGGACGACCGTGTTGATCAGGGAGGCGCCGCCGCGCGGGATGAGCACGTCGACCAGGCCGCGAGCGCGCATCAGCTCGCGCACGCTGTCCCGGCTCTCGCCGGGGACGAGCTGGACGGCGTCGGCGGGCAGCCCGGCCCCGCCCACGGCGTCGCGCAGGACCCGCACGAGGGCGGTGTTCGACTGGTACGCCGAGGAGGAGCCCCGCAGCAGGACCGCGTTGCCGGACTTCAGGCAGAGGGCGGCGGCGTCGACGGTGACGTTCGGCCGGCCCTCGTAGATGATCCCGACGACGCCCAGCGGCACGCGGACCTGGCGCAGGTCGATGCCGTTGGGCAGCGTGTTGCCGCGCACGACCTCGCCGACCGGGTCGGGCAGGGCGGCGACGTCGCGTACGTCGGAGGCGATGGCGCGGATCCGCTCGGGGGTGAGCGTGAGCCGGTCGATCATGCCCTCGCTGATGCCGGCCTCGCGGGCCTTGGCGACGTCCCTGGCGTTGGCCTCGACGATCTCGCTCGCACGGACCTCCAGCGCGTCCGCGACGGCGAGCAGCGCGTCGTCCTTCTCGGCCCGGGGCAGCGGCGCGAGGGTCGCGGCGGCGGCCTTGGCGCGGTAGGCGGCCTCGGTGACCGGGGACATGGAGTCGTACGGCGAAAGCGTGGTCATGAGGGAAGGGTAGTGCGCCGGGCGGATCCGTTCATCGCGCGTTTCACACCCCGAGACGCGCCCCGGACCGGATCAAAACGGGTGAACTCCGACCGGTGAGGCCGGGGGCGGTCCGTATCCCTCGGCGATGCGCTGGTGGTACGTCACGCGGTCGATGACCTCGAGACCGACGATCTCCCAGGGCGGCAGCCCCGCGGTCTGCCGGTGCTCGCCCCACAGGCGCAGGGCGACGGCGGCCGCGTCGTGCAGGTCGCGGGCCTCCTCCCAGTAGCGGATCTCCGCGTGGTCGACCGCGTACCGGCTGGTCAGGAAGAAGGGGTGGTCATGGGCGAGCTGCTCCAGGGCGCGCCGGACCTCCGTCAGCGGGGCCTCCTTGCCGGAGACGCTGAGGGTGACGTGCCACAGGCGCGGGGTGTCGCCCGGTTCCTCGCCCTGGAAGCGGTCCCCGGCGGCCACGCTCGTCAGGGCCCGCTCCTCACCGGCCGCACGGGAGCCGGCACCACCGCGGGACGCCTGGGTCCCCGGGCGCACTCGTCTCACGACGGCCTCCTTCGCGCTCGGCTCTGCTGCGGAACAGTTCCCTGGGACAAAGTTGAGCAGGCCGCACGGCGTCGCGTGGCGGTTTTGCGGAACGTCCACCACCGGGGGCGGACGTTTCGACACATTACGGGTGCAGGACCACCAGGTCGTCCCTGTGTACGACCTCGCGTTCGTACGCGGGTCCGAGTTCGCGGGCCAGTTCCCGGGTCGAGCGGCCGATGAGCCGGGGGATCTCCTTGGCGTCGAAGTTGACCAGCCCGCGGGCCACCGCGTGCCCCGTGCGGTCCCGCAGCTCGACCGGGTCGCCGGCGCTGAACTCGCCCTCGACGGCGGCGACCCCGGCGGGCAGCAGCGACTTGCGGCGGTCCACGACGGCCTGCACGGCGCCCTCGTCCAGGGTCAGCGCGCCCTGCGGGGTGGACGCGTGCTGGAGCCACAGCAGCCGGTCGGCGGAGCGCTTGCCGGTGGGGTGGAAGAAGGTGCCGGTGTCCTGGCCGGTCAGGGCGTCGGCGGCGTGGACGGCGCTGGTGAGGACGACGGGCACGCCGGCGGCGGCCGCGATCCGGGCGGCCTCGACCTTGGTGACCATGCCGCCGGTGCCCACGCCCGCCTTGCCCGCGCTGCCGATCTCGACGTGTGCGAGGTCGGCGGGGTCGCGCACCTCGTCGATGCGGGAGGTACCGGGCTTCGCGGGGTCCCCGTCGTAGACGCCGTCCACATCGGACAGCAGGACCAGCAGGTCGGCGTGGACGAGGTGGGCGACGAGGGCGGCGAGGCGGTCGTTGTCACCGAAGCGGATCTCGTCCGTGGCGACGGTGTCGTTCTCGTTGACGATCGGGACGGCGCCCATGGCGAGCAGCTCGTCGAGGGTGCGCGAGGCGTTGCGGTGGTGCGAGCGGCGGCTCATGTCGTCCGAGGTGAGCAGCACCTGGCCGACGCGGACGCCGTAGCGGGCGAAGGAGGCGGTGTAGCGGGCCACCAGCAGGCCCTGGCCGACGCTGGCGGCGGCCTGCTGCCGGGCGAGGTCCCTGGGGCGGCGGCGCAGGCCCAGCGGGGCGAGGCCGGCGGCGATGGCGCCCGAGGAGACCAGGACGATCTCGCGCTCACCTCCACTGCGCACCTTGGCGAGCACGTCGACCAGCGCGTCCACGCGGTCCGCGTCCAGGCCGCCCGAGGCGGTGGTCAGCGAAGAGGACCCGACCTTGACGACGATCCTGCGGGCCTCGCCCACGGCCTGCCTTGCCCCTGCCACGTCGCCGTCCGTCCCCTCGCGTCGATTCGCTCCCTCACCAGGAAATCTACGGGACTGCCGGGCGTGGTGCGGCGCCGGTCCACGTTACGGACGGTGCCGCCCACGTCACGGGAACACGGCAGCCCTCCCCCGGTCCGCACGACTGCGGACCGAGCCGATCGCCGCCCCTCGCGGGCCTCGGGCAGGGAGCCGAGCGACTGTCCCCCCTTCGAGGCCGGGGCAGGCGGCCGATCGACCATCTCCTTGGGGCCCACACCCGGGAGCCGATCGACCGTCCCTTCTGGGCCCCACACCGGAGAGTCGGCCGACCGTCCCCTCGGGTCCCACACCGGGGAGCCGATCGACCGTCCCCCTGGGCCCCACACCGGGGAGTCGACTGACCGTCTCCCTGGACCCCACACCGGAGAGTCGACCGACCGTCCCCTGACCGCACCCCCGGGGAGCCGGTCATCCGCCCCTCGGCTCGGCCCCGGCCTGGCCGAAAGTCGACGTCCCGTACCTCTCGGCCCACGGCGTGAGCCGGCCCTTCGCCCCTCTCCGCCCCATGGCAGCAGCCGATCACCACCGCCTCGCGCCCATGACGGGGAGCCGATCGTCCGCCCGCCCAGCTCGGCCGCTCATGGCCGGAAACCGACCTTCCGCCTGTTCCGGACTCACCTCACGACAGGAACGGGATCTTCCGCTACCGTCCGACGACACGCCGGACGGCCCGCCGCCCCCACGCCCTGACGACACGCGCGTGTCGTCAGGAGGTCGCCGCGCGTTAACCCGGACGGCCGACCTGCGCCGACCCGACGCTCCTGGAGTGACCGCAGTGCCCGTACCTCTCCCCCGCCCACAGGCCCTCCTCAAGGGGCTGGTCACCGTCGTTCTGGCCGCCGCGTTCGCCGCACAGGCGGTCGCGGCCCTGCTGCCCCACGTTCCACTGCTGCTCGCCGCGACCGTCGTGTCCCTCGCCACCGAGGGCGTCCTGTACCGCTGGCAGCGCGGGGTGCTGTCGCTGTTCGCCAAGTCCCACGCCGACATCACCGTGCGGCACGTCCTGCGGGACCTGCTGCTGGTGGTGGGCCTGCTGCGGCTCGGCGAGCAGGACCGGGAGACGGTGTACGCCCCGCTGGTGGCCGGGCTGCTCGTCTTCTACGCGCTGCACTGCGCGATCCAGGCGGTCTCCGTGCTGGTGCGCCGCACCCGCACCCTGCCGGTGGTGACCCGCAACATCGACGCCTCGGCGCTGCGGCTGTCGCCGGCCCCCGCCGTGCTGCTGCGCCGCCCCGGTCACCGGCTGCTGGTGTTCGGCCTGCCCGCGACGGCCGGACTGCTGGCCAGCGCGCCGGGCGACCGGCCGGTGTACGCGGCGGCGGGCATCGCCCTCTCCCTCGTCCTCGGGCTGTGCGGCCTCGGGGTGCTGCTCCTGCGGCTGCTGCCCGGTCGGCGTCCGGCCGGCGAGGAGGAGGTGCTCGAATGGTTCGACGGGTGGCTGGCCGACTACCGGCCGACCGTCGGCCTGTACTTCTCCGGCGGTGCCGCCTCGGCCTACCAGGCGAACATGTGGCTGGAGCCGATCGCCGGGCTGGAGGGCAGGCCGGTCATCATCCTGCGCGAGCGGTTCATGGTGCAGAAGATCGCCGCGACGGACATCCCGATCGTGTGCCTGCCGAAGGTGTCGACACTGATGCGGCTGGAGCACTCCACACTCCAGGTCCTCATCCATCCGTCGAACTCCGGCAAGACCTCCCAGGTGCTGCGCATCCCCACGATCAAGCACACCTTCGTCAACCACGGCGAGAGCGACAAGCTGTCCTCGTGCAACCCGTACGCGAAGGCGTACGACGAGGTGTGGGTGGCCGGGCCCGCCGCGCGCGAGCGGTACGCGCTGGCCGAGGTCGGGGTCGAGGACAAGGACGTGGTGGAGACGGGCCGCCCCCAGCTGGACGGGGTGCTGCCCTACGCGGGCCCGCCGACCGGGCCGAGGACCACGGTGCTGTACGCGCCGACCTGGGAGGGCTGGGACGGCAACCCCGGCAACACCTCCGTGATCGCGGCCGGCGAGAACCTGGTGCGGGCGCTGCTCGCCGACCCGGGAGTACGGCTGCTGTACAAGCCGCACCCGCTGACGGGTTCGGTCGATCCCCGCGCGGGCGCGGCCGATCTGCGGATCCGGGAGCTGATCCGGGCGGCCAACCGGGAGCGGGCCGGGGCGCGTGCGTCGGACGGGGCGGAGCTCACCCGCCGCACCGCCGAACTGGACCGGCTCACCACGTCGGTGTTCCGGGCCGGGGCCGACACCGTGGAGCGGATGCTGGTGCAGTCGGCGCCGGAGCCGGGCCGGGCACAGGCGGTGGCGCGCGCGACGGCCGCGTGGGAGGAGGCGTACTGGGCCTCGCTGCCGGAGGGCGAACACCAGATCATCACGGAGGCCCGGCCCACGCTGTACTCCTGCTTCAACGTGGCCGACCTGCTGATCAGTGATGTGTCGAGCGTGATCAGCGACTTCCTCGCCAGCGAGAAGCCGTACGCGGTGGCCAACACCAGCGGGCTGCCCGAGGACACCTTCCGTACGGCGTTCCCGACGGTGGTCGCGGCGACGGTGCTGACGCCGGACGCCGCCGGTGTGCCGGACCTGCTGGAGGCGGTCCGGCACCCGGAGCACGACGAACTGGCCGAGGCGCGAGCCGAGCTGAAGCTGCGTCTGCTGGGCCCGGCGGAGCCGACGTCTCAGGAGCGCTTCAACGAGGCCGTCCGGGCGCTGAGCGCGGAGGCCCGGGAGCACCGGGCACGGGTGACAGAGCGGCTGGCCGCGGTGCCCGGTCAGCGCACCGGGACCGCGCTCCCGACCGCGCCACGCTGAACGATCCCGTCCACACCCCGCTGAACAATCCCGTCCACACCCCGCTGAACGGTCCCGTCCACACCCCGCCGAGCGGCGGTACGCGCGCTCACGCCGCGTGCCGCACCTCACGGGCCGTCAGCACCCGTCGCGCCTTGCGCACCGCCCGGCGCATGAACGTGTCGACGCCGCCCTCGCGGTAGCCCGGGAAGGCCCGGGCCTCCCGGGGCTCGGCGAGGTAGACCGAGTCGGGGACACCGGCGGCACGGTCGCGGAAGTGCGGGTAGGCCAGGTAGACACGGCGGCCCTTCCTCTCCAGGAGGGCCGCCGCCTGCTTCTTGGCCTTGACGAACTTCACGACGTCCAGGAGCAGTTCGGGCCGCTGCTCGGCGACCAGGTGCAGCCGCAGCCGCTCGTGGACCTTGAGGCGCTGGGCCACCCCCTCGCTCCAGTAGGCGTCCATCAGCGGCTTGGCCAGCTCGAACTTGTGCCGGCGGATCTCCTCGCTGTCCGTCAGGTACTTGGGCCCGAACTGCGGCAGCAGCGTGATGAGGAAGGGCCGGACCATCAGCTGGTCACGCCGGCCGCCCGCGGGGACGAGCTCGGCGATGAGCTCCATCAGGGCCCGCGCGGAGTCGAAGCGCAGCGTGTAACTGCCGCTCTTGGTCACGTGCTTGCCGTCGTCCCGGCCGACGAGGTAGTAGCAGGTGTGGTCGGCGACCACGGACACGCCGTCCGCCCGCAGGTACGCCTCCATGGTGAACAGCGCGTCCTCGCCGGTGAACAGCGACTCGTCGAACCGCATGCCGTGCCGTTCCAGCAGCGCGCGGCGGAACAGCTTCTGCGCGCTGAGCGTGAACTTGATATTGGAGGAGAAGACGTCCGTCCGCTCCACCGTGGCACCCCACATGGACTTCGGCGCCGAGCGGTTGACCCCCTCGACCTTGCCGAGCACGACGTCCGTGCCGGCGCGGTCGGCCATGGCGACCATGCGTTCCAGAGCCTCGGGTCCCAGCCGGTCGTCGGCGTCGAGGAAGAAGACGTAACGCCCGCTCGCCTTGCCCAGGCCGACGTTGCGCGGGCCGCTGGGGCCGCCGGAGTTCTCCTGCCGGATCACCAGGACCCGCATGGGAGCGCGCTCGGCGAACTCCTCCAGGTACTGCCCGGTTCCGTCCGTCGACCCGTCGTCCACAGCGATGACCTCGACGCGCTTCGGATCGATGGTCTGTGCCTCGACGGACGCCAGGCACTCGATCAGATACGGCATCGCTTCGTACGCCCCGATGATCACACTCACATCAGGCTGCGCAACGGTCACTTTTCCCCCTAGTCACTGGGATATTCCCCCCGTATCGCCTCATTCGCTACTTGGTAGACGGGTGATCGAGGCAAGCGGTTGCCTCGGACACACGTGTTAGTGGTTCAGCTCACAAAGTGAACGGACAGGAAACGGAGAAACGAAAGGGCCCGGCCCCGAGGAGAAATCCTCGGGGCCGGGCCCTGTGCGCGGCGGGAGCGGGTCAGCCCGTCCCGACACCGTCCGTGTCACCGGCGGTGGAAACCCGCTGCCCCGGAACGGCGTTCGCCAGCTCGGTGTCGGCTCCGGCGGCGGCCATCCGGGACGCCTGGCCGACGTTGCGCGTCTCGGCCTTGAGCGCGAGGTTCGCGACGGCGGTGTTGAACTGCTCCAGGGAGGTCGGCTCGTCCGGGCCCAGCAGGTACTGCTTGAGCTCCTTGCGGTCCTCGGCCAGCGGGTCGGCCGCCGGGTCACGGACCGCGCCCAGCAGCTCGCCCAGCTCGGAGGCGCTGTTGGACAGGATCACCGCGGCGCGCACCGCCGTGTTGTTCCGCTTGAACTCCTCGACGCCCACCCCGGCGGAGTCCGTGACCGCGTAGGGCTTGCCGCTCGCGATGAAGTCGGACACCACGCTGGAGATGTCGGAGACCATCGCGTCGGAAACGTTGAAGCAGTCGTACAGCCGCGGCTCGGCGCCAGTGATGACGCGGTGCTCCCAGGAGGGGAAGGAACGCCAGTAGGCGTCGTTCCACTCGGCGCGGAGCCGGGCGACCTCCTGGTGCTTCGCGGTGTCGATCAGCCCGTCGCGGGTGGCCTCGGCCTCGTCACCGCGGTCGCCGCCGGAGCGGGACAGCTGCGCGAGACGGGCCTCGATCCGCTCCAGCTCGGCCTTGGCCTGGGCCTGGACGGCGGTGTCGGCGATGAACCGGGTGTTGATGGCGCGCTCCTCAGCGGCCTTCTGCACCAGCGCGGTGATCCGCCGGTGCGCGGCGCCGGCCTCCTTGCTGACCGTGCCGGTGAAGGGGTGCGGCTTGTACAGGACACGGACCGGCGGGTCGGCCGCGACCAGCTTCTCCACGATGTTCTCGCCGGCCAGCACGATCGAGGTGTTGCCCGGGTTGCCGTCCCAGCCCTCCCAGGTGGGGGCGTACAGCACGGTCGGGATGCGGCCCTCGGGCACGCCCTGCCAGGTCTGGATCGGGGCGAGCTGCGGGCGGCCCACCTCGACGATGTCGTCGTCGCGGACACCGACGTCGGCGATGGCGTAGCGGTCGCGGCCCGCGCGGCCGGCCGTCCACACCTCGTCGTAGACCTTGCTGTACGGGTTGACGCTGGCGAGCTTGTCGCTGTCGCCGTGGCCGATGAAGACGTGCTTGATGGTGGGCACGCGCAGCATGTGGATGTTCTTGCCGACGTTGGCCGCGTAGAGCGCGACCCGCACCGTGGACAGGTCCATGTTCATCAGGTGCACCCCTCCGGGCACGCAGATGACCGGGACCGTGGTGGGCGCCAGGTTGTTCAGGATCGCCCGCTCGCGCAGGATGATCAGTGGCTTGGACTCCAGCTTCTCCATGGTGTCGAGCCACATGTTGACCTGGTAGGCGGAGTCCTTCGAACCGGAGAAGTACAGGACCGTCTCCGGCTTGTACTCGCCCAGCCAGTCGTCGACGGCGGCCAGGACCTTCTCGGCGTTCGGCGGGATCCTCCCGCCGCGCACGAACGGCACGAGCGTCAGGACGTACAGGGTGGCGAGGGCCACCGTGAGGCCGATGCCGATGAAGCCGATCAGGGGCATCTTCACCTGAGCGGCCACCAGGATGCCGACGACCGCCGCGAGGTCGAGGTGGAGCATCTTCTCGGCGGAGCGGTGCAGCAGCCTGCGCGGCGGGGCGTCCGGGATGCGGATGCGGGAGGCCAGGTCGACGTTGCGGGTGGCGACCGGCATGCGGCGCCGGTTGCGGATGAGCTGGACCAGCGCGCCGTGCGGGGCCTGGAGACCGTAGAAGGCGATGAAGCAGGCGATCGCCCCGTAGTAGATCAGGTTGTCCGCGAGGGACAGCCGCGCCAGCAGCAGGATGAGGAGCAGCTGGCGGATCAGGAAGCGGATCGACAGGCCGGCCCGCACCTTGCCGAGGCGGTTGATCAGGTAGCTGCCCTTGCGGTGCAGATAGTGGTCCGCCAGGTACGTCACGGCGGCCGCTGCCGCGAAGGCGGGAACGCTCGGGACGAGCGCGGCCAGCATGAGGACGGGGAAGCCCGCCACCATGAGGACCGCCGCGGCCAGCTCGGCCGCGCTGCCCACCCGGGCGACGCGAATAGCGGTGGATATCACGGAGAAACCTGCTCTTGGGAGGGGTGTGCCGGTCTTGGTTCGAGAATGCGGCTGGTCTGTGAATATTCGCGAGACGGTATGGATTCAGGCCCCTGCGAACACTCCTGTCACCGACAAAAGCCGTGAACAGGAGGGCGCAGAGGCCTGAATTACCTGAGTCTATTTGGCGCCAATTATTACACGCCGTCCTGCCGGTCCAGCACCGTGGCCAGGGCCTGCTCGAAGCCGGAGGCCCGGGCCGCGCCGGCCGTCGGGTCCTGCTGGCGGACGTCGATGACGTGGCCGGTCAGCTCGGAGAGCAGCACGTCGAGCGACGTACGGGCCACGGCCTCGGAGGACAGCAGGGAACCCGCGGGCTCCTGGCCGAAGGCCTTGGTGCGCATGGGCGTCGCGGTGCGCTCGGGGTTGATGCAGTTGACGCGCACGCCGTCACCGGCCCACTCGTCGGACAGGGCCTGGGTGAGGTTCACCATGGCGGCCTTCGTGGAGGAGTACAGGCTGTACTCGGCGCGGCCGCGGGTGTAGCTGCTGGAGGTGTAGAGCAGCAGCTGGCCCTTGGTCTCGGACAGGTACTTGTACGAGGACCGGGCGATCTGCACCGGGGCCAGGTAGTTGACCTTCAGCGCCTCCTCGATGGTGGCGTTGTCGGTCTCGGCGAGCTTGCCTATGCGCAGCACGCCGGCGGTGTTGACGACGTAGTCGATGCGGCCGGTCTCGGCGTACGCCTTGGACAGGGCGTCGTCGACCTCCTCCGGGTTCTCCACGTGGGTGCCGGTGGTGGAGCGGCCCAGCGCGTAGACCTTGGCGCCGTAGGACTCGGCGAGCTCGGCGATGTCCTTGCCGATGCCGTAGCTGCCGCCGAAGACGACCATGGTCTTGCCGGTCAGCAGCTCGCGGTAGGCCTCCTCGGAGACCTGCTCGGGCGCGGCCGTGGAGGCGAGCTGGAAGAGCTTGTCGGCGATGAAGACGTCGACGGGCTGGGTGACCTTCATGTTGTACTCGTCACCCGCGACGACGTGGATCGGCACGTCCGGCAGGTACTTGAGCACGACGGAGCAGTCGTCGGTGGCCTGGAAGTTGGGGTCGCCGGCGGCGACCTCGTAGGCCCGCTTGATCGTGGACAGCTTGAAGGCCTGCGGCGTCTGGCCGCGGCGCAGCCGGGAGCGGTCCGGGATCTCGGTGATGAACTCGCCGTCCTGGCCGTGCGTGCGCGTGACGATGATGGTGTCGGCGGACGGGATGGCCACGTCGACGGCCTCGTAGCGCTCCAGCGCGGTGACGCAGTCGTCGATGACGCGCTGCGACAGCAGCGGGCGCACGGCGTCGTGGAAGAGGACGTTGGCGTCCTCGCCCTCGGCCAGCCCCTCGCCCAGCGCGGCGATGGCGCGCTCGGTGGTCTCGTTCCTCGTGGAGCCGCCCTCGATGACCTTCGAGACCTTCTTGAAGCCGGCCTTCGCGACGATCTTCTCGATGTCGGGCACGTAACCCGGCGCCATCAGCACGATGATGTCGTCGATCGAGTCGGTGTTCTCGAAGGTGGTCAGCGTGTGCTCGATGACTGCCTTGCCGGCGATCTTCAGCAGCTGCTTGGGGATCGACAGACCCACGCGCTGGCCGGTGCCACCGGCCAGGATCACTGCGGTGGTACGGGGCTTGGCTATGTGCTGGGACACAGGTGACCTACCTTGGGGCGACAGGGAACTTCGAAATGGTCCCACTTGTGGTTACCGCAATGCAAGGTGAGCGACCTCCGCCGCATATGTGCGCGCAACCTGTCATTCACCTCCCCCTCCTGGGGATTGGTGAGACGGCTGTGCGTGCCCCGGGAAATGCGCTGTGAGTAACTGCACAGAAGCTCAGCGGCAGCGGAGGCGCTCGGGCAGCGGTGACCACGGACCCTCATGGGTTCCTCGGACGATGTCCCGTGCACGGTACGCGCTTTGACGGTGTGCGGCGCACCACGCCCTGCCCCGCCTCGCCGGGTCCGAGGCCCGTGATGTGCCCATCTTCACGTTCGCGGGGCGCGGGACCGCGGGCGTTCTCCATGGGGCGAGCCGTGAATACGGCGCGCCCCGCCGCGCATTGCCGCGGAATTCCCGGTCAAGATTGCGCAGCATTTCGGTCTCGGCGGGAGCAATACGCCGCGAGACGGGGTCGGACTTCTCACACGCTCACCCGCCCCTGGACGGCGAAGAGCCCGGGACCTGGCCGGGTCCCGGGCTCGAGGGTGCCTCGCGGGCCGGGGTCAGACGACCTCGACGCCCGGCCGGCCGGCCTCGACTCTCAGCCGGGCCAGGGTGCTCGGGGCCGCCGTCGGCCGCCGCACGGTGTCGACCACCCTGACCTGCGCGTCGATGCCGTCGCGGCGGACGTCGAAGAGGTGGTAGCCGCGGTGCGCGTCGAGCAGCTTCCAGTGCGGGTTGTCCGGGCGCCGCGGGTCCCACTCCTTGCGGAAGGCCTCCTGGTCCTGGTCGCCGTTGCTGGAGATGGAGGTGCCGACGAACTCGGCGCCGACGACCTCGGAGTCCGGGTCGGCGTAGTCCTCCTTGAGGTCGCTGATCATCGTCAGGTGCCGGTCCCCGGAGAGCACCACCGGGTTGCGGACCTGCCGGAACTCCTCCAGGAACGCGTTGCGTTCGGCCTGGTAGCCGTCCCAGGCGTCGTAGAACCAGAGCTTGCCCTCGCCGACCTTGAGGTCCGTCTCGGCCATCATGATCTGGGAGGCGATGAGGTTCCAGCGGGCGGGCGAGTCCTGGAGCCCGTTCAGCAGCCACCGCTTCTGCCGTGCGCCGAGCATCGTCAGCGACGGATCCTCGGCGCCGGCCTGGCTGGTGGCCTGATCGCTGCGGTACTGCCGGGTGTCCAGGACGTTGAGCCGGGCCAGGCGGCCGAACTCCAGGCGGCGGTACATCCTGATGTGCGGGCCGTTCGGGACGGCGGTGGCACGGACCGGCATGTGCTCGTAGAACGCCTGGTACGCAGCGGTCAGGCGGGCCACGAAGGCGTCGTGCGGCTGCTTGTCCGGGTCCTGCGGGATCTCGCCGGCGAAGTCGTTGTCCACCTCGTGGTCGTCGAAGGTCACCACGAAGGGCGCGTTCGCGTGCATCGCCGCGAGGTCCGGGTCGGTGCGGTACTGGGCGTACCGGTTGCGGTACTGGACGAGGCTGACCGGCTCGCCGGTGCCCTCGTGCCGCCGCAGGGCCGTCGCGGAGGGGGTGGACTCGTAGATGTAGTCGCCGACGAACACCACGACGTCCGGGTCCTGGTCGAGCATGTCCGCGTATGGCGTGAAGTAGCCGTGCTGCCAGTTCTGGCAGGAGGCGAGGGCCAGGCGCAGGGAGCCGCCGGAGCTGTGCGGGTGGGGCGCGGTACGGGTGCGGCCGACGGGCGAGAGCTGCCCGCTGGTGCGGAAGCGGTACCAGTATGTGCGGTCCGCGCGCAGTCCGCGTACGTCCACGTGAACGCTGTGCCCGTACTCGGGCCGGGCCTCGGCGGTGCCCCGGCGCACGACCTTCCCGAACCGGGAGTCCTCCGCGAGCTGCCACTCCACCGGCACGACCCGGTCGGGCATGCCGCCGCCGTTCAGCGGGTCGGGGGCGAGTCTGGTCCACAGCACGATGCCGTCCGGCAGCGGATCGCCCGAGGAGACGCCGAGGCTGAACACACCGTCCGGAAGCGGCGTCTCGGCCGCGCGGGCGGCTGCCGGGAGCCACAGCTGGGCGGAGGCCGCGGCGCCGAGCACCGCGGCACCGGCGGTCAGAAAGCGGCGCCGTTCGGGGGATGCTGCTCCGGTCATCGCTGACTCCCTTACCTCGCTGGCCACTTGGACACGGGGAAGCTTCACGCTCGCGGGCGGTCCGCCCGCTGAACGCCGGGGTTCACGTACATGACAACTAAGCAGACAAAGAGGGACTCGCCGCCAGCCTCGGAACAAGCCGTTGCCGGGGCGAGTCTGACAGGTGATCAGTGAGCGAAGCCGGTGCCCAGCCGTGCGCCTGTGGCGGTCGTGCCGAGCAGGGTGTTGCCGAAGGCCGTGGTGGCGTCGGGGCTCACGACGGTCGTGGGGCCCGACCTGAAGGACCACACCACTCCGGCGTCGCCGTTCTCCCCCGGCGCACCGGCGGCCAGATCGGCCAGGCGGTCCCCGTTCGCGTCCGCGAGGTGCACGGCCCTGCCGAACGCGTCGTTCGTCTCGGCGACGCCCGGCACGTCGGGCGTGTTCTGCGTGACGACCCGGGCGCCCGCGCCGGTGAGCCCGCCCGCCGTGCCACGCAGCACCACGACCGCGCCCGCCCCGGACACCGTGCCCAGGTCCTCGCCGGGCAGGCCGGTCACCACGTCCGGGTGGCCGTCACCGGTGATGTCGGCGATCTGGACGTCCGTCCCGAAGCCGTCGCCCTTCTCCGCGGAGCCGGGCACGCCGGGGCTGTCCTGATTGAGGTGCCTGGCCCGGGTGCCGTCGGCTCCGCCGGCCCCGCCCGGTATCCAGGTGACGCGTCCGCCCCTGGCGGCGGGCGTGTCGAGGTCGCTGTCGTACCCGTCGACGACCCGGCCGACCACGATGTCGTCGAAGCCGTCCCGGTCGATGTCGCCGATGGCGAGATTCTCACCGCCCTGGAGCCGGTCGCCGTCGGCGTCCTGCACGGTGGTGTACGGGGAGAGCCCCTGCCTGCCGCCCGGCCAGTACACCACCCGGCGGGCGTCGTACTCGTCGCCGTCGTTCTCCGTGGCGGCGACGTCGGTGATCCCGTCGCCGTTGAGGTCACCGGTGGCGAGGTCGAGGACGCGGCTGTCGAACTCGTCCTTGACGATCTGCTCGCCGTGGCCCGTGGCACCGTCCCGGGCGAACGGCCCGTTCAGCACCCGCAGGTTGAACTGGTTCTCCACGGTCACCAGGTCCTCGGCGCCGTCGCCGCCGACGTCCCCCACGGCCAGCCGTCCCTGCCCGCCGAGCCCGTCGTAGGCCTTCCCGGTGGCCAGGGCGGCGCCGCCGGTCAGCCTCTTCGGACCACCCCACACCACCTCGACCAGACCCGACTCGGCGCCGCCGTCGGCGGTGTCCTCGCCGCCCACGCCGACGACCAGGTCCGCGAACCCGTCACGGTCGAGGTCGGCGGTGGCCAGCGCGCTGCCGAACGCGTCGTCCGCCTCCGGGCTGCCGGGCACGCCGACCGTGCTCTGGGTGAGGACCTGACGCGTCGTGACGTCCAGCCCGTTCTTCGAGCCGTAGACGACGGCGACGTAGCCGGCGCCCTTCCGGCCGCCGACGCTCGCGCTCGGGGCGGCCACCGCGAGGTCGGCGTAACCGTCTGCGTTGAAGTCGTCATGGAGTCCCGCCGCCGCGGGCCCGGCGACGGGGGCGGCATGCGCGGCCGTCGGGGTGATGACGGCCGCGACGACGGCGACGGCCGCCGCGGCCGTTCGGCCGAGCCTGCGCTTGCTCAGGGACTGGGACACGAGAACTCCGGTGATTCGCGGGGCAGTTCCGGGGCGGAAAGGAACAAGATCCGTTCCGTCCCGCCCCTTACGACTCACCTGCGGGTCACTTGGTTGCACCGAAGTCCGTTGCGCGTTTGCTTTCCGTTAACTCAAACCGCTCAGAACGGCTCGAAGTCGTCGAACTCCTGCTGCGCCTCGTCCCGTTCGGCCTGCCGGTCCCGGCGGCGCTGCGCGGCCGGCCGCGCCTCCTCGAGGCGGTGGTCCTCGCCACGCCGGCCGAGCATCTCGGCCCCGGCCATGACGGACGGCTCCCAGTCGAAGACGACCGCGTTCTCCTCGGGGCCGATGGCGACGCCGTCGCCGCTGCGGGCGCCGGCCTTCATCAACGCCTCCTCGACACCGAGCCGGTTGAGCCGGTCCGCGAGGTAGCCGACGGCCTCGTCGTTGTTGAAGTCGGTCTGCCGCACCCAGCGTTCGGGCTTCTCGCCGCGCACCCGGAACAGGCCGTCGGCCTCCTGCGTCACGGTGAAGCCGGTGTCGTCCACGGCCTTGGGCCGGATCACGATCCGGGTGGCCTCTTCCTTCGGCTTCGCGGCCCGCGACTGCGCCACGAGCTCGGCGAGCGCGTACGACAGCTCCTTCAGGCCCATGTGCGCCACGGCCGACACCTCGAACACGCGGTAGCCGCGCGCCTCCAGGTCGGGCCGCACCATCTCGGCCAGGTCCTTGCCGTCCGGTACGTCGATCTTGTTCAGGACGACGACCCGCGGCCGCCTGTCCAGCCCGCCGTACTGCCGCAGCTCCTCCTCGATGATGTCGAGGTCGGAGACCGGGTCGCGGTCCGACTCCAGCGTGGCGGTGTCCAGGACGTGCACGAGTACGCTGCACCGCTCCACATGCCGCAGGAACTCCAGGCCCAGACCCTTGCCCTGGCTCGCCCCGGGGATGAGCCCGGGCACGTCGGCGATCGTGTAGACCGTCGATCCGGCCGTGACGACACCGAGGTTCGGCACGAGCGTGGTGAAGGGGTAGTCGGCGATCTTCGGCTTGGCGGCGCTCAGCACGGAGATCAGCGACGACTTGCCCGCGCTCGGGTACCCCACGAGCGCCACGTCGGCGACGGTCTTCAGCTCCAGGACGACCTCCTGGAGGTCTCCCGGCTCGCCGAGCAGCGCGAACCCGGGCGCCTTGCGCCGCGCGGAGGCCAGCGCCGCGTTGCCGAGGCCGCCCCGGCCGCCCTGTGCGGCAACGTAGGAGGTGCCGTGTCCGACCAGGTCGGCGAGGACGTTGCCCGCCTTGTCCAGCACGACCGTGCCGTCCGGCACCGGCAGGACGAGGTCCTGGCCGTCCTTGCCGGAGCGGTTGCCGCCCTCGCCGGGCTTGCCGTTGGTGGCCTTGCGGTGCGGGGAGTGGTGGTAGTCCAGCAGCGTGGTGACCGACTGGTCGACGGTGAGGATCACGTCACCGCCGCGCCCGCCGTTGCCGCCGTCCGGCCCGCCCAGCGGCTTGAACTTCTCACGGTGGACGGAGGCACAGCCGTGGCCTCCGCTACCCGCGGCGACATGCAGCTCGACGCGGTCCACGAAGGTGGTCATGGGATGTGCCTCCAGTTACTACGGGAATGTCTCTTGGGTAACACGCGAAAGGCGGACCCGCTTCCCCTGGGGGAAGTGAGGTCCGCCTCGCGAAAGCTTCCGATCAGGCGACCGGAACGATGTTCACGACCTTACGGCCACGGTGGGTGCCGAACTGCACCGAACCGGCCTCCAGGGCGAACAGCGTGTCGTCGCCGCCGCGGCCGACACCGGCGCCCGGGTGGAAGTGGGTGCCACGCTGGCGGACCAGGATCTCACCCGCGTTGACGACCTGACCGCCGAAGCGCTTCACGCCGAGGCGCTGAGCGTTGGAGTCACGACCGTTACGGGTGGACGATGCGCCCTTCTTGTGTGCCATCTCTCCTCAGTCCCTTACTTCGCAGCCGCGGGGATCTCAGTGACCTTGATCGCCGTGTACTGCTGGCGGTGGCCCTGACGCCGGCGGTAACCGGTCTTGTTCTTGTAGCGCAGAATGTCGATCTTCTGGCCCTTGTGGTGGTCCACGACCTCGGCCTGGACCTTGATGCCGGCCAGCACCCACGGGTCGCTGGTCACGGCGTCGCCGTCGACAACGAGCAGGGTCGAGAGCTCGACCGTGTCGCCAACCTTGGCAGTGGAAATCTTGTCAACCTCAACGATGTCGCCGACAGCAACCTTGTGCTGGCGACCACCGCTGCGCACGATGGCGTACACGCGGACTCACTCTCTCGCTCGGGAAACGGCACCCCCGCAGGCCAGCCGCCCGACTCAGCGAGCGGCCTCTCCTGGGCGCCCGGCGCCCGGAGGATGAGGTTTACGGGGATGTGACGTGTCAGTCGACACGCCGACGGTCAAGGTTACGGGGCCGCGGCCGAAGGGGTCAAACCGAGCCGGGCCCGCCACCTGTGCGACCGGTCACGCCGGTCGCGTTCCCGGGGCGAACGCGGTGTCCGCGCACGCCCCGGGAACGTCGAGGCCGGTCAGCCCTCGTCGGTGGAGGCCGAGACGGCCGACGTCGAGGACGCCGACTGCTCCGCCGCCACGGTCTTCTTCGACGCGGTCTTCTTGGCGGCGGTCTTGGTGGTCTTCGCCGCCTTCTTGGCCGTCGTCGTCTTCTTGGCGGCGGTCTTCTTCGCCGTCGTCTTCTTGGTGGTCGCGGCCTTCTTCGCCGTGGCCTTCTTCGCCGTCTTGCGGGCCGTCTTCTTGGCGGGGGCCGACTCCTCGGCGGCCTCCTCCGTGACGACGCCGTCGGACGCGGGCGCCTGCGCGGCCTCCGCCGGCACGGCCTCCTCGGAGACCGTCCCGGACGCGGCCGACGGGACGACCACGACGGCCGTCTCCTCGGACGCCGTGGACACCGTGGGCTTGCGCACGGCACGGCGCCTCGGACGGGCCGGGGCGGCGCTCTCGGCGGGTGCCTCGGCGACCGGCTCGGCCGGTGCGGCCGGCTCGGGCACCACGGGGGCCTCGGACACCGCGGGCGCGGTCTCGGCGACCGTCACCACCGCCGCCTCGGCACCCGCCGGGGAACCGGCCGGAGCGGACGCCTTGCGGGTGGCCCGCCGCCGGGTACGGCCCTTCGGCGCGGCGTCCTCGGCCGGAGCAGCCGGAGCGGCCGGTGCGCTCGGAGCGGCCTGCGCCGCCTCGACCACCGGGTCCTCCACGGCCATCGGCTCGGCCTGCGCCTCGGCGGCCGGTTCCGGCTGCACCGGACGGGCGACCTCCTGCTCGGCGGTCACGTCCTGGGCCGTCGGCACCTCGGCCTCGGCCTGCTCGGCCCTGCCCCTGCCGCGCCGGGTCCTGTCCCTGCCCTGCTCGGCCTTCGGCTCGTCGGCCTCACCGCGCGGGGAGCCCGCCGGAGCCGACGCCCGCCGGCTCGTCCGGCGACGCGACCGCCCGCGGCCGGCCGCGGCCTCCGCCTCGGCGGCGCTGCTGTACAGCTCCTCGTCCGGCTCGAAGGAGGGCTCGGGCAGCGCGATCGGCTCGGCGACCTCGGCTCCGACCTCGGCCTCGGTCTCGGCCTCCTCCTCGGCGGTCTCGACGGCGGCCTCGTGGAGGTGCGGCTCGGTGGCACCGGCACGCGCGCGCTTCTTGCGCTTGCCGCCGCCACCGGGGGCCGTCGGCTGCTCCATGTGCACGATGACACCGCGCCCGTTGCAGTGGACGCAGGTCTCGGAGAAGGACTCGAGCAGCCCCTGCCCGACCCGCTTGCGGGTCATCTGTACGAGCCCCAGCGAGGTCACCTCGGCGACCTGGTGCTTGGTACGGTCCCGGCCCAGGCACTCCAGCAGGCGCCGCAGCACCAGGTCCCGGTTGGACTCCAGCACCATGTCGATGAAGTCGATGACGATGATGCCGCCGAGGTCGCGCAGCCGCAGCTGGCGCACGATCTCCTCGGCCGCCTCCAGGTTGTTCCTGGTGACGGTCTCCTCGAGGTTGCCGCCCTGGCCGGTGAACTTTCCGGTGTTGACGTCGACGACGACCATCGCCTCGGTCCGGTCGATCACCAGCGAGCCGCCGCTGGGCAGCCACACCTTGCGGTCGAGGGCCTTGGCGAGCTGCTCGTCGATCCGGTAGGTGGCGAAGACGTCGACCTCGGAGGTCCACTTCGACAGCCGCTCGGCGAGGTCCGGCGCGACGTGCGACACGTATCCGTGGATCGTCGACCAGGCCTCGTCACCGCTGACGACGACCTTGGAGAAGTCCTCGTTGAAGATGTCGCGCACGACCCGGACGGTCATGTCCGGCTCGCCGTACAGCAGCGACGGCGCATTCGAGCTGCCGCCGCTCTTGGCCTTCTTCTGGATGTCCTCCCACTGCTGCTGCAACCGCTCGACGTCCCGGCGCAGCTCGTCCTCGCTCGCGCCCTCGGCGGCGGTGCGCACGATGACGCCCGCGTCCTCGGGGACGATCTTCTTGAGGATCGTCTTCAGCCGGGCCCGTTCGGTGTCGGGCAGCTTGCGGCTGATGCCGGTCATGGAGCCCTCGGGCACGTACACGAGGTAGCGGCCCGGCAGGGAGACCTGGCTGGTCAGTCGGGCGCCCTTGTGCCCGATGGGGTCCTTGGTGACCTGCACGAGCACGGACTGCCCGGACTTCAGGGCCGACTCGATGCGGCGCGGCCCGTTGGCCATGCCGAGCGCCTCGAAGTTGACCTCACCGGCGTACAGCACGGCGTTGCGGCCCTTGCCGATGTCGATGAAGGCGGCCTCCATCGACGGCAGCACGTTCTGCACCTTGCCGAGGTAGACGTTGCCGACGTACGAGGTCGACTGCTCCTTGTTGACGTAGTGCTCGACGAGCACGCCGTCCTCCAGGACGCCGATCTGCGTGCGGTCGCCGTGCTGGCGGACGACCATCACGCGCTCGACGGCCTCGCGGCGGGCCAGGAACTCGGCCTCGGTGATGATCGGCACGCGCCGGCGGCCCTGCTCGCGGCCTTCGCGGCGGCGCTGCTTCTTGGCCTCCAGACGGGTCGAGCCCTTGATGGACTGCACCTCGTCGGACGGCTCGGCCTTGGGGCGGGGCTCGCGGACCTTGACGACCGTGCGCTCGGGGTCGTCGTCGGAGGGCTCGGCCTCGGTGCCGGAGTCACCGGCACGGCGACGGCGGCGACGGCGACGGCGGCTGCTGCTGGAGCCGCCCCCACCGGACTCGTCGCGGTCGGTGGCGTCCTCGGAGTCCTCGTCGTCCTCCTCGGCGCCGTCCTCGGTGTCCTGCGCGTCGCTCGGCTCGGACTCGGTGTCCTCGCCGCCCTCGCCGTCGGACTCGGCCGACTCGCCACGCCTGCGGCGGCGACCGCCCCGGCGACGGCGGCGGCGCGAGCCGCTGCCGTCGGACTCGTCCTGGTCGTCGCCGTCGGCCTGGTCCTCTGCGGACTCGTCGGCGTCCTCGGCCTCGTCGGCGGGGGTGTCGTCGGCGGCCTCGGGGGCCGGGGCCTCGGGCTCGTCGCTCGCTCCGCGGCGCCGGCGACGGCGGCGCGAACCGGCGGCCGGCTCCTCGCGCTGGACCTCGATCGGCGCGGGCTCCTCGGTCTCCTCCGGCTCCTGCGGCTCCACCGTTCCCGCGGCCTCGGCGGCCGCCGCGGCGGCGGCGCGCTCCGGCGTCTGGAACTGGGGCTCGGTGAAGACGGGCGCCTGGAACAGCGCGACGGCGGGCCGCCTCGGGCGCGAGGGCGGCTCGCTGTCGCCGTCGGTCTCGCTCGCGGACCGGGCGGCGGCCTTGGAGGCCCGCGTGCCCTTGGCGGGCTGGGCGGGCTCGGCGAAGCCGCCGGCGGCGCGGCGCACGACCCGGCGACGGCGCCGCGGACCGGCTTCTTCGGCCGGTTCGGCGGCCTCGTCGGCGGGAGCGGTCTCCACGGCGGGGGCCTCGGAAGCGGCGGCTTCGGGCGCGCGGGCGGGCTCGGCCGCGGGGTTCTCGGTCACGGGTGCCTTCGCCTCCTCGGCGTTGCCCTCGGCCGCGTCCACGGCGGAAGGCGCCCCGGCGGGCGCGGACGCCCGTCGTGAGGCACGTCGGCGAGTCCGACGCGGAGCGGCCTCTTCGGCGGCCTCGGTGCCCTCGGCGGCGGCGTCGGTCACGGCCGCCGGCTCCGGGTCGCGGGCCTCGGCGGGTGCGGCGGGCGCCTCGGCAGCCTCGGCCGAAGCCTCGACGGGCGAGGTGACGGTGCGGGTGGCGCGGCGCCGGGTGCGCTTGGGGGCGGCGGCCTCGGCCGGCTCGGCGGGAGCGGCCGTGTCGGTCGCCTCGGAGGCGGCGGGGTCGGCCGCGGTCGCCGGGACCACGGTCTCGGCGGCCTCGGCGGCCGCCGGAGCGCCGGCCGGCGCGGAAGCACGGCGCACGGCGCGACGCCGCGGGCGCCCGGCGGGTGCGGCGCTCTCCACGGCCTCGGGGGTCGGGGCGGTGGCTTCCTCGGCCTCGTCGGCCGCTGCGGCGTCAGCCGCGAGTTCGTCCGCCTCGGCGGCCGGTATGGCCGGCGCGACGGTCTCCGCCGGCGCGTCCGGGGAGGCACCGGCGGGCGGGCCCGCCGGGCGGGACGCGGCACGGCGCCGTCGGCGCGGCGGCAGCGTGTCGCTGGGGGTGTTCTGTTCGGAGCCCGTGGAGGACTCTGTGGGTTCGGTCGGTTCGAGCATGCGGGCGTGTCTCCCGTCAGGCTCCCGGGCGCCGCGCCTGGTCCGGCGATGCCGGTGACGTCCGCGGCGCGCGCTGTGCGCGTTCGCCGCCGTCCGGGGCGCGGGCGCCGCACGGGAGCTCTCTGTGTCCTGTCTCGCCGGTTCCGTACACCGAATGCGCACGGCCTGGCGAAAGTCTTCTGGTCGGTGCGCTGCCCGACCCAGGTGGCTCCCGAGTCCGAGGGCGGCGCTACGACGTCCGTCCCTTCGCGGGACCTTCCTTACGCCGGCGCCGTCGCGGTGGCAGTCGGTTCGGCCGTTGTGTCGGCCTCGACTGCCTCGCGGTCGGGCGCGAGCGGGTCGGTCACCGTGCCGGTCTCTTCATCGAACAGCCCCTGCGCCAGCCTGGTCACCGCTGCGGGGACCGGCGGCGCCAGGTCGGCCACGGCGCGGAGACCGGACAGGACGTCGTCGGGTCGTACGGCAGGCGTCACGTGCCGAACAACCAGCCGCAGTATCGCACAGGGCTGGTCGGTCGGCCTATCAGCCTGCGAACTGTGCGTTTCCTCGAGGCCGCGAACCTCCAGGCTCGCGACGGCGGAGCGGGCGTCGAACGTGCGTATGCCGTTCTTGGCGAGGCGCTGGACCTCGACGGTCTCAGCCGCGTTGAAGGCGTCCGCCGCGCGGCGGGCCTCCTCCTGCGGCACCCCGTCCAGCCGGAGCTCCCAGACGGAAGCCGTCAGCCGGTCGGCGAGTCCCGAGGTGCGGGCCTCGACCGCCTCGATGATGTCGAGCCCGGTGGGCAGCGAGTCGTCGAGGAGGGCCCTGAGCTGCTCCGGGTCGCGCGGCGCGGTGAGCGCGATCTCCAGGTATTCCGCCTCACTGCCCGTGCCGGTGGGTGCGGCATTGGCGTACGACACCTTCGGGTGCGGTGTGAAGCCCGCCGAGTAGGCCATCGGCACCTCGGCACGGCGCAACGCACGCTCGAAGGCGCGCTGGAAGTCACGGTGGCTGGTGAACCGGAGGCGGCCGCGCTTGGTGTAACGCAGTCGGATGCGCTGCACCGCGGGTGCGGGCGGCGGGCCTTCGGGCTGTCGCTTGCCCAGTGTCGTTCAGTCCTTCGTGAGAGCGGTCGTACTGCTACCAAGAGTACGTGCCTCGTGCCGCGATGGTTCCCTCCGGTCGACCGGCCGGGGCTGTCGCGGCTCGCCGAAGAGCATCCGCCGGACGTCGGCACGGGCCTGCCGCACGGACTCGCGGGCGGCGGCCAGGGCCTGCCGGGCGGCCCGCCCCGCGCCGCGCGCGGCTTCGGCGGCGGGCCGCAGCACGGTGTCCCGCACGGCGTGGCCGACGGGCGTCAGCACGGTGCGGTACACCCAGCGGACCGGCTCGACGAAGATCCACCGCAGGAGGGTGCCCAGGAAGCGCCCGACCACGAGCGAGAGGTGCCCGGCGACCCGCCAGGCGTGGCCGAGGGCGTCCCACAGCTCCCGGCCGATGACGGCGAGCACGCGTCCGACGGGGGTCAGGACCCAGCGCCAGAGGGCGAGCGCGGGCAGGACCAGCAGGAGGCGGGCGGTCCAGTAGAGGGCCGTGCCGATTGCCGTGATCACCGTGCTGACCAGCCACACGAGCCCCTTGACGCACCAGGCGACCGCGCGGCCGACGGGTGTGAGCACCCAGGTGTACAGCCAGAGGGCGGGGACGACGGCGAGGTACTTCACGAGCCACGCCACCACCGTCCAGACGCCGATGCCGAGCGCGGCGAGACCTCCACCGAGTGCCTTCAGGACCCACCTCAGCGCGTGCCCGACGGGCGTGAGCAGGCTCGCGTACACCCAGCCGAGCGCGGCTGCGACGCCCCCCGCGATCCAGCCGAGCGCGGCGCCGACGCCCCGGGCGGCCCATGCGATCGCGTGCCCCACGGGGGTCAGCACACACCGGTGGAGCCACACCAGCGGCACGACGACGAGGACGTGGCCGAGCCATCCGAGGGCCTTGCCCACCGGGACGACGACGTAGCGCCACAGCCCGACGAACGGCCAGACGAACACCGCCCGGGCGAGCCACAGCAGGGCGCGGCCGAGCGGCCGGAGCAGCGCGTCGTTCAGGAACCGCCCGGCCACGACGAGCGCGTCCCACAGCATCCGCACGGGGACGACGAGCACGAGCACGATGATCCGCACGGGGATCCGGATCGCGACGGCGAGGCATCCCCCTGGCGCCTCGGGCTCCCGCGGGACAGGCGGCTGGTCCCGCCGCGGGTACTGATCGGCCCGCGTGCCGGAACTCTCGCGGGGGTGCTTCTCCAGATCCATACCGTCGTAGACGCCTCAGCGCCCCGTCCGGATGCAGCCCCGCACAGTCCCGCCCCGTTCTTCCGCACTTCTCCGCTCGGCCGTGACCGTACGGCTCACACCCTCGGGACCTGCGCCTGGAGCAGCCGGGGCGACCCCTGGAAGCCGCTGCGGGCGTACGCGGGGACGGCACGCGGGCTGGAGTGCACGGTCACCCGTTCCAGACCCAGCTCGCGGGCTCCCTCCAGGACGGCCCGGATGAGCCGCCCGCCCAGGCCGCCGTCGCGCGCCTCGGGTACGACGTACACGCACTGCAGGTCACCGGAGGCGCGCCGCGGCGCGCGGGGCGTGGGCACCCGCTGCACGACCGCGAGCCAGGCCATGCCGATGACCCGTTCGTCGCGGACGAGGACCACGCAGCGGTGGGATCCGGCGTTCTCCTCCGCCCAGGTGACGAAGTGCCTCAAGAAGACCTCGCGTTCGCCGGCGTCCTCGGAGCCGTTCTCGACGAGCCACTGCCACCTCAGGGCGGCCACGGCGGCCAGTTCGGCCGGGCGGGCCGGGCGGATGCTGACGTTGTCCATCAGGGCATTGTCGCGTCCGGCGCCCCGCCGGACTCCCAGCGCAGCAGATCCCCCGGCTGGCACTCCAGCACCTCGCACAGCGCGGCGAGGGTGGAGAAGCGGACCGCCTTGGCGCGGCCGTTCTTGAGGACCGCCAGGTTGGCGGGGGTGATGCCGACGCGTTCCGCCAGTTCCCCCACGGACATCTTCCGTTTGGCCAGCATCACGTCGATGTCGACGGCGATCGGCATCAGATGACCTCTTCCAGCTCGGCCCGCATCCGGGCCGCCTCGATGTCGCGTGCCACGGCCTGCGCCAGCAGCATCCGCAGCACGAGCACGATCAGCGCGACGCCCAGCACGGCCACGACGACCCCGCACAGCAGCAGGACCACCCCCGGGGCCACGGCCTCGCCCGGCGCGAGCACGACCGCCAGCGCGAAGACCAGCAGGGCGGCCGCCACGAACGCGCCGATGACGATGTGCACGTAACGGAAGGCGGCGGTGGAGAACACCGTCCCGCGGCGCACCATCGTCACCAGCCGCCACACGCACACCACGACGACCTGGGCGGTCCCGACGCCGAGGACGATGATCACGAGGATCGGGGTGCGCAGATACGCGTACTCCGGTTTGAGGCCGTTCATGTCGACGGCCAGCAGCGGCACCATCACCCCCTGGACGAACAACGACCCCGCGAGCAGCACCACGAGCACCCCGCGCAAAGCCCCCACGGCCAGCTTCCCCATCACCACTCCTTCAATCGACTCACGATGGAAATCTATCGAGATTCGATAGGAGCCACAAGGGGCGTGGCTCACCTGGCCGAAGCCCGCGATGTGAGGAGACCCGGGGTGTGCGACCCGTGGCACCGTGGCAGAAGGAACCCATGCCCGGCCCCCCGGACCGAGGAGGACGACAGTGGACTGGCGCGAGTTCGCACAGGAGATGGCCTCCATGGCGCGTGCCCTGCTCGCCCAGGACTCGGTCGGCGCCACGCTCGAGCACATCACCCGGGCCGCCACGGAGCACGTGGCCGGGTGCGACGCGGCCGGCATCCTCCTGCTGCACGGCACGCGCGTGGAGACCCTGGCACCCACCCACGACCTGGTCCTCGAGAGCGACCGGCTCCAGGAGCGCCTCGGGGAGGGCCCCTGCTTCGACGCGGCCCGCTCGGACACCGCGGAGCGCGTGTTCCGCATCGCCGACTTCAGTGCCGAGCAGCCCCGCTGGCCCGCGTACGCCCGCGAGGCCCAGGACCTGGGCGTGGGCAGCATGATGGGCTTCCTGCTCTACACCGAGGACGAGGATCTCGGCGCGCTCGACCTCTACTCGCGCCACCCGGGGTCCTTCACCGAGGACAGCGAGACCGCCGGCTGGCTGCTGGCCTCGCACGCGGCGGTCGCCTTCTCCAGCGCCCGCAGCCACGCCCAGATGCAGCAGGCCATGAGCACGCGCCACGTCATCGGCGAGGCCATGGGCATCCTCATGGGCGGCCATCGCCTCACCGAGGAGCAGGCCTTCGACGTGCTGCGCCGCTACTCGCAGGAGAACAACGTCAAGCTCCGTGAGGTGGCCCGGCGGGTCTGCGAGGAGGGCCGCCTGATCTGACGGTTCCCCCAGCACACAGTCTGAACTGGGGGAACCTGACCGGGTCGGCCCCCCGGGGGAGCGTCACCAACCCGGCCTGTTCAGCGGGTCCCCCACAGAACGGGCCTCTCACCTCCCGGGCGCCGCATGTGAGGCGCGACGGGGGCGCAGGGGCCCGCGTTGCCAGGCCATGGGCGTGAGCCGCGGGAGTACGCCCGGCTATTTCCGGGGACCGCCGAACAGAAGTCACTCCTGTGAGTGAATATATCGATCGCGCATTCCCATAAACCGTATCGGCGTTTCATTCTTTCCCACTCTTCCCGTGCATCTCTTCAGAGTCGACGGCGCAGGTGAAGAGCCTTGAGGCATAGTGACAGGTGGCAGAAATCCGCGTAGCCTTGCGAAACTGGTCGTCCTGAACACGGTCGGAGTGCCTGGCGGCGGTACGACCTGTGGCACCAGAAGGAGCTTTTCATGCCCGATGCCGACCCGATGTTCTACCGTCATCACCTGAGCTCACAGCTTCAGGAAGCGCGTAAAAAGGCGGGGTATTCGCAGCCTGATGTTGCGCGAGAGACGGGATGGTCCCTTTCGAAAGTCATGCGCCTGGAGTCGGGCAGGGTGAAGATCTCCATGACCGACCTCAAGGCATTGATCAGCTTCTACGAGCTGTCGCCCGAGAGTGCGGAGAAACTGCGTCGCGCCGCGGAAGAGGCACGACGGCAGCCCTGGTGGTACGAATACCGGGCCCTGCTGTCGGAGAGTTTTCAGTCCTACCTGGGCTACGAGGCGTCCGCGTCCGTGATCCGCAACTTCGAGGCGCTGTTCGTCCCCGGCCTGTTGCAGACGGAGGATTACGCGCGCGTCGCCCTCCAGCAGTCTGTGGTCCCGGAGAAGGAGGAACTGCTCGACCTGCGCATGAAACGGCAGGAACGCATGCTGGACGCGTCGTCGAACACCGAGCTGCGGTTCCTGATCGACGAGGCGGCGCTGAGGCGCGTCGTGGGCGGCAGCGATCTGATGGAAGCCCAGATCCGGCATCTCCAGCGCCTGAGCACCCTGGATCACGTGAGCATCGGGGTGGTTCCCTTCAGCTGCGGTCTGTATCCACTGCTGCGTTCACCGTACGTGATCTTCGAGTTCGCCAAGGCCGATCAGGAACGAGTGGTGTACCTCGAGAATCCCGACGGAAGCGTCATCATCAACAACAAGGCGATCGTCGGCGTGCAACGCAGTGTCGAAGATTATCTCGAATCCTTCTGGGACGTCGAGAACCGTTACGCCCAATCCATCACCGAGTGGAGCGAGAATCTTCCTCAGCTCGCGGCATAACGGAGAGAAAGGGAATCAAGGAACGATTTCCACGCCGCGGAACCGACGGCAAAGCAGGGCCCTTCGGAGAATTTCGAATCCCTGACCAGGACGGGGATCCCCAAAGCGACCTCGACACAGTTTTCCGGCGCACTGGCCGAACTCTTCCGCCACTTCGATGCCGGATCCGCCAAGGTCACAGCTCCCCCAACCCACACTGCAGTACCGACGGCACAAGTCAGGCCCTGGCCGCCCAGTATGACGGCAGGGGCCGTGACTGCCAAGGCCACCGAATATCGATGATCCGGACATCGAAGAAGGAGATGGTCATGGAAAGCTGACCGTGAACATGGTGTCCCGCACAGCGGCAAGAATCTTTCCGGCCATTGCTGCTGAAGGTTTTCGACAGCAGGAAGGGGAGCGCTCGGTCAGCCGGCAAGCATCGTCCGAGAACTCCCCCACCGCGAAGCGCCCTCGTCCACTCGAATCAACCAGGAAGCCTCATGGCAGATAGTAACGCGAGTCGTGTCATCGGCCAGGCCCACGGCCGCGCATTCCTCGTCGGCCCGCCGCCCCACCGCACCGCGGACCTCCGAGGCGCCCGTGGAGGGTCTGCGCGAATAGCGAGCGCGCGGGGAGGCAGGTCATGACGCAGGGGTCACCCCCTCCTGCCGGAGGAGTGTCGCAGCGAGCTCTGCTGATCGTCATCGCCTTGCTGATCGGCCTGCTCACCGGCCTCGGGGCGGGCGTCCTGGCCGTCGTGCTGCACGCGACGATCCTCAGTGCGGCGACCTGGGCCGGGGGCACCTTCGTCGCCGTCACGATGCTGCTGTTCAAGATCTGCGAACTGTTGCGCTGAGCGACCGCTGACCGACCTCACTGCCGCTCGCGGGCGAGTGACCGCAGTGGCGCCACTGCCTCAGCAGGGGCGTGGGTGGTCACTCGCCGGGGGCGTCACTCACTCAGTGCTGGTGCCCGCTCGGCGCGGGCGCCGCGTTCTTCACCGTCAGGGGCAGCAGCTTCTTGCCCGTCGGGCCGATCTGGATCTGGGTGTCCATCTGCGGGCACACCCCGCAGTCGAAGCACGGCGTCCAGCGGCAGTCGTCGACCTCGGTCTCGTCGAGGGCGTCCTGCCAGTCCTCCCAGAGCCAGTCCTTGTCCAGGCCCGAGTCGAGGTGGTCCCAGGGGAGGACCTCCTCGTAGGTGCGCTCGCGGGTGGTGTACCAGTCGACGTCGACGCCGAAGGGGGCCAGGGCCTTGTCGGCGCAACTCATCCAACGGTCGTACGAGAAGTGCTCGCGCCAGCCGTCGAAGCGGCCGCCGTCGTCGTACACCGCGCGGATGACCGCGCCGATGCGGCGGTCGCCCCGGGAGAGCAGGCCCTCGACGATGCCGGGCTTGCCGTCGTGGTAACGGAAGCCGATGGAACGGCCGTACTTCTTGTCGCCGCGGATCTTGTCCCGCAGCTTCTGAAGCCGGGCGTCCGTCTCTTCGGCGGAGAGCTGCGGGGCCCACTGGAAGGGCGTGTGGGGCTTGGGGACGAAGCCGCCGATGGAGACCGTGCAGCGGATGTCGTTGGACCGGGAGACCTCGCGGCCCTTGGCGATGACCTTCGTCGCCATGTCGGCGATCTGGAGGACGTCGTCGTCGGTCTCCGTCGGCAGGCCGCACATGAAGTACAGCTTCACCTGGCGCCAGCCGTTGCCGTACGCCGTGGCGACCGTGCGGATCAGGTCCTCTTCCGAGACCATCTTGTTGATGACCTTGCGGATGCGCTCCGAGCCGCCCTCGGGGGCGAAGGTGAGACCCGAACGCCGGCCGTTCCTGGTCAGCTCGTTCGCCAGGTCGATGTTGAAGGCATCCACGCGGGTGGACGGCAGCGACAGGCCGATCTTGTCGTCCTCGTAGCGGTCCGCGAGGCCCTTGGCGATGTCGCCGATCTCCGTGTGGTCCGCGGAGGACAGCGACAGCAGGCCGACCTCCTCGAAGCCCGTCGCCTTCAGGCCCTGCTCGACCATGTCGCCGATGCCGGTGATGGAGCGTTCACGCACCGGGCGCGTGATCATGCCGGCCTGGCAGAAACGGCAGCCGCGGGTGCAGCCGCGGAAGATCTCCACGGACATGCGCTCGTGGACCGTCTCGGCCAGCGGCACGAGCGGCTGCTTGGGGTAGGGCCACTCGTCGAGGTCCATGACGGTGTGCTTGGAGACCCGCCACGGCACGCCGCTGCGCTTCGGCACTACACGGGCGATACGGCCGTCCGGCAGGTACTCCACGTCGTAGAAGCCGGGGACGTACACCCCGCCCGTCTTCGCGAGACGGAACAGGAGCTCCTCGCGGCCTCCGGGACGGCCCTCGGCCTTCCAGGCGCGCACGATCGCGGTGATCTCCAGGACCGCCTGCTCGCCGTCGCCGATCACGGCGCAGTCGATGAAGTCGGCGATCGGCTCGGGGTTGAACGCCGCGTGGCCGCCGGCCAGGACGATCGGGTCGTCCAGGCCGCGGTCCTTGGCCTCCAGCGGGATGCCGGCCAGGTCGAGGGCGGCCAGCATGTTGGTGTAGCCCAGCTCCGTGGAGAAGGACAGGCCGAACACGTCGAAGGCCTTCACCGGCCGGTGGCTGTCCACCGTGAACTGCGGGACGTGGTGCTCCCGCATGAGCTCCTCGAGGTCGGGCCACACGCTGTACGTGCGCTCGGCGAGGACGCCCTGCTGCTCGTTGAGCACCTCGTAGAGGATCATGACGCCCTGGTTGGGCAGACCGACCTCGTAGGCGTCCGGGTACATGAGCGCCCAGCGGACATCACAGGAGTCCCAGTCCTTGACCGTGGAGTTGAGCTCTCCGCCGACGTACTGGATCGGCTTCTGCACATGCGGGAGCAGAGCTTCGAGCTGCGGGAAGACCGACGCAGCGACTTCGGCAGGCATGTCGCGCACCTTCGTGAGCTGGACTGAACTGACAGGGGTGACCATCCAGACTAACGCGATCGCGGGGGGCCTCCGTACGCCGGAAGGTCAGAGGTCCGCCGCACCGTCCTTGATCGCGTCCCAGAACCCGGGCAGTTCGGCCTCCGCGCGCACCGCCCGCTGCTCCTGACGCTCGTGGAGGAGGCCGTAGGTGAAGGCGCTCTCCCCCGCCGCGTGGGCGACCGCCGAGAGCTCGCGGAGGGTCTGCCGGGCCATCACGCTGTCCTGGTGTTCGCCGAGCAGGTCCTGGAGCGCTTTCATGGACTTGACCAGGGCCTTGGCCGGTTTGCCGAGGACTCCTTCGGCCGCCTCCGCCGCGTAGCGGGTGCGCTTGGCCTTCTTGCGCGCCTCGTGCAGGGCGACGTCCCGGTCGGTGCCGGGCTCCAGGCCGGCCGCGTGCCCGATCAGCCGGGACACCTTGCGGAAGTCCTTCCGCACGGCCTTGGCCATCGGCTTGCGGGGATTCTTTCCGGCCGCCTTCAGCAGCGGCGGGTCCGCGATCAACGCGTCCAGGGTGTCGAGCAGGGCGAGGTAGCGGCGGGAGTCCAGCACGCCCAGGAGGCGGCCGCGTGCCCCGCCGTGCTCGGCGCTCGACCAGGAGCGCAGGCGCTCGGCGACCGGGCCGCGGACCAGGCCCGCGGGCACCTCGTCGACGGCCGCCGTCAGCCGCTCGGCCAGCACCTCGCGGTCCCGGTCCAGGCCGAGCTCGCCGGCGAGCCACTTCAGCTCGTCGGCGAGGGGGCCGGTGACCTCCCGGTCGAGGACGTCCCCGAACGACTTGAACGTGCTGCGCAGCCGGCGGGTGGCCACGCGCATGCTGTGCACGGAGTCCTCGGCGTCCCGGCGGACGGCGGGGTCGAGCTCCACGATCGCGTCGCGCTGCGCGCGCACATAGGCGAGCACATGGTCCCCGGCGGTCACCGGCCGCCCGGCGGACGGGGGCACCCGCCGCTGCACCGGTGCCGTCTCCTGGAGGGCCCGGGCCAGCTTCGACGCCGCCGCCGAGGGCCGTACGCCCGCCTTGCGCAGCCGCTTGTCCAGCTTGTCGAGCACGGCCGGGTCCGTCCCGTCGGCGAGCTCCACCTCGATCTCCGTCCAGCGCGACGTGCCGCCGCGGCCCGTGAGCCGCTCGGCGTGCACGGTGTCCACGCTCATCTCGGCGAGCAGCCGGCCGTCGGCGTCGAGCAGATGGCGGACGTCGCGGTCGGAGCGCAGCCGGACCAGCGGAAGCAGTTCGCGGTCGCGGACGCGGGAGCGGACCAGCGCGGCGAGTTCGCCGGGGAGGGTGTCGGAGAGGGGGGCGTGGATCTCCTCGCGGACATCCGGGGCGACCGGGAACTTCAGGTGCCAGCCCGCGTCGGAACCGCCGGTGCGGCGGCGCAGGGTGACGGACGACGCGGCGAGGCGTTCGTCAGCGGTGTCGTAGTAGGTGGCGTCGAGGTGGGACACACCCCTGTCGGCAACGGCCGCGACCCCGGCCGCTCCGGTCAGGTCGGGAAGCCCGCCCTCAACGGATTCGTACTTGCGCTCGATCTCGCGTTTCGTCTCCGCCATGCGTCAAATTTAGTGGCCTACCGGCCCGGACAGCAGAGGTGAGCGCCCCGAGGGGGACCGGCTCTCAGGTCGTCAGCAGGGTCCGCAGCTGCTCGCCGTCCGGGAACGGCGCGTCCTTCGCCGTCCGGGAGACGAGGTACACATGGGCGTCCTCGAACTGGTGGTACGACAGCGGCTCCGGGCCCTGGCCGACGATCAGCACGTTGTGCTCCCGGCGCCAGCTGACGTACCGGGTGTCGTATTTCGGCTGCCGGATGTCGTGGTCCGGCAGACCCAGGCGCTCGGTGAAGCGCCCCACCACGGTGGCGAAGTGGGCGTCGAACTCCGGTCGCCAGGCGCCCTGCTCGCTGGTCCAGCCGGGCAGCACGCCCCAGCAGTCCTCGTCGAGCAGACCGCCGTCGACGCTGTAGAGATAGGCGAACGGCAGATGGAGCGAGCCGTCGCCGTCGCACGTGACGAAGTGGCCCTGCGGGGTGATGTGGGTGGCGTCAGGGACATCGGGGGCGTCCTGGTACGCCGGTCCCCCCACCGCCTGCGACCAGTCGGGCCAGCCGACCTCGCGCATCCGCGCCTCGATGGCGCCGCCGTCGGTCAGATCAAGCTCCGCCAGAGCGAGGAGATGACCCACCATCTCCTCGCTCACCGGGCAATGGGCGACGTATTCGCCGGACATTCCGCTCCCCCCGTCCCGGCCGCTAGGCCGACATCGGCCGTTGCACCCGGATCGACTGCAACAACCCGACCGCTATCCACACGGCGAACATCGATGATCCGCCGTACGACACGAACGGCAGCGGCAGACCGGTGACCGGCATGATGCCGAGGGTCATGCCGATGTTCTCGAACGTCTGGAAGGCGAACCAGGCGACGATGCCCGCGGCCACGATCGTGCCGTACAGGTCGGTGGTCTCCCGGGCGATACGGCAGGCCCGCCACAGGACGATGCCGAGGAGCACGATGATCAGGCCGCCGCCGAGGAAGCCCAGCTCCTCCCCCGCCACCGTGAAGACGAAGTCCGTCTGCTGCTCGGGCACGAACTGGCCGGTGGTCTGCGAGCCGTGGAAGAGGCCGGAGCCGGTCAGCCCGCCGGACCCGATGGCGATCCGGGCCTGGTTGGTGTTGTAGCCGACGCCGGCCGGGTCGAGCTCGGGGTTGGCGAAGGCGGCGAAGCGGTTGATCTGGTACTCGTCGAGGATCCCGAGCTGCCAGACGGTGACCGCGCCGAGGGTGCCCGTGCCGAGCAGGCCGAACACCCACCGGTTGGACGCCCCGGAGGCGAGCAGCACGCCGAGCACGATGATGACCATCACCATGACCGACCCCAGGTCGGGCATCAGCATCACGATCAGCATCGGTACGGCGGCCAGGCCCAGCGCCTGCACGACCGTGCGGTGGTCGGGGTACTGCTTGTCGCCCGCGTCGACCCGGGCCGCCAGCAGCATCGCCATGCCCAGGATGATCGTGACCTTCACGAACTCCGAGGGCTGGAGCGAGAAGCCGCCGGGCAGCTGGATCCAGGAGTGGGCGCCGTTGATCGTGGAACCGAGCGGGGTCAGCACCAGCAGGATCAGCAGCAGCGAGAAGCCGTACAGGACCGGCACGGCCGTGCGCAGGCCGCGGTGGCCGAGCCAGATCGTGCCGGCCATCAGGGCCAGGCCGATGCCGGTGTTCAGCAGGTGCCGGACGAGGAAGAAGTACGGGTCGCCCTGGTTGAGCTCCGTGCGGTTGCGGGTCGCGGAGTAGACCAGGAGCGTGCCGAGCAGCGACAGGGCCAGCGCCGACAGCACGATCGGCCAGTCGAGCCGCCGCGCCACCGAGTCCCGGGCCAGCAGTCGCGTCCAGCCGGAGCGCTCGGGCCCGTAGCCGGAGACCTGGAAACTGTTCACGCCGCCGGTCATGCCGGCCACCTCCGGCTTCCCCGGCGGCGGCGCCGCCTTCGGGTGTCACGGTTCTCCGGCGTCGGCGGGGCCGTCGTCGCGGGCTGGAGCGGGTCGGCCGGGGCGTTCGGGTCCTTCTTGTCGGCCTTCTGGTCCTTGGCCGGGTCCTTGGAGACCTTCGGGGAGGTGATGGTGCCGTCCGTCTTGATCTTCGGCAGGGTCTTCTGCGGGGCCGGCAGGAGGGCCTTCTTGGAGTCGATGGCGCCGTCTTCGGAGACGCCGTACAGCGCGTTGTAGATGTTGCGCACGGCGGGGCCGGAGGCACCGGAGCCCGTACCACCCTGGGAGATCGTCATGACGATCGAGTAGTCCTTGGTGTACGTGGCGAACCAGGAGGTCGTCTGCTTGCCGTAGACCTCCGCCGTACCCGTCTTGGCGTGCATCGGGATCTTGTCCTGCGGCCAGCCGCCGAACCTCCAGGCGGCCGTACCGCGGGTGGCGACTCCCGCGAGGGCTTCGTCTATCTCGTCGCGCGTCTTCCGCGTCATGGGCAGCTTGCCGTGCGACTCGGGCTTGATCGGCGTGACGGTCTTGCCGTCGGCGCTGATGACGGCCTTGCCGACGGAGGGGTTGTAGAGGGTGCCGCCGTTGGAGATGGCCGAGTAGATGGTGGCCATCTGGATGGGCGTGACGAGCGTGTCGCCCTGTCCGATGGAGTAGTTGACGGAGTCACCGGCGCGCAGGCGGTTGCCCTCGAGGCAGTTCTCGTAGGCGATCTTCTCGGCGTAGCTGCCGCTGCGCTTGCCGGTGCGGCACCAGGCGTCCTTGTTGGCCTTCCAGTAGTTCAGCTTCCACTGGCGGTCGGGGACGCGGCCGGTGACCTCGTTGGGGAGGTCGATGCCGGTCTCCTTGCCGAGGCCGAACTGGTGGGCGGTCTTGTAGAACCAGTCGTGGGCGTTCTTCTTCGGCTTGGTGCCGCCGTCCTTCTTCCACTCCTCGTGGGAGAGCCGGTAGAAGACGGTGTCGCAGGAGACCTCCAGGGCGCGGCCGAGGCTGATGGGGCCGTGGCTCTGGGACTCGAAGTTCTTGAAGACCTGGCCGCCGATGGAGTACGAGCTGGAGCAGTTGTAGGGGCCGTTGAAGGAGTACCCGGCGTTGACCGCGGCGGCCGTCGGGATGACCTTGAAGATGGAGCCGGGCGCCGACTGGCCCTGGATGGCGCGGTTGAGCAACGGGTAGTTGGACTTCTTGCCGGTGAGCCTGGCGTAGTCCTTGGCGGAGATGCCGCCGACCCAGGCGTTCGGGTCGTAGGTCGGGTTCGACGCCATGGCGACGACGCGGCCGGTCTTGGCCTCCATGACGACGACGGCTCCGGAGTCCGCCTTGTAGTTCGTGCCCGTGTTGCGGTCGTGCTGTCGGCGGGCCTCCTTCATGGCCTCGTTCAGCTGGTACTCGGCGATGCGCTGGACGCGGGCGTCGATGCTGGTCACGAGGTTGTCGCCGGGGTGGGCGGGGTCGGCCTCGGCCTGGCCGATGACGCGGCCGAGGTTGTCGACCTCGTAGCGGGTGACGCCGGCCTTGCCGCGCAGGGCCTTGTCGTACTGGCGCTCCAGGCCGGAGCGGCCGACCTGGTCGGAGCGCAGGTACGGCGAGTTGGTGTTCTGCGCCTTCTTGATCTCCTCGTCGGTGACCGGCGAGAGGTAGCCGAGGACCTGGGCGGTGTTGGCCTTGCCCGGGCTCGGGTAGCGGCGCACGGCTTCCGGCTCGGCGGTGATGCCGGGGAAGTCCTCGGCGCGCTCGCGGATCTGAAGGGCCTGCTTGGCGGTGGCCTCGTCGGTGATGGGGATGGGCTGGTAGGGCGAGCCGTTCCAGCAGGGCTGCGGCGTCTTGGCGTCGCACAGCCGGACCTTCTCCTGGACCTCCTTGGGCGTCATGCCCAGGACCCCGGCGAGCTTGGTGAGGACTTCCTTGCCGTCGTCCTTCATCTTCAGCAGGTCGGTGCGGGAGGCGGAGACCACCAGCCGCGTCTCGTTGTCCGCGAGGGCCACACCGCGCGCGTCCAGGATGGAGCCGCGCACGGCCGGCTCGACGACCTGCTGGACGTGGTTGCCCGACGCCTCCTTGGCGTAGGCCGCGCCCTCACGGATCTGGAGGTACCACAGGCGCCCGCCGAGGGTGAGCAGGAGGGAGAGGACGAGGACCTGGATGACGACGAGCCGGATCTGGACCCGTGGATTCCGGCCGGTCTCGGGAATGTTGGTCACTGCGGCTGCCTCCTCCTCTCGGTGCGCGTACGGCTGTGCGGATGTGACGGTGTGTCCGGGTACGGATGTGCGGATACGAGGGGGGAACGAAGGGCCCCCGAGCCGGCGTTCCTACCGGACCGGTCCGTTCGGGTGAACTTCCCTGCGGTCACAGCCGCTTGACCCCCTTGATGCGCCCGGCCCGCGCCATCCGTGCCCGGGCCGCCTTCACACGCAGCCCGTTGCGCTGGCCGCCGATCCGCAGACCGGTGCCGCCGGAGAGCCAGCCGGAGGAGATGTCGGTGGCCTTGCCGGCGGAGCCGGTCTCGGCGAGCGGATCGTTCTCCGCGCGCCGGGCCAGGGCCATGATCCCGGGTACGACGAACGGGGCGAGCAGCAGGTCGTACAGGGCGGCCGTGAACAACAGGCTGCCGAGGCCGACGTGGCGGGCGGCGGTGTCACCGACGAGGGCGCCGACCCCGGCGTACAGCAGGGTGGAGCCGATCGCGGCGGCGACCACCACGACCATGGGGCCGGTCGCGGACTTCAGCTGCCCGGTCTCGGGCTTCACGAGGCCCGCGAGGTAGCCGATGACGCACAGCACGAGGGCGTAGCGCCCGGCGGCGTGGTCGGCGGGCGGGGCCAGGTCGGCGAGCAGACCCGCCCCGAAGCCGACCAGCGCGCCGCCCACATGCCCGTACACCAGCGCGAGGCCGAGCACGGTGAGCAGCAGCAGGTCGGGCACGGCGCCCGGCAGGTGGAGGCGGGCGAGGACGCTCACCTGGATCACCAGGGCGACGACGACCAGGGCGGAGGAGAGCAGGATCCGGTTGACGCGCATGGGGTGACAGCTCCTACTGCTCTTGCTGATTCTGGCCGTCCACGGGCGCCTCGGCCGACGGCGTCACGGTCACCGTCACCGTCGGCCGTGGGGTCGGCTTGGGCTTGGGCGGGAGGACCGTGTCACGCGGGTCCTTCTTCGGCGCCTCGACGACGACACCGACGATGTCGAGCTTGGTGAAACCGACGTACGGAGTGACGTAGAGCGTGCGGGTCAGGCCGCCGCCGGAGGGATCGACGCGGGAGACCACGCCGACGGGCACGCCGGGCACGAAGGGCCGGTCGGCCTGCGAGCCGAAGGTGACCAGGCGGTCGCCCTTCTTCACCTCGGCCTTGCCGTTGAGGAGTTCGACGCGCAGCGGCCGGTCGCCCTGTCCGGAGGCGAAGCCGAGCTCGTCGCCGGACTCCATGCGGGTGCCGACGGTGAAGTCGGGGTCGCTGGCCAGCAGGACCGTGGCGGTGTTCGGGCCGACGGTGGTGACCCGGCCGACGAGCCCCTCCCCGTTCAGCACGGTCATGTCGCGCTTGATGCCGTCCTTGGCGCCGACGTCGATGGTGATCGTCCAGGAGAAGCCCTGTGCGGCCCCGATGGCGATGACCTCGGCGCCCTTGATGCCGTACTGGCCCTGGCCGGCGATCTTCAGCATCTTGTCGAGCTGCTTGAGACGGCTGCGGCTGCGGTCGTCGCTGCCGAGCCGCGCCTTCAGGGCCGCGTTCTCCTTTTCCAGCGTGGCGAGCCGGTCGTGCCGTTCGCCGGAGTCGCGGATGGCGGAGACCGCGTTGCCGACCGGGTCGACCGCGGCCGAGACGCCGCTCTCGATCGGGCCGAAGACCGTCGCCGCGCCCTGCCGGGCGCCGTCGACGGGCGAGTCCTCCCCACCGCGGATGTCCACCGTGATCAACGCGAATGCGACGGCGATCAGCAGCACCAGGAGCAGCCGGCTCTCTCGTGTGTCCCTCACGTGCGGCGGCCGTGCCCTTCCTCATAGGAATTCGGGAAGCCCCAGGGAAACCCGAGGGGCTGCTTTGTGGGAGCTTATGCCTCTATATCAACGATCCGCCGTACGAGAGGAGATCGTCCCGTACGGCGGAATCGAAGAGTGATGTCATCTGCGCGGCTGCGCGTCCAGCACCTGCTGGAGCGCCTCGAACTCCTCGACGCACTTTCCGGATCCGAGCGCCACGCTGTCGAGCGGGTCCTCGGCGATGTGAATCGGCATGCCGGTCTCCCGGCGCAGCCGCTCGTCGAGACCGCGCAGCAGAGCTCCGCCGCCGGTCAGAACGATTCCTCGGTCCATGATGTCGCCGGACAGCTCCGGCGGGCACTTGTCGAGGGTCGTCTTGACGGCGTCGACGATCGCGTTGACCGGCTCCTCGATCGCCTTGCGGACTTCGGCGGCGGAGATGACCACGGTCTTCGGCAGTCCGGAGACGAGGTCCCGGCCGCGGATTTCGGTGTGCTCGTCGGTGTCGAGGTCGTACGCCGAACCGATCGTGATCTTGATCTGCTCGGCCGTGCGCTCACCCAGCAGGAGGGAGTACTCCTTCTTGATGTGCTGGATGATCGCGTTGTCCAGTTCGTCGCCCGCGACACGGATGGACTGGGCGGTGACGATGCCGCCGAGGGAGATGACCGCGACCTCCGTGGTGCCGCCGCCGATGTCCACCACCATGTTGCCCGTGGCCTCGTGGACCGGCAGGCCGGAGCCGATGGCCGCTGCCATGGGCTCCTCGATGATGTGCACCTGACGGGCGCCGGCCTGGGACGACGCCTCGATGACGGCGCGGCGCTCGACGCCCGTGATGCCCGAGGGCACACAGACGACGACCCGCGGACGAGCCAGATACCTCCGCTTGTGGATCTTCAGGATGAAGTAGCGGAGCATCCGCTCGGTGATCTCGAAGTCGGCGATCACGCCGTCCTTCAACGGACGCACGGCAACGATGTTGCCGGGCGTGCGCCCGATCATCTTCTTCGCTTCGGCGCCGACCGCGAGGATGCCACCGGTGTTGGTGTTGATCGCGACGACGGACGGCTCGTTGAGTACGATCCCGCGACCCCTGACGTACACCAGCGTGTTGGCGGTCCCGAGGTCGACAGCCATGTCACGGCCGATGAACGACATTGAGTTCCCCATCAGGATTCGTCTGGCCTTCCCAGTAGCTTTTGAGGGCTTTTCAGGTAGGCAAAGGTGGGTGCTGTGACGTGAAGGGTTCCATCGTAGACGCGCCTTCGCGAACACTGCGGGAGGGTCTCCGCCATTGTCAGCAGAAGCCGACCGCATTCGCTTCTGGAGACGGGCGTTCGGGGCCCATCGTTCCCTCGATCGCCACGCATATGCCGCAAAGCCCAGGGGCCTGGCCCCCGGACCCGCGGTATGTGCTGGTGAGGTGCGGAGACTACGCCCGGCCGGGGAAGAAAATCTTCACCTCGCGCTCGGCGGACTCCTCGGAGTCGGAGGCGTGGATCAGGTTCTCCCGGACGATCACACCGAAGTCACCGCGGATCGACCCGGGCGCCGCGGCGATCGGGTCGGTCGGGCCGGCGAGCGCGCGCACACCCTCGATGACCCGCTCACCCTCGACGATCAGCGCCACGACCGGACCGGAGGACATGAACTCCACCAGCGGCTCGTAGAAGGGCTTGCCCTTGTGCTCGCCGTAGTGCTGCTCCAGCGTGTCCTGGTCCAGGGTGCGCAGCTCCAGCGCGGTGATCGTCCAGCCCGCCTTGCGCTCGATGCGGCTGATGATCTCGCCGGTCAGGCCGCGACGGACGGCGTCGGGCTTGAGGAGGACGAGGGTGCGCTGGCTCACGACGGGCTCCTTGTGGGTGAAGGTCTTGCGGTGGAACGAGATTACCCGGCGTGTCGGGGCCCCTGTTACGCAGCGTCAGGTGTGGAGGAACCCGCCTGGGCCGCGAACCTCGCCTTCGCCTCGTCCACCTTCCGCCCGTAGTGCACGGACGCCCACCACAGCGCCGCGAAGATCGCGCCCAGGAAGAACATGGTCGGCACGATGAACCCCGACGCGATGAGCGCGATCTGCAGCGCCCAGCCCAGGACGACCCCGCCCGGACGCGTCACCAGGCCGCATAGCACCAGGCACAGGAACATCGCGATGCCGCTGACCGTCCACACGGTCGTCATGGACAGGTCGGGGTTCTTCATGGCGACCAGACCGGCGAACCCGATGACGAAGAACTCGCCGATCAGGGTCGAAGAACAGAGCGTGCGCACGGGACTCAGCCCCTCCCCAGCAGCAGTCGGGCCTCGCCGACGGTGATGACGGAACCGGTGACGAGCACGCCGCCGCCGGAGAACTCGCCCTCCTCCTCGGCCAGGGTGATGGCGGCCTCCAGCGCGTCGGGCAGCCGTGGCTCGACCTGGACGCGCTCCTCGCCGAACACCTCCACGGCGATACCGGCGAGCTCGTCGGCGTCCATCGCCCGGTGGCTGGAGTTCTGCGTGACCACGACCTCGGCGAACACCGGCTCGAAGGCCTCCAGGAGCCCCCGTACGTTCTTGTCGCCGCTCGCGCCGACCACGCCGATGAGGCGGCTGAACTGGAAGGCCTCCCCGATCGCCTCGGCCGCCGCCCGGGCGCCCGCCGGGTTGTGGGCGGCGTCCAGCACGACCGTCGGCGACCTGCGCACGACCTCCAGCCGGCCCGGCGAGGCGACGGCGGCGAAGGCCTTGCGGACCGTGTCCAGGTCCAGCGCTTCGGCCCGCTGCGCGCCGACGCCGAAGAACGCCTCGACGGCGGCGAGCGCGACGGCCGCGTTGTGCGCCTGGTGCGCGCCGTGCAGCGGCAGATACACCTCGGGGTACTCGCCGCCGAGCCCGCGCAGCGTCGCCAGCTGCCCGCCGACGGCCACCTGCCGCTCCACGACACCGAACTCCAGCCCCTCCCGGGCCACGGTCGCGTCCACCTCGACGGCCTTCTTCAGCAGCACCTGAGCGGCGTCGACCGGCTGCTGCGCCATGATGACCGTCGCACCCTGCTTGATGATGCCGGCCTTCTCGGTGGCGATCTCGGCGTGTGTGGAGCCGAGCCGGTCGGTGTGGTCGAGGTCTATGGGCGTGACGACGGCGACGTCCCCGTCGATCACGTTCGTGGCGTCCCAGGAGCCGCCCATGCCGACCTCGACGACACCGACGTCCACGGGCGCGTCGGCGAACGCCGCGTACGCCATGCCGGTGAGCACCTCGAAGAAGGACAGCCGGTACTCCTGCGCGGCGTCGACCATCTCCACGTACGGCTTGATGTCCTGGTACGTCTCGATGAACCGCTCGGGCGCGATCGGGGCGCCGTCGAGACTGATGCGCTCGGTGATCGACTGCACGTGCGGCGAGGTGTAGCGCCCGGTGCGCAGCTCGAAGGCGCCGAGCAGGGCCTCGATCATGCGGGCCGTGGAGGTCTTGCCGTTCGTCCCCGTGATGTGGATCGAGGGGTACGACCGCTGGGGCTCCCCCAGCACGTCCATCAGCGCGGCGATTCGGCTGACGGAGGGCTCCAGCTTGGTCTCGCCCCAGCGGGTGGCGAGCTCGGTCTCGACCTCGCGCAGGGCCTTGTCGACCTCGGGGTCGGCCGGCCGGGTGGGGATGTCGGCGTCGGGCGGGCCGCCCTGGGTGCGCAGGGTTCGGCTGCCTGCCTCGATGACCGCGAGGTCGGGGTCGCGGGTGGTTTCCTCGGCGATGATCTCGTCGAAGCTGTCGAGGGGGTCGGGCTGGTCGTCGGCGTTGTGGTCTGGAGGGAGCTCGCTCACGGGGCCAGTCTACGGAGCGGGGGTGACATCGGTGGGGGGTGGTTTGTGTCGTCGCGTGTGTGCGGGTTCATGGTGGCTTGTCGCGCAGTTCCCCGCGCCCCTGAGGTACGTGCCCCTGGGCCACGTAAGAGGCCCCGGGACTGACAGCTCCCGGGGCCTCTTACGCCGTACGAACCCTTAACCCTGCGGCAGGCGCTCCAGCTGGGCCTGGATGCGGGCGATGTCCTCCTCCGCCTTGGCGAGGCGGGTGCGGATCTTGTCCACGACGTGGTCGGGGGCCTTCGCGAGGAACGCCTCGTTGCCGAGCTTGGCGTTCGCCTGGGCCTTCTCCTTCTCGGCCGCGGCGAGGTCCTTGGCCAGGCGCTTGCGCTCCGCCGCGACGTCGATCGTGCCGGAGAGGTCGAGCGCGACCTCCGCGCCGGCGACCGGGAGGGTCGCGGTGGCCGTGAAGCCGTCGCCCTCCGGCTGGAGACGCAGCAGCTGGCGGATGGCGGGCTCGTGGGGTGCGAACCGTGTGCCGTCCAGGGTCAGACGGGCCGGAACCCGCTGGCCGGGCTGGAGGCCCTGGTCGGCGCGGAAGCGGCGGACCTCGGTGATGACCGACTGCAGGGACTCGATCTCGCGCTCGGCGTCGGCGTCCCGGAAGCCACTGTCCTTCGGCCAGTCGGCGATGACGACCGACTCGCCGCCGGTGAGCGTGGTCCAGAGGGTCTCGGTGACGAACGGGACCACCGGGTGGAGCAGCTTCAGGGTCACGTCGAGAACCTCACCGAGGACCCGCTTGGACACCTCGGCCGCCTCGCCGCCCGCCTGGAACGTCGTCTTGGACAGCTCGACGTACCAGTCGAAGACCTCGTCCCACGCGAAGTGGAACAGGGCGTCGGAGAGCTTCGCGAACTGGTAGTCCTCGTAGAACGCGTCGACCTCGGCGACCACCGAGTTCAGGCGGGAGAGGATCCAGCGGTCGGTCGGCGACAGCTTCGAGGCGTCCGGCAGCGGGCCCTCGATCGTCGCGCCGTTCATCATCGCGAAGCGGGTCGCGTTCCAGATCTTGTTGGCGAAGTTGCGGGAGCCCTGGACCCAGTCCTCGCCGATGGGGACGTCGACCCCGGGGTTGGCGCCGCGCGCGAGAGTGAACCGGAGCGCGTCGGAGCCGTACTTGTCCATCCAGTCCAGCGGGTTGACCGCGTTGCCGAAGGACTTCGACATCTTCTTGCCGAACTGGTCGCGGACCATGCCGTGCAGGGCGATGGTGTGGAACGGCGGGGTGCCGTCCATCGCGTACAGGCCGAACATCATCATCCGGGCGACCCAGAAGAAGAGGATGTCGTAGCCGGTGACCAGGACGGAGTTCGGATAGAACTTCGCGAGCGAATCGCTCTGTTCGGGCCAGCCGAGCGTGGAGAACGGCCACAGGCCGGAGGAGAACCAGGTGTCGAGGACGTCGGTGTCCTGGCGCCAGCCCTCCGCCTCGGTCCCGGGCGGTTCCTCGTCGGGGCCGACGCAGACGATCTCGCCGTTCGGGCCGTACCAGACCGGAATGCGGTGGCCCCACCACAACTGCCGCGAGATGCACCAGTCGTGGAGGTTGTCGACCCAGTCGAAGTAGCGCTTCTCCATCTCCTGCGGATGGATCTTGACCTTGCCCTCGCGGACCGCGTCACCGGCGGCCTTCGCGAGCGGGCCGACCTTGACCCACCACTGCATCGACAAACGCGGCTCGATGGTGGTCTTGCAACGCGAGCAGTGGCCGACCGAGTGGACGTACGGCCGCTTCTCGGCGACGATGCGGCCCTCGGCGCGCAGCGCGGCGACGATCGCCGAGCGGGCCTCCAGCCGGTCCAAGCCCTGGAAGGGGCCATGGGCGGTGATCACGGCGTGCTCGTCCATGATCGTCAGGGCCGGGAGGTCGTGGCGCTGGCCGATCTCGAAGTCGTTCGGGTCGTGCGCCGGGGTGACCTTGACGGCTCCCGTGCCGAACTCGGGGTCGACGTGCTCGTCCGCGACGACCGGGATGGAGCGGTCGGTGAGCGGCAGCTTGACCTGCTTGCCGACCAGGTGCTTGTAGCGCTCGTCCTCGGGGTGGACGGCGACGGCCGTGTCACCGAGCATCGTCTCGGCGCGGGTGGTGGCGACGACGATCGTCTCGTCCCCGTCGCCGTACTTCATGGAGACGAGCTCGCCGTCGTCGTCCTGGTACTCGACCTCGATGTCCGAGATGGCCGTCAGACACCGGGGGCACCAGTTGATGATGCGCTCGGCGCGGTAGATCAGCTCGTCGTCGTAGAGCCGCTTGAAGATGGTCTGGACGGCCTGGGACAGGCCCTCGTCCATGGTGAAGCGCTCGCGCGACCAGGCGACACCGTCGCCCAGCCGCCGCATCTGTCCGCTGATCTGCCCGCCGGACTCGCCCTTCCACTGCCAGATGCGCTCGACGAACGCCTCCCGGCCCAGGTCGTGCCGGGACTTGCCCTCCTTCGCCAGCTCCCGCTCGACGACGTTCTGCGTGGCGATACCGGCGTGGTCCATGCCCGGCTGCCACAGCGTCTCGTAGCCCTGCATGCGCTTGCGGCGGGTCAGGGCGTCGATGAGCGTGTGCTCGAAGGCGTGCCCGAGGTGCAGGCTGCCCGTGACGTTCGGCGGCGGGATGACGATGGTGTAGGGCGGCTTCTCGCTCTTCTCGTCCGCCTCGAAGTAACCCCGCTCTACCCAGCGCTCGTACAGCGGCCCCTCTACGTCGGCCGGCGCGTACTGGGTCGGCAGGTCGGTGCTGGGCGCTGGTGGCTGCTGCTGAGCGTTCTCGGTCACGGGGGTCAGTTTAGAGGTGTCACCACCCCGTCCCGAAACGCGTTTCCTTTGTAACGGTGGGGGCCCCGATGCCATGCACACGGCGGGTCTGCGCCAGGATGTCCGGAACACATAAGCATCTGGAGGGGAACCCAGAACATGAGTTACAACCAGCCGGGCCCGTACGGCGGGCAGCCCCAGCAGCCAGGTCCGTACGGCCAGCCGGGCCCGTACGGCCAGCCGCCGCTGGCGCCCCAGCCCGGCTACGGCTATCCCCAGCAGGCCCCTCCGCCCCAGCCCGGCTACGGCTACCCGCAGCAGCCCCCGCAGGGCGTCCCGCCGCAGCAGGCCCCTTACGGCCAGCAGCCCCCGTACGGCCAGCAGCCTCCCTATGGCCAGCAGCCGCAGTACGGCGTTCCCCAGCCGCCCGCGCCGGGTGGCGGCGGGAAGAAGACCGGCCTCATCATCGGCGCGGTCGCGGTCGTGGCGGCGATCGGCGTCGGCGCGTACTTCGTGATCGGCGGGGGCGGTGGCGCGGGTTCCCTGGAGGACGACGGGCCGCACAAGCTGACGACTCCGGCGACGGTGCTCAGCGAGTACAAGCGCACCACGAAGGAGGGAGCGACCGCCGGCAGCGACTCCACCTCGGAGGTGGAGAAGAGCGGCGTGAAGAACGCCAAGTCCGTGGCGGGTCTCTACAACACGCTGGACATGAGCGACTACGACCCGAACGACCCGGCGTCGGCGGGGAAGCTGGCGACGGCCAAGACTCTTACAGTGGCCGGTGCTTACGGCGAGATCTCCGACCCCGAGACGACGCTGGACCTCTTCTTCGCCAACTTCAAGAAGTCGGCCGACAAGGAGTCCGCCACCGGGTCGGGCAAGCCCGAACTGGTGGGCGAGCCCGAGGCGGCCGACCTCGACGGTGCGGTCATGAAGTGCCAGTCGGTCAAGGGCCAGGACCGGCTCTCCAAGAAGGAGAAGGTCAACTGGTTCTGCGCGTGGGCCGACTACAGCACCCTCGCCATCGTGTCGCCGGGTGAGGTGGCGCAGGGCGTCACCAAGGACGTGGCCATCGACCTCACGACCAAGGTCCGCAAGGAGATCCGCGTCGCGGCCTGACGGCGGCCACGACAAAGGCGCCCGGCGGGAGTGCCGGGCGCCTTCGCATGCAGTGAGTGATCAGGCCGTCTTCTGCTCCCCCGGCCCCCGCCCCCGCGCATCCCGCGGGATCAGCGTCGGGTTGACGTTCGACTGGACGACGTCCGCCGTGATGACGACCCGGGCCACGTCCTTGCGGGACGGGACCTCGTACATCACGCCCTGGAGGACTTCCTCCATGATGGCGCGCAGGCCGCGCGCTCCGGTCTGGCGGAGGATGGCCTGGTCGGCGATGGCTTCCAGGGCCTCACGCTCGAAGTCCAGCTCGACGCCGTCGAGTTCGAACAGGCGCTGGTACTGCTTCACCAGCGCGTTGCGCGGCTCGACGAGGATCTGGAGCAGGGCCTCGCGGTCGAGGTTGTGGACCGAGGTGATGACCGGCAGGCGGCCGATGAACTCGGGGATCATGCCGAACTTGACCAGGTCCTCCGGCATGACCTCCTGAAACTGGTCCTTGGACTCCATCTCGCGCTTGGAGCGGATCTGCGCGCCGAAGCCGATGCCCTTGGCGCCGGCCCGGGACTCGATGATCTTCTCCAGTCCGGCGAAGGCACCGCCCACGATGAACAGCACGTTCGTCGTGTCGATCTGGATGAACTCCTGGTGGGGGTGCTTGCGGCCGCCCTGCGGCGGGACCGAGGCCGTGGTGCCCTCCAGGATCTTCAGCAGGGCCTGCTGGACGCCCTCGCCCGACACGTCGCGCGTGATCGAGGGGTTTTCACTCTTCCTCGCGACCTTGTCGATCTCGTCGATGTAGATGATCCCGGTCTCGGCCTTCTTGACGTCGTAGTCGGCCGCCTGGATCAGCTTGAGAAGGATGTTCTCGACGTCCTCGCCGACGTACCCGGCCTCGGTCAGCGCCGTGGCGTCGGCGATCGCGAAGGGGACGTTCAGCATGCGCGCGAGGGTCTGCGCGAGGAGGGTCTTGCCGGAGCCCGTGGGGCCGAGGAGCAGGATGTTGGACTTCGCCAACTCGATGGCGTCGTCGCGGCCGCTCCCTCCGCCGTTCTCGCCGGCCTGGACGCGCTTGTAGTGGTTGTAGACCGCTACGGAGAGGGCTTTCTTGGCGGCCTCCTGGCCGACCACGTAGCCCTCGAGGAACTCGTAGATCTCGCGCGGCTTCGGGAGTTCCTCCCAGCGGACCTCACTGGTCTCCGCGAGTTCTTCCTCGATGATCTCGTTGCAGAGGTCGATGCACTCGTCGCAGATGTAGACACCGGGCCCTGCGATGAGCTTCTTGACCTGCTTCTGGCTCTTGCCGCAGAACGAGCACTTGAGCAGATCGCCGCCGTCACCGATGCGTGCCACGGTGTGCTTCCCCTTCGCCTGGGAGACTCCTGGACGCGACGTCCAGCGGACTCCTGGTGCTGCCTTATGTCCGACGGTACCTTGCCGGGCCCCCCGTTCGGGCCCCCCTTGGCGCGGTTCGCTTTGACGTGAACCGAGCCAAACCGTGCCAAGGGGCGGCAGACGTTACAGCCTCTCGCGTCAGCGCAGGCTCGAGTTGTCCATCTTCCGGGTGGTGATGATCTGGTCGATCAGGCCGTAGCTCAGCGCGTCCTCGGCCGTGAGGATCTTGTCGCGCTCGATGTCCTCGCGGATCTTCTCGACCGGCGTGGTGGAGTGCTTGGCCAGCATCTCCTCCAGCTGCGCGCGCATCCGCAGGATCTCGTTGGCGGCGATCTCCAGGTCGGAGACCTGACCGCGGCCGGTCTCGCTGTACGGCTGGTGGATCAGCACGCGCGCGTTCGGCAGGGCCATGCGCTTGCCCGGCGTACCGGCGGCCAGCAGGATGGCGGCGGCGGAGGCGGCCTGGCCCATGCAGACCGTCTGGATGTCCGGCTTCACGTACTGCATCGTGTCGTAGATGGCCGTGAGCGCGGTGAAGGAGCCGCCGGGGCTGTTGATGTAGACCGAGATGTCACGGTCGGGGTCCATCGACTCCAGGCACAGCAGCTGCGCCATGACGTCGTTGGCGGAGGCGTCGTCGATCTGGACGCCGAGGAAGATCACGCGCTCTTCGAAGAGCTTCGCGTACGGGTCGTACTCGCGGATGCCCTGCGAGGTGCGCTCGACGAAGCGGGGGATGACGTAGCGGGACTCGGCCTGCGGGCCGGTGTAGCGGCCCTGCGAGGCGTTCATGTCCTGCACGGCGTGCATACGGTCGTAGATCCCACTGCCGGGGAACTGGTTCACGGTGTCTCCTGAAAGGGGCTGAGGCGGTCGGCTGGGGCTGTCAGGGGTCGCTGGGGCCCGGGAGGGCTCCGTGGGCCTCACGGGGCGCCACGGGCCCCGTGGGGACCGCTCAGGCCCCGGTGCCGCCGCCGCCCGGCATGCCGGCGGCCGTGGGGATGACGTCGTCGATGAGGCCGTACTCCTTGGCCTCGAAGGCGTCGAACCAGCGGTCGCGGTCCGAGTCGCGAGTGATCTGCTCGACCGTCTGGCCGGTGTGCTGCGAGGTCAGCTCGGCCATGCGCTTCTTGGTGTGCAGCAGCCGCTCGGCGTGGATCTTGATGTCCGAGGCCGAACCGGCGAGGCCGGCGGAAGGCTGGTGGATCAGAATCTCGGCGTTCGGCAGCGCGAAGCGCTTGCCGGGGGTACCCGCGCTGAGCAGGAACTGGCCCATCGAGGCCGCGAGGCCCATGGCGATGGTCACCACGTCGTTCTTGATGAACTGCATGGTGTCGTAGATCGCCATGCCGGCCGTGATCGAACCGCCGGGGCTGTTGATGTACAGGTAGATGTCCTTGTCCGGGTCGGCGGCAAGGAGCAGCAGCTGTGCGGTGATCTTGTTCGCGATGTCGTCGTCGACCGGCTGGCCGAGGAAGATGATCCGCTCGTTGAGCAGCCGGTTGTAGACCTGGTCGCCGAGGCCACCACCGATGGAAGGCTCGCCGGCGGCTGAAGGCATCAGATTCGTCACGTATCCACCTGCTCGTCTTACGACGGCGCCGGGCCGTCTCACGTTTCCCTAGGGGCTAGGAGCCGTTCGGGGACTCCACTGCCCTCGTATTCATGGACCCTAACGCGCGGGTCCCTTCGGGGAATCCCGGAGATGGGAGTGTTCGCCGGGGGCGTAGCGCCGCGCGGCTGCGGCGGGGTGGTTCCGTCCATCGGCGGCTGCGGGCGCGTCGTGGTCGCCCGCGCGGTTCCCCGCGCCCCTGGGGTGCGCTGCCCCCCGCCCATGACAAGAAGACCCTGGGGCGTGCCCCAGGGTCTTCTCACGAACTCACCGCGACCGGGGCTCAGCCCTCGGTCTTCTCCTCGGCGGACTCCGCCGGGGTCTCCTCCGCGGAGGCCTCAGCGGACTCGGTCTCGTCCTCTTCGTCGTCGAGGTCGATGATCTCGCCGTTGGTGTCCTTGACCGTGGCCTTCTCGACCACGACGGCCAGGGCCTTGCCACGAGCCACCTCGCCGACCAGGAGCGGAACCTGGCCGCCCTCGACGACCGCCTGGGCGAACTGGTCGGGGGACATGCCGGAGGAGGCCGCGCGCCGCATGAGGTGCTCGGTGAGCTCCTCCTGGTTGACGTTCAGCTTCTCCTGCTTGACCAGCTCGTCGAGGACGAACTGGGTCTTGATGCCCTTGACCGCGGCTTCCTTGGTCTCGGCGTCGAACTCCTCCTCGCTCTTGCCCTGGATCTCCAGGTACTTCGCGAGGTCGAGGCCCATCTGGCCGAGCTGGTGGTGCTCGAGGTTGTGCTTGCGGGTGTTGATCTCGTCCTCGAGCAGCTTCTCGGGGACCGGGACCTCGACCAGCTCGAGCAGCTTCTCCAGGACGCGCTCCTGGGCCTGCGTGGCCTGGTCGTACTGCTTCATGTTCTCCAGGCGCTTGCGGCTGTCCGCGCGCAGCTCCTCGAGGGTGTCGAACTCGGAGGCGAGCTGCGCGAACTCGTCGTCCAGCTCGGGCAGTTCACGCTTGGCGACCTGGGTGACCTTGACGGTGACCTCGGCCTCCTTGCCGGCGGCGGAACCGCCCTTGAGCTCGGAGGTGAAGGTGGCCTCGCCACCGGCCTCCAGGCCCTTCACGGCGTCGTCGATGCCGTCCAGCAGCTCGCCGGAGCCGATGGTGTAGGAGACACCGTCGGCGACTCCGTCCTCGAGGACCTCGCCGTCGACCTTGGCGCGCAGGTCGATGGTCACGACGTCGCCGTCCTCGGCGGCACGCTCGACCGGGGCGGTGGAGGCGAAGCGCTCGCGCAGCTCCTCGACGGCCTTGTCGACGTCCTCGTCGGTGACCTCGACCGCGTCGACCTCGACCTCGATCCCGGAGAAGTCCGGGATCTCGATGGACGGGCGGATGTCGACCTCGGCGGTGAAGTTCAGCGTCTCGCCGTCCTTCAGCTCCGTGATGTCGACCTCGGGCTGGCCCAGCACGCTGAGCTCGGCCTCGTTGACGGCGTCGGTGTAGAACTTGGGAAGCGCGTCGTTGACCGCCTCCTCCAGAACCGCACCGCGGCCGAACCGCTGGTCGATGACCCGGGCCGGGACCTTGCCCTTGCGGAAGCCCTTCACCGTGACCTGCTGGTTGATCTTCTTGTACGCCGCGTCGAGGCTGTCCTTGAGCTCCTCGAAGGGCACCTCGACAGTGAGCCGAACCCGAGTCGGGTTCAGGGTCTCCACGGCGCTCTTCACGGTTCGGTCTCCTTGTGGCTGACTTCTTGGTTTCTGCCGGGGCCAGAGCGGCCCGGCGGATTTCGCCGCCCGGAGGACTTCAGACGATGAGACACACGGGCGTGCAGCTTGCATAGTAACGGCAGCGACTACACCGCCCAAAAGGCGATCACGGAAGCGATCGGATGGGCGATCACACGAGGTGATCGGGTGGCTGGTCGGGGTGGCGGGATTTGAACCCACGGCCTTCCGCTCCCAAAGCGGACGCGCTACCAAGCTGCGCCACACCCCGTCTGGTGCGACACGTAGGGTACATGCCGCACGACGGTGCGGCCGCCGCATTTCCACAGGCTGTGTGCCGCGTCGCCCGCGACGGGAATGCGGTGTGCGGCGGAGGCGGACGACCCGCTACGATGCCTTCAGTGCCGCGGTCATCCGACCCGCGGCGCGTGCTGTGCGGGCGTAGCTCAATGGTAGAGCCCTAGTCTTCCAAACTAGCTACGCGGGTTCGATTCCCGTCGCCCGCTCCATGGCTCAGGGCCAGGCAGAGGATGATTCCTCCGCCTGGCCCTGAGTGTTTCCGCTGCGCAGTCCAAGCCGGCTCGTCCCGGCTTGACGCTTGACGGCGCCCTACGAACGGGAGTCACGGTCCCGCAGGGCGCTGATGCCGCCGGCATCGTTGAAGTGCTGATGGGCATGCGCCTGGCGACGGGCATCGCGAAGGCCTCTCGTAGCCACCGCCTCGATGCGCCGCGCTTCCGGGCCGGCAGCCATCCGGCGCCGATCGCGGCGCACCAGCACGATCACCGCGGCCGCCACCACGGACACGACCGCCATGACAGTCGTCATCATGTAGCCCATGGTCTCCACCCCGTTTTCCGCCCCCGGCCGCTGATCACGACCCGCGTCCTGCGGCCTCATCGCCGAAGACCGCCCAGGTGGTCATACCCAGTCGGCTGTCGCCGCAGACCGGGCGCTCCCGGCCCCCGACCGGAGGGCGAGCGCGAGGGGCAACGGGGAGCGTCGGCGTGCTGCCGGTCCGGCTCGGTCCCGGCGACGAGTGGGGCCGTCTCGCATCGGGCCGGGACGGCGAAGGGGGCGCGGCGGGTGGCGGTGCGGGAGGTGGCGGTGCCGGTCCCCGGGCGTTCTCGGCGGGGCGTGCGCCTGAACGTGGGTCCGGGGGCCGCTTCGGGCCGGGAGAGCGCGGACGCCCGGGGTGCGGCGCGCCGGCGACGGGGCGTGGAGGCCTCGGACGCCTTCACTGCCCGGGCGCGCGCCGATCGCGAGGAGGCGGGCCTGCCCCGCTTCCACCGCCTGTGCGCCGAGCCCGGGGCTCGTGGGCCGGCCGGTCAGAAGCTGATGGAGTTGATCGTCTCCGCTATCGAGTTCAGGAACCGGTTGATGGACGGGGCCATGCCGGTGGAGGCGAGGAAGAAGCCGAAGAGGATGGCCACGATCGCCGGTCCTGCCTTGATGGATCCCCCTCTCAGCAACACCACAAGGATGATCGCCAACAGCAGCACCACAGACAGTGAAATGGCCACAACTGATCACACCCTCGGTCGGTCCGCACTCCCGGCCCGGGGACGCGACCCCGCGCCCCCGCCAGAACCATCGTGCCACCAACGTGGCCCGCCTATGCGGCCGGTGACACATCGACTACACCCGTGTCGCCCCCGGTCGTCCGCGCCGCCCGTGCGCCCGGAGCCAACGGCGGCCAGTCGCACGGCAATTCGACGAGCCACCCGCACAGGGAATTCGGCGGTATCGTTTCCGTCTCCACACAACGCGTTCGCAGCTAATTCGAATTGTCGCCACAGCCTCACCAACACACCTACAGGCAGCCGCCGAAGAGGGGCGAAGCGGACAATCCGCTGGAGTCGCCTGCTGGTCTTATGCGCCGCTTAGTCCGGAAGTGTCATGACAAGCGGGGCCCAGGCGGTGCACACAATCCGCCATCGGACCATGTGTTGGCCATCACGCCGACAGTGACGCCAACTACCCGTAATCCGGGGTACCCGCAGCGAATAGCCAGGAATCACTTCCGGCGTTTTACGAATAGCTGCTGGGAACGCTAGGGTGCCTCAGATGTTCCACGCTGCCTCGTCCCCCGTACGCGCAGCGAGGTCCCGGATCGTCTCCCCCAGCTCCTGGTGGGAGGGTCTGTGACGAACTCGCTGCGACCGAACGGCGACCGCAGGGCGCCACTTCCCCCGGCACAGTCGCCGGCCGACGGAGTGCCGAGCCCGCGCTCGCCGCAGAGCACGCAGAAGAAGCAGAACGGCAGACAGCGCGACGCGTTCTTCGACAACGCCAAGTACCTCGCGATCGTGCTGGTGGCCATGGGCCACGCCTGGGAGCCCCTCAAGGGCGACAGCCGGATACTCGAGGCGGCGTACCAGGTCGTCTACGCGTTCCACATGCCGGCGTTCATCATCATCTCCGGTTACTTCTCACGCAGTTTCGACATGCGGCCCGACCGGCTCAAGCGCCTGATCACCGGCGTCGCCGTGCCGTACATCATCTTCGAGACGGCCTATCCGCTCTTCAAGCGGGTCATCGACAACGACCCGCACCAGGAGATCAGCCTCCTCGACCCGTGGTACCTGACCTGGTTCCTGGTCGCGCTGTTCATCTGGCGTCTGACCACCCCCATCTGGAACCTGGTGCGCCGGCCGCTCCCCCTGGCGCTGGGTCTGGCCATGCTGGCGACCGTCACCCCGGAGATCGGCGACGACCTGGACCTCCAGCGCGTCCTGCAGTTCCTGCCGTTCTTCGTGCTGGGCCTGGTGATGAAGCCCGAGCACTTCCACATGGTGCGCACGCGTGCGGTGCGTATCGCGTCGGTGCCCGTGTTCGCCGTCGCGCTGGCCTTCAGCTGGTGGGCGGTGCCGCGCATGAACACCGCGTGGTTCTACCACCGTGACGCCGCGCAGGAGCTGGGTGCCCCGTGGTGGACCGGTCCGGTCATGGTGCTCGCGATGTTCGGCTGCTCGCTGGTGCTGACCGCCTGCTTCTTCGCCTGGGTGCCGCGCCGTCAGATGTGGTTCACCGCTCTCGGCGCCGGCACGCTCTACGGCTACCTGCTGCACGGCTTCCTGGTGAAGGCCGGCGACTACCAGGGCTGGTTCGAGGCGTCCTGGCTGCACCACCCGGCCGGTGAAATCTTCGTGACCCTCCTGGCCGCCGCCGTCGTGACGGTGCTGTGCACCGCGCCCGTGCGGCGCGTCTTCCGGTTCGCGATGGAGCCGAAGATGGAATGGGCCTTCAAGCGGGACGCCGCCGAGGTGGCCCGCGAACGCCAGGGCGCCGAGCGGCGCGAGCGCGAGCGCGAGCGCGAGAAGGTCAACGCCTGACCCACGGGACAGGGTTCATCCGACGAGACCGAGAAGGGCGCGCATCCGCGCGTACTTCTCGGTCAGTCGTGTGCGGGTCGCCTCGTCGAGGACCGCGAGGCGGGCCGGGTCCGCGTTGTGCGCCAGGTCCGCCTCCTTCACCAGCAGCGCGCCGGGCGTGGCGAGGATCCGCGCGGCGTACGCCTCGGGCGGCTCGCCCGCGCGCTTGGTGACCGCCAGGACGATGTCCTTGGTACGGCTGCTCAGCGCGGCGTCGCGCAGCCACTGCGCGCTGAGGGCGTCGTCCTCGACCGCGTCGTGCAGCCAGGCCGCCGCGATCTGCTCCTCGTCGCCGCCCCGGGCCCGCACGCCCTCCGCAACGGCCCGGAGGTGTTCGGTGTAGGGCCGTCCCGCCTTGTCCCTCTGGCCGTTGTGCGCAGCGCGGGCGGTGGTCTCCACCTGGTCCAAGGTCATGCGGGGTGTCTCGGTCACTGCTCCAGTGTGCCGGGTGCCTCAGCGGGCCGCGGCGGCCGTCGGGCCCTCGCGGCAGATGAGCAGCAGCGCCCGGTCGTCGTTGACGTCCTTGGCCACGGCCTCGATGAGGTGCCAGGCGGCGCCGTGGAAGCCGCCGGCGACATAGCGGTCGGCCTCGCCGGTGAGGCGGTCGATGCCCTCGACGATGTCGCGGTCGGCGGTCTCCACCAGGCCGTCGGTGAACAGCATCAGCACGTCGCCCGGGCGCAGTGACCCCTTCACCGGGTCGAACTGGGCCCCGTCGTACACCCCGAGGAGCGGTCCCTCGGCCGCCTTCTCCTCCCAGCGGCCGCTGCCGGCGCTGAGCTGGAGCCCCGGCGGATGGCCGGCGGTGTAGAGCTCGTAGTCCCCGGAGTCCAGGTCGAGGACCAGGTGGATGGAGGTGGCGAAGCCCTCGTCCCAGTCCTGACGGAGCAGATAGCCGTTCGCGGCCGGGAGGAAGGCGTGCGGCGGGAGGGAGCCGAGGAGGCCGCCGAACGCGCCGGACAGCAGCAGGGCGCGGGAGCCCGCGTCCATTCCCTTGCCGGAGACGTCGGTGAGGACGACTTCGAGCGTGCGGCCGCCGTTGGTGCGCGCCGCCACCACGAAGTCGCCCGAGAAGGACTGGCCGCCCGCCGGGCGCAGCGCCATCTCGCGGTGCCAGCCGTCCGGCAGGTCGGGCAGCTTGCTCTGCACCCGGATGCGTTCGCGCAGGTCGAAGAGCATGGTGCCGCCACGCCGCCAGGGAACACCGACCCGGCTGCGGAACTGGGCCAGGAGCAGCCCGAAGAAGCCGCAGGCGGCGACCACGAGCACGGTGCCCGGGGTGACCCGGGACGGGCCCTCGGTGTACGGGCCGAGCCGCACCGACTCCACGATCAGCGCCGTCGCCGCCGCCGCGTACAGGCCGAGCAGGCTCGCCGGGCGCAGCAGCAGGCCGCCGACGACGACGGGCAGGACCAGCGCGGCGGGTGAGAACCACACCGAGTTCGCCAGTGTCGCGGCCGCGATCACGGGAACCATCAGGAGCAGACCGGCCAGGGCGATCCAGTCGGAGCCGTTGCCCCGGAAGTAGTCCACGGCGGCTCGGCGCACGCCGACGCGGACCCGGTGCCACTGCTTCTTCAACCGGGCCGTGAACGTGTCGGCTGCCGAGCGCCGCTCTCGTCCTGATGCCATTAGTTCGGGACCCTATCCATCGGACCAGCCCCTTGGCACGGGAGGTCCCACTTGTCCCCCGTCCGAGGGCCGACTTCACAGTGAACTTCACCGCGCGCCCTCCCGTCGCCGCCCGGGAGAAATTGCCTCGCCCGTCCCGCAACGCCCTGGTAGGCATGGCTCATGGCGACTCACGCGAACGGCACTCCGACCGGCCTGCGGGTCCTTCGGCGGGATGATTGGGACAAGTGGTACGACACCCTGGTCCGCGGGTTCGGAGGGGTGCCGGAGGCCGCCGAGGAGCGGGAGTTGTGGAACTCCCTGACCGAGTTCGACCGTTCGCTCGGCGTCTGGGACGGGGACGAGTGCGTGGGGACGGCCGGGGCGTTCAGCTTCCGGCTGACCGTGCCCGGCGGCGCGTCCCTGCCGGCCGCGGGCGTCACGATGGTCAGCGTGGCCGCCACGCATCGCAGGCGGGGGATCCTGACCTCGATGATGCGCCGGCAACTGGACGACGTGCGCGCGTGGGGTGAGCCGCTGGCCGTGCTGACGGCGTCCGAGCCGGCGATCTACGGGCGGTTCGGGTACGGCGGCGCGACCTCTTCGGTGCAGGCCGAGATCGACACGAGCCGGGTGCGGCTGTCGGTACCGGAGGGCACGGACGAGGTACGGGTGCGGTACGCGGCGCCGGCCGATGTGCTCGACGTGTGCGAGGCGCTGTACGCCCGGCTGGTCCCGCAGCGGCCGGGAATGCTGGAGCGGCGGCCCGGGTGGGAGCGGCTCGGCGTGCTCGATCCGGAGAGCGAGCGGGGCGGGGCGTCGCCCCTTCAGTGTGTCCTCGCCGAGCGGGACGGGGAGACGGTCGGGTTCGCGCGCTTCCGCGTGAAGCCGAGCTGGGAGCCCTCCGGGCCCAACGGCTCGGTGATCCTGGAGGATTCGGCCGCGCTGGACCCGGCGGCGGACGCGGCGCTGTGGCGGTTCCTGTTCGGGATCGACCTGACCTCGACGCTCACCGTGCGGGGCCGGCCGGTGGACGACACGTGGCAGTACCTGGTGTCCGACCTGCGGCGGTGCAATGTGCGGCTGCGGGACGCCCTGTACGTGCGGCCGGTGGAGGTGGGGGCCGCGTTGCAGGCGCGGACGTATCAGGCCCCGGTGGATGTGGTGTTCGAGGTGGAGGACGCGTTCTGCCCCTGGAACGCGGGGCGTTGGCGGCTGAGCGGGGACACCAAGGGGGCGTCCTGCGAGCGTACGGCGGATCCGGCCGATGTCGCCCTGTCCGTGCGGGAGTTGGGCGCGGCGTATCTCGGCGGGGTGTCGCTGGCCTCGCTGGGGGCGGCGGGGCGGGTGCGGGAGCTGCGGCGCGGGGCGCTGGCGGAGGCGTCGCTCGGGTTCGGGGTGGGGGTGCCGCCGTGGCTGCCCCACGGGTTCTGATGTCCGGGCGTGCTCAGGGACGTTGGCAGGCCGGGCACCAGAAGAGGTTGCGGGCGGCGAGACCGGCGGTGCGGATCTCGCCTCCGCAGAGGTGGCAGGGCAGGTTGGCCCTGCGGTAGACGTACACCTCGCCGCCGTGGTCGTCCACGCGGGGCGGGCGGCCCATCGCCTCCGGGGTGTGCTCCGGGCGGACGGTGTCGATGCGGTTGTTGCGCACGCCCTCGTGCATGAGCTCCACGAGGTCGGTCCAGATGGCGTGCCACTCGGCGGGGGTGATGTCCTTGCCGGCCCGGTACGGGTCGATGCGGTGCCGGAACAGGACCTCCGCGCGGTAGACGTTCCCGACGCCGGCGATGACCTTCTGGTCCATGAGCAGGGCCGCGATCGTGGTGCGGCTGCGGCTGATGCGGCGGTACGCGGTGTCCGGGTCGGCGTCGTCGCGCAGCGGGTCCGGGCCGAGGCGGTCGTGTATCGCCCGCTTCTCCGGGGGTGTGATGAGGGCGCAGGTGGTCGGACCGCGGAGGTCCACGTAGGTGGTGTCGTTCGCCAGGCGGAGGCGGACGGTGTCGGTGGGGGGCGGTGCGGGGGCCGGGCCGAAGGTGACCTTGCCGAAGAGGCCGAGGTGGATGTGGATCCAGTCGGTGTCGCGGAAGCCGAGGAAGAGGTGCTTGCCGTGGGCTTCCGTGCGGGTGAGCTCCGTGCCGGTGAGGAGATCGGCGGCGGGGGCGAACTTGCCCTGGGGGCTGGTGACGCGCGGTCTCGTGCCGAGGAAGGCGGTGCCGTAGTCCTGGGCCAGCCGGTGAATGGTGTGGCCTTCCGGCATGGGTTCTCCTGTGATCGTCGCCCTCTCGCCGGCCGGCCGCCCTGCTCGCTTCGTCACCTCGGGAAGCCGAGATCAAAAGGTCAGGGGCTCCGGCCCTCCCCGTGCGCGGGGCTCGGGCACTGAGCCCCGCGGACGCGGCGGACGGGTCGGCCCGCGCACGAGCGGCCCCGGGGGGCCGCCCCGCGGCTTACTGCTGCGGGTGGTGCGGCGGGATCGGGGGCAGGTCGCCGGTCGTTTCGTAGGCCGAGAGCATGTCGATCCGGCGGATGTGACGTTCGTCACCGGAGAACGGGGTGGCGAGGAAGGTCTCCACGAACTTCGTCGCCTCGTCCTGCGAGTGCATGCGCGCGCCCACGGCGATGACGTTCGCGTTGTTGTGCTGACGGCCCAGGGAGGCCGTCTCCTCGCTCCAGGCGAGGGCCGCGCGGACGCCCTTGACCTTGTTCGCCGCGATCTGCTCGCCGTTGCCCGAGCCACCGATGACGACACCGAGGGCGTCGGGGTCGGCAGCCGTGCGCTCCGCCGCCCGGAGGCAGAAGGGCGGGTAGTCGTCCTGGGCGTCGTAGATGTGCGGGCCGCAGTCGACGGGGTCGTGACCCGCCTCCTTCAGCCATTCGACGAGGTGGTTCTTGAGTTCGTAGCCCGCATGGTCCGAGCCGAGGTACACGCGCATGGGACGAGTGTGACATGGGTGTTTCGGGGAAGGCGCGCGGGGTGGCGCTCAGGAAAACCCGAGGAAAATGTGAGCCCCATTACGGAAGCTCAGGAAAACCTCAAGTAACAATCTGGATTCAAAGGTTCTCCTCACCGTTCGCCTCCGATTCACTGGACCGGCCCGTACACCGCTCGTACGAGCCCCCCGTACACCGGCATGCCGCGACACACCCCTGTTCGCACGGCTCGCGCGGTTCGTACGGAAGTACAGCTCCCCGGCGCAAAGGAAATCCGTTCCATGACCTCGCAGCCGACCATGAACAAGCCCGGAAACGACCCCGGAGGGCACGGAGAACCCGGAGCCCAGGGCTCCGGGCTGCAGGCCGGACTCAAGAACCGGCATCTTTCGATGATCGCCATCGGCGGTGTCATCGGCGCCGGACTCTTCGTGGGGTCCAGCTCCGGTATCGCCACCGCCGGACCCGGCATCCTGCTGTCGTACGCCCTCGTCGGCACGCTCGTGGTGCTGGTGATGCGGATGCTCGGTGAGATGTCGGCCGCCAATCCGACCTCGGGTTCCTTCTCCGCGCACGCCGACCGGGCGCTCGGGCCGTGGGCCGGGTTCTCCATCGGCTGGCTGTACTGGTTCTTCTGGGTGGTCGTGCTGGCCGTCGAGGCGACCGCCGGCGCGGTGATCCTGGAGGGCTGGATACCGGCCGTACCGCAGTGGGGCTGGGCCCTGATCGTGATGCTGGTGCTGACCGCCACCAACCTCGTCTCCGTCGGCTCCTACGGCGAGTTCGAGTTCTGGTTCGCCGGCATCAAGGTCGTCGCGATCGCCGCGTTCATCGTCATCGGCGGACTGGCCGTCTTCGGGCTGCTGCCCGGCGTGGACAGCGAGCAGGCCGGGGTCGGCAACCTCACCGCGCACGGCGGCTTCCTGCCCCACGGGGCCGGCGCCATCCTCACCGGTGTGCTGCTCGTCGTCTTCTCCTTCATGGGCAGCGAGATCGCCACCCTGGCGGCCGGTGAGTCCGAGAACCCGCGGCAGGCCGTCACCAAGGCCACCAACAGCATCATCTGGCGTGTCGCCGTCTTCTACCTCGGTTCGATCGCCGTCGTCGTGTGCCTGCTGCCGTGGGACAGCAAGTCCATCACCAAGGACGGCTCCTACGTCGCCGCGCTCGACTCCCTCGGCATCGCGCACGCCGGTCAGATCATGAACTTCATCGTGCTGACCTCGGTGCTGTCCTGCCTCAACTCCGGCCTGTACACGGCCTCCCGCATGGCCTTCTCCCTCGGCCAGCGCGGTGACGCGCCGAAGGCCTTCGCCCGCACGACCTCCAACGGCGTGCCGCGCACGGCGATCCTCGCGTCCGTCGCCTTCGGCTTCGTCGCGGTCTTCTTCAACTACAAGTTCCCGGACTCCGTCTTCCTCTTCCTCGTGAACTCCAGTGGCGCCGTCGCCCTGTTCGTGTGGCTGGTGATCTGCTTCTCCCAGCTGCGCATGCGGAAGATCATCAAGGCCGAGGCGCCCGAGAAGCTCGTGGTGAAGATGTGGCTGTACCCGTATCTGACCTGGGCGACCGCCGCGCTGATCGTGTTCATCCTCGGCTACATGCTCACCGACACCGAGCACGACGGGCGCCAGACCATCCTGCTGTCGCTGCTCGTCGCCGCGGTGGTGCTCGTCATCGCCGTCGTCCGGCAGAAGCTCGGCCGTGGCCGGTCCGCCCTCGACGACGCCCCGCAGGCGCGGGACACGGAGCGGAGCGAGGTCTCGGCCGGCTGATCCATCCGGCCGTCACCGTTCGCATGCGGTGAAACCGGGGGCCCGTGGGACGTGCGGCGCACGTGCCACGGGCCCCTTTCGTCTGCCTACAGCACCGTGAAGCTGTCCTTGACCTTCTCGTACATGCCGAGCGCCTCCTGCTCGATCCCCTCCTCGTACCAGGTGTTGACCTGGTACGACTTGCCGGTCACGTTGAAGCCGAGCAGACGGGCGTGCCAGTGGACGCCCTTCAGCGTGAACGCGTACTCCCAGACCACCGCCGGGTGGCCGCGGAACGTCGTCTCCTCCAGGCGGATCTTGAGGTAGTCCTGCCCCTGCTGGGCGTTGCGCTCCGAGGTCTGCCAGGTCTCCAGCAGGTCGCCGCGGGCGAGGGAGGATTTGCCGACCAGTTCCTGGGAGCCGTCCGGGGAGGTGTAGTGCACCTCCGCGCCCGTCTGCACGTCCCGCCGCCAGCCCTCGGGCGTCGCCCAGGCGAAGCCGCCGGCCTCCCGGTGCGCGCCGGGCGGCAGGGTCTGCGGCCTGGTGGTGCCCTCGACGGTGGGCGAGGGAGTGGGGTCGCCGGTGGTGGCCGGTGCGGACGCCGAGGATCCCGCGCGGGGGTCGTCGTCGCCACCGGGTGAGGCCGGGGACGTCGCCAGCAGGATGCCCGTGACGGTGGCGGCGGTGGCGAGAGCGGCAGCGGCGGTGATCACCGTACGGCGGTGTGCGCGAGTACGGGGGCGGGTGTGGGGGTGGGAGTGGGGTGTGGCCGGGACGGCCGGCCGGTGCTCGGTCGGCGCCTGTGCGCGGGAGAGGGAAACGGGGTTCGGGCGGTGGGGGGTTCCGGACCGATTGCCGGAACGGGCTGTGGCGGGTGGGGTTTTGGCGGTGGCTTCCGCGGGGGTGGGTGACTCCTGCAGGGGCGTGGGGAAGAGGCCCGGCGACTGCGACTGCGACGGCGACGGCGGCCGTTGCGGCTGCGGGTTCGGTGCCGGTGGTCGCCCGCCGAGGGTGGTGTCGAGATCAGGGGCGGATGCCGGTCCCGGCCCCGGGGCGGACGCGCCGCCCGCGCCCGACGCCGACTCCGCTCCGGGCTCCCGTCGGGGCTCCGGATCCCGTCGCGGCTCCGGCTCCCGTCGGGGCTCCGGATCCTCTTGGCGTTCCCGCGCCGGCTCCGGCTTGCCTTCTGGCTCCCGCTCCCGCTGCCATCCCCCTTCCCGCTCCCCCTCCGACGCCGTCGGTTCCGGGGCCCGCGGTATCTCCGCGATCGTGGGTGTCGGGGTCGGGAACGCCACCGGTTCCAGGGCCGCTTCCAGGGTCTCCAGATCCGGGCGGGCCGACGGTTCCTTGGCCAGCAGGGCGGCGAGAAGGGTCCGCAACGGGCCCGCGGCGACGGGCAGTTCCGGCTCCTCGTACAGGACCGCGTGCAGCGTCGCGAGTGTGGTGTCGCGGGAGAACGGGGAGCGGCCGCCCAGGGCCGCGCAGAGGGTCGCGCCGAGGGACCAGATGTCGGACGGCGGCCCCTGGGGGTGGCCGGAGATGCGCTCGGGGGCCATGTAGTCGGGCGAGCCGACCAGCATGCCGACCATCGTGAGTGCCTTGGCGTCCTGGATCGCCGCGATGCCGAAGTCCGTGAGGACGACCCGTCGTGCGCGGCCGGAACCGTGGCCGTCGGCGCGTACGGATCCGGCCACCCCGTCCGCGTGCTCCACGAGTACGTTTCCGGGCTTGATGTCGCGGTGCAGTACGCCCCGTTCATGCACCTGCCGCAGCGCCGCGACCAGCCCGAGACCGATGCGGGCGGTCTCGCCGGGGCTCAGGGGGCCCGTCTGCGCGAGGATCCGTTCGAGTGAGCGGCCCGCCACCAACTCCATCACGATCCACAGGCGTTCGCCTTCGTCGACCACGTCGTAGACCCGTACGACGTTGGGGTGGTCGATGCGGGCCGTGGCCCGGGCCTCCCGCAGGGTGCGTTCGCGCCGGGTCCCGCTGTCCTCCGCGTCGAGTCCGTCGATCCGCATTTCCTTGACGGCGACCTGCCGGTCGAGTATTTCGTCGGCGGCTCGCCACACCCGCCCCATTCCCCCCTGGCCGATACTCTCGACCAACCGATAGCGTCCCGTCACCAATTTCCCTGGAACACCGCCGCTGTTCGCATTGCCCGGCAATCCGCTGCACCCCCTCCACGCCCCCGTGACCGACTCCAGTGAAACACAACGGTCACACTTCGCGCCGTACCAGGATAGGGCGGTGAAATCTTGTGGTACCTCTTTCATTGCTGCGAATTCAGGCGCAGTCCAGGGGGACGCAAGGGGGGCCGAACATGAGTTCTCGTCGTAGGGCGGCGGTCACGGGATCGCTGGTCGTGGCATCTTTCTCGGCGGTGATGATCCTTTCCGGCACGGCCGGTGCGGAGGATGAAGGACCGCCCAGCGGCAAGGGGGGAAAGGCGGTTGACGAGGCGCCGGCGGGAGTGAAGCTCACGACACTGCTGCCGGCGAAGATCTCGGTCGACAACGACTCGGAAAAGACGGCGATTACCGCCACGGTGAAGAACGAGGGGAGCAAGGACAGCGGGAAGATCAGGCTGTTGGTCGTCGGATTCGACGGGCTCGCCGTCAAGGGCGTCGAGGGCTGCACGGCGATACCCGGGAACGCACTTCCGGAAGGTTCGAACAGCGGATTCGCATGCCCGATCGACAATCTCGCGGCCGGTGAGTCGAAGTCGTACGCCGTGGACGCGACGTTCGACCTCGGCAAGACCGGGAAGATCTGTCTGCCCGTGCAGACGGGCGACGGGAAGAAGACCTTCTGGCAGCAGGGCCCGGTGCCCTTCGGTACGAGCAACCCCTCGCCCGACGCCCCGGCCACGCCGCTGCTGCTCGGGACGGACAACAAGCCGGCGGGCCCGGGCCGCAAGGAGCTGCCGAAGACCGGCCCGGCCCGTGATCTGCTGCCGCTGGGCGCGGCCGGTGCGTCGCTGCTCGGGGCGGGCGTGGCCGGAATGTGGTGGTCGCAGCGACGGCGGCCGGGGGCTCAGGAGGCCTGAACCAGCCGCTGTCGCGCCGTGCGGAACGCGCAGAGGCCCGCCGGGGGCATCGCCCCGGCGGGCCTCTGCGCGACTCCTGTGCGGTCAGCGCTTGTTCGCGAACTTCCAGGCCGTCGGGAGCAGGCCCATCGCCAGCGCCGCCTTCAGCACGTCGCCGACGAGGAACGGCGTCAGGCCGGCCGCGATCGCGGCGGTGGCGGACATGCCGGTGGCGAGGGCCAGGTAGGGCACGCCGATGGCGTAGATGATCGCCTCGCCCACCAGCATCGCGCCCGCCATGCGCAGCATCGAGCGGTCGGCCCCGCGGCGGGCAAGGGCGCCGACGACGGTGGAGGCGAGGATCATGCCGAGGATGTAGCCGAAGGAGGGGGCGACGCCGGAGGAGGCGCCGGCGAACCACGGCATGCCGGCGATGCCCGCGACGGCGTACAGCGCCAGCGCGAGGAAGCCGCGGCCGGCACCGAGGGACGTGCCGACGAGCAGCGCGGCGAAGGTCTGGCCCGTCACCGGCACCGGGGAGCCCGGCACGGGCACGGAGATCTGGGCGGCGAGACCGGTGAGCGCGGCGCCGCCGAGCACGAGGGCCGCGTCCCGGACACGGGTGGCGGCACCGCCCCGCTCGAGCGCCGCCGAGAGCTTGGGGGAGGGGAGCAGGTCGGCGAGGACCTGCCCGATGGGGGTCCCCCCTGAACGAGCGGAGTCGAGCTCTTGGGGGAGGGCGGGTGGGGCGGCAGCGGTGCTCATGGGGACTCCGCGAAGGTGAGGGCCGGTGGGACTCCGTGACGCTATCCCAGCGCCCGCGCTGTGATCACCGTCAGCGCCCGACAAAGGCGTGGACCGGCGGATGGTCGACTCCTGACAAAGGATGCCGGTTACACCGAGGGCGGCGTGATGCCGGTCACGGTGATGAGATGGCGCGTGCCACGCGGCCGGGTCGTCGGGCGTCTGTAGGTTTCCCCCAAAGGCTCCGCGTCGCCGTCTCGCCCGTCGGTCGCCGTCTGGGCAGCCCCGGGCCGTTTTGCTAGCGTCACGCACATGGTTGCCCAGGCCCGGTACTTCTCGTCGCGTCGCTACGTCGACCTGCGACGCCAGGGCACGGCCACCTGTCGCCGCCCGGTGTGAGGCGGGGCGGAGGGATCCGGCTCGCCGCACGAGACGGCGCAGTGTCGGACCGGCCTCCAGGAAGATTCCCATGCCCCGTACCGCGGCTCCCCTTCTGACGTCCCCCATCCCCCGTGTCGCCGACAGCGACCGCCGCCGCACCAGTGCGAGCGTCGTCCTGCGGTCCGTGCTGGAGCACGGGCCCGTCGCCCGCAGCACCATCGCCCGGCTGACCGGCCTGTCGCCGGCGTCGGTGACCGACTACTGCGCCCGGTTCGCCGAGCGGGGGCTCATCCGCGAGTCCGCCGTGCCGCGGCGGTCCAAGGGCGTGGGGCGGCCGCATCTTCCGGTCGACCTGGACGACTCCCGGTTCGTGGTGGGCGGCGTGCATGTGGCGGTGCCGTACACCACGGTCGCGCTGCTGGACCTGCGCGGGCGGGTGGTGGCCCGCGGCGAGGTGAAGCACGAGGGCACCGACCCCGTGCGGGTGCTGGCCCGGGCCGCGGACGCGCTGGCGGCGCTGCTCGCCGGGGCCGAGGCCGCCAGGGTGCTGGGCGTCGGGTTCGCCGCGGGCGGCTGGGTGGACCGGGACTCGGGCACCGTCGTGGAGCATCCGCTGCTGGGCTGGCGCGAGGTGGCGGTGCGTGAGGTGCTCGGGACACGCACCGGGCTGCCGGTCCATGTGGACGGTCACGCGCGGGCGTTGGTGAACGCGGAGCGGCTGTTCGGGGGCGCGCGGGGCAGCGGCAGTGTGCTGCACCTGTTCGCGGGCAACATGGTCGACGCCGCGTTCACCACCCACGACGAGGTGCACCACGGGCCGCGTTCCCAGGCCGGGAGGATCGCCCATCTGCCGGTGCCGGGCGGCACGGAGCCCTGCGCGTGCGGCCGGACGGGCTGCCTCCAGGCCGAGTTGAGCGAACGGACGCTGTGCCGGCGGGCCCGCGCGGCGGGCGTCTCCGACGGGACGAACCCGATGCATGTGCTCGGCGCGGCGGCGGCCGGTGACCCGGTGGCCGTGCGGCTGCTGCGGGAGCGCTCGCGGCAGGTGGGTCGTGCGGTGGGGCTGCTGCTCGACGTGCTCAATCCCGAGCGGGTCGTCGTGACGGAGATCGGGGCCATGCACCGCGAGGACTGTCTCGCCGCGCTGCGCGACGAGGTGGGGCCCGCACGCGCCGCGACCGTCTCACCCCTCAGTTTTCCGGATTCCGCACTGGCCGTGGCGGGTGGCGCGGTGGCTCTCGACGTTCTCTACCGGGATCCGCTGGCCGCGTCACCTGAGGCTATTTAATTCAGAAACTCGGAATGTTGACAGAGCCGGGCGCCGACCAGGAACATCCTGTTCATGAGCCCGCTCACGAGCTGTCGCACCTTCTGTTGCTGACCCGTTGACGCGCCCCCGGCGCCCCTTCACGGAGCGCCTTCTCCTTTCTTTGTGACATTCGCGTGAATTCCCTTTGCAGGCCTTTTCCTGGGCCTGTTCCTGCCTTGAATTCCGCATGCTGTGCCGCCTTCCACACCCAGGGAGCCCCACCATGTCCTCGCCCCCCGTTCCCGGTCTCGACCGGCGTCTGTTCCTGACCTCGCTGCTCGGCGTGACGGCCGCGGCGGCCGGACTGAGCGGCTGCGCGGACAACAGCGCCGCAGCCGAGGCGGCCTCCGACGCTCCCCTGGCCACCAAGGTGCCCGCGGGGACGAGCCTGAAGATCTCCTCGTACCAGAACGCGCAGCAACTCCAGTTCAAGCTCGCGGGGTTCCGCGATCTGCCGTTCAAGGTGTCCAGCTGGCTGAACATCGGCGCGGGACCCGATGTCATCAACGCCTTCCGCGCGAAGTCCCTGGACGTGGCCAACAACGCCGGGATTCCGCCCATCCAGGCGCATTACCAGGGCTTCGACGCGAAGATCGTGGCGATCAACATCACCCGCAAGCCCAACTACCTCTTCGCCACCAAGCCGGGCAGCGACATCCGTACCGTCGCCGGTTTCAAGGGCAAGCGGCTCGCCTTCTCCCAGGGCCAGGCTCAGGGCGTCGTCCTGCTGCGGGCGCTGAAGAAGGCCGGGCTGGCCTACGACGACGTGGAGCTGGTGCCGCTGACCAGCAACCAGTTCCTCACCGCCCTGCAGTCCGGGCAGGTGGACATCGCGCCGCTCGCCAACACACAGGCGCCCGCGTACCTCACGCAGTACAAGTCCGCCCGCACCATCACCACCGACGTGGTGGACCTGCTGAATCTGCTGTGGGCGCCGGTCTCGGTGCTCAACGACCGGGCGAAGGCCGCCGCGGTCGCCGCGTACGTCCCGTACTGGGCGAAGGGCCAGGTGTGGACGTACGAGCACCCCGACGAGTGGAACGAGCGGTTCTACGTCGGGACGCAGAACCTGACCCTCGCCCAGGCCAAGGCGGTCACCGCCCTGGCCAACAAACCGCTCTTCCCGCCCCGCTGGGACGAGGCCGTCAAGTGGGAGCAGGAGACCGCCGATCTGCTCGCGGAGGGCGGCTTCGTGAAGAAGTTCGACGTCTCCGAGCTGTTCGACCACCGCTTCGAGTCCCTCGCGGCCCAGGCCGTGCCCGCGGAGTACCGGAGGTGACCGCCGTGACCACGACCACCCACACGACGACGCAGACGTCGACGCGGACGTCGACCAGTACGGCCGCCGCCCCGCCGCTCGCCCCGGTCGAGGAGGCGCACCAGGTGCGCAGGCGCCGGCGGCTGGCTCCCGGCAAGCGGCTGCCCGCCACCCGGCTCGTCGGGCCGGCGGCCGTCCTCGCGCTGTGGAGCGTCGCCTCCGCCGCCGGGCTTCTGGACCCGGGCGCGATCCCGGCGCCCTGGACGGTGCTGGAGACGGGCAGCCGGCTGTGGACGGCGGGCACGCTGCCGGACGACATCGTCACCTCGTTGCAGCGCGCGGCCACCGGGTTCGCGATCGGCCTGGTCGTGGGGATCCTGCTCGCGCTGGCGTCCGGGCTGACCCGGATCGGCGAGGCCCTGATCGACGGGACGGTCAACCTCAACCGGGCGATCCCGACCCTCGGTCTGATCCCGCTGTTCATCCTCTGGCTGGGCATCGGCGAGACCTTCAAGATCGCCATCATCGCGATCGTCGTCTACATCCCCGTCTACCTCAACACGCACGCCGCGCTGTCCGGCATCGACAGCCGCTACGTCGAACTCGCCGAGGTGCAGGGCCTGTCCAAGCGCCGGTTCATCCGGCAGGTGGTCGTCCCCGGCGCCCTGCCCGGCTTCTTCGTCGGGCTGCGGCTCGGGGTCACCGGCTCCTGGCTGGGCCTGGTGGTGCTGGAGCAGATCAACGCCACCAGCGGACTCGGCTACATGATGTTCCAGGCGCAGAACTACGGCCAGACGGACGTCATCCTCGTCGGCCTGGTCGTCTACGGCATCTTCGGCCTCATCTCCGACAGCGCGGTCCGTCTCATCGAACGGAGGGTGCTGTCATGGCGCCGCACACTGAGCAGCTGACCCGGCCCGCCGTCCAACTGCGCGGCCTGACCAGGTCGTTCGAGGGGCGCACGGTCCTCGACGGCATCGACCTCGATCTGCCCGCCGGCCAGCTGACGGCCCTGCTGGGGCACAGCGGCTCCGGCAAGAGCACCCTGCTGCGGGCGATCGCCGGACTCGACCACGGCGTCACGGGCTCCGGGCAGCTCACCGCGCCCGAGCGGGTGTCGGTGGTCTTCCAGGACTCCCGGCTGCTGCCCTGGCTGCGGGTCCTCGACAACGTGCTGCTCGGCGCGGAGGGCAAGGACGCCGGCCGCAGGGGCCGGGCGGCCCTGGAGGAAGTGGGACTGAAGGGCCGCGAGCGGGCCTGGCCGGGCGAGCTGTCCGGCGGCGAGGCACAGCGTGCCGCCCTGGCCCGGTCCCTGGTGCGCGAGCCGGAACTGCTGCTGGCCGACGAGCCGTTCGGGGCACTGGACGCGCTGACCCGGATCCGGATGCACGGGCTGCTCAGGGAGCTGTGGGAGCGGCACCGGCCCTCGGTGCTGCTGGTCACCCACGACGTGGACGAGGCGATCGTGCTCGCCGACCGGGTGCTCGTCCTGGACGAGGGCCGGATCGGCCTCGACCTCACCATCGACCGCGCGCACCCGCGGTCGTACCGCGACCCCCTGCTCGGCGAGTACCGGGAACGGCTGCTGGCCGCGCTCGGTGTCACGGAGGACCACCGATGACCCGCGGACAGCTCCACCTCAACGCGTTCCTGATGAACACCGGTCACCACGAGGCGTCCTGGCGGCTGCCGGAGAGCGACCCGTACGCGAGTGTCGACCTGGCCCACTACGTGCGGCTCGCCCGCATCGCCGAACGCGGCACCTTCGACTCGCTGTTCCTCGCCGACGGCCCGCAGCTGTGGAGCAGCGTGGGACAGCGGCCCGCCGGAGCGCTGGAGCCGATCACGTTGCTGACCGCGCTGGCGACGGCGACCGAGCACATCGGCCTGATCGCCACCGCCTCCACCTCGTACAACTCGCCCTACAACCTGGCCCGCAAGCTCGCCACGCTGGACCACCTCAGCGGCGGCCGGGCGGGCTGGAACATCGTCACGACCGCCGGGGCCGAGGCCGCCCGCAACTTCGGTCTGGAAGCGGAGCCGGCGCACGCCGAACGGTACGCCCGGGCCGCGGAGTTCCTCGACGTGGCGCTGAAGCTGTGGGACAGCTGGGAGGACGACACGATCGTCGCCGACAAGGCGGCGGGCGTGTGGGGCGACGACACGAAGATCCATCCGCCGCGGCACCGGGGGCGCTTCTTCAGCGTCGAGGGCGCCCTCAACGTGCCCCGCTCACCCCAGGGTTACCCGCTGCTCGTGCAGGCCGGCTCCTCCCAGGACGGCAGGCGGTTCGCGGCCCGGTACGCGGAGGCGGTGTTCACCGCGCAGCAGACCATCGAGGACGCGCGGGCCTTCTACGCCGACCTCAAGGCCCGGACGGTCGCGGCCGGCCGGGACGCCGGCCACATCAAGGTGCTGCCGGGCATCGTGCCGGTGATCGGCTCGACGGAGGCCGAGGCGCGGGCGAGCGAACGGGTCCTGGAGGACCACATCGTGCACGCGCACGGCGTGCGGCACCTGGAGCGGCTGCTGCACCTGGACCCGGACACCCTGGAGCTGGACGGTCCGCTCCCCTCCGGCCTGCCGCCGGAGAGCGCCATCGAGGGCGCCAAGAGCCGCTACACGCTCGTCGTGGAACTGGCCCGGCGCGAGCGGCTCACCGTGCGGCAGCTGATCGGGCGGCTCGGCGGCGGGCGCGGGCACCTCACCTTCGCGGGGACCCCCGAGCAGGTCGCCGACACCATCGAGCTCTGGTTCGGCTCGGGCGCCGCGGACGGCTTCAACATCATGCCCGCGGTGCTGCCGTCCGGTCTGGAGGCGTTCGTCGAGCACGTCGTCCCGATCCTGCGCGCCCGCGGGCTGCTGCGCGCCGAGTACGGCGGCCGCAGCACCCTGCGGGAGCGCTACGGCCTCCCCCGGCCCGCCAACCAGCACGTCATCGCCCCGGCACTCGTCTGACCCACCCGAGAGGAACTTCGCCATGAGCATCGAGATCCACAAGGTCACCGCGCACATCGGCGCCCGTGTCGAGGGCGTCGACCTCACCCGGCCCCTCGACGCGGAGACCTCCACCGCCCTGCGCGAGGCGCTCAACACCCACAAGGCGCTGGTCTTCGACGCGGAGGGCCTGGACGACGCGGGCCAGCAGGCCTTCGTCCGGCACTTCGGCGACATCACCACCGCCCATCCGACGGTGGCCGCCGTCGACGGCGCCCCGAACGTGCTGCCCGTCGACAGCGAGGGCGGCCGGGCCGCCAACCACTGGCACACCGACGTCACCTTCGTCCTGAACCCGCCGCAGGCCACCAGCCTGCGCAGTGTCACGGTCCCGCCCTACGGCGGCGAGACGCTGATCGCCAGCTCCGCCGCCGCCTACCGCGACCTGCCCGCGTCGCTGCGCGCTCTCGCCGACACCCTCTGGGCCGAGCACACCAACGACTACGACTACGCGGTGCCCGAGGAGGACGTCGACGAGGAGCAGGCGGCCCGGCGCGCCCAGTTCACCTCGATCAAGTACCGCACCGTCCACCCGGTCGTCCGCGTCCACCCGCTGACCGGCGAGCGCGGGCTGTTCATCGGCGGCTTCGCCCAGCGGATCGTGGGCCTCTCACCGGGCGAGTCCCGCAAGATCCTCGACCTGCTCCAGGCATACGTCACGCGGCCGGAGAACATCCTGCGCCACCGCTGGTCGCCGAACCAGCTCGTCCTGTTCGACAACCGCATCACCCAGCACTACGCCGTCGACAACTACGACGGCCTGCCGCGCCGCCTGCACCGGGTGACCGTCGCCGGGGACGTCCCGGTCGGCACCGAGGGCAAGGAGAGCTACGTCATCGAGGGCGACGCCTCGCACTACACGCCGGTAGCCGCCTAGCCACACAGAGCGACGCGACTGTCCGGATGGTGGGATGCCTCTCCGTGCCGGTGGAGAGGCATCCGAGACTGGCGGCGTTTTTGCCCTCGTACGCCTCTCACCCACAGGACGAGCCGCGCCCATGCCCAGCAGCACCACCCAGGGGACGCCGACCAGCACGGACGACGCCTCTCTCTCCCATGGCCTGAAGCAGCGCCACCTGTCGATGATCGCCCTCGGCGGGGTGATCGGAGCCGGTCTGTTCGTCGGCTCCGGTGCCGGTATCGCCGCGGCCGGTCCGTCGATCGTGGTCGCCTACGCCCTCTCCGGTGTCCTCGTGATGCTGGTGATGCGGATGCTCGGCGAGATGTCGGCGGCGTACCCGTCGTCGGGGTCGTTCTCGGCGCACGCCGAGCGGGCGATCGGCCCCTGGGCCGGGTTCACCGCCGGATGGTCCTTCTGGGTGCTGCTGTGCACGGCCGTCGGCCTGGAGGGCATCGGCGCCGCGAAGATCGTCAGCGGCTGGCTGCCGGGCACGCCGGAGTGGGCGTGGGTGGCGCTGTTCATGGTCGTCTTCTGCGGCACGAACCTCGCGGCCGTGAAGAACTTCGGCGAGTTCGAGTTCTGGTTCGCGGCCCTGAAGGTCGGGGCGATCAGCCTGTTCCTGGTGCTCGGCGTCCTGGCGATCGCCGGTGTCCTGCCCGGCACCGACTCCCCCGGCGCGAGCCACCTGACAAACTTCCTCCCGAACGGCGGTGAGGGCCTGGTCATCGGCCTGCTCGCGTCGGTCTTCGCCTACGGCGGCCTGGAGACGGTCACCATCGCGGCGGCCGAGTCGGAGAACCCCGTCAAGGGCGTCGCGAGCGCGGTCCGCACGGCGATGTGGCGCATCGCGCTGTTCTACATCGGCTCGATGGCCGTCATCGTCACCCTGGTCCCCTGGGACTCCGAGGCGGTCGTGGAGAAGGGCCCGTACGTCGCCGCCCTCGACGAGCTCGGCATCCCGGGCGCCGGCCAGCTGATGAACGTGGTCGTCCTGGTCGCCCTGCTGTCGGCGATGAACGCCAACATCTACGGCGCCTCGCGCATCGCCTACTCGCTGGTGGAGCGCGGCCAGGGCCCGAAGGGGCTGGGCCGGGTCTCGGGCGGGGTGCCGCGGATCGCCGTGCTGGCGTCGTCCGTGTTCGGCTTCCTGTGCGTGGTGCTGAGCTACTGGCGGCCGAACGACGTCTTCGCCTGGCTGCTGAACATGATCGGCGCGGTCATCCTGGCCGTCTGGATCTTCATCGCCGTCTCCCAGCTGCGGCTGCGCCGCCGGCTGGAGCGCGAGGCGCCGGAGAAGCTGGCCGTGCGCATGTGGGCGTTCCCGTGGCTGACGTGGGTGGCACTGGCCGGCATGGCCGCGGTCTTCGTCCTGATGGCCCGGGAGCCGGACACGCGGGTGCAGCTGTACTCGACGGGCGGGATGATCCTGGTTCTGGCGGCCGTCGGGTACGCCTGGCAGAAGGCCCGCGCCCGGCAGTAGACACCTCACCCTCGAAGGCCCCCGCGACACACGCGGGGGCCTTTCGCGTGCCCGGCCCGCCTCGACCATCTCTTGCTGCTAGCGTGCAGTTGCAAGTAAGTTGCAATAAGAGGTCCGGAGGGGATCCCGCCCATGCCCGTCTACACGCTGCCCGAACTGCCCTACGACTACTCCGCGCTCGCCCCCGTGATCAGCCCCGAGATCATCGAGCTGCATCACGACAAGCACCACGCCGCCTATGTGAAGGGCGCCAACGACGCGCTGGAGCAGCTGGCCGAGGCGCGGGACAAGGAGACGTGGGGGTCGGTCAACGGGCTGGAGAAGAACCTGGCCTTCCACCTGTCCGGGCACATCCTGCACAGCATCTACTGGCAGAACATGACCGGCCCGAAGGACGGGGGCGGCGAGCCGCTGGCGCAGGACGGGGCGGGGGAGCTCGCGGACGCGATCACCGAGTCCTTCGGGTCCTTCGCGCGCTTCAAGGCACAGCTGTCCAAGGCGTCGGCCACCACGCAGGGTTCGGGCTGGGGCGTGCTCGCCCACGAGCCGCTGAGCGGGCGGCTGATCGTGGAGCAGGTCTACGACCACCAGGGCAACGTCGGCCAGGGCGCCACCCCGATCCTCGTCTTCGACGCCTGGGAGCACGCCTTCTACCTCCAGTACAAGAACCAGAAGGCCGACTTCGTCGAGGCGATGTGGCAGGTCGTCAACTGGCAGGACGTGGCCCGGCGTTACGAGGCGGCCAAGTCCCGGGCGGACGTGCTGCTGCCGGCGCCGTGACGAGGGCCGCGTGAAGCGTCCTGCCTCGTGATCGTCTTCTCACCTTTCACGCACGGCAGGCGGAAGGAAGGAAACCCCCGCGAGGACGTGACTCGCGGGGGTTTCCCCTCGGCGCTACGGCACATCCGCCTCGCACGGCACGTTGAGCGACAGGAGCGCGGCGGAGCCGTCGGGGTGCATGCGCAGTTCGCTGATCGCCGCGTTGCGCAGCCGCGGGAGCAGCCTGCGGTACTCGCTCAGGGGGATCGACAGCAGCGTGCACAGCACCAGCCGCAGCAGGGTGTTGTGGGCGACGACCAGGACGCGCCGGCCCGGGTGGGCGGCCGCGATGTCCCGCAGGGCGCGCACCCCGCGGGCCGCCGCCGCCGGCGGGTCCTCGGCGCCGGGGAAGGAGTGCGCCACCGGGTCGGCGCGGTAGGCCGCGGCCCACTCCGGGTCCTCGGTCTCGAACTCGGCGAGCGTACGGCCCTCCAGCACACCGAAGTCGCATTCCCGCAGGTGGGGTTCGCTCTGTGAGGTGAGGCCGAGGGCGCGGCAGGCGGGCTCGGCGGTGGCGACGGCCCGGGACAGCGGGGACGTCCAGATCGCGTCGACCGGGTGGGCGGCGGCCCACCGGCCCAGGGCCTCGGCCTGGGCGCGGCCGGTGTCGGTGAGGTCGATGTCGCTGATGCCGGCGTAGCGGTTCTCGGCGTGCCAGACGGTCTGTCCGTGCCGGACCAGCAGAAGGGTCGTACTCATGACCCGGAAGTATCCCGGCTCAGCGGGCCGAGGGCGTGCGCGGCGACCGGGCCGGGCAGCCAGCCGCGTTCCCGCAGGGCGCCGACGAGCCGCGCGTACGGCTCGGCGAAGACCGCCGTGCGGCCCGGGCGGGGTTCCAGGACGGCCCGGACGCGGACCATGCGCTCGGCGACGTCCGCGAGCGCACCGGCCCGGGACGCCCCGTACGCGGCCAGGACCGCCATGCCGAGGGCCGGTTCCGTCTGCTCGGGCACCCGGGCCGGGCGGCCCAGGATGTCGGCGCGCAGCTGGTTCCAGTACGGGCTGCGGGCGCCGCCGCCCGTGAAGGTGAGCGGGCCGTCGACAGGGGCGCCGAGGTGGTGGAGGTAGTCCAGGCACAGGCGTTCGGCGAAGCCCACGCCCTGGAGCAGCGCGGCCCACAGGTCGGCGTCGCCCGCCGGGTCTCCGAGGACGAACGCGGTCGCCTCGGGTGCCCGGAACGGGAACCGCTCGCCCGGCGAGACCAGGGGGTAGGCGATCGCACTCGACGGTTCGAACGCCCTGGCCGCTGCGTCCATGGCGGCGGGGTCGGCGTGCGGGAAGCGGGCGGCGAGTGCTCCGGCTCCGACGCTCGACGCCCCGCCGGGCAGCCAGGTGCCGTCCGGGGCACGGTGGTTGTAGACCACCGCGGTGGGGTCGCGCACCGGGTCGCGGGCGGCGCCCTTGAGCACGAGCGTGGTGCCGAGCACGGAGTTCCATGAGCCGGGCCGCAGCGCGCCCGAGGCGATCTGGGCCGCGCAGCCGTCGGTCATCCCGGCGAACACCGGCGTGCCGGCGGGGATGCCGGTGGCGTCGGCCGCGGCCGGGCAGACCTCGCCCAGGCGCGTCCCCGGGCGGACGACACCGGGCAACAGGTCGTCCGGCACGCCCAGTTCGGACAGGGCCGCCTCGGGCCAGCGATCGCCCTCCACGTCGTAGCCCGTCTTCAGGGCATGGCTGGCATCGGCCGGGGGCGGTTCGCCCGTGAGCCGGGAGACGATCAGGTCGGGCTGGTGGGCCAGGCGCACCGAGGTGCCGCCATACTCCCCGAGCAGCCACAGCGCTTTCGGCAGGGCCCAGGTGTCCTGGACGGCGAGTCCCGCCTCGCGGGCCCGCGCGGCCTGTGCCTTCGCCCGTCCGTCGTCGTACATCAGGGCGGGGCTCACGGGGCGGCCCGAACGGTCCGTGAGCAGCACCGTGCCGGAGGTGCCGCACACCGCGAGTCCGGCGACCTCCAGGCCCGGGGGCGCGGAGCCGAGGGCCGTCCGGGACGCCGTGCACAGCGCCGCCCACCAGCGCAGCGGGTCCTGCTCGTGCCGCACCCCCTCCCGCCGCCCGGTCAGCGGGGCCGATCCGCTGCCGAGAACCGTGCCGTCGGCGGTGACGAGCAGCACGCGGACGCTCTGCGTGCCCAGGTCCACACCCAGCCAGCCCGCACCCTCGTCCACCATCCGGAACCTCCCGTGCCGTCGCAGCCGGATCTGTGAACTTCTCACTGTGCCCCGATATTTTCCCGTGCGCGAGGGATTGACGCCCAACTTCAGCCGTTCCACGCTCTGTTGACGAGTCACGACTCGACGTGTTGACCAGGCTCCACGCGGAGGTACGGATGGACACGCACCTGCACGACCGCCGGCGCTTCCTCGCCCTCGCCGCCGGGGCGGCCGCGGCCCCGCTGCTGACGGCCTGCGGCGCCGGTTTCGGCGGGAACGAGGACAAGGGCGACGGCTCGGCGGCGGACGACGTCACCGGTTCCTTCGACTGGAAGCGGGAGAAGGGCACCACCGTCAAAGCCCTGCTCAACAAGCACCCGTACACCGACGCCCTCATCGCCGACCTGAAGTCGTTCACCGCGCGGACCGGCATCGAGGTCGAGTACGACGTCTTCCCCGAGGACAATTACTTCGACAAGCTCACCGTGGACCTGTCCAGCGGCCGTGCCTCCTACGACGTCTTCATGCTCGGCGCGTACATGGTGTGGCAGTACGGGCCGCCGGGCTGGCTGGAGGACCTCGGGCCCTGGATGCGCAACTCCTCGGCCACGGGCGCCGAATGGGACCAGGCGGACTTCTTCCCCAACCTCCTCCAGGCCGACCAGTGGTCACTGAAGGCGGGCGCGCCGCTGGGGCAGGGCGGGCAGTACGCGCTGCCGTGGGGCTGGGAGACCAACGTCGTCGCCTACAACACCGAGGTGTTCCGCAAGCTCGGCGTGAAACCGGCCGACACCTTCGACGAGCTGGCCGAACTCGCCGGCACCATCAAGCGCAAGGCGCCGGGCGCCGGGTTCGACGGGATGTACGGGATCGCCGTGCGCGGGTCGCGGAGCTGGGCCACCATCCACCCCGGCTTCATGACGATGTACGCCCGCAACGGGCTGAAGGACTTCACCGTCGACGGCGGGAAGCTCACGCCCGCCATGAACAGCCCCGAGGCCGTGGCCTTCACCGAGGACTGGGCGCGGATGGTGAAGCAGGGCGGGCCGCCCTCGTGGACCTCCTACACCTGGTACCAGTGCTCCAGCGACCTGGGCGCGAAGAAGGCCGGGATGCTGTTCGACGCCGACACGGCCGCCTACTTCCAGGCGGTGAAGGGCGCGAGCCCCGCCTCCGGGAAGATCGCCTTCCACCCGGGGCCGAAGGGGCCGGACGGCTCGCTCGCCACCAACATGTGGATCTGGTCGCTCGGCATGAACGCCAGGAGCAGGAAGAAGAGCGCCAGTTGGCTGTTCCTTCAGTGGGCGACCGGCAAGGAGCACCTGCGCAGGAGCGCCATCAGGCACAACCACATCGACCCGGTGCGCAGGTCGGTCGCCGAGGACGCCGCCTACAAGGACAAGATGCGGCACCTGCCGGGCTTCCTGGAGACCTTCGAGACGGTCGTCGACCAGACGAAGATCCAGTTCACCCCGCAGGCGCAGTTCTTCGACGCGACGACGAGCTGGGCCGCGGCCCTCCAGGAGATCTACGGCGGCCAGGGCGCGAAGTCCGTCCTGGACGGGCTGGCGGACGACCTCGCCGGCAAGGTGGGCTAGCCGTGCGGCTCGCGCTGCGGCCGTACCTCCTGATCGTCCCGGCCCTGCTGCTGACCTGCGGGATCCTCTACCCCTTCGGGCTGGGGCTGTACTACACGCTCTTCGACTTCTCGGCGAGCAAACCGCAGCCGGACATGGTGCGGTTCGAGAACTACACCACCGTCTTCACCCAGGAGGCGTTCTGGAACTCGGCCTGGGTGACGGTGCTGTACGCGGTCGGGGCGGCCCTGGCGGAGACGGTGCTCGGCGTGGCCGTCGCCCTGCTGCTGCACCGGTCCACCCTGATCGGCCGGGTGCTGGAGAAGATCCTGATCCTGCCCCTGATGATCGCTCCGGTGATCGCGGCGATCATCTGGAAGCTGATGCTCCAGCCGTCGGTCGGGGTGGTCAACCACCTGCTTAAGCCCTTCGGGCTGGGCGGGGTGCAGTGGACCGACACCCCGACGGGCGCGCTGCTGTCGTCGATCGCCGTGGACGTGTGGGTCTACACGCCGTTCGTGGCGATCCTCGCCCTGGCCGGTCTGCGGTCGCTGCCCGCCTCCCCGTTCGAGGCGGCGGCCGTGGACGGCGCGGGGTGGTGGTACACCTTCCGCCGGCTGACCCTGCCGATGCTGTGGCCGTACGTCCTGGTCGCGGTGATCTTCCGGTTCATGGACTCGCTGAAGGTCTTCGACATCATCTACGCCCTGACCGAGGGCGGGCCGGGTGACTCGACCGTCGTGCTCCAGATCCGGGCGTACCTGGAGGCCATCCGCTTCCAGCGCTACTCCTTCGGGATCTCCTACACGGTCGTGCTGTGGGCCGTGGTGTACCTGGCCGCGATGGTGCTGGTGAAGCACCTGGGGAAGATCCAGCGGAAGGCCGCGGAGGTCACCACATGAACAAACGCGTCCTGGGATGGCTGGGCGACGCCGCCCTGGTCCTCTACTTCGTCTTCGCGCTGTTCCCGATCGCCTGGATGGTGATCCTGTCGCTGAAACCGGCGGACCAGCTCTTCTCGACCTACTTCTCCTTCTCCCCGACCCTAGACGGCTACCGGACGGTCCTCGGCGACAGCGAGGGCATCCCGTTCGTGCGGTTCTTCGTCAACAGCCTGGTGGTGTCGGTCGGGGCGGTCGCACTGTCGCTGGTGGTGGGGCTGCCGGCCGCGTACGCGTCGGCGCGGTGGCGGTTCAAGGGCTCCGAGAACCTGATGTTCACCCTGCTGTCGTTCCGCTTCGCACCCGAACTGACCGTGATCATCCCGCTGTTCGTGCTGTACCAGAAGCTCGGTCTCTTCGACACGTACGTCGGCATGGTGTGGGTGCTGCAACTGGTCACGCTGCCGCTGGTGGTGTGGATCATGCGGTCGTACTTCGCCGACCTGACGCCGGAGCTGGAGCAGGCCGCCCTGCTGGACGGCTACACCCGCAAGCAGGCGTTCTTCAAGGTGGCGCTGCCGCTGGTCAAACCGGGCATCGCGGCCGTGTCGCTGCTGGCGTTCATCTTCGCCTGGAACAACTTCGTCTTCCCGCTGATCCTCACCTCCAACGAGGCCCAGACGGTGACCGTGGGCGCCCTGTCGTTCCTCGGCGGTGACCGGCCCAAGTACAACCTGACGGCCGCCGCCGCGCTCGTCTCCGTCGTACCGCCGCTGCTGCTGGCCCTGACCATCCAGCGGTACCTGGTGCGGGGCCTGTCGTTCGGGGCGGTGAAGTCGTGATCCGGCTGAGCGGGATTCGGAAGGCGTACGGGAGGACCGTCGCACTCGACGGGCTCGAACTGGAGGTGGCGGAGGGCGAGTTCTTCTGCCTGCTGGGCCCGTCCGGGGCCGGCAAGACGACCACGCTCAAGACGATCGCCGGGCTCGAGCCGCCCGACTCCGGGACCGTCCTGCTCGACGGCAGGGACGTGCGGGACGTCGAGCCCTACGACCGGGGCGTGGCCATGTGCTTCGAGAGCTACGCCCTCTACCCGCACCGCTCGGCCTACGACAACCTCGCCTCACCGCTGCGCTCGCCCCGGCACCGGCTGCCCGCCGCCGAGGCCCGGCAGCGGATCGGCGCCATCGCCGAACTGCTCGGCATCTCGGGGCTGCTGGACCGGCCCGTGGGCCGGTTGTCCAACGGCCAGCGGCAGCGCGTCGCCCTCGGCCGGGTCCTGGTCCGCCCCGCCCGGGCCTTCCTGCTCGACGAGCCGCTCTCCCACCTCGACGCCAAACTCCGCCAGCAGATGCGGGCCGAGCTGAAGGCCATCGGGGCCGTGCAGCACACCACCACCCTGTACGTCACCCACGACTCGGTCGAGGCGCTCGCCCTCGGCGACCGGATCGGGGTCATCCGGGAGGGCAGGATCGTGCAGACCGGCACCCGGGAGGAGATCTGGTACCGGCCGTGGGACACCGAGGTCGCGCGGGCCTTCGGCCGGCCCCGGATCAATCTGCTGCCGGGCGTGGTGACGGAGAGCGGGGTGCGGTCGGACGGCGGGATCGGGCTGCCGGTCCGCGCACGGGCCGCCCCCGGCACGCAGGTGCTGGTCGGCATCCGGCCCCGGGACCTCGCCCTGCACGGCGGCCAGGGCCACGAGCTGAGCGGGACCGTGTACGTCACCGAGGTGCTCGGACGGTCCGTCGAGGTCACCGTCCGGCTCGGGACCGGACAGCGGCGGGTGTCGCTGGTGGCGCCCAGGTCGGACGCGGCACGCCTTCGTCCGGACGATCCGGTACGGCTGGTGGTCCGGCCTGAGAACCTGCTGCTGTTCGAGGCCGACCGGCCGGAGCGACCGGGACGACGGATAGAGACACAGCCATGAGCGGCAACAGCAGTGGTGGAGCGCAGGGGCCCGCGGCACGCCAGGCGGCCATGGCCGAGCAGGTGCTGGCCGACGGCTCGGCGACGGCGGCGGAGCTCGCCGAGCGGTTCGGGGTGAGCCTGATGACGATCCACCGGGACCTCGACGAGCTCGAACGGCAGGGCATCGTACGCAAGTTCCGGGGCGGGGTGACCGCGCAGCCGTCGGGGGTCTTCGAGTCGAACGTGCAGTACCGGCTGAAGACCATGCGGGCCGAGAAGGCGGCCGTCGCCGAGCACGCGCTGCGGATGGTGGAGCCCGGGATGGCGATCCTGCTGGACGACTCCACGTCCGCCCTGGAGATAGCCAGAGCGCTGCGCACCGCCGAGGTGACACCGCTGACGGTGGTGACCAACTTCCTGGAGGCCATCAACCTCCTCTCCGACCAGCGGGGCATCCACCTGATGGCGCTCGGCGGCGACTACGACCCGCTGCACTCCTCGTTCCTCGGGGTGTCGTGCGTGGAGGCGGTCGAGCAGCTCCGGGTGGATGTGTGCTTCGCGTCGACGTCGGCCGTGCACGGGGGATACGCGTACCACCAGGAGCAGCACATCGTGTCCGTGAAGCGGGCGATGCTCGACGCGGCGGCACGCAACGTCCTGCTGATCGACCACACCAAGCTCGGCCGGGTCGCCCTGCACCGGGTCGTCCCGCTGTCCCGCTTCGACACGGTCCTCGTGGACGACGGGGCGGCACCGGAGGCACTGCGGGATCTGGACGAGCACAAGGTCCGTTACGAGGTTTGCGCGACGAAGGGCGGCGGCCATGGCGAGCGGAACGGGACTGGAGCTACGTGAGCTGCGCAAGACCTACCGGGTGCGCGGGCGGCCCTCCGTGGACGCCGTGCGCGGCATCGACCTGAACCTGCGCTCCGGGGAGCTGCTCGGGCTGCTCGGGCCGTCCGGCTGCGGCAAGTCGACCACGTTACGGATGATCGCCGGTCTGGAGTCCGTCACCGGCGGGGACATCCTGGTCGGTGGCTCCTCGGTCGTCGAACGGCCCGCGCGGCAGCGGAACATGGGCGTCGCGTTCGAGAACTACGCCCTGTACCCGCCGCTGTCGGTCGCGGAGAACCTGGCGTTCGGTCTGAAGGCCCGCAGGAGGGCCGACCGCCGGGACGTCGACCGCAGGGTGAAGGAGATCGCCGAGCGGGTCGGTCTTACCGGCCTCCTCGACGCCCGCCCGGCCGGCCTCTCCAGCGGCCAGAAGCAGCGCGTGTCGCTGGCCCGGGCCCTGATCCGCGAGCCGGACGTGCTGCTCCTCGACGAGCCGCTCTCCCACCTGGACGCGGCCCAGCGGGACACCACGCGCCGCGAACTGAAGCGCATCCAGAAGGACTTGGGCCACACCACCATCCTGGTCACCCACGACCAGGAGGAGGCCCTCTCCCTCGCCGACCGGATCGCCGTGATGAAGGACGGCGTCATCCAGCAGCTCGGCACCCCCTACGAGATCTACGACAGCCCGGCCAACGTGTTCGTGGCGGACTTCGTGGGCGAGCCCGCCGTCACCCTGCTGCCCGGCATCGCCGACGGCGACGGTCACGCCCGCCTCTCGGACACGGTGCGCCTCGCCCTGCCCGTGCCGGTCGAGCGAGGCCGTGAGGTGGTGGCCGGGGTCCGCCCCGAGGACGTCCGCCTCACCGGCGAAGGCGGCCTGCCCGCCCGGGTCGTGGCCCACGAGCCGCTGCTGGAGTGGGGCCTTGCGACCCTCGCCCTCGACGGGGTCGAACGGCATCTGGTCGTCCTGACCGACCCCGAGGTGCGGCTCACGCACGACGAACGGGTCCGGGTCGCCGCCGACCCCGGGCACACCCATGTCTTCGACGCCGAGACGGGAGTTTCCTTGCGATGACTGACGTGAACAGCGTGCGCGTCGTGGCCGCCGGTGATCACTTCGTCCTGCCCTCGCTGATCTCACGGGCGGTGGAGCACGAGGTGGAGCGGGCCGACGTCAGGCAGCTGCGGCTCGGCTGGCCGCTGGAGCCGTTCGGGCCGGTCGCCGAGGTGCGGGAGGCCAGTGACGCCGAGGACGCGATGATCGAGGCGCTGGCCGGGGCGGAGGTCCTGGTCACGCAGATGGGCCCGGTGACGGAGAAGGTCCTCGCCGCCTGCCCGGATCTGAGGCTGGTCGTGGTCTGCCGGGGCGGACCGGTCAACGTCAACCTCGACGCGGCAAGGGAGCGTGACGTGCGGGTGTGCTTCGCGCCGGGCCGCAACGCCGCCGCCACCGCCGAGTTCACCGTCGGCCTGATGCTGGCCGCCCTGCGCCGCATCCCCCAGGCCCACGACCCGCTCGTCCGGCGGGGCAGCTGGGAGGGGGCGACGTACTACACGTACGAACACAGCGGACTGGAGCTGGAGGACCTGCCGATCGGACTGGTCGGGTACGGGGCCGTCGGCAGCCGGGTGGCGCGCGTGCTGTGCGCGTTCGGGGCGCGGGTGATGGTGTACGACCCGTATGTGCACGGCGAGATCCACGGTCTGCGCGTGACGTCGCTCGACGACCTCCTGCGCCGCTCCCGGGTGATCACCCTGCACGCCCGGCTCACCCCGGAGACCCGGGGGCTGATCGGCGCCCGCGAGCTGGCCCTGCTGCCGTCCGGGGCGGTGGTGGTGAACGTGGCCCGGGGCCCGCTGCTGGACGAGGGCGCGCTGTGCGACGCGCTGGAGAGCGGCCGGGTGTCCGCGGCGGCCCTCGACACCTACGAGCAGGAGCCGCTCCCCTCGCAGTCCCGGCTGCTGGGACTCGCCGACCGGGTGGTGCTCACCCCGCACCTGGGCGGGGCCTCTCGGGCCGTCGCCGAGAAGGCGGCGCGGATCGCCGCGGAAGAGGTGGGCCGCTGGGTGCGCGGGGAGCCGCTCGCGCACTGTCTGACCTGAGACCGGGAGGAGAGCCGCATGTACGTGGGGATCGATGTGGGCACGTCCATGGTCAAGGCGGCGGCCTTCGACGCCGCGGGCCGTGAACTCGCCGTGGCCTTACGCCCGGTGAACCTCTCCCTGCACGACGGAGTCGTCGAGCAGGACATGGAGGAGGTGTACGGGGCGGTCGTGGCCGTGCTCGACGAGGTCACCGCACGGGTGCCGGGGCCGGTCGAACTGGCCGGGCTCACGGGCCAGGGCGACGGGGTGTGGCTGGTCGACGCGCAGGGGCGGCCGGTGCGGGCGGCGGCCTCCTGGATGGACGGACGGGCGCACGAACTGGTCGACCGGTGGCTGGCGGACGGCACCTTCGAGTCGGTGTTCCGGCGGACGGGCGGCGCCATGTTCCCGGGCTGCCCGGGCCCGTTGCTGGCCTGGCTCGACCGGCACGAACCGAAGGCGCTGGACGCCGCACGGGCCGCCCTGTACTGCAAGGACGTGGTGTTCCAGCGGCTGACCGGGGCCGGTCCGGCGACGGACGTGTCGGACGCGTCGATGCCGTTCCTCGACCCGCGGACCCGGACCTACGACGAGGAGGTCGTGGAGCTGCTGGGGCTCGCGCACCGCCGGGGCCTGCTCGCCCCGGTCAGCGACCCTGTCGCGACGGCCGAGGCGCTGGGCGAGGGTCTGCCGTCCGGGACCCGGATCGCCAACGGCCCGTACGACCTGCCGGCCTGTGCGCTGGGCGCCGGGGTGACGTCCCCGGGGGACGGACTGCTGATCGTCGGCACCTGTCTGGCCGGCCTGGTCGCCACGACCGAGCTGGACCTGACCGGGGAACCGGCCGGCCTGTACATCTCCACCGACCGGCCCGGGCACTGGCTGCGTGCCATGCCGGCCATGGTCGGCACGGCGGCGCTGGACTGGGTGCTGTCGACGACGGGGGTGCGGCACGAGGAGGTGGACGGCCTGCTCGCCGGGACGCCGCCGGGCGCGCACGGCGTGCGGGTGCTGCCGTACTTCGCGCCCTCCGGGGAACGCGCGCCCTTCGTGGAGCCCCGGCTGCGCGCCGAGCTCACCGGCGTGTCTCTGGAGTCCACCCGGGGCGACCTGGTCCGCGCCACCTGCGAGGGCATCGGGTACGCGGCCCGGCACTGCCTGGAGGCGGCGGGCCTGACCGGGAGCCTGGCCGTGTGCGGCGGCGGCACCCGCAGCTCCGCCTGGATGCGGCTGCTGGCCGATGTGCTGGGCCGGCCGCTGCGGGTCGTCGAGGGCGAGGTGGGCGCGCGGGGCGCGGTCCTGGCGGCGGCCGAGCGGTACGGGGCCGGCCTGGACGCGCGGGCCTGGACCCGGCCGACGGCGGTCGTCGAGCCCGATCCGGACCGGGCCGCTTTGTACACGCGGGGCTATGGGGAGCACCTGGAACGGCTCTGCGAGGCCCGGACCCGGGCCCGTCGGTGAACTTGCCCTCGACCGAAGGGAGTCGCATGCGGCTCGGACGCAGATCCCTCCTCCTCGCGGCGGCCGCGGGACCCGCCGCTGCCGCCCCGGCGGCGGCCGGACCCGCGAGGGGCGGCCCGGTCGTCATCGGTCACCGCGGCGCGGCCGGCTGGCGCCCGGAGCACACGGAAGCCTCGTACACCTACGCCGTGCAGACCGGTGCCGACTGGATCGAGCCGGACCTGGTGCCGACGAAGGACCATGTGCTGGTGGTCCGGCACGAGAACGAGATCTCCCAGACGACGGACGTGGCCCGCCGGCCGGAGTTCGAGGGCCGCCGGACGACGAAGACGGTCGACGGGCGGGCCGTCACCGGCTGGTTCACGGAGGACTTCACGCTGGCCGAGCTGAAGACGCTGCGGGCGGTGGAGCGGCTGCCGCAGGTCCGCAACCGCAACACCGTCTTCGACGGGCGCGCGGAGGTCATGACCTTCCAGGAGGTCGTGGACCTGGCGCGGCGGCTGTCGCGGGAGCACGGCCGGACGGTCGCCGTCTTCCCGGAGACCAAGCACCCCACGTACTTCCGCTCGATCGGCCTGCCGCTGGAGCCGAGGCTCGAGGCCGCGATCCGCCGCAACCGGCTCGGCCGGCGCGAGTGCGTCGTGCAGTCCTTCGAGCCGACGAGCCTCAAGCGCATGACGGATCTGGACGTACCGCTGTGGCAGGCGCTGGGGACGACGGGCGGGCCGTACGACCTGCCTTCGACGACCTACCGGGACATGATGACGCCGGCGGGCCTGGCGGAGATCGCGCGGTACGCGGACTGGATCGGGCCGGACAAGTCCTCGGTCGCCGGCACGAGCCTCGTCGCGGACGCGCACGCGGCGGGGCTGCGGATCGGGCCGTACACCTTCCGCGCGGAGAACCAGTTCCTGCCGGAGCGGTTCCGGCGCGGGAGCGGAGCGAACGATTTCGGGGACGCGTTCGCGGAATACGCGCTGTACTACCGCATGGGGGTCGATGCGGTCGTCACCGACTTCCCGGACCTGGCGGTGATCGCGAGGAGGAGCGGATGACGGTGAGCCGGGCGTGCCGGACCTGCGGCACCATGCAGGACTTCAGGATGTTCAACGCCGCCGAGCGGGCGGCGGTCAGGGCGGAGAAGGGAGCCGGGCACTTCGTGGACGACTACTGGCGCTGCACCGCGGTCGGCTGCCGGTGGTACCAGCGCTACCTCAACCGCGGCGAGGACGGCCTGCTCCCGGAGGAGCTGAAGATCCAGGCCGCCCCCGCCGGATGAGTCTACAGGTTGGAGAAGTCCGGGCCCTTGGTGCGGCTGCGCTTGATCTCGTAGAAGCCGGGGACCGAGGCCACGGCGAGGGTGCCGTCCCACAGGCGGCCGGCCTCCTCGCCCTGCGGGGCCGGGGTGACGACCGGGCCGAAGAAGGCGATCTGCGCGCCGTCGGGGCCGGGCACGGCGATGACGGGGGTGCCCACGTCCTGCCCGACCTTGTCGATGCCCTCCTTGTGGGAGGCACGCAGCTCCGCCTCGTACGGGGTGGAGTCCCAGTGCTCCAGGAGGGACTCCGGCAGGCCCACGTCCTTCAGCGCGGCGGCGACCGTCTCCTTGCCGGGGCCCTCGTCCCGGTTGTGGATGCGGGTGCCGAGCGCGGTGTAGAAGTCGCCGAGGATCTCGGGACCGTGCTCCTGCTGCGCGGCTATGACGACCCGGACGGGGCCCCACGCCTTGGTCTCCAGCAGCTCGCGGTACTCCTCGGGCAGCTCGTCCAGCTTGTCCTCGTTGAGGACGGCGAGGCTCATGACATGCCAGCGCACCTCGATGTCCCTGACCTTCTCCACCTCCAGCACCCAGCGGGAGGTCATCCAGGCCCACGGGCACAGCGGGTCGAACCAGAAGTCGACGGGGGTCTTGTCCGACATGTCTCTCCTCGTGAGGGAACCGTTTCTCGGGCAACACCGGTACGCGCTGCCGTCATTCCCGGCTGACCCGTGTCAGGTGCGCGTGGCAGGATCGGTCCTGTTCAGCCGTACCCCACGACACCTGAGGAGTGCCGCCCGTGCCCGGTGAGAATCTGTCCCGCGACGAGGCCCGGGAGAGGGCCGCCCTGCTGAGCGTCGACGGGTACGAGGTGTCCCTCGACCTGCGGTCCGCGGTCGGTGAGGACCGGGGGGACGGGCCCCGCACCTTCCGCTCCGTCACGACGATCCGCTTCCGCTGCAACGAGCCCGGGGCGAGCACCTTCGCCGACCTCATCGCGCCGAGTGTGACGGCCGTCTCACTCAACGGCCGTGATCTGGACCCCGGTGAGGTCTTCGACGGCTCCCGGATCGCCCTGGAGGACCTGGCCGCGGACAACGAGCTGGCGGTCGACGCCCGCTGCGCCTACTCCCGCACCGGTGAGGGCCTGCACCGCTTCGTCGACCCCGAGGACGGCGAGGTGTACCTGTACACCCAGTACGAGCCGGCCGACTCCCGCCGGGTCTTCGCGAACTTCGAGCAGCCCGACCTCAAGGCCCCCTACCGCTTCGAGGTGCGCGCCCCCGAGGGCTGGACGGTGTGGAGCAACGGGGTGGGCGAGCAGACCGACGGGGTGTGGCGGTTCGCCGAGACCAAGCCGATCTCGACGTACATCACCTGTGTGGTGGCGGGCCCGTACCACCACGTGACGGACTCCTACACGCGCACCTTCGCGGACGGCACGACGCTTCGGATCCCGCTCGGCGCCCTGTGCCGCAAGGCCCTCGCGCCCTACTTCGACGCCGACGACGTCTTCCTGGTCACCAAGCAGGGCCTGGACTTCTTCCACGACCACTTCGACTTCCCGTACCCCTTCGGCAAGTACGACCAGGCGTTCGTGCCCGAGTACAACCTGGGGGCGATGGAGAACCCGGGGCTGGTGACGTTCCGCGAGGAGTACATCTTCCGCGGGAAGGTGACGCAGGCGTCCTACGAGGCGCGGGCCAACGTCATCCTGCACGAGATGGCGCACATGTGGTTCGGCGACCTGGTCACCATGGAGTGGTGGGACGACCTGTGGCTGAAGGAGTCCTTCGCGGACTTCATGGGCGAGTTCTCGCTCGTCGGCGCGACGCGCTTCAAGAACGGCTGGATCACCTTCGCCAACCGCCGCAAGGCCTGGGCGTACCGCGCCGACCAGCTGCCCTCGACACACCCGATCACGGCCGACATCCGCGACCTCCAGGACGCCAAGCTCAACTTCGACGGCATCACGTACGCCAAGGGCGCGTCGGTGCTGAAGCAGCTCGTGGCGTACGTCGGCGAGGAGGCGTTCCTGGAGGGCGCCCGGCGCTACTTCAAGCGGCACGCGTACGGCAACACGCGCCTGGCGGACCTGCTGTCGGTGCTGGGGGAGACCAGCGGCCGGGACATGAGCGCCTGGTCGCGGTCCTGGCTTCAGACGGCCGGGGTGAACGCGCTGACGCCGCAGGTGCTGCTCGGCGCTGACGGCCGCGTCGAGGAGCTGGCGGTGGTGCAGGAGGCGGCCGAGTCACACCCCGAACTGCGCCCGCACCGGGTGGCGGTGGGCCTGTACCGGGTGACGGGCGACGGGGCGCTGGAGCGGTACGCGCGCGTGGAGACCGACGTCGACGGCCCCCGTACGGTCGTGGCCGGCCTGGCCGGAGCCGACGCCCCGGACCTGGTCCTGGTCAACGACGACGACCTGACCTACTGCAAGATCCGCTTCGACGAGACCTCCCTGGCGACCCTGCGCGAGCACCTGGGAGCGGTCACCGACCCGCTGGCGCGCGCCCTGTGCTGGTCGGCGCTGTGGAACATGACGCGTGACGCGCTGCTCCCGGCGCGGGACTTCGTGGACCTGGTGCTGCGCTTCGGCGGGCGCGAGTCCGAGATCGGCGTGGTGCAGATGCTGCACGCGTGGGCCGGGTCGGCGGTCACCCACTACACAGCGCCCGCCCGGCGCGAGAGCGCCGCCCGGCTGCTCGCCGAGGGCGCCCGGCGCGAGCTGTACGCGGCCGGGGCGGGCGGTGAGCACCAGCTCGCCTGGGCGCGGTTCTTCGCCCGGACGGCCACCTCCGAGGCCGACTTCGAGCTGCTGCGGGACCTGCTCGCGGGCACGGCGACGGTCGAGGGCCTCGACCTGGACCAGGAGCTGCGCTGGGCGTTCCTGGAGCCGCTGGCCGCGCACGGGGCCGTGGACGAGAAGGTGCTGGCCGAGGAGCTGGCGCGGGACGACACGGCCTCGGGCAAGCGCCACCACGTGCGCTGTCTGGCCGCCCGCCCGTCCGCGGCGGTCAAGGCGCAGGCGTGGGCGCAGGTCGTGGAGTCGGACGCGCTGTCCAACGCCATGGTGGAGGCGACCATCGCGGGCTTCTCGCAGGACTCGCAGCGCGAGCTGATCGCGCCGTACGCCGGGAAGTACTTCGCGGCGATCGAGCGGGTGTGGGCCGAGCGGTCGATCCAGATCGGGATGCACGTGGTGCAGGGCCTGTTCCCCTTCCTCCAGCAGTCCCAGGAGACGCTGGACGCCACGGACGCCTGGCTGGCCGCCCACGAGCAGGCGGCTCCGGCGTTGCGGCGGCTGGTCCTGGAATCGCGGGACGATCTGGCACGGGCGTTGCGTGGACAGGCGTGCGACGAGGCCGCTGACCAGTAGCTTTGGCCTGAGATCGGGGCGTTCCTCCTTCGTTACGAGATGAATGCCCCGTCAGCCGTAACCTCGGGCCCGCACCCGAACGGACCAGGGGCTTTCGGCATCCGAACATCCGTCCTTTAGTGCTGGGTTGTCCGTATTTGTCGACGGCCCTGTAACAGCGGTTCAAAGGGGGCCGGGACGCGGGAAATTGCGGGTCATGACCCACAACACCCCGCTCTCCCCCCGCCCGCTGCACCTGTCCGGCGGTGGCCGCCCCCGTGTGATGACGACGGCACAGCTGCGCGCGCACGGCGTCTCCACGGCCGAGACGAACGAGCAGTGCCGTGCGGGTGGCCCCTGGCAGCAGCTCCTCCCCGGCGTCGTCCTGCTCCACCCGGGCCCGCCGACCAGCGAGGAGCGGTTGCACGCGGTGCTGATGTTCGCGGCGCGGGAGCGCGGCACCGGGGTGCCCGCCCAGCCCGGCGCGGGCCGGCCGCACGCCGCCGCCTACCCCGAGGTGATGATCACGGGCCTGGCGGCGCTGACGCTGCACGGCTTCTCCTCCACTCCCCCGCTGCCGTCCCTGGACGCCATCGACGTCCTGGTGCCGCGGTTGCGGCGGCTGCGCTCCACGGGCTGCGCGCGTATCGTCCGCACGCCCGTCATGCCCGATCCCGAGCAGGTCACGGGGGTGCCGGTGGCGCCGGTCGCCCGCGCGCTGGCCGACGCGGTGGCCGAACTCGCGGACGCCGGCATCGTCCGCCGGCTGCTCACCGAGGCGGTCCGGGGCGGACACTGCGACCCGGCGGCGGTGGTCCGGGAACTGAACCAGGCACGGCTGCTGAGCCGCCCGCACGTGGTGGACGCGGTGGACTCCCTGCTCGCCGAGGGCCGGGCGATCGCCGAGAACCGTCTGTACCGGATGGTCGCCGAGTACGGTCTGCCCGACCCGGTCTGGAACGTCGACCTGCGGCTGCCCGGCGGCCCCTACCTCGGCGGCCTCGACGCGTACTGGCCCGACCAGGCGGTCGCGCTGGAACTCGACACCCGGGCGCCCCGGCAGGACGACGACGCCCTGTGGTCGGAGTACGCCCGCAAGCGCGAGCACCTGGAGCGGCTCGGCATCACCGTCGTCCACATCACGCCGAGGAAGCTGCGCGACTCCCCGGAGCAGCAGGCGACGGTGATCCGCACGGCCCTGATGGCCTCGGCCGACCGCGAACCGGCCGCGTACGTCGTGGTGCTGCCCCGGTAGTGACGGACCGGGGCAGCGCCAGGAGGGGAGAGGAGGGGCCACCGGGACGACGGCGGCCCCTCCTCGTGCCGGAGCCATGGCGCACGCCCTCGAGAAAGCGCGCGTCAGCCCTTCTTGAGCACCAGCTCGGTGTTGCGGTCCTCGGGGTCGCCGCCCAGGGTCGTGCTCGCGCCGGGGGCGTTGAGGGACAGCTCGCGGTAGAGGGCCGCGAGGCCGGTCTGGGAGAGGTCGGAGAAGTCGGTGCGGTGCGGGGCGGAGGACTCCACCAGCGTCGTGAACAGGGAGATCGTGCCGTCCTTGTTGTCGGTCAGCTCGATGACCCGGGCCAGCTGCGGGAAGTCGACGTGGGAGGCGGTGGAGATCTCCCAGAAGGAGCGGCCATCGGGCGCGGAGTGCGGTGTGATGACGTTCTTGTGGATGTGGCCGTTCACCCAGGCGAGCACCCTGGGGTGGCTGCCGAGCAGGGCGAGCACCTCCTGGCCGTTGTGGCGCCGCTCGTCCGGGCGGGCCGGGTCGCGGCGCAGGTTGGTCATCGTCTTGCTGGTGTGGTGGCTGAAGATCACCGCGTAGGAGTCCTTGTTGTCCCGCAGTGTCTTGTCGAGCCACTTCAGCTGGGCCGTGCCGATGGAGCCCTCGTAGTGGCCGCCGGAGTCGGTGGTGTCCAGGCTGATGCCGATGACGTCGTCGGAGATGCGGAAGGCGTAGTACTGGGTGCCCGTGTCCAGGTTGGCGGAGGAGTAGCCGTGCCCGGCCGGGCCGACGCCGCGGTAGGCCGGGTCCAGGTGCGCCTTGAGGTACTCGGCCGGGGTGAAGGGCGCGCGCCGTTCGTCGGGGGTGACGGAACGCATGCCGCGGGCGTGGGACTTCAGGAAGTCGTGGTAGGCGACGCCCCGCGGGTCCCGGGCCTTCTTGATCTGCGTCTGGAGCTCCCGGGCCTCGGCCGCGGTGACGTTCATCAGCTTCTTGCCGCCGACGGCGAGTTCGCTGAGGTACGAGTCGCCGTGCGAGGCGTAGCAGCCCATCGGCAGCGAGTCGTGGTTGCCGACCGTGGAGTACCAGGGCAGGTTGAGGCCGGGGCTGCGCACCTCGCGGATGGCCGCCTCCAGGAAGCCGTCGAGGCGGGGGAAGCCGGCCAGCTTGTCGGTGTCGCGGACGGCGGCGTCCGGCTGCCAGTACTGCTTGAGGCCGCTGTTCTGGACGCCCTCGTAGCGGCGCGGGTCACCCGTGTTGGGCGTGATGCGCCCGCCGCTCATGATCTTCAGGAACCATTCCAGCTCGGACTTGGCGTTGTTGTCCGTGTTGTCGCCGGTGGTCATGGCGAAGTGCAGCGGGGCTCCGGTGACGGGGGCGCCGCGCAGGGCGTTGATCCGTTCCACGAGCGCGATCGCGCCCTGGACGGTCAGTGCCTCGTGCGGCCGCCAGGCGTGGACGTCCGCCGAGCGCAGGTACTCCAGGCGCAGCGGGTGCTGGGCGTCGATGATGTGCAGGTCGGTGAGCTGCACGAAGGCGGCGAGCGCGGTGCGGCGGGCGGCCCGGCCGGACTTGGGCGCGGCCAGCTCGGAACGGACGACCCGCTTCCAGCCGGGTCCGTCACCCAGGCGCCGGTAGCCGGAGCCGCCGCGCGGGGCGGCGACGGACGCCACGGTGGTGCCCCTGGTGTACGGGGCCAGGGGCGCGGCCGGGGCCCGGCGCGACGAGGCGGCCACGGCGGCGTCCGCGCTCTCCTTGACGGTGGCGGCCTGGCTGTCGCTGGGCCGCAGGGCGTAGCCGACACCCCCGGAGAGGGCGACCGCGCCGGTGGCGGCGAGGACGGAACGACGGTGGATGCCCTGGCCGGAGCCGGCGACTGAGCGTGTGCGCGACATGCGCTTCTCTCCCCGAGTGCGAACGCGTCGGCAGTGGTCGCGGGGCGTTCGTGACCCGAACTTCCCGCTCGTACTGGATCGTTGGCAGTGGGGATGACCTGTGCGTGAACGAGGCGGCAACGCGCAGCGCCGATCACCGGACGTGGATCTTGGACTACCCTGCGCGTCGTCGCCTGCTCCGGGACCGGCCCGTAACCGGTCACGCGGTGTTCATCTTCCGGGGTACCGGGCCTACTGCGAGGCGTCGGCCAGCCGTCCGGTGGCCGGGCGCTCGCGCCACAACCGCAGGGCGATGTCGACCAGCGGCACCCGGACGAGACGGGGCACCGCGTCCAGGTCCTGCCAGGCGGCGAGGTCGGTGGAGCCGTTCACCTCGTTGCGCAGTTCCCCGCCGACGATCCGGCCCTCGTAGACGAACCGGACGCCGTGATGGTCGACCGGGGGCCGCAGCCCCTCGCGGAAGACGCGGTGGAAGGAGTCCACGCCGAGCAGCCCGGTCACCTCGATGCGGTACCCGGTCTCCTCCTCCACCTCCCGCACCACGGTGTCGTGGGGATCCTCGCCGTGTTCCATGCCGCCGCCCGGCACGACCCACTCGGGCGTGCCGTCCCGGGCGGGTGAGCGGGCGAGCAGGATCTGTCCGTCGCGGACGCATATGGCGTAGGCCGCCACCCTCAACTTCTGTCGCACTTGGGGACGTTAACCGATTTCTTCGTCACCTTCAGGACTGATGCCCACAAATCGCATCGCGGGTTTTCCCCATACATCCATTTCGTTTCGGTCAACCCTCCCCAAAGAACATCCCCTTGCGTAAGGCTGTGCGATCGTCCGGGCTTGCCGTTCGGACCATCTGCGACCAGGACCGATCGGCCCCGGTCGCTTCCCGCTCGTTCCTTTACCTACAAGGGATGCCGATGACCCCTCCCACCCCGCGCGATCAGATATCGGGTCCGAGACGCGTGGCCCGCATCGCCGTGGCCGCCGGTCTCGTCGCCGCGCTCTCCGCGGCCGGGCCCATCCCCCTGGCCTTCTCGGCCGACGGTCCCGGCACGGACGCCGCGGCCGACCCGGGCGTCAAGTCCGCGCACGCCAAGCTCGGTTCGGACGACGCGGAGCTGCTCGCGGAGGCCAAGGCCGACGGCGACAAGACCGTCACCATGATGATCGCCACCGCGCCCGGGAAGACCGAGCAGGTCGCCGGGCAGCTGGACGCGGTCAAGGGCGGCTCGGTGGGCCGGGCCGACGACAAGCTGGGCTACGTCCGCGCCACCGTCCCGACGGCCAAGGCGGACGGGGCGATCGCCGCCGCCGCCAAGCTCTCCTCCGTGCACGGCATCGACCTGCGCGAGGAGATCCCGCTGGACGACCCGACGCCGAGCGCGGACACCGCCAAGGGTGCCCAGGCCGCGAAGGGGACGTACCCGGGTCCGGGGAAGAACACCCCGGCCGAGAACCCGTACAACCCGTCCTTCGAGACGGGCGCGGTCGACTTCGTCGAGGACCACCCGAAGGCGGACGGCCGCGGTGTCACCATCGGCATCCTGGACTCCGGCGTGGACCTCGGCCACCCGGCGCTTCAGAAGACCACGACCGGTGAGCGGAAGATCGTCGACTGGGTGACGGCGACCGACCCGATCATCGACAACGACAACACCTGGCGCCCGATGGTCTCGGCCGTGTCCGGCCCGGCCTTCACCTACCAGGGCCAGTCGTACAAGGCCCCGGCGGGCTCCTACGCCGTCAGCCTCTTCAAGGAGTCGTACACCGCGGGCGGCGACGCCAAGGGTGACGCCAACCGCGACGGCGACACCACCGACGTCTGGGGCGTGCTCTACGACGCCAAGGCGGGCACGGTCCGGGTCGACCTGAACAACAACAACGACTTCGGCGACGACACGCCGATGAAGCCGTACAAGGACGGCCACCAGATCGGGTGGTTCGGCACCGACGACCCGAAGACCGACGTGGCCGAGCGCCAGCCGTTCGTCGTGGAGATCCGCAAGGACGTCCCGATGGACCCGCTGGGCGGCTCCTGGGTCGGCAAGAAGTCCGACTTCGTGAACATCGGCGTCATCGAGTCCGAGCACGGCACGCACGTCGCCGGCATCACCGCCGCCAACGGCCTGTTCGGCGGGAAGATGAACGGCGCCGCCCCCGGCGCCAAGCTGGTCTCCTCGCGCGCCTGCACCTGGTCGGGCGGCTGCACCAACGTCGCGCTCACCGAAGGCATGATCGACCTCGTCACCAAGCGCGGTGTCGACATCGTCAACATGTCCATCGGCGGCCTGCCGGCGCTGAACGACGGCAACAACGCGCGCGCCGAGCTGTACACGCGCCTCATCGACACCTACGGCGTCCAGCTGGTGATCTCCGCGGGCAACTCCGGCCCCGGCGCCAACACCATCGGCGACCCGGCCCTGGCCGACAAGGTCATCTCGGTCGGCGCGTCCGTCTCCAAGGAGACCTGGGCCGCCAACTACGGCTCGGTCGTGGAGAAGAAGTACGCCATGATGCCGTTCTCCTCGCGCGGCCCGCGTGAGGACGGCGGCTTCACGCCGACCCTGGTCGCCCCGGGCGCGGCGATCAACACCACGCAGACCTGGCTGCCGGGCTCCCCGGTCGCCGAGGCGGGCTACTCCCTGCCGGCCGGCTACTCGATGCTCCAGGGCACCTCGATGGCCTCCCCGCAGGCCACGGGCGCCGCGGCGCTGCTGGTCTCGGCCGCCAAGCAGAAGAAGATCGACCTCACGCCGGCGACCCTGCGCACGGCACTCACCTCGACCGCCGACCACATCAAGGGTGTGCAGGCGTACGAGGAGGGCGTGGGCCTGATGAACATCCCCGACGCCTGGGACGCGATCCGCGACGACGCCACCGCCCACACGTACGCGGTGAAGGCGCCGGTCGACACCGCGATCGACCAGTTCCTGAAGACCCCGGGCTTCGGCACGGGCCTGTACGACCGTGAGGGCGGCCTGAAGGCCGGCCAGAAGAAGACGTACGAGATCACCCTGACCCGTACGTCCGGCGCCGACAAGGCGATCCGGCACGAGCTGCACTTCGAGAACAACGCGGGCGGCACGTTCCGCATCGTCGGCTCCGACGAGGTGAAGCTGCCGCTGAACCAGCCGGTGACCGTCAAGGTCCAGGCCGCGCCGAAGTCCGCGGGCATCAAGAGCGCGATCCTGGAGGTCGACGACCCGAAGACCGAGGGCATCGACGAGCAGGTCCTCAGCACGGTCGTCGTCTCCGCGCCGCTGAAGTACACCTTCTCCGCGTCGGACTCGGTGCAGCGCAACAGCACCCAGCACTACTTCGTCACGGTCCCCGAGGGCGCCAAGGCCCTCGAGGTCGCGATGAGCGGGCTGAAGGACAAGAGCCAGACCCGGTTCATCTCCATCCACCCGCACGGCGTGCCGTCGGACCCGTCGTCGACGGTCAACTGCTACCCGAACTACAACAACCCGGCCAACACGTGCCGTCCCGACGTGCGTTCCTACGCCGACCCGCAGCCGGGCGTCTGGGAGATCGAGGTCGAGTCGCGCCGTACGTCGCCGCTGCTGGACAACCCGTACAAGCTGGACGTCGCCGTGCTCGGCGCGGCGTTCGACCCGGAGACCGTGACCGTGCCCGAGGCGAAGGTCGGCACCCCGGCCGCCGCCTCCTGGAAGGTGACGAACGGTTTCGCCGCGCTGGACGGCAAGCTGGTGGGCGGCCCGCTGGGCTCGGCCAAGGTGGCCCGCCCCTCCATCAAGCAGGGCGAGACGCAGACCACGACGGTCGAGGTGCCCGCGGGCGCCAAGTCGCTGGACGTCGCCATCGGCGGTGTCTCCGACAACGCCGCCGACCTGGACCTCGCCGTGTACGACGCGTCCGGCACGCAGGTCGGCAGCTCCGCCGACGGCGACTCGGAGGAGTCGGTCTCCCTCCCCTCCCCGGCCGCCGGGACGTACTCGATCGAGGTCGTCGGCTACTCGGTGCCGGCCGGCACCACCGAGTACGACTACCGGGACGTGTTCTTCTCCCCCTCCCTCGGCAGCGTCAGCGTCGACGGATCGGCTCCGGTGAAGCTCGGCACGGGCGACTCCGCCACGGTCTCGGGAAGCGTCACCGCCGCGGCGGCCGCTCCCGAGGGGCGTGAGTTCTTCGGCCAGGTCCAGCTGGTCAACGCGCGCGGCACGGTCGCGGGCGCGGGCAGCGTGAAGATCGAGAAGGTTCTGCCGTAGCGGTTCACGGTCACTGAGGGCGGGCGTCCGTACGGGCGCCCGCCCTCGCTGTGTCTCCTACCGGCACGGGAGGGTGCGCGAGGCGGGCAGCGCCTCCGTGATCCACGCCCGTTCGCGGGCGATCTCCTTCTCCCCCGTCGTCCACACGTCCGGCTCGGCCTGCCCCTGCGGGATGCCGATCAGGACGTGGTCGCCCGCGCGCAGCTTCGGCTCCACATCGCCGCCCAGGGGGAAGTGGATCCGGTCCTGGCCCTTCGCGGGCTTGTAGTACCGGTCCACGTCCAGGGTGACGCGGTCCAGGCCGGTGCCGGGGACGGACTCGACCTCGGCGACGGTGCCCTCGACCACGAGCCGGGCGCAGGCGAGGTACCCGGCGTGACTGAGCTTGCCCCCCGCTTCGGCCTGCGGCTGCCCTGCGGAACTGTCGGCGGCGGACGAACCGCCCTGGTCGTCCGCACTCATGCCGTCGCTGTGGACGACGAGCCAGCCCATCCCGAGGACGAGACCGGCCGCGGCGGCCGCGACGAGTCCCTTCAGGGCCACGGCCAGGGGCCCGGGGCGGGTACGGCGCGTGGACAGCGGCGTCACGGCGGCCACGCCACCGGTGCCGGGCGCGGGCGCCGGCGCCGCCGGGGGCTCGGCGAGTGCCTGCCCGATGAGGCCCAGCTGCTCGCGCAGCAGCGCCACGTCGGCGGTCGCGGTGCGGTACTCGGCCAGGAAGGCGTCGTCCGCGAGGGCCTCGTCCGGGGGCGTCTCGCCGGTGATCGCGGCCAGCAGCGCCGCCCCGTCGTGCGTGTCCCCGTCGTGCGTGTCCCTGTCGTGCGTGTCCCTGTCGTGCTCGGCGGTCACGTCACACCACCTCGTCCTCGTGCAGGCGGGCGCGCAGAGTGCGTACCGCCGTGTGCAGCCGGCTCTTGACCGTGCCCTCCGGGACGCCGAGCTGCTCGGCGATGGACCGGACCGGCAGGTCGGCGTAGAAGCGCAGGACGACGACCTGCCGCTGGGCGTCGGGCAGCTCGTCCAGGCCCTGGGCGACGGCGACGGACAGCACACTGCTGTCCTCGCCGGAGGGATGGGCCGGCTGACGCAGGGCGGCCAGCCGCTCCCCTAGCCGCTCCTGGCGGCGCTTGGCCCGGTGCCAGTCCATCGCCAGGTTGGAGGCGACGACCGCCGCCCACGCCGAGACGTCCCGCGGTGCCTCCCGGCCGTCGGCGGCCCGCTCCAGCAACCGCAGCCGGACCTGCTGTACCCCGTCCGGCAGGTCCGACTGCGGCACCCCGCCGAGGGCGAGCACCGCCCGCACCCGGCGTTCCTGCGCCGGGTCCAGCGGGTCGACCTCGCCCACCGGGTCGCCGCCGGTCGCGGCGTGCCCCTCCCGGCCGCGCCGTGGCCTTCCGCGCAACAGCACAAGCCACCCCCCTCACGTCGTTTCTCCTACGACGCCGGCACGGCCCGGAACGTTCGCCCGCCCGTGCGGAGACTTCCGCCGGGACGGCAGAGGCGTACATCACACTTCCGTGTGGCCGGGACCGGCATGGGCAGGCGAGCTTGCGGCGCACGACCCCCGCCGGACGAATTCCTCCAGCTCAGCGGGGTCGACACCGCAGGTCCGCAACCATGGGTCGGGACAGTCCGTCCCACTTCCCGGGCAGACCCGGGAAAGAAGTGGACAGGCGGGCCGTGGTCGGCCGCATGATGGAAAAGCCTCGGCCAAGCAACGAGCATGTGAACAGACGCAGGAGAGGGAGTCACCGTGAGGGTCGGAATCGTCGGAGCCACCGGACAGGTGGGCACGGTCATGCGCAGGATCCTCACGGAGCGGAACTTCCCGGTCACGGAACTGCGCCTGTTCGCCTCGGCCCGTTCCGCGGGCACCCAGCTGGACGGCGTGACGGTGGAGGACGCGGCGACCGCCGACTACACCGGCCTGGACATCGTGCTGTTCTCCGCGGGCGGCGCCACGTCCAAGGCGCTGGCCGAAAAGGTCGCCTCGCAGGGCGCGGTCGTGATCGACAACTCCTCCGCGTGGCGCAAGCACCCCGAGGTGCCCCTGGTCGTCTCCGAGGTCAACCCGCACGCGATCAAGAACCGCCCCAAGGGCATCATCGCGAACCCGAACTGCACGACCATGGCCGCGATGCCGGTCCTGCGTCCGCTGCACGACGAGGCTGGCCTTCAGGCCCTGGTCGTCGCCACGTATCAGGCGGTCTCCGGATCCGGCCTGGCGGGCGTGGCCGAGCTGCACGGCCAGGCGCAGAAGGTCGTCGCCGACGCCGAGAAGCTCACCCACGACGGTGAGGCGGTCGACTTCCCCGAGCCGGGCGTCTACAAGCGCCCCATCGCCTTCAACGTGCTGCCGCTCGCGGGCAGCATCGTCGACGACGGGCTGAACGAAACCGACGAGGAGCAGAAGCTCCGCAACGAGTCCCGCAAGATCCTGGAGATCCCCGAGCTGAAGGTCTCCGGCACCTGCGTGCGCGTCCCGGTCTTCTCCGGCCACTCCCTCCAGGTCAACGCCCGTTTCGCGCGTCCGATCTCCCCGGAGCGCGCCGCGGAGCTCCTCAAGGACGCCCCGGGCGTCGAGCTCTCCGACATCCCGACCCCCCTCCAGGCCGCCGGCAAGGACCCGTCCTTCGTCGGCCGCATCCGCCGCGACGAGACGGTGGACAACGGCCTGGCCTTCTTCGTCTCCAACGACAACCTCCGCAAGGGCGCGGCCCTGAACGCGGTCCAGATCGCGGAGCTGGTGGCGGCGGAGCTGAAGGGCTAGTCCCCGCCCTGCTCGGACCCCCTGCGCACCTCGTAGAGGAAACAGCCGTACTCGACGGCCCGGACGTGGACCAGTGCCACGGCCGGGTCGTCGAACGCTTCCCGGAGGGCCTTGTCGAAGGAGTCCGGTTCCTCGACGAGCCGCCCGCCCAGGATGTGGCCCCGCGCGGAGTAGCGGCGGACCGTGCGGTGGGCGTCGGTGAAGGGCAGGCCGTCCGCGGCCCGGCCCGCGCACGGCTCCGCGTGGATGAAGACGGGGCCCACCTCGTCGTAGGCGCCCGGAGTCGCGTGCGTCTGTGCGGCCCAGCGGCGCAGCGGGGCGTAGGACACCAGGGCGATGCGCTCGCCCGGCTCGCTGCGGCGCAGACAGCAGCGCAGGGGCGCGCCGCCCTCGGTGTCGGTGAAGGGAGCCGCTGGACGGCCCGCGTCGTCCGTCGAGCGCAGCTCCTTCAGGGCGTGCGGGGGGATGGCGCGTGCGGTGTGCGTCGTCGTCATGCTCCTCAGCCTCGCGCGCGCGGCGCCGGGTCACCGGCGGGATCCGGACGCCGCGTTCCCGCCCTCGGTCCGGCCGGCGGTGCCGCCCCACCGCCGGCACCGCCGTGGGCCCCGGCGCGTCCGCCGTCCGGCCGCCGGTGAACACCCCCGGCGCGACGGCCGTGTCGAAGACCCCCGCGAAGAGCGCCGGCGGAGGAGCCGGGACGCCACTGGTCACGGCCGCGTACCACCGGCGCGAGGACGTGGCGTTCGGGCCGGTCGAGGGCGTGCCGGAGTCGGCGCTCGGCCTGGTACGGCACCGGGACGGGGAGTCGGCCGGGGTCCGCGCATTCGCCCGCGCCCTCGCCTCCCGAGGGGTATCCCTAGGAGACGCCCGCGGCGTCGCCCGACGCCGAGCCGCCGTGGAAAGATGGCGCAACCCACCCATAACGAGGAGATGACCGCGTGCCTGGCACAAACCTGACCCGCGAAGAGGCGCAGCAGCGGGCGCAGCTGCTCACCGTTGACTCGTACGAGATCGAGCTCGATCTCTCCGGCGCGCAGGAGGGCGGCACCTACCGGTCCGTGACCACGGTGCGCTTCGACGTGAGCGCCGAGAACGGCGCGGAGTCGTTCATCGACCTGGTGGCGCCGGCCGTGCACGAGGTGACTCTGAACGGGGACTCCCTCGACCCGGCCGAGGTCTTCGCGGATTCCCGGATCGCGCTGCCCGGCCTGCTCCACGGCCGCAACATCCTGCGGGTCGTCGCCGACTGCGCGTACACCAACACCGGTGAGGGCCTGCACCGGTTCGTCGACCCGGTCGACGACCAGGCCTACCTCTACACCCAGTTCGAGGTGCCGGACGCCCGCCGGGTGTTCGCCAGCTTCGAGCAGCCGGATCTGAAGGCGACCTTCCGGTTCACCGTGAAGGCGCCCGAGGGCTGGACGGTCATCTCCAACTCGCCCACGCCGGAACCCCAGGACAACGTCTGGGCCTTCGAGCCGACCCCGCGTATCTCGTCGTACATCACGGCGCTGATCGTCGGCCCGTACCACTCGGTGCACAGCGTGTACGAGAAGGACGGGCAGAGCGTGCCGCTGGGCATCTACTGCCGTCCCTCGCTCGCCGAGTACCTCGACTCGGACGCGATCTTCGAGGTGACCCGGCAGGGCTTCGAGTGGTTCCAGGAGAAGTTCGACTACGCGTACCCGTTCGAGAAGTACGACCAGCTGTTCGTGCCGGAGTTCAACGCGGGCGCGATGGAGAACGCGGGCGCGGTGACCATCCGCGACCAGTACGTGTTCCGCTCGAAGGTGACGGACGCGGCGTACGAGGTGCGCGCGGAGACCATCCTGCACGAGCTGGCCCACATGTGGTTCGGCGACCTCGTGACCATGGAGTGGTGGAACGACCTGTGGCTGAACGAGTCGTTCGCCACGTATACCTCCATCGCCTGCCAGGCGCACGCGCCCGGGTCGCGCTGGCCGCACGCGTGGACCACGTTCGCCAACTCCATGAAGACCTGGGCGTACCGGCAGGACCAGCTGCCGTCCACCCACCCGATCATGGCCGAGATCCGGGACCTGGACGACGTCCTGGTCAACTTCGACGGCATCACGTACGCCAAGGGCGCCAGCGTCCTGAAGCAGCTCGTCGCCTACGTGGGCATGGACGAGTTCTTCCGGGGCGTGCAGGCGTACTTCAAGCGCCACGCCTTCGGCAACACGCGGCTCTCGGACCTGCTGGGCGCGCTGGAGGAGACCTCCGGCCGCGACCTGAAGACCTGGTCGGAGAAGTGGCTCCAGGCGGCCGGCATCAACGTGCTGCGCCCGGAGATCGAGACGGACGCCGACGGGGTCGTCACCTCCTTCGCCATCCGCCAGGAGGCCCCGGCCCTGCCCGCCGGTGCCAAGGGCGAGCCGACGCTGCGCCCGCACCGCATCGCCGTCGGCCTGTACGAGCTCGACGAGGCGAGCGGCAAGCTGGTCCGCCGGGAGCGGATCGAGCTGGACGTGGACGGCGAGCTGACGGCCGTGCCCCAGCTGGTGGGACAGCGCCGCCCGGCCGTGATCCTGCTCAACGACGACGACCTGTCGTACGCGAAGGTCCGCCTGGACGAGCAGTCGCTGGCCTTCGTCACGGAGCACCTCGGCGACTTCGAGTCCTCGCTGCCGCGCGCCCTGTGCTGGGCGTCGGCCTGGGACATGACCCGCGACGCCGAACTCGCGGCCCGCGACTACCTGTCGCTGGTGCTGTCCGGCATCGGCAAGGAGTCGGACATCGGTGTCGTGCAGTCGCTGCACCGCCAGGTGAAGCTGGCGATCGACCTGTACGCCGACCCGGCCGCCCGGGAGACGCTGCTGGCCCGCTGGACCGACGCGACGCTGGCGCACCTGCGGGCGGCGGCCCCGGGCAGCGACCACCAGCTGGCGTGGGCGCGCGCGTTCGCGGCCACGGCCCGCACACCGGAGCAGCTGGACGTGCTGGACGCGCTGCTGGACGGCTCGCAGACCATCGAGGGCCTGGTCGTCGACACGGAGCTGCGCTGGGCGTTCGTCCAACGGCTCGCGGCGGTCGGCCGGTTCGACGAGGCGGAGATCGCGGGCGAGTACGAGCGGGACCGCACCGCCGCCGGTGAGCGGCACGCGGCCACGGCCCGGGCGGCCCGTCCGACCCCGGAGGCCAAGGCGGAGGCGTGGGCGTCGGTCATCGACTCCGACAAGCTGCCGAACGCCGTGCAGGAGGCCGTCATCGGCGGCTTCGTGCAGACCGACCAGCGCGAGGTGCTGGCCCCGTACGCGGACCGGTACTTCGAGGTGGTCAAGGACATCTGGGAGTCCCGCTCCCACGAGATGGCCCAGCAGATCGCCGTCGGCCTCTACCCGACGGTCCAGGTCTCGCGGGAGACCCTGGACAAGACGGACGCGTGGCTGGCGTCCGCCGGTCCGAACGCGGCCCTGCGCCGCCTGGTCTCGGAGTCCCGCGCGGGCGTCGAGCGCGCCCTGCGGGCCCAGCGGGCGGACGCGGCGGCGGCCGGGGAGTAACCCGGCGGCCCTCCTCCGCACAGCAGGGGCGTCCGGTGTGTGCCGGACGCCCCTTCGTCTGTCCTCATCCGCAGCGAACGTGCACCGGACGCCCCTTCGGAGAGGCATCCGAAGCCACGACCGGACAACTGTGGCTCAGGCGGGACACTTCGGCACCACGGTGCAGATGACGTCGCCCCACGGGACCTTGCGGCGCGAGAACTTCACTGACACAAGATGTCAGCGAACCTCTGGACAGTGGTGCCATGATCCTCAGCCACCACTCCCGCCGCGCCGAGCGGCTGCTCGTGCCCGCTGCTTTCGCCACCGCTCTGGGCAACAATGTCCAGCTCATCGTCGGGGCGCTGCTCATGATCAGGGAGCAGCGGACCATGATGGCTGTCGGCTGGCTGTTCATCGCCGTCGCCGGGCCACAGGCGCTGCTGTCGCCGTTCTTCGGCCGGCTCGCCGACCGCTTCGACCGACGAGCCCTGTGGATCGGCTGCGATGTCACCAGCGCGGCGCTGGCCCTCGGGCTACCGCTGTGGCTGGCCTGCGGTGGCGCCCCGGGATCCGGAATCTACAGCGCCAATCTGGCCCTCGCCGTGGTGGGTGCCCTGTTCTTCCCGGCCAGCTCCGCGCTGATCAAGGAACGGGTTCCGGCGGACAGGCTGCGGCGGTTCAACGCCCGCTACGAGATGGCGACCCAGGCAGGGATGCTGCTCTCGGCGACGGTCGGCGGGCTGTGCGTCCAGGCGTTCGGTGCCGTACCGCTGCTGGTGTTCAACGCCGGAACTTTCATGGTCTCGGCGCTCTGCGTCGCTGCGGTGGGGCGTTGCCCGGACCGGGTGCCGACGGCCGCCGTCGCCGGGGAGCAGGCTCCGGCCCGGGCGGCTGCGCGTGGGCCGCTGCGGATGCGCCGCTTCATCCTGCTCTACGCCCAGGGGAGCGTGGTCGTCACGGTCTTCAACGCTCTGCTGCCCACCGCCGTGATCGGTGAACTCCATTTGAGCGCAGGGACGTTCGGCGTCGTGGACGGCCTCGGGTGCCTCGGTTTCCTGGTGGCCGCCGGTGCCTACCGGATCGTCGGCAGACGCAGTACGGACCTTCGCATCTCCGTCGTGGGCTTTCTGCTCTGCGATGTCTGCCTGGTGCTGCAGAGCCAGTTCGGGATCGCCGGATACCTCGTCGGGGTGCCACTGGGTGCGTTCTTCTTCGGACAGGCCCGGATCGCCTCCCGCACCATGCTGATGGCCTCGGCAGACGATGCCTCGGTGGGCAGGGCCTTCGGGCTGGCGAATGGCGGCGGGCTGGCGGCCACGGCCGGGGGGATGTTCCTGGTCGCGATGGTCACCGACCACTGTGACACGCGCTACGGCTTTGCGGTCCTTGCCGCCCTTGCGCTGTCGGCGACCCTGTCCGCCGGACTGCTGCTGAGGTCGCCGGCCCCCGCCCCGTCTGATGTGTCCGCCGGTCGGTACCGGTCGAGCACGGCCGCCGCCGTCTCCGCGATCTTGCGGCGTAGCTCCTCGGGGGCGAGCACCTCGATGTCCGGCCCCAGTGACAGCAGTAGGGGCACCGCCAGGCCGACCGATTCCAGCGGTACCGTCGCTGTCACCCAGCCGTCGCCGTCCGGCGGGCCTGCCGAGGCTTCGACGGCGCGGACGAGTGCCGCGTCCAAGCGGTCCGGCAGTGCGGTGAGCAGTGCCGGAGCGAGCCGAAGGGAGGCCTGAAGCCGCAGTCTGCGGGCGTCGTAGGCGGTGAGGTAGTCCTGCCAGTGGGCGGCCAGGTCGAAGCCCTCGGGGCGCTCGAAGCCGTCCTCCCCGACGGTCAGGCGGAGGATCGACGACACCCGATAGGTCCGCACCGCGCCGTCCACCGCTGCGACGAGGTACCAAACGCCCGCCTTGAGGACCAGGCCGTAGGGGTCGAGTGCGCGCTCGACCTCCTGCGGCTCGGCCCAGCGGCGGTAGCGCACCCGGATTCGCCGCTGGTTCCACACGGCATCGGCGAGCGCTACGAGAGCGGGTGGGGAGTCTTGTTCCCGGTACCAGCCGAGAGCGTCGAGGTGGAAGCGCTCTCGGATCCGGTCGGCTCGGTCCCGCAGGGGGGTCGGGAGCGCCGCAGCCAGTTTCAGCTGTGCCGCCGCGAGCACCTCGCCCAGTCCCAGGTCGTCCGCCGCACCGGGCAGCCCGGCCAGGGACAACGCCTCGGCCTCGTCGGCGTGCAGTCCGGTGAGCCGGGTCCGGTAGCCGCCGAGCAACTGGTAGCCGCCACGGTGCCCGGCGTCCCCGTAGACCGGAATGCCCGCGCTGCTCAGTGAGTCGATGTCCCGGTAGACGGTCCGGGTCGAGACACCCAGCTCCTCCGCGAGCTCGTCGCCGGTCAGCCTGCCCCGGTTCTGCAGCAGGAGAACGAGGGAGAGGAGCCGGGCGGCGCGCATGAACCGATCATTCCAAAGGCCCACCCCTACCGCCGCAGCGCCCCGCCCCGCACGTCCATCGGCCCGGTGTGGACGTTCCTCCCGGTGATGCCGACCGTCCGCGACGGCCGGGTGACGAACTGCCCCGCCACCGTCGCCCCGAACGCCAGCCCCATGCCGACCAGTTGCAGCGGCGTCAGCGCCTGCCCGAGCGCCGCCCAGCCGACGACGGCCGCGGTCAGCGGCGAGAGCGGCCCGAGGAAGGTGACCTGGGTGGCGGTCATGCGGCCGATGCCGCGGAACCACAGCCAGTACGCGACCGCCGTGTTCGCGAGGGCGAGGTAGAGGTAGCCGCCGACCGCCGGGCCGTCCAGCGCCGGCGGGGCGCCCTCGACCAGGAAGGCGAGCGGCGTGATGAGCAGACCGCCCGCGGTCAGCTGCCAGCCGGTCAGCGCCAGCGGTCCGGCGCCCTCGGGACGGCCCCACCGCTTGGTGAGCACGGTGCCGGTCGACATCGACGCCGTGGAGGCGACGGCGGCCAGCAGGCCGAGCAGGTCCAGGGCCCCGGCCGCCCGCAGGACGACGAGGCTGACCCCGAACGCGGCCACGGCCCCGGTCACCAGCGTCCGCGCCGACGGCCGCTGTCCGAGCAGCAGCACCGACAGACCCGCCACGAACAGCGGGCCGGCCGAGCCGACGACCGCCGCCAGACCCCCGGGCAGCCGGTACGCGGCGAGGAACAGCAGCGGGAAGAAGGCGCCGATGTTCAGCGCGCCGAGGACCGCCGCCTTCCACCACCAGGCGCCCCGCGGGAGCACCCGGGCGAGGGCGAGCAGCAGCAGACCGGCGGGCAGGGCGCGCACCAGGGCGGTGAACAGGGGCCGGTCGGGCGGCAGGAACTCGGTCGTGACCGCGTACGTCGTGCCCCAGGAGACGGGCGCGAGGGCGGTGAGGGTGATGAGAGCGGCGCGGGAGGCGGCCATGGCGGACACCCTTCAAGTAGGTCGGTAGAAAGTAGCTTACCGCTAAGCAACTTTCAGTCAAGCTACTTTCTTGCGGGTGACCGAGCGGCGGCCGATACTCGGGGCATGAGCGAACGCCCGCAGCAGCACAAGGACCCCGTCGACGCGATCATCGGCCAGTGGGCGACGGTCCGGCCCGACCTGGACACCGCCGCCATGGAGGTCTTCGGCCGGATCAACCGGCTCTCCCACGCGATCGGCGAGCGGGTGGGGCGGGCGTACGCGGCGTTCGGCATCTCCCGCGGGGAGTTCGACGTCCTGGCGACCCTGCGCCGCTCCGGCGAGCCCTACACGCTCTCGCCCCGACAGCTCTCCGCGACGCTCATGCTCACCACCGGCGGCATGACGGGACGCCTGGACAAGCTGGAGCGCGCGGGGCTGCTGCGCCGCTCCCCCGACCCGCACGACCGGCGCGGGCTGCACGTCACGCTCACCGACGAGGGACTCAGCCTGGTCGACGAGGCGGTCGGGGCGGGACTCTCGGTGCAGACCGAGGCGCTGTCCGCCCTGGGGACACGGCGGGCCGGGCAGCTCGCGGATCTGCTGCGGGACCTGCTGGCGGCGGCCGACAGGCCCTGACACGTCGAGGGCGCCGCCGCGGTGGTCCGCGACGGCGCCCTCGACGAGGAAACGCTGCTCAGGCCTTGACTTCGCTCTTCGCGTCGGCCTTGGTGGTGATGTTGGAGCTCGTCGGGTCCTTCTTCTTGTGCGTCTTGTCGCCGATCATCACCAGTCCGGCGATGACCAGGTAGAGCACGATGGGGGCCACGACAAAGAGGCCCAGCGTCTCGATGACGCTCAGGCCCGGGCCGGGGTCGTCACCGTCGTCGCGGGTGAGCGCGCTCGCGGGGGACGACATGAGCAGCATCATCAGCGTCGTACCGGCTGCCAGGGCGCCGGCGCGCAGGGCGTTCTTCTTGTCCACGGTGTCAAAGTATCCAACGCCGCCCGGGCACGCGCGCCCGGGGTGCCGTAAGAGGCCCTCGCCTCATGCGCCGCCCTCCCTGAGCACGTCCATCAGGGCGTGCAGCCGCGGCGAGGCGGCGAGGTCCTCCAGGGTCACCGGCCGCCCCTGCGCGTCCGCGATCGGCAGGCGCCAGTTCGGGTACTGGTCCCACGTCCCGGGCAGGTTCTGCGGGCGCCGGTCGCCCACGCAGTCCGGGAGCCAGACGCCGACCATGCGGGCCGGGGTGCGCAGCAGGAAGCGGTGGACGGCCTGGATCTCGGCCTCCTCCGAGGAGGTGTCGCCGCCACCGCCCGTGCCGTGCAGCAGGCCGAGCCGGGACAGCAGGGCCAGCCACTCCCCCGTGTCGGCGGCGGCCTCGGCGCGCTCCTCCTCCAGCGGGCGGGTCAGCAGGCCCAGGCCGTCGCGCAGCTCGACGTGCTCGCCGGTGAGGCGGGCGGCCGTGGACGGCAGGTCGTGGGTGGTGGCCGTGGCCAGGCAGTCGGAGCGCCAGCTGTCGGGGGGCAGGGGGCGGCCGTCGCCCTCCCAGTCGCGCTCGAACCACAGCACGGACGTGCCGAGCACCCCGCGCTCGCGCAGCGCCTCCCGCACGCCGGGCTCGACGGTGCCGAGGTCCTCGCCGATGACCGGCGCCCCGGCCCGGGAGGCCTCCAGCACGAGGACGGCGAGCATGGCCTCGGCGTCGTAGCGGACGTAGGTGCCCTCGGTGGGCGGGTGGCCCTGCGGGACCCACCAGAGGCGGAACAGGCCCATGACGTGGTCGATGCGCAGGGCGCCCGCGTAGCGGAACAGGGCGCGCAGCAGCTCGCGGAACGGGGCGTAGCCGGACTCGGCCAGGCGGTCGGGGCGCCAGGGCGGCAGGCCCCAGTCCTGGCCGCGGGCGTTGAAGGCGTCCGGCGGGGCGCCCACCGACATCCCCGCGGCGAAGTACTCCTGCTGTGCCCAGGCGTCGGCGCCGCCGGGGTGGACGCCGACCGCGAGGTCGTGCACGATCCCGACGGCCATCCCGGCCTCGCGCCCGGCGCGCTGCGCGGCGGTCAGCTGGGTGTCGGTGAGCCAGGCGAGCCGGGACCAGAACTCGACCCGGTCCATGAGGCCGTTGCGGGCCCGGACGGTCTCGGCCGAGCGCGGGTCGCGCAGGCCGGTCGGCCAGCGGTGCCAGTCGGAGCCGTGCACCTCGGCCAGCGCGCACCAGGTGGCGTGGTCCTCCAGGGCCTGGCCCTGCTCGGCCAGGAAGTCGCAGTAGGCGGCGCGCCGGCCGGGGCCGAGGGGGACGTCGCAGAGCAGTTCGAGCGCCTCGCGCTTGAGCTCCCAGACGGCGTCCCGGTCGATCAGGGCGCCCTCGTCCAGCACCGCTTCGCGCAGCCGGGCGGATCGCGCCAGCAGGGCGCGCAGGCGGTCGGGGTCCTCGACCCGGGCGGCCTCGGGGACGTCCTCGATGCGCAGGTGCACGGGGTCGGGGAAGCGGCGCGAGGAGGGGCGGTAGGGGGAGGGGTCGGTGGGGGCGCCCGGCACGGCCGCGTGCAGCGGGTTGACCTGGACGAACCCGGCGCCGAGCGAGCGCCCGGCCCAGCCGGCCAGTTCGGCGAGGTCACCGAGGTCGCCCATGCCCCAGGAGCGGCGGGACAGCAGCGAGTAGAGCTGGACGAGCAGCCCGTGGGAGCGTCCGGCGGGGGTGGGCAGACGGGTGGGGGCGACGATCAGGTGGGCGGTGGCGGTACGGCCGTCGGGGGTGGTGGCGGTCAGCCGGTGGACGCCGGGCGGCAGACCGTCGGCCGAGGCGCGCCGCTCGCCCTGTTCGGTGTCGATGCGCAGCCGGGTCCCCTCGGGCAGCGCGGCCAGGGCGGCCGGGGGGCTGCCGCTCCAGCCGACCACGGTCGGCGGCAGCAGCCGTTCGGCGCGTTCCCGCTCGTGGGCCGCGAGCGCGGCGCGGACGGCGCCGGGCGTGCTCGCGTCCACGCCGAGAGCGGCCAGGGTCAGGGTGACCGCGGCACCCGAGGCCGCGACCGTGCGGTCCGGGGACGGACTGTAGGAGGTCGCGACGCCGTGCAGGGCGGCGAGGCGGGACAGGTCCTCGGAAGGAGGGTCGGCCGGCCGGGGTGCGGTCATCTACAACCTCGCGCAGTCCGGGACGAAGGCAGGGGGCTCGCTGGTCAGGGGGGCGGCTTCGGCGAGCGGCGGCTCACTGGTGAGGGGCTCGGCGTCGGGCAGCGGGGGCTCGCTGGTCAGCGGCAGTTCGGTGCAGGTGCTCTCGGAGCTGAAAACGCAGTACTGCGGGTCGTCGTAAGAGGGGTCGTCGAGGTCGGCGGACGGGTCCGCCACGGGTTTGGACGGGGCCGGGAGCGGAAGGAAAGTCATCGCAGCCACGGGGGCCTCCTTGTCGGGAACGGCGTGCAACGGGTCATCGCAGCCCTACCCAGTCGACGCGAAGGCAGACGCCCCGGGCCGGACATCGTGCTCCTGCTCACAATTCGCTCCCCTCCGCACAGTCCAGATTCCGGCATTTTCACCACAACGGCCACTCTCGTTGACACGCTCACCGGACGGGTGGTGGGCTCGTCCTGCCGGTCGAACACATGTGGAGGGGCCCGTGGGACTGCGGCGTGGGAAGCGGGCCGCGGCCCTGGCGGTCGCCGTCGTCGCGGGGAGCCTGGTCGCCCCGCCCGCCGCGATGGCGGTCCCGCCGGCCCCGGGCCCGAGTGCGACGGCGGCTCCGGAGACCGCCGGACCGGATCTCTCCGTCTGGCCGCGCCCGCAGTCGCTGCGCGCCAACGGCGCCCCGGTGCCGGTGCCGGACGACGTGGCCCTGATCACCGGCCCGCAGGCGGATCCGTACGCCGTGGAAGCCCTGCGCGCGCTGCTGCGGAAGGCCGGAGCCCGCCGGATCACGGACACGGCCGGGCCGGGGGCGCTGATCGTCCGGGCCCGCACGGAGCCGGTCCGCCGCGGCGACCGCCACGCCCTGCCCTCCGGTGGCTACGAGCTGTCCGTGGGCCGCGACGGCGTCTCCCTCACCGGCACCGGCGAGGACGGGCTGTTCCACGCCGTGCAGACGCTGCGGCAGTTCGTCCGGCCCGACAGCACCATCGCGGCGGCCGTCGTCCGTGACTGGCCCGGCACCGCCGTGCGCGGCATCACCGAGGGTTTCTACGGCACCGCCTGGACACACCGGCAGCGGCTGGCGCAGCTCGACTTCATGGGGCGTACCAAGCAGAACCGCTATCTGTACGCCCCCGGCGACGACCTCTACCGGCAGGCCCGCTGGCGTGAGCCCTACCCGGCGCGGCAGCGGGCCGGGTTCCGGGAACTGGCCGAACGGGCCCGGAGCCGTCACGTCACGCTCGGCTGGGCGGTGGCCCCGGGCCAGGCGATGTGCTTCGCGTCGGACGCCGACGTGCGGGCGCTGACGCGCAAGCTGGACGCGATGTGGGCGCTGGGCTTCCGGGCGTTCCAGCTCCAGTTCCAGGACGTCAGCTACAGCGAGTGGCACTGCGGGGCGGACGCCGACCGGTTCGGCTCCGGCCCCGAGGCGGCGGCGCGGGCACAGGCCCGGGTGGCGAACGCGGTGGCCCGGCATCTCGCCCGGCGGCACCCCGGCGCCGCGGCGCTGTCCCTGATGCCGACCGAGTACTACGAGGACGGTGCCACCGCCTACCGGCGGGCCCTGGCGAGCGACCTGGCGGCGGGCGTCGAGGTGGCGTGGACGGGCGTCGGGGTGGTGCCCCGCACCATCACGGGCGGCGAACTGGCCGAGGCGCGCGAGGCGTTGCGGCATCCGCTGGTCACCATGGACAACTACCCGGTCAACGACTACGACCCCGGTCGCATCTTCCTCGGACCGTACCGGGGCCGGGAGCCGGCCGTCGCGACCGGCTCGGCCGCCCTGCTCGCCAACGCGATGCAGCAGCCGGAGGCGTCCCGCATCCCGTTGTTCACCGCCGCCGACTACGCCTGGAACCCGCGCTCCTACCGCCCCGGAGAGTCCTGGCGCGCCGCGATCGCCGATCTGGCGGACGGGGACCACGGCCGCGAGCAGGCCCTGGCGGCGCTCGCCGGGAACGACGCGTCGTCGGTGCTCGGCGAGGAGGAGTCGGCGTATCTGCGCCCGCTGGCCGAGGCGTACTGGCGGTCCCGCACGGCCGGTGGCACCGGCGCCGGCGGGGACGCCGCGCGGCGGCTGCGCGAGGCGTTCACCGTGCTGCGCGAGCTGCCCCGGCGGCTGGCCGGCACCGGAGTCGGCTCCGAGGTCGCCCCCTGGGCACAGCAGTTGGCCTCCTACGGCGAGGCGGGTACGACCGCGCTCGCCATGCTGGACGCGCAGCGCGCCGGGGACACGGCGGCTGCCTGGACGGCGTACCGCAGGCTCGGCACCCTGCGGGACCGGCTGGAGTCGGCGCCGGTCGAGGTCGGGACTCAGGTGCTGGACCCCTTCCTGCAACGGGCGCAGAAGTCGTACGCGGCCTGGTCGGGCATCCAGCACGAGCCGCCCCGCAACCCCGGCGACGGCCGCACGCTGCGCCTCGCGGGACCCCGGACGCTGACCGCCGTGACGGCCCTGACCGAGCCGGGCACCGAGGGCGGCATCGAGGTGCACGTGCCGGGGCGCGGCTGGCGGGACGTGGGCCGGCTCGACCGGTCCGGGGCGAGCGAGGTGCGGCTCTCGGCGCACGCCGACGCGCTGCGCGTCACCGGCCCCGCGCCCTCCCGCGTCCACCACCTCATCCCCTGGTTCACCGACTCCCCCGCCACCTCCCTCGGCCTGCCCCGCGACCGCGCGGACGTCGAGACCGGCCGCACGGAGCGGCTGACGGCCCGGCTGAGCTCGCTGCGCCCCGCGGACGCCCGCGGCAGGCTCACCGCCGAGGCGCCCGAGGGCGTCCGGGTCCGGGTGCCGCGGGCGGAGCTGACCGTGCGGCGCGGCACCACGGTGGAGGTCCCGGTCGAGGTGACCGTGGAGCGCGGCACCCCGATGCGGTCGTACGAGGTCCGGCTGGGGTTCGCGGGAGCGGGCCGCACGCTCACCGTCCGCGCCGTCCCGCCCACCGGCGGGCCCGACCTGGCCCGCACCGGCGCCGCCCGTTCCTCGGGCGACGAGACGCCCGGCTTCCCCGCGTCGGCGGCGAACGACGGCGACCCGGGCACCCGCTGGTCCTCCCCCGTCGACGACGGCGCCTGGTGGCAGGTCGAGCTCGCCCGCCCGGCGCGGCTGGGCCGGGTCACGCTGCACTGGCAGGACGCCCACCCCTCGGCGTACCGCGTCCAGGTCTCCCCGGACGGCCGCCGCTGGCGCACCGCGGCCGCCGTCCGCGACAGCCGGGGCGGACGGGAGGACGTCCGCGTGGACGAGCGGGACGTGCGTTTCGTACGGGTGCAGGGCGACAGGCGGGCGACCCCGTACGGGTATTCGCTGTGGTCGGTGGAGGCGTACGCGGTCACGGACTGAGGCCTGCGAGGGCTCGGCGGCGAACCGGTTCCACCTCACTATTCACTCAGTACATGTACTCAGTGCATAATGATCGCCATGAGCACCCGCCACATCCTGCTGGGCCTGCTCGCCTCGGGTCCGAGCCATGGCTACGACCTCAAGCGACGCCACGACGAACGCTTCCCGCAGGCCCGCCCGCTGGCCTACGGGCAGGTCTACACGACCCTCCAGCGCCTCGTGCGGGACGGCCTCGCCGAGGTCGACGGCACCGACTCCGACGGCGGCCCGGAGCGCACGACGTACCGGGCGACGGACGACGGGACGAGCGAACTGGCCCGCTGGGCCGGGGAGATCGCGCCGCCCGCGCCCTTCGTGGCGAACGAGATCTTCGCCAAGGTCGTGGTCGCGATCCTCTCGGGCGGCGACCCGGCCGGATACCTGGACGCCCAGCGCGCCGCGCACATGGAGCGGATGCGGGAGCTCACGGCGGTGAAGGCCGCCCAGGGGGCGGACCTCGCGACCGTCCTCTCGGCGGACTACGCCCTCAACCACCTCGACGCCGACCTCCGCTGGATGAACACCACGGCGGCCCGGCTCACCACTTTGACCGCGGAGGTCGACGCAGCATGAGCAGACCCGTGCCCCTTCTCACGGCCGGTGGTCTCACCAAGGCGCACGGCCGGACCCCCGCCCTGCGCGGTGCCTCGGTCACCCTGCACGCCGGCGAGATCCTGGCCGTGACCGGCGCGAGCGGCAGCGGCAAGTCGACGCTGCTGCACTGCCTGGCCGGCATCGTCCGCCCCGACTCCGGCTCGGTGACGTACGACGGCGCGCGGCTGGAGGACCTGCCCGAGAAGCGGCTGAGCGAGCTGCGGCGCACCGAGTTCGGCGTGGTGTTCCAGTTCGGGCAGCTCATCCCCGAGCTGACGGTCCTGGACAACGTCGCCCTGCCCCTGCTGCTGGGGGGCACCGGCCGGGCCGAAGCCCGGGCCCGGGCGGGTGAGTGGCTGGAGCGGTTCGGGGTGCGGGGTCAGGAGGATCTGCGGCCTGGCGAGCTGAGCGGCGGCCAGGCGCAGCGCGCCGCGCTGGCCCGGGCCCTGGTCACCGGCCCGAGGGTGGTCTTCGCCGACGAGCCGACGGGCGCGCTGGACTCCCTGGCCGGCGAGCAGGTCATGACGGCCCTCGTCCACACCGCCCGCGACGCGGGCACGGCCGTCCTGCTGATCACGCACGACGCCCAGGTGGCGGCGTACGCGGACCGCGAGGTCCAGCTGCGGGACGGTGCCGTGGCGGCGCTGGGGGTGACGGCGTGACGTCGCTGAAGGCCGATCTGCGCCTCGCCTGGGACCTCACCCGGGGCTCCGACCGCGGTGAGTGGTGGCGGGTGAGCCTCACGGCGGCGGGAGCGGCGCTCGCCACCGGGTTCGCGCTGGCCGCCGTCGCCCTGGCGTCGCTGCGCGGCCAGTACAACGTGCCCGTGGCCGCGGGCCTGCTGAACCAGCCCGGCACGCGGTCGGGGGTGATCGCCGGCCTGATGCTCCTGCTCGTGCCCGTGCTCGGGTTCCTCGGCCAGTGCGCCCGCATCGGGGCGGTGCACCGCGACCGGCGGCTGGCCGGGCTGCGACTGGCCGGGGCGGCGCCCTGGCAGGTGCGGCGGATCGCCGCGCTGGAGAGCGGGCTCGCCTGTCTGCTGGGCTCGGCGGTCGCCACCGTCTTCTCCGTGCTGTTCCTGCTGCGGCTGTGGGACCGTCCGACGGTCCCGGCCTGGGCGGGGATCGCCCTCGTCGCGGTCGGCGTACCGCTGCTGGGCGGGGTGGCGGGCGCGCTGGCGCTGCGCCGGGTCGTGGCCTCGCCGCTCGGCTGGGTCCGCCGGATGGGACCGCGCACCGGACGGGGGCCGGGGCTGCTGTTCCTGGCGGGGCTGCTGCTGGTCGGGGTGGTGACACTGCTCGCCGTAATCGGCACGTCCTCCGCCGCTTCCAACCGGCCGCGCATCGGGCTGCCGCTGACGATGGTGGGTGTGTCCCTCGCGGTCGGCGCGGGCTCGGTGTGGCTCTCCGGGGCCGCGGCCAAGGGCATGGGGCGGCTGCTGTCGGTCCGGGCCCGGTCGGCGGCGGTCCTGATCGCGGCGGAGCGGCTGCGGGACGACCCGTGGACGGCGGCCCGCACGCACGCGGCGGTGCTGCTGGTGACGGTCGTCGGGACCGGATTCATGGGCATCCGGGAGGTCCTGGGCGACGTGGTGCGCACCCGGAAGTTCTCCGAGCGCGCGGACTACTACCTCACCGGTCTCGACCTCACCGGCGCCGCCGTCGCGATCGCCTTCGCGATCACACTGTCCGGCCTCGCCGTCGGCACCGCCGAGTCCCTGGCCACCCGCCGCAGGGGCCTCGCCGCACAGGCCGCCGCCGGGGTGCCGCATACGGTGCTCGGCCGGGCCCTGCTGCTGGAGACGGCACTGCCGCTGGCCCCCGCGGTGCTGCTCGCCGGCCTGGGCGGGACGGCCATCGGCACGTGGTACGCCCTGCTCGCCGGCCGGCCCGTCCCCTGGGGGATCGTCCTGGTCCCTGTCGCCGTCTACGCCGCCTGCCTGCTGGCCGCGGCCACCGCGCTGCCGCTGCTGCGCCGATCTGTGCGCCCGGGGGAGCTGCGGTACGCGTAGGCGCCCACCCCACGGCGGGCCGGCCCGGGGGAACGGGGGTTCCCCGGGCCGGTCGGCGGGCCGCGCGCGGCAACACGAAGGCCCGGATCGTCGTCAGGCGGAAATGCCGTCGATCCGGGCCATGGCGTCCTCCGCGCCGTACGGCTGCAAGTACGGCAGCCAGCGCGGGTCCCGGTGACCGGTCCCGATGATGCGCCAGGCCAGGCCGGACGGCGGGGCGGGTTTGTGGCGCAGCCGCCAGCCGATCTCGAAGAGGTGCCGGTCGGCCTTCACGTGGTTGCAGCGGCGGCAGGACGCCACCACGTTGTCCCAGACGTGCTTGCCCCCGCGGCTGCGCGGGATGACGTGGTCGACGCTGGTCGCGACGCCACCGCAGTACATGCACCGGCCCCCGTCGCGGGCGAACAGCGCCCGGCGGGTCAGAGGAACGGGCCCCCGGTAGGGAACCCGCACGAAACGCTTGAGCCGGACCACGCTGGGTGCGGGGACTGTGACGGTCGCGCTGTGCAGATAGGCGCCGGACTCCTCGAGGCAGACGGCCTTGTTCTCGAGGACGAGGACGAGCGCGCGGCGGAGCGGTACGACGCCTAGTGGCTCGTACGACGCGTTGAGGACCAGGACATGCGGCACGGATGCCTCCTTGGACGCCGGCGGCGCGTGGCTCGCGCCGGGACGATTCGTAGTCAGTTTCCCCTCATGCCTGGTGGAAGCGCCACCATGTCCCCGTAACGGGCTGGGAGTGTTTTCGACCACATCCCATTCATCCCCAGGATCATGGCCTGTTCAAGCCCAGGTGAGCACGGTCTCTCCTTCACACATCCCGAGGGACCACACACAATGCCCCGTTAGTGTGGTGGTTCTGCCCCTTCGGTGACCCAGTCGTGACCTTGACCCCCGAACCACCTCGCCGGGGCAGACCGCTGCACCTGGAGGTACCTGCCGTGTCCTTGTCCCTCGCGGACGCCGTCCTGATGGCCGCCGACCCCTCACCGTCACCGACCCCCTCGGTGACCGAGGCCCCGAGAGTGCCTTCGCTCGAGGACGCCCAGGAGAGCGCGACGAACGCCGCCGGCTGGGTCGAGCAGAACTGGTCGACGTGGCTCGCGATCGGTCTCCAGGTCCTGCTGATCGTGGTGATAGCCGTGGTGCTGCGCGTCGCGGTGCGCCGGGCGATCACCAAGCTCATAGACCGGATGAGCCGCACCGAGCAGACGGTGGACGGCACGCCCCTGGGCGGTCTCCTGGTCAACCTGGAGCGCCGTCGTCAGCGCTCCCAGGCGATCGGCTCGGTGCTGCGCTCGGTCGCGAGCTTCCTGATCGTGGGCACCGCGGCCCTGATGATCCTCTCCGCGTTCAACATCAACCTCGCCCCGCTGCTGGCCTCGGCCGGTGTCGCCGGTGTGGCGATCGGTTTCGGCGCCCGCAACCTGGTCACCGACTTCCTCTCCGGCGTCTTCATGATCCTGGAGGACCAGTACGGCGTCGGCGACACGATCGACGCGGGTGTCGCCTCGGGCGAGGTGATCGAGGTGGGCCTGCGCGTGACCAAGCTGCGCGGTGACGGCGGCGAGATCTGGTACGTCCGCAACGGCGAGGTCAAGCGCATCGGCAACCTCTCGCAGGGCTGGGCCACGGCCAACGTCGACGTCACCGTCCACGCCGGCGAGGATCTCGACAAGGTCAAGGCCACCCTGGACGAGGTCGCCGAGAAGATGGGCGCCGAGGAGCCCTGGAACGAGCTGCTGTGGGGCCCGATCGAGGTCCTCGGCCTGGACAGCGTGCTGCTGGACTCCATGGTCGTGCGCATCACGGCCAAGACGATGCCCGGCAAGTCCCTGACCGTGGAACGCGAGCTGCGCTGGCGCATCAAGCGGGCCTTCGACGCCGCGGACATCCGCATCGTCGGCGGCGCCACGGCCCCGGCCGAGGAGCAGCCCGCCGACCCGACGGCGGGGATGGCCGCCCCGTCGGCGTACGCGAACGCCTCGTCCCCGCAGTCGGCCGCGGCCTCCCCGCTCACACCGCCCGCCCCGACGAGCACCACGAAGTAGCGCACCGAGGAAGAGGGCGGCACCCGGTCCGGCCGGGCGCCGCCCTCTTCGCATGCCCGGACGACGGCAGGCCGCACCCTCTTGACGCCCGGCCGACCCCGGGCCTACGTTCCTCCCACCGATAGGAAACTTTCCTAACAGTGGTCGCCCGAGGCCGCGGGACGGCCGTCCGATGGACTTCCCCGCCTGATCACTGAGAAGCTGAGCAGCCGAAGGGCAGGTGTGGACACGCATGGCAGGAACCGCCGGCACGCCGGGCACCCCGCGCGTCCTGCGCGCCATGAACGACCGGGCCGCCCTGGACCTGCTGCTGGAACACGGACCGCTGTCCCGCACCCGGATCGGCAAGCTCACCGGCCTGTCCAAGCCGACCGCCTCCCAGCTCCTGGCCCGTCTGGAGGCGGCGGGGCTCGTCCTGGCCACCGGCACCACCGAGGGCCGCCCCGGCCCGAACGCCCAGCTCTACGCGGTCAACCCGGCGGCCGGTCACGCCGCCGGACTCGACGTCACCCCCGAGCGGATCCTCGCCGCGGTCGCCGACATCACCGGCCGCACGGTCGGCCGCCACGAGCTGCCCACCCCCGGCAGGCGCACCGGCACCCCGGTCGTCCAGCAGGTCACCGACGCACTGGACGGCGCGGTCAAGGCGGCCGGTCTCGCCCGGGACGACATCCACCGCCTGGTCATCGGCACCCCGGGCGCCTTCGACCCCACCACCGGCCGGCTGCGCTACGCCTCCCACCTCCCCGGCTGGCACTCCCCCACGCTGCTGGACGAGCTCGCCGCCGCGCTGCCGATGCCGTTCGAGTACGAGAACGACGTCAACCTGGTCGCGCTCGCCGAGCAGCGCCTCGGGGCGGCCCGGGGCCACGCGGACTTCGTGCTGCTGTGGAACCAGGAGGGCCTGGGGGCCGCCCTGGTCCTCGGCGGCCGGCTGCACCGCGGCTGGACCGGTGGCGCCGGCGAGGTCGGCTTCCTGCCGGTGCCGGGCACGCCCCTGGTCCGCCAGGTCACCAAGGCCAACAGCGGCGGTTACCAGGAGCTGGCCGGCTCCCAGGCCGTCCCGCGCCTGGCCCGCGAACTCGGCATCGAGGACATCCCGCCGGGCCCGTACGCCGAGGCCGCCGCCCGGCTGATGGCCAGGGCGGCACAGACCGGCGACGACGCCCACCGGCGTCTCCTCCAGACCTACGCGACCCGCCTGGCCACCGGTCTGGCCTCCCTGGTCTCGGTCCTCGACCCCGAGCTCGTCGTGCTGAGCGGCGCGTCCCTCACCTCGGGCGGTGAGCCGCTGCGCGCCCTCGTCCAGGCCGAACTGGAGGAGCTGGCCGCCTCCCGTCCGCGTCTGGTCATGGGCGACGTGCGCGAACACCCCGTGCTGCGCGGCGCCTTGGAGAGCGCGCTCGCGACGACGCGCGACGAGGTCTTCGACACCTCCCGCTGACCCACCCCCCTCTCGCCTTTCCCCTCTCCTCTCTTCCCCGTCCTCAGGGAGCTCCGCCATGCCCGGAATGTCCAGCAGAACAGCCATCGCGCTCGCCTCCTGCGCCTCCCTCGCCCTCCTCGCCACCGCCTGCACCGGCCGGCCGGACACCGGCGCGCATGACGACGCGTCCAAGGAGACGACCCTCACCTTCTGGCACGCCTGGAGCGCGCCGTCGGAGGTGAAGGCCGTCCAGGACCTGGTCAGGGGGTTCGAGAAGGCGCACCCCAACCTCCACGTCGAGGTCGTCGGCAACATGACGGACGACAAGATCAACCAGGCCCTGCGCGCCGGCGGCGCCAAGGCCCCGGACGTGATCTCGTCGTTCACCACCAACAGCGTCGGGAAGTTCTGCTCCTCGGGCGCCCTGGTGGATCTGAACCCGTTCTTCGAGAAGTCGGGCATCGACCCGCGGCGGACCTTCCCGAAGGCCATGAACGAGTACACCCAGTTCGAGGGCAACCGCTGCGCGGTCCCCCTCCTCGGGGACGCCTACGGCCTCTACTACAACAAGACGGCGTTCAAGAAGGCCGGCATCACCGCCCCTCCGAAGACCTGGTCGGAGTTCGAACGGGTGGCGAAGAAGCTGACGATCCCCCGGGGCGGCACGTACCGGCAGCTCGGCTTCATGCCGAACTACCACGGCTGGGAGACCACCACCGAGCACTACCTCGGCCAGTTCTCCCCGACGTACTTCGACCAGGACGGCACCTCGAACGTCGGCAAGGACCCGGCGTTCGCCAAGGCCTTCACGGTCCAGAAGAAGCTGGTCGACGCACTCGGCGGCTACCGCAAGCTGGAGAGGTACCGCTCCGGGCTCGGCGACGAGTGGGGCCCCGAACACCCCTTCCACACCGGCCAGGTCGCCATGCAGCTCGACGGCGAGTGGCGTCTGGGCATGGCCCTGGACGCCAAGCCGACGTTCGACATCGGCGTGGCCCCGCTGCCCGTCCCCGACGACCAGCCCGACCGGTACGGCATGGGCTACATCACCGGCACCATCGCCGGCATCGCCGCGACCAGCGGGAAGCAGAACGCGGCCTGGGAGCTGGTGAAGTACATGACCACGGACACGGACGCGGTGGTGGACTTCTCCAACGCCATCCACAACGTGCCCTCGACGCTGGCGGCCCTGAAGTCCCCGAAGCTGACGTACGACCCCCGCTTCAAGACGTTCCTTCAGATCGCCGCGCACCCGGACTCCACCACGGCCCCCGCCTCCGTCAACGGCGGTGTCTACCTCACGACGATCCAGCAGTTCGGCTACGACTACGAGAGCGGCAAGGCGAGCGACCTGAAGAAGGGCCTCCGGGAAACCGCCCGGCAGATCGACACGGACATCGCACAGGCGAAGTAGGCGACGAGCACGATGAGCACCTCCACGCTACGGGCGAAACACCGCCGCTCGGCTTTGCGCACCCTCGCCTTCCTCTCCCCCTGGCTGATCGGCTTCACGGTCTTCTTCGCCTACCCCCTGCTCTCCACCGTCTACTTCTCCTTCATGCGCTATGACGGCTTCAGGCCGCCCGTGTGGAGCGGCACGAAGAACTGGGTGTACGTCTTCGAGCACTACCCCCTGTTCTGGCCCGCCCTGCGCAACACCCTGTGGCTGGTCGTCGTCATGGTCACGCTCCGGGTCGTCTTCGGACTGGGCGTGGGCCTGCTGATCACCAAGGTCAGGACGGCCAAGGGCGTCTTCCGCACCCTCTTCTACCTGCCCTACCTGGCCCCGCCGGTGGCGGCCACGATGGCCTTCGCGTTCCTCCTCAACCCCGGCACGGGCCCGGTCGACTCGATCCTGGAGAGGGCCGGCCTGCCCGCCCCCGGCTGGTTCAACGACCCCGCCTGGTCCAAGCCTGCCCTGACCCTGCTGGCCCTGTGGGGCATCGGCGACCTGATGGTCATCTTCATGGCGGCGCTGCTCGACGTGCCGAAGGAGCAGTACGAGGCGGCCGAACTGGACGGGGCGAGGCCCTGGCAGCGCTTCCGCTACGTGACGCTCCCGAACATCTCGCCGATCGTCATGTTCGCGGTCGTCACCGGCGTGATCCAGACGATGCAGTACTACACCCAGCCCCTGATCGCCGGGAAGGTCGCCTCGGGCGTGATCCAGGGCGCGGGCACGCAGTTCGAGCCCGGCTACCCCGACAAGTCGACCCTCACCCTCCCCCAACTCGTCTACAACCTGGGCTTCCAGCGCTTCGACTACGGCTCGGCCTGTGTGGTCGCCCTGGTCCTCTTCGCCCTCTCCATGGCCTTCACGGCCCTCCTGATGCGCCGCAAGGGCGGTCTGATCCAGGCAGGTGAACGATGACGCAGGTGCTCGACAGGCCGCGGGAGCTGAGGACGCCCCCGTCGCCGGCGCAACGCACGGCCCACCGCAGGGCCCTGCTGGAATGGATCGCGGTCCACTCCCTCGGCATCGCGGCGGCCCTCTTCTTCACGCTCCCGTTCGTCTTCGTCTTCCTCACCTCCCTGATGAGCGACAGCCAGGCGCTCAGCCGCGACCTGATCCCGCACACCTGGCAATGGGACAACTACGCCCGGGTGTTCGACACCCCCGGCTTCCTCACCTGGTGGAGGAACACCCTGATCTACGCGGGCCTGGGCACGGTCCTCACGGTCGTGTCCTCGATCCCCGTGGCCTACGCCCTGGCCAAGTTCCGCTTCCGCGGCCGCAGGACGGCCCTGATGCTGGTGATCTCGATGATGATGCTGCCGCCGCAGGTGGTCGTCATCCCGATGTACCTGTTCTGGGCGAAGCAGCTGGACCTGTCCGGCACGCTGTGGCCCCTGATCATCCCCATGGCGTTCGGCGACGCGTTCTCGATCTTCCTGCTGCGCCAGTTCCTGACGACGATCCCCGACGAGTACGTGGACGCGGCCAGGGTGGACGGCTGCGGCGATCTGCGCGCCCTGCTGAAGGTGGTGCTCCCGATGGCGAAACCGGGCGTGGCCGCGGTGGCACTCTTCCAGTTCTTCTACGCGTGGAACGACTACTTCGGCCCCCAGATCTACGCCTCGGAGAACCCGGGCGCCTGGACGCTCTCCTACGGCCTGGAGTCGTTCAAGGGCGCCCACCACACCGACTGGAACCTCACCATGGCCGCCACCGTGCTGGTCATGGCCCCCGTGATCCTCGTGTTCTTCTTCGCCCAGAAGGCGTTCGTGGAGGGTGTCACGCTCACCGGAGTAAAGGGTTAGACAGACATGAAACTCACCGTGGTCGGCGGAGGCTCGACCTACACCCCCGAACTCGTCGACGGCTTCGCCCGCCTGCGCGACACCCTGCCCGTCGAGGAACTGGTCCTGGTGGACCCCGCCCAGGACCGCCTGGACCTGGTGGGCGGTCTGGCCCGCCGCATCCTCGCCCGTCAGGACCACCCGGGCCGCGTCGTCACGACCGGTGACCTCGACGCGGCCGTGGACGGCGCGGACGCGGTTCTCCTCCAACTGCGCGTCGGCGGCCAGGCGGCCCGCGAGCAGGACGAGACGTGGCCCCTGGAGTGCGGCTGCGTGGGCCAGGAGACCACCGGTGCCGGCGGCCTGGCGAAGGCCCTGCGCACGGTCCCGGTCGTCCTGGACATCGCGGACCGCGTGCGCCGCGCCAACCCGGGCGCCTGGATCATCGACTTCACGAACCCGGTGGGCATCGTGACCCGCGCCCTGCTCCAGGCGGGCCACAAGGCGGTGGGCCTGTGCAACGTGGCGATCGGTCTCCAGCGCAAGTTCGCGGCCCTGCTGTCCACCGAACCCTCCGGGATCCACCTGGACCACGTGGGCCTGAACCACCTCACCTGGGAGACGGCCGTACGCCTCGGCGGCCCGGAGGGCGAGGACGTCCTGCCGGAACTGCTGGGCGAACACGGTGACACGATCGCGGCCGACCTCCGCCTGCCCCGCCCCCTGCTGGACACCCTGGGCATGGTCCCGTCCTACTACCTGCGCTACTACTACGCGCACGACGAGGTCGTGAGGGAACTCGGGACCAAGCCGTCCCGCGCGGCCGAAGTGGCGGCGATGGAGCAGCGGTTGCTGGCCATGTACGCCGATCCGGCCCTGGACCAGAAGCCGGAGCTGCTCGCCCGGCGGGGCGGCGCCTTCTACTCGGAGGCCGCGGTGGACCTGGCGGCGGCCCTGCTGGGCGGCGGCGGCTCGCCGTACCAGGTGGTGAACACCTACAACCGGGGCACGCTCCCCTTCCTCCCCGACGACGCCGTGATCGAGGTGCAGGCGGCGGTGGGGACCAAGGGCGCGTCCCCCCTCCCCGTCCGGCCCGTGGACCCGCTGTGCGCGGGCCTGATGGCCGCCGTCACGGCCTACGAGGACCTGGCCCTCCAGGCCGCCCTGCGCGGCGGCCGGGACCGCGTCTTGCGCGCCCTGCTCTCCCATCCCCTCGTCGGCCAGTACGCGTACGCCGAGACGCTCACCGACCGGCTGATCGCACACAACCGGGAGCACCTCGCGTGGGCCTGACCGCACGAGTCCTCGCCATCGACGCGGGCAACAGCAAGACGGACGTGGCGATCGTCACGGCGGAGGGGGACGTCCTCGCCACGGCACGCGGGGGCGGCTTCCGTCCCCCGGCCGTGGGCGTCGGCCCGGCGATGGACGCCCTCGCCGAACCGGTGGCGCGGGCCCTCGCCGCCGCCGGACTCACCTCGGTCACGCACGTCTCGGCGTGCCTGGCCAACGCCGACTTCCCCGTGGAGGAGGACCGGCTGGCGGAGGCCCTGCGGGAGCGCGCCTGGGGCACGACGGTGACGGTCCGCAACGACACCTTCGCCATCCTGCGGGCCGGTGTGACCGAACCCCGGGGTGTGGCGGTCGTCTGCGGCGCGGGCATCAACTGCGTGGGGATGCGCCCCGACGGGCGCACGGCCCGCTTCCCCGCCCTGGGCAGGATCTCGGGCGACTGGGGCGGCGGCTGGGGCCTGTCCGAGGAGGCCCTGTGGCACGCCTCCCGGGCCGAGGACGGCCGCGGCGCCCCCACCGCCCTGTCCCGCACCCTCCCCGCCCACTTCGGCCTGCCGTCCGTGTACGCCCTGGTCGAGGCGCTGCACCTGGGGGACGTCCCGGCGCTCCGGCGCCACGAACTGACCCCGGTCCTGTTCGCCACCGCCGACGGCGGCGACACGATCGCCCGCACGATCGTGGAACGCCAGGCCGAGGAGGTGGTCGCCATGGCGGTGGCCGCCCTGACCCGCCTGGACCTCCTGGACGAGCCGGCACCGGTCCTCCTGGGCGGCGGCGTCCTGGCGGCCCGGCACGCCCGGCTGAACGGCCGTATCGAGCACTTGCTGACGGCCCGCGCCCCGAAGGCGACGCCGCGGGTGGTGACGGCCGCCCCGGTGCTCGGCGCGGCGCTGCTGGGCCTCGACGCCGTCGGGGCCGGGGAGGAGGCGCGGGAGAGGCTGCGGGCGTACCACGGGGTGTGAGCCGGTCGGGGCGTGCGGACCGGTCCGCGGTCCACGCGCCGCGCCGGTTCTTTGGGCGGGGCGGTCAACCTCCGTACGTGGCCTCGGATTCACCGAGCACGGTGACGAAGTCCGAGGCCAGCCGGACCGCCTCGGCCGGTTCCAGGCCGGCGGTGGAGATCCGCACGCCCGGTGCGGCCGACAGCCTGAACCGTGCTCCGGCCGCGACCCACCAGCCGTGGGTGCGCAGCCCGTTGACCACGGCCGATTCGTCACGCACCGGCACCCACACGTTCATGCCGCTGTTCCCGTGTCCCGTGACGCCGCGCGTGCGCAGTTCCGCGATCAGCGCGTCACGGCGTTGCGCGTAGGCCTGTCTCGCGCGGTCCACCAGCGCGCTGGTGCCGTCGTCGGTCAGGAGCCGGTACACCGCTTCCTGGAGCAGGTGACTGACCCAGCCCGACGTCAGCAGCAGCCGCCCGTCGTGGCGCGCCAGGGTGACCGGGTCGCAGGCCGCCGCGGCCCACCGCAGGTCCGGGCCCAGGAACTTGCTCACCGTCCGCACGTGCACCCAGCGCGTCAGCCCCCCGGTGGCCAGCGAGTGCAGGGGCGCGCCGGCGACGGCGGAAGCGTGGTCGTTCTCCACGACCAGCACATCGGGTTCCCCCCGCAGCAGGTCGACGAGCTGCGCGCGGCGCTCGGCGGAGAAGCAGCCGCCGTACGGATTCTGCGCCCTGGGACTGCACACCACCGCCCGGACACCGGCCCGCAGCGCCGCGCGCAGGGCGTCGGGGCGCAGGCCCTGGTCGTCCACGGCCACGGGCACGGCCCGCAGGCCCAATGCCGTGACCAGGTCCAGCAGATGGTGGTAGCCGGGGTCCTCCATGGCGACGGCGTCACCGGGCCGCAGCTCCACGGACAGCAGCCGCGCGATCAGGTCCAGCGCCCCGTGCGCGAAGGTCACATGGTCCACCGGCACGCCGTCCCGGCCGAGCCACTCCCGCACGGTCTCCTCCAGCCGCGCCGTCCTGGGCGTCGCACGGTGCGAGCGGGCCACCGGGATCACCCGCTCCGACGGCAGGTGACCGGGAAGCAGCCGGTGATCCGGGTGGCCGCCCGCCAAGTCCCGTAGTCCGGCGGGGACTTTCGGCGGTCTGCGGGAGGCGACCGCGGGCGCGGAGGCCACGACCGTGCCGCCCCGGCCGCGCGTCACCACGATCCCGCGCCGGCGCAGCTCCTTGTACGCCGCGCCGACCGTCCCCGGGCTCACCGAGAGCTCGTCCGCCAGCCGCCGCACCGGGGGCAGAGCGGCGCCCGGCCCCAACGCCCCCTCGACCACGGCGCGTTCCACGGACGCGGCAATTGCCTTGGCTGTCGTACCACTGATCCCATACTGTGTTGCCACATTGAAAATTATGTACCAGTACATAATGATCCGCAAGGGGGAGCAGTGTCACGGACGCGCCGTGTGACCGCCTGGACGACGCGCATACCCGGTGGCCCGGACGGACGCAGAATCGTCGTGGCCGCCCTCGTCGACCGCATCGGCAGCGGGCTGTGGGCATCCGTGTCGGTCCTGTACTTCACCTACGTCTCCGGCCTCGGCGTCGGCGAGATCGGCACCCTCGCCGCCACCGCCGGAGTCGTCGGCATCGCCGGAGCGCCGCTGGCCGGCCGGGTGGCGGACCGGCTGCCCCTCACCCGCGTCCTGATCTCCACACAGCTCGTGCGGTGCGCGGCCTCCCTCGCCCTGCTCACCACCGACCACTTCGCCCTGCTGCTGGCCTACTCCGCCCTCGGCAGCCTGGGAGACCGGGCCTCCAGCACGCTCACCAAGATCTACGCCATCCGCGTCGCCGGACCGGAACGCGTCCGCTACCAGGCCCTGCACCGCACCGTCGCCAACGCCGGCTGGGCCCTGGGCGGTCTCGTCGCCGCCGGCGCCCTCGCCGCCGGCACGGTCGACGCCTACCGGTGGCTCCTTGTGGGCGACGCGCTCTCGTTCCTCGCCTGCGCCCTGACCACACTGCGCTGCGGCGAACCGCCGTCCCCTTCCAGGACGGTCGCCGCCTCCGGCGACGCCCCGGTCCCGGCCGTACCGGCGAGCCCCTGGCGCGACCGCACGTACCTCGCCTACGTCGCCACCGAGACCGTCCTGTTCGTCGACGACGCCGTCTTCAAGATCGGCCTGCCCCTGTGGATCGCCCACGCGAGTGACGTCCCGCACGGCCTCGCACCGCTGCTGATGGTCCTCAACAACGTGATGGTGGTGGGGTTGCAGGTCCCGCTCGCCCGTTTCGGCGCCACGACCGCGGCCGCCCGCTCCCTGCTGCTCCCGCTCTCCGCCACTTTCGTGCTCGGCGGAGCCGCCATGGCCCTCTCGGCGACCGGGGGGCCCGTCAGCGCCGTGGCGCTCATGACCGCCTCGGCCGTCCTGTTCACGCTGGCGGAGATGCTCCACGCCACCATCTCCTGGGAACTGTCCGTCGCCCTCGCACCCGACGCGGCGCAGGGCACCTACCTGGGAGTCCACGGCATGGCGCAGTCCGCCCAGCGCAGCGTCGGACCGCTCGCGGTCACCGCCGCCATCGCCGCCGGGCCGCTCGGCTGGGCCGCTCTCGGAAGCGCCGTCGCCCTGACCTGTCTCGGCCAGCACCGCCTGGTCCGCGACCGCCTCGGCAAGCCCCTGACGGCGCTGGGCGCCCCCGGCCGGGGCTGACCGCGCCGGGCCGGCCGGGCAGCCGCAAGGGAACCGAACCCGCTCGCCGTACGTGTTCCTGAGGGGGGACGAGGGGTGGTGCGCCACGCTGCGATCCGATCAAGATCGAGGCAAGGCCGGTGCGGATGCCGGTCCCGGCAGCGATACTTGCGGCGACGGATGACCATGGGGGAGGTCACAGTGACGTACACACCGAAGAGCAGCCCGCCACCACCGGGGCCGGGCCTGCCCGTCCTGCCGGCGGTACCGGCACAGGCGGCGCCCCCGGCCCGGCCCCCCGCACCCGCGCCCTCCCCCGCCCCGACGGGCCCCCGCCGCACCGCCTTCGCCGAGGGCTTCGACCGGCTCCGCTCGGCCGCCACCACCGAACCGGGCCGCCTGCGCATCATCGGCGCCCTCCTGGCCCTCCTCGTCGTCGCCTTCGGCGCCGTCACCGCCTGGCAGATGACCGCCCGCGCGGCCGCCGCCGACGACGTGCTCACCCGCAGCCAGCCCCTCAGTTCGGACGCCGCCGACATCTACCGCTCCCTCGCGGACGCCAACACCGCCGCCTCCAGCGGTTTCCTCGCCGGCGGCCAGGAGTCGGCCGCCAGCCGCGACCGCTACGAGCGGGACATCCGCACGGCCGCCGGGAAACTCGTCAACGCCGCCGCGAACGCCGACCCCGACTCGCCGTCCACGGCCACGATCGCGAAGCTCAACCGACTCCTCCCGGAGTACAAGGGCCTGGTGGAGCGCGCCCGTACGTACAACCGGCAGGGGTTCCCGGTCGGCGGCGCCTATCTCCGCTACGCCAACGAGAAGATGCAGCGGCAGATGCTCCCGGCGGCGGAGGACCTCTACACGAAGGAGAACCAGCGCCTCGGCGCGGACTACGCGGCCGCCACGCCCTACCCCTGGGCTGCCATCGCCCTCGGCGTCGCCGCCCTGGCCGCCCTCGCCTGGGCCCAGCACCGCAACTACCGGCGGACCAACAGGGTCCTCAACCACGGCCTGGTCGCCGCGACCGCCACGGCGACGGTGGTGCTGCTCTGGCTGGTCGTCGGCCACACCCTCGCCCGCGCGGGCCTGAACGACTCCTTCGACCACGGCGTGCGCTCCCTGAACGTCCTGCACGACGCGCGCATCGCCTCCCTCAAGGCCCGGGGCAACGAGAACCTCACCCTGGTGGCCCGCGGCGCGGAGACGAAGAAGGTCGGCGAGGACACGTACGACGCCTACGACTACGACTTCGGCACGGACGTCAAGGCCCTCGCCACCCACCTGGCGGCGGCCGAGAAGCTCGCCGACGACACCTCGGGCGAACGCCCCGTCACCGCCGCCATGGGCAACATGCAGGAGTGGAAGAAGCGCCACACCGCGGCCCGCGAGCAGGACGAGAACGGCAACTACCAGCAGGCGCTGGACAAGGTCATCGGCGCCAAGGGCGCGACCGGCGAGTGTTTCGACAGCATCGACGAGAACCTGCGCACGGCACTCGCGCACGAGGAGACGGAGTTCCAGCGCGCGGCGGCCGACGGCCGTGACGCGCTGACGGGCATGCCGGCGGGCGTGGCCGTACTGGCGGTGCTGGGCGCCGCGGGCGCGGTCCTGGGCATCGGCCGCAGGCTGTCGGAGTACCGATGAACGGGCCAGGGGCGAAGGGAGGAACGACCGTGCGAAACCCGCTCAGGGGATGGGGCGGAGTGACCGCGATGGCAGTCGTCTGCGCCCTGGTGGCGCTGGTGGCCCTCTGCCTGCCGCTCACCACGAGCACGAAGACCGCCCGGAACACCGACGCGACCACCCACACCGCGGAGACCTGGGCGGCGGAGGAGGACTGCGAGGCCCCCGAGAAGCAGACCCTCTCCCCCTCCTCCGCCGACGGCGAAACCATCCGGGCGATCAAGGACCGCGAGGGCGAGAAGCGCAAACTGGTCGTCGGCGTCGACCAGAACAGCTACCGGTGGGGCTACCGCAACCCCAACAGCGGCAAGACCGCGGAGCTCGAGGGCTTCGACATCGACCTGGTCCACCGCATCGCCGAGGACATCCTCGGCGACCCCGACGCCGTCCAGTTCAAGGCGATCCCCACCAACCAGCGCATCCCGGCCATCAAGGACGGCACCGTGGACATGGTCGTCCGCACGATGACGATCAACTGCGCCCGCATCGCCGACGTCGCGTTCTCCGCGCCCTACTTCAAGACGGGCCAGCAGGTCCTGGCCCCGAAGTCCTCGCCCGTCAAGGGGTACGACGACACCCTCGCGGGCCGCAAGGTCTGCACGGCGGCCGGTTCCACGGCGTACTCCACGCTGGAGGCGGACCAGAAGGCCGGCGAACTGCCCGCCAGCACCGACATATCCACCACCGTCCCGAACCAACTCGACTGCCTGGTGCGGCTCCAGCTCGGCGAGGTCGACGCCGTGGTCACCGACGGCGCCCTCGCGGCGAGCCAGGCGGCACAGGATCCGACGGTCCAGCTCAAGGGTGACGCCTTCACTGCCGAGTACTACGGCGTGGCGATGAAGAAGGACGCGGACGATCTGGTACGCCGGGTCAACCAGATCCTGGTGGACTACCGCAAGGACACCGCGAACGGCTGGCAGGCGTCCTACGACCAATGGCTGTCGGCGACTTTGGGCAAGGATGCGAAGAAGTCGGAACCCCCGGCACCGCAGTACCTCCGCACAAGCTGACGACCGGACCACGACCGGACCACGACGAAGAACCCCCCGACGGGCACAACCGCAGCGAGAGGTGATCGATGGGCGTCACGGGATCCACCGGGCCGGTGATGGACCGGGACGAGGTGGACCGTGCGCTGGCGCGGCTCGGCGCGGAGCACGAGGCGATCGAGACCTCGCTCCTCGCCCTTCAGGACCACGCGGGCCGCAGACTCCTGGAGGGCGCCGAGCTCACCGGCGTCACCAAGGAGCGCTGGACGTCCACGGAGGCGTCGATCACGCTGCTGTGGACGTACTTCGACGCCTACACCGACGCCCTGCGCACCGCCCGCGACATCCGCTCGCGCCGCCGCTGGTCCAGCCGCGAGGACCTGGTGGAGCTGACGGAGCTGCTGAGCGGCGACTCGGTCACCGTCGCGGGCAGCGCGTCGGCGACGGCCAACGCCCCCACCCTGCACGGCGGTCCGACGAAGCTGAGCGAGCGTTACTCGCTCACCACCCTCGTCGACCGCATGAACGAGCTGTACGCCACGAGCCTGGACATGGTGGTCGCCGCGGACGCGGTCTGGTCGGCCCTGCCGGCCCGGATCGACCTGCTCGCGGCGGAACTCCAGCGCACCCGCCGGCTCGCGCACTCCGTCGGCGTGCGCCCCGGCGAGCACCCGGCCGGTGACGACTTGGAGCGCATCACGCGGATACTGACCAAGCTGCGCGAGCAGGTGGTCTCGGACCCGCTGGCGTTCTGGCTGGCCGCGGAGGGCAGTTCGGCGCCGGGCGGCGGCAGGCCGGACACGACGGTGTACGACCGCGAGGCGCGCGCCCTGGAGGAGGTGCGCCGCGAGATCGACGCGGTGCTGACCGTGCGGCAGGACGCCGAGAAGCGGATCGTGCGGCTGCGGGACCTCCTCAGCCGCGCCGACCGCACGCTCGCCGAGGCGCGCACGGCACGCGGCGAGGTGCTGGCGAAGATCGCGGCGACGGAGGTGCCGGTCGTCAGCGGCCCGCCGACCGTGCTCCAGGAGCAGGTGGCGGCGGCGGCGGAGTACCGCAGGCAGGCCCAGTGGCACCGGCTCTCCCCGCTGCTGGAGTCGCTGGAGCAGAAGGCGGAGGACGAACTGCTGCGTGCCCGCGAGTCGTTGACGGCGGTCACCGCCCCGCTGGCGGTCCGCGCCGAGCTGCGCGGCCGGCTGGACGCGTACAAGGCGAAGGTCGCCCGGCACGGCTTGGCGGAGGACACGCTGCTGGTGGAGCGGTACGAGAAGGCGCGCCGCATGCTGTGGAGCGCCCCCTGCGACCTGCGCGCCGCCGAGCAGGCGGTGCTGCGCTACCAGTACGCGGTCGCCGAACTGCTGGGCGGCGGCCCTCGGGTGCCGGACGGGCCGGCGCCCGAGGACGACCGGCGGGGTCCGGGCGCATGAGTGACGAGGGGGAGTCCATGAGTCAGGCACCGCAGGAGCCACCCGGGACGGCCGGCCGCGCCTGTCAGCGCCCCACCTGCGGCGGCAGCTACGAGGACGTCGGCGGCGGGGAGCTGTACTGCGACACCTGCGGCCTCGCCCCGGTCGTCGCGGCCGGGGGTCCCCTCTCGGGGGGAGGCATGGTGAGTTCACCGCCCACCGGCGTCACCGCGGGCGGCGGGGGCGGCTCCCGCGGGTCGGCGGGCAGCGGCAGTTCCCGCTCCAGCGGCCGGAGTTCACGCACGTCGTCCCAGTCGTCGAAGTCCCGCCGCTCGGTGTCGGGGCGCCTGTCGCGGTCCCTGTCGGGGAAGTCGACAGGCCGCTCGGTGTCGGTGCGCAGCTCCGGCTCGACCACCGGTTCCGCCTCGCGGGGGCGGCTGGGCGCCGGGCTGGTGCAGGTGCCGCCGATCCCGCGGCCGGACCCGCGCGAGATGGTCCTGGACAACCCCGAGGTGCCCGAACGGAAGCGGTTCTGCTCGCGCTCCGACTGCGGCGCCCCCGTGGGCCGGGCGCGCGGCGACCGTCCGGGCCGCACGGAGGGCTTCTGCACCAAGTGCGGCCACCCGTACTCGTTCGTGCCGAAGCTGAAGACCGGCGACGTGGTGCACGGCCAGTACGAGGTGGTCGGCTGTCTGGCGCACGGCGGTCTCGGCTGGATCTACCTGGCGGTCGACCGGGCGGTCTCGGACCGCTGGGTGGTCCTCAAGGGCCTGCTGGACACCGGCGACCAGGACGCGATGGCCGCGGCGATCTCCGAGCGGCGGTTCCTCGCGGAGATCGAGCACGCCAACATCGTGCGGATCTACAACTTCGTGGAGCACCTGGACCAGCGCACGGGCTCGCTCGACGGCTACATCGTCATGGAGTACGTCGGCGGCAAGTCCCTGAAGGAGATCGCCAACGCCCGCCGCACGGCGCAGGGCAGACGGGACCCGCTGCCGGTGGAGCAGGCCTGCGCGTACGGCATCGAGGCGCTGGAGGCGCTCGGCCACCTGCACAGCCGGAACCTGCTGTACTGCGACTTCAAGGTCGACAACGCGATCCAGACCGAGGACCAGCTGAAGCTGATCGACATGGGCGCGGTGCGCAGGATGGACGACGAGGAGTCGGCCATCTACGGCACGGTCGGCTACCAGGCCCCGGAGGTGGCCGAGGTGGGCCCGTCGGTGGCCAGCGACCTGTACACGGTGGCCCGCACCCTCGCCGTCATGACGTTCGACTTCCAGGGCTACACGAACGTCTACGCCGACTCCCTGCCCGACCCGGACCACATCGAGGTGTTCCGGCAGTACGAGTCGTTCTACCGGCTGCTGGTCCGCGCCACGGATCCCGACCCGGCCCGGCGGTTCGCCTCCGCGCAGGAAATGGCCGAGCAGCTGACGGGTGTTCTGCGCGAGGTCGTCTCCCTCCAGACGGGCCGTGCCCGTCCCGCCCTGTCCACGCTCTTCGGGCCGGAACTGCGGGTGACGGACACCGAGTTGTTCCCGACGCTGGACGGCGAGGTGTCCCGCCTGGGGGCCCGGGCGGTGGGGGTCCGGCCTCGCGCGGGTGCTGTCGTGGCGCCGCCTGTGCCGCGGCGGCCCGAGGGCCCGCACAGTCTCGTCAAGCCCGTCGACACCCCCGCCGCCGCCTTCGCCCTGCCCGTCCCCCGCGTCGACCCGGGCGACCCCAACGCCGGTTTCCTGGCGGGCCTGATGACCTCGGCGCCCGCCGAGCTGCTGGGCGCCCTGTCGGCCGCTCCGGCCCCGTCGATCGAGACGCGCCTGAGGCAGATCCGGGCCTGGCTGGAGACCGGCGATCCGGCCGCGGCGCTGGAGACGCTGGTCGCCCTGGAGGGCGAGCGGCCCGACGACTGGCGGGTGGTCTGGTACCGGGGTCTGGCCGCGCTGGTGACGGGTGACGACGAGGGCGCCGCGCTCGCCTTCGACGCGATCTACGACGCCTTCCCGGGCGAGATCGCGCCCAAGCTGGCGCTGGGCCTGTGCGCGGAGGTCCTGGGCCAGCTGGACAACGCCGCCGAGTACTACCGGCTGGTGTGGTCGACCGACCCGAGCTATGTGAGCGCCGCGTTCGGTCTGGCGCGCGTCCAGCTGGCGACGGGGGACCGGCGCTCCGCGGTACGGACGCTGGAGTCGGTCCCGGAGTCCTCCATCCACTACACGGCCGCGCGGGTGGCGGCCGTCCGGGCGCGGCTGCGGCAGCGCGCGGCGACCGCCTCCGACGCGCCGTTCCTGGAGGACCTGACGGCCGCCGCGGCACAGGTGGAGGCGCTGGAGGCGTACGGTCTGGATCCGGCACGCCGGGAGCGGTTGTCGGCCGAAGTCCTCGGTTGCGCCCTGGACTGGGTACTCTCCGGGGGCCAGGGTTCCGCCCCTCCCGCCGCCGGGGGACGGACGCTGCTCGGCAGTGGCCTGGACGAGCGGGGCCTGCGTTTCGGTCTGGAACGCTCGTACCGCATGCTGGCCCGGCTGGCGCGGGGCGGCGAGGAGAGGATCGACCTGGTGGAACGTGCCAATCGTTACCGCCCCCGGACGTGGGTGTAGTTGATGTCGCAGATGCCCCAGCAGGCCGCTCTGTCGAAGTGTCCGAGCTGCGAGGAACCCCTCGAGTCGGGTGACCGTTTCTGCGGCGCGTGCGGATACGACCTGTCCGCCGTGCCGGCACGGCCTCAGGACAACCCGACCATCACCATGAACGGCTCGGTGCCCGCCCAGGGCGCGCCGGCCGGTGTGTACGGCGAGGCCCCCTCGGCGCCGCCCGCCGCCGCGGCCTGGCCCGCGCCCGAGCCGGACGGCGCGGGCGCCCCGGAGGCGGCGCACCTGCCGACTGACCTGCCGGGCACGGACTCCGGCGGTTCCGCGCTGCCGCCGCAGACACCCCCGCCGCCGAGCGCCCCACCGGCCGCGGGCGTGCGTTTCGACCGGCCGCCGCAGCCCGACGGGCCCGCCGCGTCGCCGGAGATCTACCAGACACAGCCCGACGAGTACCTCCTCCAGGCACCGGACCCACGGGTGTCCGCCGAGCCTGCGGCCCAGGCCGCGGGCACCGGCGGCAAGGTCTGCGTCGCCTGCCGGGCCGGCCGCGTGGACGACGACGGCTACTGCGAGAACTGCGGCCACGCCCAGCCGCGCGAACGGGACCACATGGAGCAGGAGTCCGGCCCGGTGGCCGCGGTCAGCGACCGCGGTCTGCGCCACCACCGCAACGAGGACGCGTTCGCCATCGGCACCACCGCCCTGCCCGACGGCTCCCCCGCGTCCGTCGCGATCGTCTGCGACGGCGTCTCCTCGGCGACCCGGCCCGACGACGCCTCAGCGGCGGCCTCGAAGGCGGCGGGCGAGGCGCTGCTGGCGGCCCTGCCGCGCGGCACGCACCCGCAGCAGGCGATGCACGACGCGATCCTCGCCGCCTCACGCGCCGTCAACTCCCTCGCCGCGGAACCCGCCACGGCCCGCGAGCAGGCCCCCCACCAGAACGCGCCCGCCTGCACGATCGTCGGCGCCGTGGTGACCTCGGGCCTGCTGATCGTCGGCTGGGTCGGCGACAGCCGCGCCTACTGGGTCCCGGTCGACCGCAGCGCTCCCCCGGCCCGGCTCACCGAGGACGACTCGTGGGCCGCGCAGATGGTCGCCGCGGGCCTGATGAACGAGGCCGAGGCCTACGCCGACGAGCGCGCCCACGCCATCACCGGCTGGCTCGGCGCGGACGCCTACGAACTGGAACCGCACACCGCCGCGTTCAAGCCGGACCGGCCCGGCGTGGTGGTCGTCTGCACCGACGGCCTGTGGAACTACGCGGAGGGCGCCGAGGACATGGCCCGGGTGGTCCCGCTCGACGCCGCAGAGCATCCGCTGCACAGCGCCCGGGTGCTCCTCGGCCACGCCCTGGACGGCGGGGGCCACGACAACGTAACAGTGGCGCTCGTGCCGTTCCCGGCCCTGCCCTGAGGGGCAGGATCGGCCTGAGGCCACGTACGAGGACGCCTCGGCGGACCGGAGGGGACCGGTCCGCCCATCGTCATCACCCCGCCGCGGCGGGGGCTTTGGAGGGGGATCGAAGCAGGCATGGCCAATTTCTCGAAATCGAACGTGCCCCAGTTCTCGGTGGACGTCTACCAGAACGAGTACCTGCCGGAGGGCGCCGGCGAGGTCAACGCCATCGTCACGGTGACGGCGACCGGCGGCGGCACCATCGGCAGCGCGTCGACGGCGCCCCACCTCTACTCACCCGGCCAGGGGCCGTCCGCGGCCGTGGCGATCATGGTCGACTGCTCCGGGTCGATGGACTACCCGCCGACCAAGATGCGCAACGCCCGCGACGCCACGGCCGCGGCGATCGACACCCTGCGCGACGGCGTCCACTTCGCGATCATCGGCGGGACGCACGTGGCGAAGGAGGTCTACCCGGGCGGCGGACGCGTCGCGGTCGCCGACGCCACCACCCGCGAACAGGCCAAGCAGGCGCTGCGCTCGCTGAGCGCGGGCGGCGGCACCGCCATCGGCACGTGGCTGAAACTGGCCGACCGCCTGCTGTCCTCCGTGGACGTCGCGATCCGGCACGGCATCCTGCTCACCGACGGCCGCAACGAGCACGAGTCGCCCACGGACCTGAAGGCCGCGCTCGACGCGTGTGCCGGGCGCTTCACGTGTGACGCACGCGGTGTGGGCACCGACTGGGAAGTGAAAGAAGTCACAGGGATCGCCTCCGCCCTGCTCGGCACCGCCGACATCGTCGCCGACCCGGCCGGACTCGCCGCCGACTTCACGCAGATGATGGAAACGGCGATGGGCAAGGAGGTCGCGGACGTCTCCCTGCGGCTGTGGACGCCGGTCGACACCACCGTGAAGTTCGTCAAGCAGGTCGCGCCCACGGTCGAGGACCTGACCGGCCGGCGCACCGAGGCGGGCCCCCGCGCCGGCGACTACCCCCTCGGTTCCTGGGGAGACGAGTCCCGTGACTACCACGTCTGCGTCCAGGTCCCGGTCGCGCACATCGGGCAGGAGATGCTGGCGGCCCGGCTCTCCCTGGTCGTTCCGCAGCCCGACGGCAGCGTCCGCAACCTCGGCGCGCAGGGCCTGGTGCGGGCCGTGTGGACGGACGACATGGTCGCCTCGACGTCGATCAACCCTCAGGTCGCCCACTACACCGGGCAGGCCGAACTGGCACAAGTCATCCAACAAGGGCTGGATCTACGCAAGTCCGGAGATATGGACGGAGCAACGGCCAAACTGGGCCGGGCCGTTCAGCTCGCGAGTGCCTCCGGGAACGCCGATACTGCGAAACTGCTTGCGAAGGTGGTGGACGTGGTCGATGCCGCGACCGGTACTGTGCGACTGAAGGCGAAGGTCGCGGAGGCTGACGAGATGACGCTCGAAACCCGGTCCACCAAGACTGTTCGTGTCAAGAAGTGATCTAGAAGAGATCGAAGGAGGGACGCGCCGACATGCCGACCTGCCCGAACGGACACCAGTCGGGTTCCGACGACTGGTGCGAGGTCTGCGGTCACCGCATGGCGGGTGCCGTGCCTCCGCCTCCTCCCCCGCCGCCGCCCGGCGGCTACGGCTTCCCGCCCCCCGCAGGCGGCCCGGGTGGCCCGCAGGGCCCCGGCGGCCAGCCCGGCGGGCGCCCGCCGCACCTGTCCGCCGTGCCCAACGCCGAGCCGGAGCTCTGCCCGCAGTGCCGTACGCCGCGTGAGGGCGGCGCGCCGTTCTGCGAGGAGTGCCGGTGGAACTTCCTGACGAACACGGCGACGTCGTACACCCCCGCGGCCCCGCCGCCCGGCCCGGGTGCGCCGTTCCAGCCGCCCGGCCGGCAGGGCCCGCCCGGACCGTCGTACGGCGGCGGTGACTCCTACGAGTACCAGGGCTCGCGTCCGTCGCAGGTGAACCGTCCGGCCGAGCCGATCCCGCCGTTCGGCGGCGACGCCTCCGGCCGTCCCGGCCCGGGCGGACCCGGCGGCCCCGGCGGCCCGCAGGGCGGTGGCTACGGCTACCCGCAGCCCGGCGCCGCGCAGACCTCGCCCGGCCCCGGCAGCCCTGGCGGCCCCGGTGGATTCGGCGGACCCGGTGGACCGGGCGGTCCCGGCGGTCCGGGCGGCTTCGGTCCCGACCCGTCGCGACCCGGCCCTGGCGGACCCGGCGGTCCTGGCGGCTTCGGTTCCGACCCGTCACGACCCGGCCCTCCCGGACCCGGCGGCCCCGGTGGCCCCGGTGGCCCCGGTGGACCCGGTGGCCCCGGTGGCCCCGGTGGCCCCGGTGCTCCGCAGGCGTTCCACCAGTCCGGCCCGCCGGCCCCGCCCGGTTTCCCGCAGGAGACCCAGCAGCGGCCCGGGCAGCAGGGCGGTCCGTCCTTCGGTGGCGGTGAGGACGACTGGGTGATCTCCCCGCCGTCGTCCGGCCCGGGCGGCCCCGGCGGTCCCGGTCAGGGTGGCGGCTACGGCTACCCCCCGCCCGGCGGGACGCAGGCCCCGCCCGGTCCCGGTGGCTTCCCGCAGCAGCCGCAGGCGCCCCAGGGACCGGCGACGTGGACCGCGACCATCGGCCCGGACCGCGACTACTTCATGGCGATGATGCAGCGCTCCGGCCCCGAGGCCGCGGGCCTGAACCTGCCCGCGTACTCGCCCGAGCAGCAGCGCCGGCTCACCGGCAACCAGCTCACCATCGGCCGCCGCCGGCACTCCACCGGCGACACCCCCGACATCGACCTGTCGGTGCCGCCGGAGGACCCGGGCGTCTCGCACCAGCACGCGGTGCTGGTCCAGCAGCCGGACGGCAGCTGGGCGGTCGTCGACCAGAACTCCACCAACGGCACGACGGTCAACGGCTCGGACGAACCGATCCAGCCGTTCGTCCCCGTCCCGCTCCAGGACGGCGACCGGGTGCACGTGGGCGCCTGGACGACGATCACCATCCGGCGCGGCTGAGCAGCCTTCACGACGGGAGGGGCCAGGCGTACGGCCCCTCCGGGTCGTCCAGCCAGGCCCACTCCCGCTCGCCCCTGACCGTGACGCCGTAGCGCTCGCGCTGCGGCCTGCCTTCCTGCTCCCACAGCGCGTGCGCGTCCTGCGGATCGAGGCTGCCGCGGGTCAGGGCCAGCAGGAAGCGGAACAGGTCGTCCTGCCGGGCCCGGTGCGGCACTCCGGCCGGCTGAGCCGGCTCGCCCCCGGGCCGTCCGGTGCCGCGCAGCGGGACGAAGTAGGCGGGCGTGTGCAGGAAGCGTCCCTCGGCGTGCCCGGCGCCGGCCACCGTCAGCACGATCAGGCCGGTGGCCAGCGGCACGAGGATCCGGCCGCCCGGGCGGCACTGGGCGATCCAGGCGCGCGGGACCGTGTTCAGGGCGCAGGTGGCGATGATCCGGTCGAACGGCGCGCGCTCCGGCACGCCCCGCGCCCCGTCCCCGGTGACGACGACCGGGTGATGGCCGGCCGCGGCCAGGTGCCTGCGCGCCGACTCGGTGATCTCCGGGTCGAGGTCGACGGTGGTGACCTTGTCGTCGCCCAGCCGGTGGGACAGCAGCGCCGCGTTGTAACCGGTGCCGGCGCCGATCTCCAGGACCGTGTGGCCGTCGGCGACGCCCAGCGCCACCAGCATGTCCGCCATCAGGGACGGCTGGCTGCTGGAGGACAGCAGCTCGCCGTCGCGCAGCCGGGTGGCCAGCGGGGTGTCCTCGTAGGCGCCCCGCAGCCACCGCTCCCGCGCCCCGGGGTCGGGGCTCTCGCCCCAGCGGCGTTCGTAGCCGCGGGCGGCTCCGACGTAGTAGTACGGCACGAAGAGGTGCCGCGGGACCGTCGCGAAGGCCTCCCGCCAGAGCGGGTCGGCGGCCCACACACCGCTCGCCTCGATCCGCCGCACCAGCGCAGCGCGCGCGACGGCGGCGAGAGCGTCGAGTTCCGAGCCGGATGCGTAGCCGCCCATGTCTCCACAGTAGGGGCAGCGTCCCGGGGTCCTAGGTCTTGAGTCCTATGCCGGGGCGTCTGAGACCATGGAGCGCGTGAATGAGATTCGGCGCGGCACGCTTCAGGAGCAGACCTTCTACGAGCAGGTCGGCGGGGAGGAGACCTTCCGTCGGCTCGTCCACCGTTTCTACGAGGGAGTGGCCGAGGACCCGCTGCTGCGTCCCATGTACCCCGAGGAGGACCTGGGCCCGGCCGAGGACCGCCTGACCCTGTTCCTCATCCAGTACTGGGGCGGCCCCACGACGTACAGCGAGAACCGTGGCCACCCGCGTCTGCGGATGCGGCACGCGCCCTTCGCGGTCGACCGCGCGGCGCACGACGCGTGGCTGAAGCACATGCGGGTCGCCGTCGACGAGCTCGGCCTGTCCGAGGAGCACGAACGCACGCTGTGGAACTACCTGACGTACGCGGCGGCGTCGATGGTCAACACCGCGGGCTGACGCCTGCGGCGCGCCGCCGGCAGGCCCTGCTCAGCGGACGCTGACGTCCAGCGCCCCGAGCCCGGCCCGCCGTACGGCGACGGACCCGTACGGGGTGCGCAGCCGCAGCCACGCCCCCGACGAGAACAGCCCCAGGGGCACCCCGGGCCGCAGGAACCCCAGGGACTGCGCCGCGTGCACGGCCCGCACGGGCAGCCGGGTGTCCCCGACCGTGCGGGACCAGATGTCCGCGCCGATCCGGTCCAGCTCGGCCCGCGTCCGCCGCTCGGCGGGCAGTTCCTGCGTCCGGGACCGGAACTCGGTGACGACGGCCGCGACCAGGGCCCGCAGCGCGTCCGGCTCCGGCAGACCCGGCTCGGCGCGCCAGCCCCCGCGGGGCGGCAGCACACCGGCCCACGGCGGCCCGGTCACGGCCTGCGGCACGGCGGCGGTGACGGCCTGCTCGTCCACAGACTCCAGGAACTCACCGGCCGAGACCGTCACGTCCAGCGTGGCCTCCAGCCCCTTCTCGTAGGGCTTCGCCAGCCGCACCGCCCGCACGGCGAGCACCTCGAAAGACGGCGGCCGGCCGAAGACGGCGAGCGCGGTGCCGGCGGCCTGGAGACGCACGGCGGCCCCACGGTCGTAGTGGAGCAGCCGGGAGAGGAAGGCAGCGAGATCCGCCGCCTCCCCCTCGTCGGCGAGGTGGAGGACCGTCATGCCGCGACGGCCCCCTCCTCCGCGTCGTCCATGTACTCGCGCAGGAACTCCCGTTCCTCCGCGGTGATCCGGCGCGGGCGCTGTGCCTCGAAGTCGAACGGCACGATGACCGTGGACGCCCGCACGTAGATCTGGTCGCCGTCCTTCACCTCGTAGGTGAGGGTGAAGGACGCGGCCCTTATCTCGGTGACCCACAGCTCGATGTCGACCGGGTGGTGCCGGTGGACGAGCTGCCGCTTGTAGTCGATCTCGTGGCGTGCCACCACCGACCCCTGCTTGAAGTCCTTGTCCGGCCGGAACAGGAAGTCGATACGGGCTTCCTCCAGGTAGCGGAGGAACACCACGTTGTTGACGTGGCCGTACGCGTCCATGTCCGCCCAGCGCAGCGGGCAGCGGTAGATGTGCCGCAAGATCGATCAGCCCCGGGTCAGCTTCTTGTAGGTGGCGCGGTGCGGACGGGCCGCGTCCGCCCCGAGCCGCTCGATCTTGTTCTTCTCGTACGACTCGAAGTTGCCCTCGAACCAGAACCACTTGGAGTCACCCTCGTAGGCGAGGATGTGCGTGGCGACGCGGTCCAGGAACCACCGGTCGTGGGAGACGACCACGGCGCAGCCGGGGAACTCCAGCAGCGCGTTCTCCAGGCTGGAGAGGGTCTCGACGTCGAGGTCGTTGGTCGGCTCGTCGAGGAGCAGCAGGTTGCCGCCCTGCTTGAGGGTGAGCGCGAGGTTCAGCCGGTTGCGCTCACCGCCGGAGAGCACCCCGGCCGGCTTCTGCTGGTCCGGCCCCTTGAACCCGAAGGCGGAGACGTACGCCCGCGACGGCATCTCGACCTGGCCCACGTTGATGTAGTCCAGCTCGTCGGAGACGACGGCCCACAGCGTCTTCTTGGGGTCGATGTTCTCGCGGCTCTGGTCGACGTAGGAGATCTTGACGGTGTCGCCGACCTTGATGGCGCCGGAGTCCGGCTGCTCGATGCCCTGGATCATCTTGAACAGGGTCGTCTTGCCGGCGCCGTTGGGGCCGATGATGCCGACGATGCCGTTGCGCGGCAGCGTGAAGGAGAGGTCGTCGATGAGCAGCTTCTCACCGAAGCCCTTGCTGAGGTTGTTGACCTCGACGACGACGTTGCCCAGGCGCGGCCCCGGCGGGATCTGGATCTCCTCGAAGTCCAGCTTCCGCATCTTGTCGGCCTCGGCGGCCATCTCCTCGTAGCGGGCCAGACGCGCCTTGGACTTGGCCTGCCGCCCCTTGGCGTTGGAGCGAACCCATTCGAGCTCCTCCTTCAGCCTCTTCTGCCGCTTGGCGTCCTTCTGGCCCTCGACCTTGAGGCGGGCGGCCTTGGTCTCCAGATACTTCGAGTAGTTGCCCTCGTAGGGGTAGAGGCGACCGCGGTCGACCTCGCAGATCCACTGGGCGACGTTGTCGAGGAAGTACCGGTCGTGGGTGACCGCGACGACGGTGCCCGGGTACTTGGCCAGGTGCTGCTCCAGCCAGTTCACCGACTCGGCGTCGAGGTGGTTGGTGGGCTCGTCGAGCAGCAGCAGGTCGGGCTGCTCCAGCAGCAGCTTGCACAGCGCGACGCGGCGGCGCTCACCACCGGACAGGTTGGTGACGGGCCAGTCGCCGGGCGGGCAGCCCAGGGCGTCCATGGCCTGCTCCAGCTGGGCGTCCAGGTCCCACGCGTTGGCGTGGTCGAGGTCCTCCTGGAGCTTGCCCATCTCCTCCATGAGCTCGTCGGTGTAGTCGGTCGCCATCTGCTCGGCGATCTCGTTGAACCGGTCGAGCTTGCCCTTGATCCCGGCGACGCCCTCCTGGACGTTCTCCAGGACGGTCTTGTCCTCGGTCAGCGGGGGCTCCTGGAGCAGGATGCCGACCGTGTAACCGGGCGTGAGGAAGGCGTCACCGTTGGACGGCTGCTCGATGCCGGCCATGATCTTCAGGATCGTCGACTTGCCGGCGCCGTTCGGGCCGACGACGCCGATCTTCGCCCCCGGCAGGAAGCTGGTCGTCACGTCGTCGAGGATCACCTTGTCGCCGTGCGCTTTGCGCGCCTTGCGCATGGTGTAAATGAACTCAGCCAAGAGAAACCGTCCGGCAGCTTGAAACTGGCAGTGGGCAGATACACTCCATCTTGCCGTACCGCCAGCCCTGGGCGGAAACGCGTAGGGGTGGGGGCTGCTGACCTGGTGTTTCTCGGAGGCCGATGGCCGGGCGACCGCCGCCGCCGGTCGCCTCGGCCGACCTCGGGCGCCGTCGCACGACTCAGGGACGGCCCAGGGGTGATCCCGCCGTCTCCCCGAGGGCCCGGCGTGCGGGCCACCCTCGGGGAGAACGGCGAGGGTCCCTGCGGTGAGGCCGTACGGCAAAGACCGCTCGCTGGTGTTCCGTCGACCTGCTTGGCCGGGATCTCGGTTAGACCCCGAGTCGGGGCGGCAGCAGACAAGTGAATCCGGCTTTACCCCCACCGACCCTGAAGTCGACAGGACGCCCATTTCCCCTTCAATAATTGATTCGGATACGAGTCGAGTCTATCGATTACGCCACGCACAGAGTGCAGGTCAAGCGGGGCGAGAGTAATATAGTGAGAGGAATTGCACAAGCTTCTCGGGCAGCGGAATCAGGAATTCGACGTCCGGGTTGAATCACTATTGAAAGAAACGGCACGGAGAGCCGATAATGTCGGATCTCATACTCTTCTACGGCGCAGCCAAAGGACGCGAAGCTGTCGCCGCTATTGACGAAGCCAACCATTTGGGGACGTGACGGTCATACCCGCGGGCACTTCGCCAAGGACTGGACGGAAGTTAGCGCTCCGCGTCCACCGGAAGGGCTTTGTGCGCATCGCCCGCTCCGCGGCGGGACTGCACCACGCGTAGAACCCGCCACCTTCACGGCGCCGGATTCGCCGTGTGCGGCTCCGGCGCAGCCAAGAACCGAGCCGGACCTGCCTGAGTGTTGTCTGCCGACTCTCGGTTCAGCCGGTGACGATGGGGTGGAAAAAGCGGGCGGGGCCGAACAAGGCGTAATCAATACGCCGACGCAAGCACTCGAGCCGTGGAGGGGCGTTGTGGCACCTCTGACTCGGATACCACTGGACAGCGGGGGTTCTGTACTGGTGGAGCAACCGGGGCTGCCGGACGGTGGGCCGGTGAAGGCCGGCCGCGTCGGCGACGCTGTGCACGACCTTCCAGTCACGCTTGACAGGGCCCTGGAGCCGGTCACTCAGGCCGCCCGCGCAGCCCTCGCAGAGTTGCGTAAGGCCCGCCCCGACGAGATCACCATCGAGTTCGGTGTCGACCTCGCGTTCGAGGCCGGGGCCGTGATCACCAAGAGCCAGGCCGGCTGCCACCTGAAGGTGACTGTGGCCTGGAAGGGCGACGGCGCGGGTCACCCGCCCCAGGATGCAAGTGAGGCTTGATCCTCATGACCAGTACGGACAGTGCGCCCCATAGCGGCATAGCCTCGGACCTGCCGACTGCCGTGGCCCGGATCCTCGGGCCGGACGGCAGGGTGGCCGGTACAGGCTTCATGGTGGCCGAGGGGGTGTTGATCACCTGTGCGCATGTCGTCGAAGCGGCCGGGGGCGGCCCCGGCAGCACGGTCCGGCTTTCGGTCCCGCACGTGGCGGGCGCCGACCGGCTGGAGGGCACGGTCCCGGCCGAGTGGTGGCGTTGCGTCGACGACGAGGACGTGGCCTTCATCCGGCTCAGCGACCCGCCAGTCGGTGTGCGGATCCTGCCGCTGGGAGCCGCGGAAGGCTGCCGGGGCCACAACGTGCGCTCGTTCGGGTTCCCCGCGCAAGCCCCTCCGGAAGGACACTTCGGCTTCGGTGTGACCGGCGATCTGCTGCCCGCCGTCGACGGCCGGGGAGCACATCTCCAACTGACCGACGCCAACGACCTCACCACCGGGTTCAGCGGCGGACCCGTCCTCGACGAGGTGACCGGCCTGGTCATCGGCATGCTCACCGAGATCACCGCGCCTGACGCGTACGAACGAGGGCTGGGCATCGCCTACGCAACCCCCACCCGTGTACTGCGGGAGATTCTGCCGGAGCTGGCGGAGCGCGAAGTGTGCCCGTACCGGGGCCTGGAGCCGTTCACCGCCGAGCATGCCCGGTGGTTCCAGGGCCGGTCGGAGGCGGTACGGCAGGTTCTGGCGAACCTGGCCCAGCGACGGCGGCTCACACTGCTGCTCGGGCCGTCCGGGTCGGGTAAGTCCTCGTTGATCCAGGCGGGTGTGCTGCGCGCCCTGGAGGCCGGGGAACTGCCCCGCAGTGACAAGTGGCTGCCGGTGCTCGCCCGGCCTCGCCAGGGCATGCTCGCCGCGATCGAGCGTGCCGGGCTGCCCGGAGCGAGCCAGGACGGCATCATCGCGGCGGTCAACCGCAGACTGGCGGCGGAGCCGTCCTGCGAGCGTGTCGTGCTCGTCATCGACCAGTTCGAAGAGCTCCTGGTGCAGAGCACCGACGGCCGTTTGCGGGACCTGCTCGACGTCGTCGACGAGGTCACCTCGGCCGCCGACGCGTACACGAAGATCACCGTGATCCTGATCATGCGCGACGACTTCTATCCGCAGCTTGCGGCGCTGGCGCCCAAACTGCTGGAAGCCGCGATGCCCGGCCTGCTCAACGTGCCAGGCACCCTCAGCCAGCAGGATCTGCACGACATCGTCGTCCTGCCGGCCCTGGACGTGAGACTCCGCTTCCAGTCAGGGCTGCCCGAACGGATCATCGGCGACGTCCTGGAGATCACACCTGAAGCGGCCGTTACCCGCGAGGCGCCGGTCACGGTACTGCCTCTGCTGGAAATGACGCTCAGCCAGCTGTGGCAACGGCGGCAGGACGGCTACCTCACTCACGAGGCGTACCGGCGCATCGGTGGGGTCAGTGGCAGCGTCACAACGTGGTGCGACAGTGCTCTGGATGAATTGTCCCCCGAGCAACAGGTCATCGCCCGCCGGGCTCTGACCTCCTTGGTGCATCCCGCTGACCCGCGTCACAACATCTACGCCGTACGCACGCAGGTTCCCCTCAATGAGCTGCGTGACTTGGCAGCCGACCCGGGTGACACCGGGGAGCAGGCGGCCGTCGACTCCGTCATAGCCGCGCTCACACGTCGACGCATCATCACGACGCAGACGCTCCAGACTCCGCAACGTCCCGGCGCCCTTCCGGGGGAACCGGTGGCCGAGTTGATCCACGAGGCGCTGATCCGCGACTGGGGTGCACTGCGTCAGTGGGTCGACCAGGACCACCGCTTCCAGGAGTGGCTCGACCTCACCCGCGAGCGGCAGGTCCGCTGGGCCGCCCAGAAGGACCCGGGGGACCTGCTCGGCGGGAGCGCGCTGGCGGAAGGAGTCGAGTGGTCCCATCAACGGCGGCTTCCGGTGGACATCGCTGAGTTCCTGACAGCGAGCAAAGAGCGGCAGAGGGCCACCATTCGGCGGAGCAGGCGGCTCAATGCGGTGCTCGGCGGCCTGCTGGTGCTTGCGCTCGTGGCAGCGGGGGGTGCGATCTGGCAGTGGCAGACGGTGGCCGCGGAGCGGGAAGCAGCGATGTCGCGGCAGCTTGCCGCCCAGTCCCTCGAGCTCACCGGCACGAATCCCGAACTTGCCGCGCTGCTGGCCGTGAAGGCGTACCACACCAGTCACACGTCCGAGGCCATGGAGAGCCTGCGGTACGCCGGGGCCTTGCCGGTTCATCGTCGCCTGTCCGGGCACACCAACGAGGTGCGCGCAGTGGCCTACAGCCCGGACCGCCGCACCTTTGCCAGCGCCGGCGCCGACCGAACCGTGCGTCTTTGGGACACCGCCACCAACAAAGTCCGCACCACACTCGAAGGACACAGTGATGCGGTCAATGCGGTGGCCTTCAGTCCCGACAGCCGCACACTCGCCACGGCCAGCGCCGACAAGACAGTCCGCCTATGGGACCTGAACACCGGCAAGACGCGCACCACGCTGAAAGGACACACGGACCAGGTGAGGTCAGTGGCCTTCGCCCCGGACGGCGACACGATCGCCACCGGTGGTGCCGACTCCCTCACGCGGCTCTGGGATGCGGACACCGGTGAAGCTCGCGGCACACTCGAAGGGCACACACAGGCTGTGACGTCGGTGGCCTTTCACCCGGAGGGCCACACCATCGCCACCGGTGGTGCCGACAGCACGGTTCGCCTGTGGAATCCGGTCACCGGTGAAGCTCGCAGCACGCTCAAAGGACACGACCAGCCGGTGACATCCGTGGTCTTCAGCCCGGACGGCCGAACACTCGCCACCGCCGATGACTACGACGTACACCTGAGGGACGGGCGCACCGGCGAGATTCTCAAAACTCTCGAAGGTTCAGCACTTCTGCTGGCTTTCAGCCCGGACAGCAAGACCCTCGCCACCGCGACCGACCGCTATGTAGAGCTGTGGAACCCAACCACCGGTTCGTCCCGAGCCTTCCTCGAAGGGCACGCCAACGCGATCCTCGCCCTGGCCTTCAGCCAGGACGGCCGCACACTCGCCACCGCCGGCCGGGACAAGACGGTACGTCTGTGGGACGCCGGCCCAGCAGACGGCCGCACCACGTTCCCGGGACACGACGGCCAAGTCTGGGGTGTGGCCTTCAGCCCCGACGGCCGCACATTCGCCACCGCCGGCGCGGACAAAACAGTCCGCCTGTGGAACGCGGCCACGGGAAAGACCCGCACCACACTCAAAGGACACGGAGACGAGGTGAATGCGGTGGCTTTCAGCCCCGACAGCCGCACCGTAGCCACCGTCAGCGACGACTCCACCACACGACTGTGGAACACAGAAACCGGCAAGACCCTCAGAATCCTGAAAGGACATGCCGGCGAAGTCTGGGGGGCGGCATTCAGTCCCGACGGCCGCACACTCGCCACCGCCGGCGCAGACGCCACCACACGCCTGTGGAACACGACCACAGGAAAGACCCGCACCACACTCAAAGGACACGGAGACGAGGTGAATGCGGTGGCTTTCAGCCCCGACAGCCGCACCGTAGCCACCGTCAGCGACGACTCCACCACACGACTGTGGAACACAGAAACCGGCAAGACCCGCATCACACTCTCCGGTCACAACGCCGCAGTCCGGGCAGTGGCCTTCAGCCCCGACGGCCGCACACTCGCCACGGGCAGTAGCGATGCGACAGTTCTGCTGTGGGATGCAGCCACAGGAGAGTCCAGAATCACTCTGACTGAGCACACAGCGGGGGTAAGCGGTGTGGCTTTCAGCCCTGACGGCCACACACTCGCCACCACCGGCGAGGACGGAACCGTCCGCGTCTGGGAGGCGGCCACCGGCAAGAGCCGCACCACGCTCAACGGCAACACAGCCATGAATGCCCTGGCGCTCAGTCCCGACGGCCGCACACTCATCACCGCCGGCGCAGACGGAACCGCGCGTCAATGGGACGTGGCCACCTCCCCTGAACCCGCCCAAGCCATCGAGCAGATCTGCCGTATCTTCGGCCGCGACCTCACCACTGCGGAACGTGCGGCCTACCTTCCCGCCGATTCGGAGGCATCCGTCTGCTCAGAACGCTGACCGAATCGGACCCGTGCCAGCCGCCCCCGCGCCGGGGCCGTCACTGCTCCACCAGATATCGAGGTATGGCCCCGGAGGCCCCTCGGGGCCACGTGCACCCGCCTGTGCCCCGCACGAACGGGAGGTCCACTCAACGGCTGTACGTGCTCGTCCCAGCAGGGACAGAGCAGGAAGGCCCGAGCCCCGGCCGCCACGGTTTGGGCATGCGCTATCGGGCCCGCTACGTCGGCCCCGACCGCACCGAGAAGTCCGAGAGTTTCCCGGACAACGGCGTTTGACTGATGCCTGGCTGATCAACGTCGAAGCCGACCCGGCGCACGGGCAGTACATCGACCCGAGAGCGGCCCGTGTCACCTTCCGCGAGTACGCGGGCCGGGGCAATGGTCGACCTGGGCGCCGAGTGTGGGCTGCGGCAGGGCGAGGTCTTCGGCCTGGCCGTTGACAACATTGGTGACCTCGGCTGGCTCTACGTCCGCCAGCAGGTCAAGAAGGTGCGCGGCACGCTGGTCTTCGCCGGGGGCAGCTGACCTGGCCTTTCTCGGCTGCCGACTGCCGGGCGACTGTCACTGCCGGTCGCCTTTGGCCGGCCTCGGGCACCGTCGCACCGCCCGGGGAAGGCTCAGGGGGTGATCACCTGAGGCCGGCCTGCACCGGTCGGGCCGCCACCGCCGGGGGCTCGTCGGCGGTTCTCCTGCGCCGGTCTGCTTGGATACCGCGGATGACGACGAGTGCTCCTGCTCCGCACGCGGACGACGCCGATTCCGACCGCCTGAAGACGCTGCTGGAACGTGCCGCCACGGGCCGGGACAGCCAGGCCTGGAGCGACCTGTGGACGGAGCTCTACCACAACGGGACTCTGGATGTCGCCGACCCGCTGGTGCTGCGCACGCTCGCCGACATGGCGGAGGCCGAGGAGGCCGACGCAGCGGCTTCGGCCCTCCACCTGGCCGGCGCCCTGGTCGTCCAGGCCGACCAGCACCACGAGACCCGGAACCTGCGGCACCGGTACACGCCGGAGATCGCACGCCTGCTGGACGCCGCGAACCGGTGGCGGCGGCTCACCTCCGGCCGGAATGACTACTGCCACCTGCTCGAGGCGGTCCTGAACCTGGAGGGCGACATCCTCTGGGCGGAGGAGTTGTTCTGGGGCGTGGTCAGCGAGGAATACGAGCTCGAGTGCCCCGACCCCGAGGGGTGCGGGTCGCTGTGGGTGGTGATCGGAGAGCGAGGCTTCTTCAGCGTTGCGGAGGACTACGCCCTCTCGGACGACGTCGAGACCTTCCCTCTCCACCCGGCCGATCCCCGCGCCCTGGAAGGCCTCGGCCGGCGCCTCCATGACCTTGCCCTGGCCGACGGCCATGAGGACGTCGCGCGCGCCCTGACGTATGCCTTCGGTGAGGCGACGTGCCCGGAGTGTCGGCAGCGCTTCTCCGTCGTCGGACAGGTCGCCGCCGCTTTCGGCTGAGCGGTCGCCGGGGCGGAACAGGTGCTTGGAAGGACGATGCCGATGCGGCACCAGGGTCCTGACAAGTGTCAGGACCCTGCGGTGCGGGTCCCGGCCTAGTGTCGAGTCCGGTCAGCAGGGGGACGCTCGCGCGGACGGCCGAGTGCTGCCGCGGCGCCACCCCGTTCCCGTACGCCAACGAGGAGCATCATGACAACTGCACGTCGTACGGCGCATTCCCTCGCGATCGCCGCTGCACTGATCGTCGGCAGCACCGCCCTGGCCACCGCGCCGGCTTCCGCGAAGGGGGAAGGCGCAGCCGCTCCGGCCCAGGCTCAGGCCGCCACCTGGGACGGCAACGTCTACCTCTACTACAGCGCCTCCAGCAACAGCTCCTGGAGCAAGTACGGCACCGGGGTCAACGACTTCGCGGGGCACACCTTCGCGGCCGGCGGCGAGGGTCACGGCCAGTACGTGAAGAACAACGTGTACCGCGCCTGGAACAACGACCAGAGCTTCAGGGCCCGCATCTTCTACAACGAGAACCAGAACGCCAGCGGCGACGCTCCCTACGACGACGTCTGGCCCGGAGAGTCCCGCGCGCTGAACAGCGGAGTACGGAACAACAACGCGTCGCTCGGCTGGTACTACGCCGGCTGATGCCTGTCCGGGCCCGCCCGCGCACCGGCGGGCGGCCCCGCACCGTCACCCCGCCTCCGCCTCCACCTTCGCCTCCGCACCCGCACCCGCACCCGCACCCGCACCCGCACGCCGGAAGGGATACGACGACATGTCGGCGCGAAACACACACCGGGCCCGGCGTCTCGGGGCGGCCGCCATCCTGCTCGCCGTCACGGCGGGGTGCGCACAGGGGCGGCCGGCGGAGCCGACACCGGCGGCCGCTCCATCCGGGACGCCGACGGCATCCGGGCCGCCGCCCGTCACCGCGGTGCCGAAGATGCTGGACGTCACTTCCCTGCTACTGCCCGTCGAGCGCTACCTGTTCACTGATCACCAGGTCGGACGCCTGTTCCGGGCCAAGGCGGTACTGACCGAGTCGTGCATGCGCCGCTTCGGGCATTCCTGGCCCGCACCCACCGGCCCCATCCCGAAGACGGGCACGCTGAACCCGGCCAACACCGCACACCGGTACGGCATCACGGACGCGGCCAAGGCAGCGCGCTACGGCTACCACCCGGTGCCCGGCTCGATGCCGCCGCAGGTCAAGGACAAGCCCACGAGGGCGCAACCGGACGCGGAGGCGGCACTCGTGCTGCGCGGGGTCAAGCAGGACGGCACACCGGCGCGCACTGACTCACGCGGTCGTCGGCTCCCTGCGGGCGGTTGCCAGAGCGAGGCCACGAAGGCGTTGTCGGGGGACCCGCAGAAGCTGGGGAACCGGGAGCTCGTCAGCGCGATCAACATCGGCAGTTACCGTGACTCCCAACGCGATCCTCGTGTGGTGGCGGTCTTCCGCGCCTGGTCACAGTGCATGAAGCGGCAGAACTACACCTACGCCGACCCGACCCGAGCCCCCGGCAAGGACCCCGAGTTCAGCGGCTCGACCGCCGGCCGGGCCGAGCTCGCGTTGGCGAGCACCGACGTGGCCTGCAAACGGAAGACCAACGTCATCGGCGTCTGGTCGTCGGTCGACGCGGCGTACCAGCGGCGGGCGATGGCGGAGAAGCAGCGGGAGCTCACCGCGGTCAAGAAGGACATGCGTACTCAACTGGCCAACGCCGACCGGATACTGGCCGGGCGACGCTGACCGGGCAGGTCGAGGACGGCCCGCACGGGCTGCACTGGAAGACCCGCCCCCTGGTCCCGTGGGCACAACGCCGGTCTCTCATCTGGATCGACGACGAGATCAGTGCGATGGACCGTTCGTCCGGGGTCACTCCCCCGCCGCCGCCTCCTTGCGCCGCAGCACGATCAGCGTCGTCCCGCCGATCATGACCAGGCCGATGGCGATTCCCGCGATCAGGGGCGTGATGCCGGAGCTGCCCGTTTCGGCGAGGTTGGTGTCGGTGGCCGTGCCGCCCACGGTCATCGGGCTCGGTTCGCTGAGGGTCTGGGTGGTGGTGCCCGTGTCGCTGCCGCGGGTCGCGCAGTCCAGCGTGCCGGTGAAGCGCTTCTCGAAGCCTTCGGGTCCGTGGATGGTGAAGTCGTAGGCCTGGTCCTCCTGGAGGGGGACCGTCACCGTGCGGGACTCGCCCGCGGCGATGGTGTGCTCCAGACCGGCCAGTTCGAAGGTGAACGGCTCGTCGCCCTGGTTGGAGGCGATGATGTCGACCCCGCCCTCGGCGCAGTTCTTCGCCGCCGTCAGCGCCGGGACAGGCCCGTGCTTCGCCCACGTGGCCCCGGCCGTCGCGGACACCGTCGACTCGCTGGAGCCGGCCAGGATCTGCGTCTGGCTGCGGCTCTCGGACGTGAAGGCCCGGCCGACCGGAACGGTGGTCGAGGCCTGCACGGTCAGCTCCGCCGAGCCCGCCGCCGCGTCCTCGGGCACGTCGAAGAACACCTGCCCACCGTCGGCCGTGGTGGTGACGGCCTTGCCCTGCTTGTCGACGATCCGCACCCCGCTCGTCGCGGCGTCCGCGGGCGGGGTCACCGTCGCACTGCCGGCGTTGGTGCGTACCGTCACCGGCCCGAGCCGCTCACCCGGACGGCCGGAGACCGCGGGCGGCTCGAGGGTGAGCGAGGCCCGGGGCTCGGACAGACTGCGGGCGCTCTTCTCCAGGTAGTCGGCGAGCTGCTCGGCCTGCGGGTCGAGGGCGTCGACGGAGGCGTCGTCCGAGTAGCGCCAGATCGCCACCTGTGTACCGGCCGCCGCGTCCTGCTCGGTCAGCGCACCGCGCACACCCGCCTTCCTCGCCAGCGCGGCGAGGTCGTTCACCTGCGGGTAGGAGTTCTGCAGGATCCAACGGATCTTGCCGGCGTCCTTGTTGGCGCTCAGGGAGGTGCCGCTCCAGGGCGTCTCGTGGTACTTGGCGTCCCGCTGGGTGGGGTTGTGGAGGTCGACGCAGTACGTCTGCAGCATGCCGCCGCCGTCGACGGACATCTCGAACAGGCCTGCCGAGATCTGCTGATCGCCGGTGCCGGCGTGTATCACGGCGGCGCCGTACGTCTTCAGGCCGTCTATCGTCGCGGCCGCGCCGCCCTGGCTCTGCGTCGTCTCGTCAGCGGCCGCCCGGCCGGCACCGGCCAGCCCGCCCGCGGCGACAAGCCCGGACACCACCGTCGCGGTGGCGAGGCGGGTTGCCCCTCGCCTGCGTACGAACAGCTCAGAGAACGAAGCAAACACAAATTCCCCTTCGAGCAGGACCCGTTGTCGTGGGGGGACGGTCCCACCAGCAGAATCAGAGGACTCACGAGGCACAGCAGCCCCGAGAGCCATGTCCGGCATCCTAGGGACGCGCGGGACGCCGCCCGCCGGTCAGACGGTCGGACGAGTGATCCGACTCGGAATCGTTATCGCCGGGCCCCGGGTGAGCAGGGCTTATCGACAAATCCACCGCTGGGCGTTCGGCGCGCATTCATCGATAAGCCACACTTCGGGCGGACCGTCCGATGGCAGCCGTCACGTCAACGCGGCGGCCTCCTCGCGCTGTTGAGAAGGATGGTCCGACTCGCCCCCTGAACCTTCGGGCGGCGTCTCCCAGTTGGGTTCCGGCTGCGTCGGCGAGGGTGCCGTCTCCGTCCTGCCCGCGCGCCGGAAGGCCGAGGTGCCCCAGGCCAGATCGTGGCCGATCGCCACCGCGTCGATGTCCGCCGACGTCCAGCTCTGTCCCTCACGCACGTCGGTCCGCACCTTCAGCCTGCCCTGCACGATCACGGGCTCGCCCACCGTCAGCGAGGCGGCCGTGTTGGTGGCCAACTGGCGATTGGCCCACACCGTGAAGAAGTTGGTGTGCCCGTCCGTCCACGTGTTCTTCTCACGGTCCCAGTAACGCGCGGTCACCGCCAGCCTGAACCGCGCCGACGGGCCGGACGCCACCTCCCGGTACACCGGCTGTGTCGCCACCCTGCCGACCGCGCAGACCATCGTCTCGTTCATCGCGAACCCTCCCTCACCCGGATCACGGCGTCCGCGCCGGGCCGACACGCGTACGGGCCCGTCCCGTACGGCTGCGTCTGCCAGACTGCCGCCGCCGGGCCGAGCCCGCTGAGCGCTGTGGACCGCCCCGGCCCTGTGGACAACGCCGCCACTCCCAGGGGTGACACAGGGGGCGTCATCGGCGTCATCGGTCAGGTGCAGTGGGCGCGCGTGGGAGAGGGCGAGAGACCACCGGGGCCAGACCCACCCCGGAGCCGAACGGGGGCGGGGACATGGACGTGGACGGTCCGCACCCGCAACCACCCGCCCCACCTCACCGCACCTCCCACCACTGCCTCACCGCCCCGCCACCACCCTCCCGAACTGCTCCCGAACCTCCCGGTACCGCAACAGCTCCGCCGCCACCGGATCCAGCACCCTGGCCCTCCCGCACCCGGCCGCCGCCTCCCGCAACCGGCGTTCCGCCTCCAGGCCGTAGCGCCGGGCCGGGCCGCGGGCCGCCATCCGGCAGCTCCACTCGATGAGCGGGCCGCCGACGATGCCGATCACCATCAGCAGCACCGGCACTCCCAGGTTCGGCGCCATGACCCCGACGATCTGCCCCAGCAGCCACAGCCCGCCCAGGAACTGCAGGATCGTCATGGACGCCTGGATGAGGACGGCCACCGGCCACCACCCGGGCCGCGGCGGACGCCCCGTCGGCACTCCCGCCCGCGCGGTCAGCTCGTCCAGCGCCTCGGGCAGCCCCTGCGCGCCGCGGACGGCCGCCTCGCGCACCGCCTGTGCCCAGGGCGCGGGCAGCCCGGCCGAGGCCCGGTCGGCGACGGTCCGCACCGCCTGTTCGACCCGCTGACGGGCGGTGGCCTCCTCGTCGGCCTGCGTGCGCGAGGGAAGCCGGCCCGTGCTGGGCTCACCGCGGTCCTGGTACCAGCGCCACAGCCGCAGCCAGGGCGTACCGCAGGCGCGGTTGGCGTTGCGCAGCCAGGCGCGTTCGGCCGCCTCGCCCGCCGCCGTGGCGCCCACCGCGTCCGCGAGCCGGTCGGAGAACTCCTCGCGGGCCTGTTCGCTGAGCCCGGTCCGCCGCTGCGTGGCGTAGACGGGCCACAGCCGCGCCGCCGCGATGTCGACGTCGGCCGAGATACGGCGGGCGGGCGCCCCCCGCTCGGACACGAACTGGCCGAGCGCCTCGCGCAGTTCGCCGAGACCGTCCCCGGTGAGGGCGGACAGGGCGAGCACGGTCGTGCCCGGTTCGCCGTACTCCCCGAGGGCGATGCCGTCCTCGTCGAGGAGCCGCCGCAGATCGTCGAGGACCTGCTCGGCGGCCTCCCCGGGCAGCCGGTCGATCTGGTTGAGGACCACGAACATCACCTCGGCGTGCGCCGCCATGGGCCGCAGGTAGCGCTCGTGCAGGACGGCGTCGGCGTACTTCTCCGGGTCGACGACCCAGATGACCGCGTCGACGAGCGCCAGGATGCGGTCCACGTGCTCGCGGTGCTGTACGGCCGCGGAGTCGTGGTCGGGCAGGTCGATCAGGACCAGCCCGCGCAGCGGCGACTCGCCGTCCCCGGTCGGCAGCGGCCGGCGGCGCAGCCGGGGCGGGATGCCGAGCCGTTCGATGAGACCGGCCGCCCCGTCGCTCCAACTGCACGCGATGGGCGCGGCGGTGGTGGGGCGGCGTACGCCGGTCTCCGAGATGGTCACCCCGGCGAGCGCGTTGAACAGCTGTGACTTGCCGCTTCCGGTGGCGCCCGCGATGGCGACGACGGTGTGCTGCCCGGAGAGCCTGCGGCGCGCGGACGCCTCGTCGAGGACCCGGCCGGCCTCGGACAGCGTCCGGCTGTCGAGGCGGGTGCGGGAGAGTCCCACCAGTTCGCGCAGCGCCTCGAGCCGGGAGCGCAGGGGTCCTTCGAACACCAGGGGGGTCACCGTCGGCGGGACGGCGGAGCGGTGGTCCGTCATGGGGAGCCGGTCTCCTTCGGCTGTCTCGTTGACCCGTCGCGCGATGAGCCCGTCGTCCCAGGACTCCGCGGAGCCGGTACGCGCCGCGCGTTCGCCGTTCGAGGCGCCTCGGGAGCGGGTCCCGGCGCTGCCCGCCCGGCCGGTGCCGTCGTCCGGCTGGTCGGCGTGCTCGGTGGGGTCCTGGTCAGTGACGGCGGTCACCGGTCACCTCTCCTTCTGCAGTACGGACAGCGCGGCGATGAGTTCGGCCTGGGGTTCGGGGTGGACGTCGAGCGCGTCGAGCGGGGCGAGGCGGCGCTCGCGTTCGGCGTGCAGCACGCGGTCCACGTGCTCGGTGAGCAGCCGTCCGGCCCGGTCGCGCAGCCGCAGCGCGCCGTGGGCGCCGATCCGCTCGGCAAGTCCTTCCCCGGCCATCCGGCCGCGGCGGCCGCCCAGCAGGGAGGTGGCGACCAGGGCGGCCACCAGTTCGGGGTCGGGTGCGAGGGTGCGGTCGAGTTCGCGCACCTCGTCCTCGGCGTGCTCCTCGAGTTCCCGGCGCCAGCGCCGTACGGCGAGCCCGATGCGGTGTTCGGCGCTGTCCGCGCCGGTTTCGCGGGCGGCGAGTTCCGGGGCGGCGGACGCCGGTTCACGCCGCCAGGCGTCGTCGACGCGCTCGTCGGCGGCGGTGACGGCGCACAGCAGCAGCGCGCTGAGGCTCTCCACGAGCGCGTCGAGCAGTTCGGAGGCGGTGCAGTCCAGGGGGAAGGCGCGCCACCGCTTGAGCGCGTCCCCGGCGAGGACCGCCCCGTTCTGCAACCGGCCCCGCACGCGCGTGTGCTCGCTGTCGTACGCCCCTTCCACGGCGGAGGTGAGACGCAGGGCGGCCGCGTACTGCGCGGCGGCGGCACCGGCCAGCTCGGGCATCCGGGACTTCAGGGAGTCGAGGACGCCGTATGCCGTGCGGGCGAGGACCTGCTGCCGGGCCGCGGGGTCCTGCACCTGGTGGATCAGCCAGGTGCGCAACTGGGCGACGGCGGTGGCCGGCAGGAGCCCGCCGCCCCAGGCGGACTCGGGCAGTTCCGGCACGGTGAAGCGCGGCACCTCGCCCAGTCCGGCCTTGGTGAGCAGGGCCCCGTACTGCCGTGACACCTCGTTGACGACCTGGTGGGGCACCCGGTCGAGCACGGTCACCAGCGTGACGTCGTAGTCCTTGGCGGTGCGCAGCATGTGCCAGGGGACGGCGTCGGCGTAGCGGGCGGCCGTGGTGACCATGACCCAGATGTCGGCGGCGCAGATGAGTTCGGCGGCCAGGACACGGTTGTCGGCGACCAGGGAGTCGATGTCGGGCGCGTCGAGCAGCGCGAGGCCGGGCGGCAGCGTCTCGGCGGTCTCGACGCGCAGCACGCGCGCGGGGTTCTCGCCGGGGAGCAGCAGGTCGTCGGTGGACTCCTGCTGGGGCACCCACACACGAGTGAGATCGGGCAGCACCCTCATCCCACTGAACCAGTGGTGGTCCTCCGGATGGCAGACCAGCACGGGGGTGCGTGTCGTCGGCCGCAGCACGCCCGCCTCGCTGACCCGCCGCCCCACGAGGGAGTTCACGAGCGTCGATTTGCCGGCTCCGGTCGACCCGCCCACGACGGCCAGAAGCGGCGCTTCGGGCTCCCGCAAGCGGGGCACCAAGTAGTCGTCGAGCTGCGCGAGGAGTTCGTCGCGGTTGGCACGCGCGCGTGGGGCCCCCGCCAGGGGCAGCGGGAAGCGTGCGGCGGCGACACGGTCGCGCAGGGCGGAGAGTGCGTCGAGCAGCTGAGGCCGTACGTCCAAGGTCACCACATGTGAAGAATGCCCAATTTTAGGGGAATTCTGAAGCATATGAGCATGTCTGCGCGCCGACAGAACACAAGGGACGGAAGGGACGACTGGGACACGGGCACACTCCAGGCATAACGAGTGCACAACACCCGATGCCTCTGACGCCAAAAGCGGTGCACGATTCGTACCTGCCTGCGATTATCAGGACCGCTTCACTGAACCTCCACATCGAGCCACGGAGGCGAAGCAACAGGGGCAAGGACGCGGGAGCCCTATCCTTGTCCCCGGCAACGTCACGGATCGGCCCACACCAGGGCACCACGACAGAGGCCACCACACCCGGCCCCCGTAGCTCAGTGGATAGAGCAGGCGCCTTCTAAGCGCTTGGCCGCAGGTTCGAGTCCTGCCGGGGGCGCAAGTCTCCGCCCTCCCTTTGGGGAGGGCTTTTTGCTGGTCAGGGCACATGCCAGCCGGTACGACGAAGCCCCGGACTCCCCCTCGATGATCAAGGGCGGGCTCCGGGGCTGTCCGGCTGTTACCGGGTTTTTGCGGGTGGCCGTGTCGAATACGTGTCGAAGTTTCTGCGGGCCGCGAGGTCAGTCGGCGGGCGGCCGCTCGGGGAGATCTCCGGCAGCTTCGAGCCGCCTCTTCAGGTCGGGCAGCTGGCCCTCGACGCAGCGGGCGTAGGTCGCCAGGAGCACCGCAACGCTGTTCCCGGCCCACTCGGCCACCTGGGCGGGCGGGATCCCGTCGTTCAGCCACTTCGTCAGGCGCGTGTTCCGGTTGTCGTAGACGCGCCGTCCGGTGGGTGACTCGAAGACGTGCGGGGGCAGTACGGCCTTTCGGGCGTTGCGCCACGCCCGACGGATGACGGAACCGGCGAGGATGCCACCCGACTCGCCTTGGAACAGCAGGTCACCGGGCTCGAGCTGTTCGTCCTCGATGTGCTGCCGAAGGAATGTGCCCGGCCTCCTCCAGATCGGACGGCTCACCAACGAGCTTGGCGCCCTTGCCCACGAAGATGTCGTGGGTGAGTCGACCATGCCCACCATGGGTTGATACGTGACCACGTGCTCCAAGGAGTCCGGTCGCCGGCCAGTCTCCTCCTCGACCTCGCGCAGCGCCGCCTGCAAGGAGTCCTCCCCCTCGTCGACGATGCCGCCCGGGAGCTCCCACCCGAACGAGTCGGGCACGAAGCGATAGCGCCACATCATCAGGACACGGTCCTGGTCGTCGATGACGGCGGCGATGGCCACATGATGAAGTTTCACGACGTGGTGCTCGAAGCGCTCGACCCCTGGCGGTTCGACGTCGACGAGGCTGAGCTTCACCCAGCGGTTGTCATACAGAGCCCGCTCGCCATGGATCTGCCACGGTTCGACATCCGCCGGCGCCTGTGTCGTCACAGACCGATCCGGCACCCGGTAGGAGCTGCGACCGTGTACCTCGATCACACTCTCCGCAACGCGCTTGGCGAGCACCTACCGTAGCGCGGTCCGGCCGATGGCCAGCTCTTCCGACAAGGTCCGCTCGAACGGGAGCTTGGAACCTGGCGGGTACTGTCCCGTCGCGATCCACTCGCAAATCGTGCGGTAGACCCGCTCCGACTTGGGTCCCATCCGGTTAGCACGCTCCCTGTCGCCCTCTGTGTCGGTCGGCACAAGCGTAGCCCGGAGCCCACTCTCAAGAGTAGGCACTGACCACTTGGACGATTCAGCAGTCCAGCCGAGGCAAGCGGCGTCGAGACAAGGCGGCGTCAAGCTCTACCGGGACCGGACACCGCACCCGATCACTGTCGCGGTAAGACTTTCCCTACTTCATCAAGCCCCGGCTGCGCTCCGCTCCGCCGGGCGCGCTTCCCGGCTCCGCTCCGGGCGCCGCTCCTGCCTTCGGCCCGCTCCGCCCGGGCTGCGCCGACGCGCCCACATGTGAAACAGGCCGGGTCATGAGTAGAGAACCGCGGAGCGCGGCAACGCTCAAAGAATGCCTCCGGCGGGGGCGCTCAGGCTCCGAGATGGCGGGGGCGCCGTCCGCGAGTGCCGGCCGGAGTAGTGGCGTGCGCGGGGAGCTCCCATCCCGCCTGCCATCGACCCAGGCAGAGCCGAGCAGACGCGGCCCCTGGCGTCCAGGTCGTTCGTACAGTGGCGCGCTCCACCTGGACGCCAGGAACCACGCCCGCTCCACGGTGTGTGGGTCGACGGCAGACGGGATGGGAGCCGGGCTGAGTGGTGGGTTAAGGGAGTCTCGACGAGGTACAGGCTGAGGATCAATACGCCGTGCCGTCGTCGCCAGTCACGGGCTTCGCGTCGTCGAGCATGTACTCAAGCAGTCCCCTACTCAGTGAGCCGCCATCGAGATCCTCAACCTCGACGTAAGTGACATCTCCCTTGATGAACACCCCAGTCACCCGAAAGTCGCGGTCGTACTGCGGGTAATCCGGGACGCGTCGAGCCCAGACGGAGCCGATCCGTGGCTGTGCGGTCATGCCGTGAGGCTACCGTGCCCCTCCCGTGCCCGATCGAGCGGGAAACTACGGGGAACTACGGGCAATCGCGGTGCGATCACACGAGAACAGCCCCAGACCAAGTTGGCTGGTCAGGGCCAGTTCTCACTGCTCATCGCGCGGAGGCGGTGGGGATTGAACCCACGGTGACATCGCTGCCACGACGGTTTTCAAGCTTGACGGCTGAGACTCCGCCGCCCCTGGTAGGCGCGGCCAGTGGCACTAACGCCGGTGAGAATGCAGCGCAGTTCCGACAGGCAGCACAACCAGTGAGCCCGCCAAAGAGTCGTACGCGGCATGATCAACACGCGCGCACGGCACGCTCTCGGCGCCTCCACGCTCGTCGTGGCCCTGGTGTCATTGTTGCTGTCCTGCTCCGGCAGCCCAGGCACGACTTCGAGCGATGGAGAGTCGCCCGTCCGCGATGTCCGCAAGGCGGCATCGACCCCCACGACCGAGGAGCCGCCCGCCCCAAACACGGCAGATCCGGCACCGAGAGTCGAGAAGGTCCGCGATGTGTTCGCTCGGCTTCAGGCCACCTACAACGACGGGTGCACGACCCCGGGGAACTGCGAGTACTTCCTGGGGCGCGTGCTCGATGAGCTCAGCAGCCTCGACGAAGCGATGAAAGCAGACCCCCAGGGTCCCGAACACTTCAAGGAGCCCCTCGCATGGATCGCGAAACTGCGGGTCGAACTGGGCGACGACAGCTCCTTCGAGAACCTCAAGAAGCACCAAGACTTGCTCACCGGAACGCGAGACAAGATCAATACTTGGATGCAAGGTCACCCAGAGGACTACCGATGAGGCCAATGCAAAGCATGGGCTTCACGAGCTCACAACGTTCGAGGATCAGCGAAGGCAATGCTCGATCTCGACGCCTTCAGGGACAGCCGGGTGAGTGTGTAACTGCGTGACAACGTCGGCGGACAACGACAGACAACCGCGCACACCTGCGGACCATGACAGCAGGTGAGAGGTGCACCGGCACAAGGTCGAGCCTCCACCCAAGTTACTTCGGGACGAAGAAGCCAGGGGGTGCTGTAGCGGGTATGTTGCCGTGCTGGATCGGGACGCTGCGGGACGCGGGGGGGGGGGGGAAGCACGTGGACGAAGACGAGATCAGGCGCGCGGTGGTACAGGGCATGCGTGACTACGAGAGGTCTCGACCGAAGCCCAAGGGAATCATCGCTGAGACGGAGAGTGCGGTAGGCGGCTGCGTGGCGATGTTCCTGATCGCCCTCGTAATTCTGGGTGTCGTTGCCGCCTGCAATAGGTGACGTCCGGGTCAGGCCTACGCCGGCATGTCCGACGGCAGTGACGGCAATGCTGACGGCAACTGCAGCGCTCGGCAACCCGACATGGCAGAAGCACGGGAAGGCCAGACCGTTCCACCACGGCCTGCCCGCATCTTCTAAGCGCCTGGTCAACAGAAGCGCCCTCCCGGGCCGTCCATGGGCCGTGGAAGGGCGCTCAATGGTGACGAACGTCGACAGCTACCGACAGCTCAGCAGCAGGTCAGGACGTTGATCGATTCGGCGGCCGCAGGTCACGGCCGCCGATGATCAGTTGTGGCTGAACCGAGGCTGCAGCCGGCTCACCTCACAGCAACCGCCTCAAGCCTTGGGGAGTCATGGCAACTCGCTATGAGAAGTCCGCACCATTTTTCACGCCGGACTGCGCATCCTGAACATCTTCTTCCGATCCCGCCAGGTGATCTAAGTCAAGAATCTTAGTTGTCGCGGTAGGTAATCACGATGCGTGCCGCTGCGGACTTGTCGGCTGCGACAGCTTGACTGAAGAGGCTCATGAACTCTGTTCCTGCCTCAGGATGACCCAGCTGTCCAACTAGCTGGCCGTAGTAGCGAGCCAGAGCGGCCATCAGGGGCCCGTCACCGCTTTGGACCTCTGCGGCGCCGTTGCGTAGACCCGTAAGAAGGAAGGGCAATGATGAAGCGGAGACCCACGGCTGGGTCACGGCTTGGATGGAGAACGTTTGCAGGTTGGCAGCCCTGTGGGAGGGCAGCGTTGCTCGCCAAAGGCCCACATACGCAGCTGTCAGCCAGGCAGCAGCATGGTTCGGTTCAGAAACGATGACCTTCGCGGCCGCGTTGAGGACCAGCCGCACCACGGCCTGCGCATCAGTCCAAGCCGTCGGCCGTGCGATCGCTGCAGCTACGGCTCGCGCCTGCCATCCGTCGGCTTGTGCGGCGAACCCATACAGCTCGCTGGAGAAGGGTATATCCATGTAATGGTGCCGGAGGAGTTCGGCCCTCAGAACCATTGCCTCCCGTGGTGCCACGGTCTCCTCGCGCTGGCACGCGTCGATTAGGGCAAGCGTTCCGAATGCGGCAACGCCCACTGACCGGGCAACTGTGCGCAGAGCTCGGTCGTCGCACCACAACACCAAGTTGTGCTCCTTGGCGTGGTCCAAGGCCGTAAGCCATGCTTGCGGGGCTCGGTCCGCAGGCATCCCCCGCAACGCGCGCAGCTCCGGCCGGGCCACCCGCGGTAGTCGTCGAACTAGGTCAGCGGCACGCTCGAGTGTCCTTCGCAGGGCACTCATCAGTTCCTCCGGAGCAACATGAAGAGTTGCCCGTGCCTCGTCCTCGTTCCAAACCACCATGGAATCGGACCGCAGGGCGAAGGACTCGAGGGCGTGGAATGCATCGCCAACGATCTGGTCAGTTGTCACGATGCTCTGGCAGGAGCCAAGGAGCCGTTCGGCGGCACCCGGCTCCAACAGGGCGAGAGACACCGCTGCGCTCGAATCCATGACCACCCGCCCGGTCAGCGCAGCCTGAACGGCGTCGGGTCGGATGCGAAGAGGCCGGGAGGTTCCTCGGTGAGCCGTACACACACCTCGGCGTAAGATCGGCCGTTCATAAGGGCCAGCATCCCTACAGGGAACTGGCCCTGCGCGATGCGCTCTCGGAGCTCGCGGCGGTCCTCATCTTCGTACTCGCGGCGCAGACTCCGGCCAAGTTCATCGAGTAACACGCCCGGATCGCTGGCATCGAGAGCGCGAAAATACACACTCTCGGGAAAGCGTTCCAAGTAATTGGAGCTCGCTTCACGCAGAAGTTCAGCCGCCTCCGCGGGCATGGGTTGCGTCGTAGTTGTTCGCCATAGGAGAGCTGCCAGGAAGCGCCCCAACAACTCTTCATCCTGTGGCCAGTTCTGCATCAGTTCCAGCGCACGGCCCACAAATTGCGGATCAGCAGAAAAACGGGCGCCGAGCTGGACCCACAGGATCGCTTCGTCGCGGCGTCGTGGCGCGGCCGCTTCGCCAAGTTCGGTGAGTGTCTGCCACGCTTCGTCGGGCTGTGCCCGTGTGACATAGCACTTCACTAGGGCCCAGCGTGCGTCGAGGTTGTGCGAGTCTAGGCGTAGAAGTGTGATGGCCGCGTCTGTGGCCTGCTCCCAGTTTCCTGCGGCGGATTCCGTCTCAACGAGCAACTCGTACATGGCGCCCTGCGCAGCCCAACCCGGGCCGGCAATCCGCAGGGCACTATCAGCGCATTCTTTGGCCTTCTCGTAGTTCCTGGCGCGTTGGAAGCCACGAGCAGCCAATGTCATCAGCTGCGGGTCACGCAAGTGTGTCGCGGACTCCTGCAGGGTGGCCGCGGCCTTCTCGAGATCGCCGAGTTGCTGGTAGCGCTGCGCCAGTTTCACGGCGATGGTCGGGTTCTGGTTCGCGTTGGCACGCAGAAGCGACAGGTCGCCGCCTGCTGTGCCGCTGACGGCGTGGGCAAGCTTCTCTAGATCAGCTACCGCTTCGGGATAGTCGTCCTTCAGGTGAGAGAGGTCGGGCAGGGCCTGCCCGGACTCCACCAGCCCCATTGCCGCCATCAGCTGGTCGGGCCCCGATTGCGCTGCGTCCCAGGCGCGTTGCCAAGCCTCCGCTACCCGCTCATCCTCGCTGCTGTCAGCCCGGCGTTCCTCGAGCACAGCTAGCACCTGTGCGCGTATAAACGGGCTAGTCACCACGGCCAACAGTTCATGCGCACGCTGCTCTCGGCCCGTCAGCGCCGCAATCAGGGCACTTTCCCCCAATACCCGAGGATCATCCGCTTCTTGCGCGTTAGCGTCCCCTTCTGGAGCCGGCTGGCAGATCGCCCACGCGGTTGCCAGATCCTGGCTGGACACTGCGGCCCGCATTGCAAGGACGACTGCCTCCGCGCTGTCACCGAACCATTCTCGACGTGCGTTACGCACTCGGAGTGCAACAGCCAGAGCTTCCTGCGCGTCAGCGAGCCTATTGCGAGTGGCACGGCGCCTGGCTCGCTGGAGCAGAGTTTGTGCGAGTTCCAGCCCAAGCTGAGGAAAACGTGCGAAATCTGCTTCACGCAGAGCTGGCAGAGCTTGGTCAGTTCGATCCTGCGCCAGGAGGATCCGCGCCCGTAGGAGACGTTGCAGAGCCTGTCCGCTGCCAGCAGGAGCAGTCCATCGGTTCAGGTGGTCCAGGGCTGCGTCCCAGTCCTTATCGAGGGCGGACCGCACGGAGTGGACCAACGGCGAGTCGAGGCCTACATGGGCCGCTAGGTATGAACGGGCGCTGCCCTCGGTCAATGCTTCTGCTTTTAGGGCAGCCTGGACGATCAGGAGGTCGCGAGGATAGCCCCCCTCGCGTACGGACCGGTCATAGAACGAGAATGAGGCACTCTCGGCATCGTAAGCTGAGGCCAATTGGCCAAGCCACGGAAGCGCGCGGACAGGGGCGCTGGTGAGCCAGGGTGGCTCATGCTTGGCCCATTGCTCGAGTATGTCGTTCCGCGCAGACCTACTAGAGGGAAGATTGTTGACGGCCGCTTCCACGTCAGGCCAGTGATCACACAACTGGCGAGCTTCCTCTTGGAGCAACGGTGGCAACGTGGCTAGCGCCTGTTCGAAAGCGGCATGAGCCGCCTTTAGCGAGGCGCTGCCGTCGGTCACGTACTGCTTGTCGATGTATGTGACGTTGTTGTAGTCACCCACCGCAGAACCGATGATTGCTCCGCCAGCCGCCACCGCGCCGGGGCCAGCAAGAACCGTCGGTGCGACCTCGACGGGTGCTTCTTCACTTCCCGGAGAGGAGGTTCTGCCCTTGCGACGAATCCAGGAGAACGGCGTCACCGTTCACTGCCTTCCCCGAGAGCGCTGTCTTTGATGTCACCACCAGCGGCGATCCCGTCGCGACCCGCTCGCACGTCATCCGCATTCCGCCTCGCCGCAGTACGACTGGGCGACGACTGGGGGCCGTTCACCTTCGAGTTCTTCCCGATCGCGGAGCCAGTGATGTCACCGCCCGCCACGACCGATCGGCGGCCGCCCCGCACGCGCCGCCCACCCGCGGTCCCGCCTCCTGGACTTCGGAACAACGCAATCAGCGAGACCAGCAAGCCGAGCATCGCGACAACCGCACCTGCCACCCCTACGGTCCGCTCTGTCGTATCAGGGTCCGCGAAAACGGCGACCAGGACCAGCCCAACGGTCGCCACGCTAGTCAGCGCAACCGTCACCGCTATCCAAATGCGCCCAGTCCCCGCCATAGCCACCTACTCACTGATCCTTCGTCAACGCCCGTTCTGTACCGAAGAACGGTGAGTGCCTTCATCAGCCCTCTAATGAGAAGATAGCGGCAAGACACCTGATCGGCAGCACAAGGGCTTGAAGCCGACGGACTGGTCGAGGTGAAAGGCGGAGCCCGGAGTCGTCGGGGTCCAGCCCTCACACAGGGCAAGTCGAACAGCCGCAGCCACATCAGACGGCAGTACAGGCTCTGCCTCACGACCGATCCAGTTGCTCGGATGCGGCTGGTCGGTGCTGACCACAAGGGTCGTACCCGGAGTGTCCACCTGCTCGGCCGTGAATGTGCACGGCGACCATGCCAGGCCTTGGGCATACGTCGGCCTCCCTCGCAGGCGCCAGCGGTAAGCCGTGCCATCGACGACGATCCGTCGTGATCCCTTGCGGACCAGCGCCACGGGCACCCCCTTCAAGAGCGACGATGCTAGAGAACTCGGCCCCGTGTCCGTCTCAGTTTCCGTCTCATTCAGCGCCGTTCACGGCCGTTCAGACCGGATCGAAGGCGGTAGCCGCCCAGACGACCGGCCGCGCATGAACGCAGGTGAACGCCCCCGCATCCAGCCCAGCACCCCACCACCACAGTTGGAAAGCGTGTTGGTCCCCACGGGAGCTCGTACCTACGACACCGCCAGTCGATGGAGCTAGGTTGAGGGTGTGGCCGAGGAAGCGATCACCACTAGGCTCACGCACGATCAAGTGTTCGTGCTGTCGGACTGGCTCCACCAAGTCATGTTTCAGTCCGGGGACCTTGAGGGGATCGTGCAGGACCGAGCCGTCTGGTCACCGATCTACGCGATCTCCGAAACGCTGGACAAGATGCTGAGCGACTGCAGGATCCCGTCAAAGGACAGCGCAGCCATCCATTTCATTCTCGCCGTCCTTGGCCGGGCACCGATGTCCAGCACCGGTTACAGGGGCGGGCTGGACACTGGGCCCGGTGTCTCACCTACGGGGCGGCAACGAAGCCAGCTGCCGCCGCGCCTCTTCCTTTCCCCGGACGGTTGGCGCAGTTCGCTGACGCGTCAGAGTTGGTCGTAGCCAGTGTTCGCACGGCCGCCGTCCTCGGCTCGTGCCTCTGAGGTCCCGTCGACTTCCATGCCTCCGCGCACGCCCCCCTGAGCGGTCAGACCGGTGTTGGCGTGCGAGCCCGCACCGACCGCAGTGGCCGGCCCAGTATTCACGACCCGCACCGACCCATCACGGCCCGACATCAGGGCCAGGACCCCAGTCCCCAGGGCTACGACGCCCACCAGCGCCGAGACGATCCCGGCGACCTGGTTGGCCCGGTCCCAGCTCAGAAAGCAGAAGACCCCGGCCAGTACCGCCACCGCCAGCCCTGTTAGCCCGGCCACCGCTCGCTGCCGTCCGCTCATCGGCCCATCCCTTCCTGATCGTCCTACCCGAGCAAGTGTCCTGCCGCTGTCCCCGCTCGGGCCGTTCGTCCATGGTCTGTCTCCGAACGTTTGGTGGTCATCAGTCGAGCCAGCAGTTCCAGGGTCTCTGGTGCGATGTCGGGCAGGCACTCGACCGCCTGCTGCAAGGGGCCGATGTCGAGTGCCTCGGCCAGGAGCACACGCCCGTTGAGAATATCCGGGCACTTTTTCGCCACGGACGTCAGCGCCTTGACCCGCTGCCCGGAGTCCTTGATGGTGCGGGCCGCATTGACGGCCTGTCGCCCTACGCCTTCGGCCTGCCCCCGACACCCCGTGCTGGTCAAGGCACGGGCGGCGCCCGCAAGTGCCGCCGCGCGTCGGCCGGGGTCCTTGAGTGTCCGGGCGAACTTGGCAGCCGCTTGGGCGAAACCGACGGCCTGCTCGTGGTGCCCGTCGTGGGCCAGCACTTCGGCGGCGGTCGCCAACGTTCTGGCGTGCCAGTTCGCGTCCCCGGCCTCGTGAGCGAGGTTGACAGCTGTCCGGGAGAGTTCAACGGCCTCTTGTCGGTGCCCTGTTCGGACCATTGTCCTGATTATGAGGGTGAGGGCCCTGACCCGGCTGGTCTGTCGGCTGATACTCAAGGCGAGGTCAGCCGCTTGTCGGTGACGTCCCGCGTGGGCCAGGGCCGTGGCGACGGCTGCTAGTGCCTTCGCCTTCCGGTCGGGGTCGTCGATTCTTCGTGTGAGTTCGATCGCTTCTCCGGGGTGCCCCGCGTGGGCGATAACCACGGCCACGGCCCCGTACGCCCCCTCCAACAAGTCGGGCTCGGTGACCATTCGTGCGATGTCGATCGCTTGTCGATGGCGTCCGGTACGTGCGATGGCCCTCGCGGCGAGCGTGAGGGCCATCGCACGTCGACCGGACCCTTTTGCATCGTGGGCGAGATTGGCTGCTATGTGGGCGAGTTCGGCTGCCTGCTCGGGACGTCCCGTGAGTGTCAAAGCCTCGGCGACCACTGCCAGCAGCGCGGCCTTCGACCCGAGGGCAGTGCCGCCACGGACGAGCTCTGCCGCCTCGTCCGCGAGTTCGGCTGCCTGCTGACGAGCACCCGCGCGGGCAATGAGCACGGCCACAGCCGCCAGGGTGTCCGCGCGCCGGTCGGTGTCGATCACGGCGCGGGCGAGTTCGGCGGCCAAGGCGTGGTGCCCCTTGCGGGCCACGGCCCGAGCAGCGACCGTGAGCGCCCCGTCCCGTTCGTCTTGGTTAACGATGCCGCGAGCGAGGCGAGCGGCTTCGTCGGCGAGTTCGGTGGCCTGCCGGTGGAATCCACTCAGGGCCAACTCCTTGGCTATGGCGCCCAGAGCCTTGGCCTGTCGGTCCGGGTCGGAGATGCTGCGGGCACGTTCGGCTGCTCGCTCTTGGTCCTTCGCGAAATTGGCGTGCTCGACGGGCTCGGCCGGGATCCGGGCTTGCCGGCCGAACGCGTAAGGAGAAGAGGGGTGTGCGCTGGCCGGCTCATCGTCCGCGGCTTCGGAGACAGCGGCGGACAGCGAGCACAGCACTCCGTTCCGCCGCTGGGGGTCGCCGATGCTTCGGGCGAGCTCCACGGCTTCCTCTTGACGCCCCGACCGGGCCAGTGCCCTGGCCGCGGAGGCGAGAACTCCGGCCTGCCGGTCGGGGTCGGTGATGCCTCGGCCGAGTTCGGCGGCCTGTTGAGGGTCTCCGCTCCTGGCCATTGCGCCGACGACAATGGCGAGGGCGTCGTCGCGCCGGTCGGGCCTGGCGATGCTGCGGGCGAGTTCGGCGGCTTGTTGGGGGTGCCCGGCGCCGCAGAGGGCATCGGCGACGTCCCGTAGTTCCCAGGCGTCCTGGACGGGGCTCAGGAGCTGACGGGCCACCGACGCTACGAGCGACGCGGTGTTGTGATCGGCTCTCCCCGCAAAGAGGAGCCGCCTGACGAGGTCGGGTATCCGCCTCGAACCGTGCGCCACCTGGGCCAGGGTGAGGGCACGTCGTACGTGCCCTACGATCGCCCAAGTCTCGATGACATCGTCAGGAATACTGGCGACATGCCCGCGGATCTCGTCGCGGTGCTGAGCCAGCCGCACACACGCCCGCAGATTGGGATTGGTTGCGGCCCGGTGGAGACCGATGGCGTCGGCGATCTCGGCCAGCGCCTCTGTGTCGGAGCCGGTGGTCTCCCACAGTCTCTCGTGCCGCACCGCATCGGTCGCCAGTACGGTGAGACGAGTGGTGTCCGCCAGATTGCGTAACAACTGCGGGTAGCCGACAAGGGCATATTCCGGCGTGTCGGATGGCCAGCCAGCCTGGCGCCAGGCGTCGGTGAAGGCGTGCACCCGCGCACGATAACCTTCAAGCGCCGCCGTGGAGATCCGCTTCAGAGCGCCCTGTTGCAGCTCTTCGTGGGCGAAGGAGAACAGTTGTTCCGGTTGTTGGCCTGTGGCCTGCCATTGGGCGGGCCGGGGTTGGAAAGACCGGCCCAATGATCCGCCGAGGACCTCTTCGACCTCCCAGGCACTCACCTCGCCCATGAGGTCGGCCAGGTCTTGGGCGCTCAGGCCACCGTTGGCGGCGGCGATCAGGTACGCGACCTCCCTCCCGGACCCACCACCCGTCAGCAGGGCGTGAAGGTCGCGCTCCGCGGCCTTCCGTAGCGCCTGAGCCGCGGGTGACGGTGCCAGCAGGTGGTCAACGTGCGCACTGTGCAGCGGGTGGTTCTCCAGTACATCGCGCGAGCCAGTCCGCGACCTCCTGGTTCGCGGCCTGCGGGGGATGGGCGGATTTGGGCGGCCGGCCACGACGATTCGCAGGCCCGGAGGCGGCACGCGCGGCAGTAGCGCGGCAATGCTGTAACCGCTGCTGGCCGACTCGACGCCGGTGTCCTCGTCGAGTCCGTCGACGAGCAGGACCAGCCTTCGGCCTTCGGCCGTGGCCCTGTCTGCGGCACGTTCGAGGGCGTCGAGGAACTGGCCCTGGGAGGCGCAGTCCACGTCGCCGTCGCACAGGAACTCCCGCAACTGCCCCTGCAGGGCGGCCAGGAAAGCGGTCCGGTCCGAGCGTCCGGCAGCACGTGCGGTGATGAAGAAGGCCAGCACGTCCACGCCCTGCGGAGGGTGCAGTGCAAACTGCGCCATAAGCGCGGTTTTTCCTGACCACGCTGGCGCCAGCCACCGCCAGTAGGCCGTGCCCGCATCGCCTCCCTGGGCCTCCTGGACACCGTCGGGTGCGGTGGAGAACGCGGCTATGGCCGCCAATTCGGCGGCTCGACCCTCGAACCGGACGGCCGCGAGCTGGGCGACCTCATGCAGATAGCCCGAGGACAAGACGGGGCGGCCCTGCCCCAGGACCAGATCCCCGGCGATCTTCAGGACGCCGCTGTTCGCGAGTGCCCCGTCCACAGCATGCGCCTCACCCGTGTCCTCGGCCAGCTCCTGGCGCTTTCCCGGCCTCACTTCGCAACGCTCCTTCGCTCGCGACTTGTGAACGTCATTTTGCCCTCCCCCACGCTCTCCGCACCGGGCTGGCCGTGCACCACCAGTGCGGCCCCGGGTTGAGGACGGCACTGGCAGCCCCAGCAAGGCCAGCTTGTGTTACTTCCACCAATGCCTTGCGAGATCTTCATGCCCGAGTACCGTCCGCGGCTCGAATCAGCCAAGGCGCGTCTCCGCGCCAACCTGTCAGCGGAACCAGCGAATCGACGGCGCCAGGCCAGGACACGACCGACGCACCACAAGCGCACCACATAGAGCGGGGAACAGCAGGGAACCACGGTAAAAGGGGCCAATGGCGATGAGACCTGGCGGCAGGCGAACGCCCAGTTCAACAGCCTTACCCGCCCCAAATACTCGCAGCTTCCCAAGCTGAGAGCGCGAACTCGATTCTCGTCACCCGCTCCAGTGGGCTCATGCTGCCGGTGCGGGTCGTTGCCGCCGAGGTAGACCATCAACCGCCACTGCGCGCCACCATATCGGCGAGGGCGTCCATCTGTCCGACAGCGGCGATGCGCCGCCCACCTGCCTTCTCCTTGCTGGCGCCCTTGAGTCGGCACGGATTGCACGTGATCGTACGCCTTGGCCGTCTCGACTTGGCACCAGTGGAGCCGCAGGCGTCGGCCCGCCCCTCGGATTCGGGGGGCAGGTATGCGGTAGGGGTCCGGCCTCAGTGGCGCGAGCTCCCGTTCGTTCACCCAATTCAATGCGTAGCCCACCGCGCCTGCGTCAGGTCACCCCAGTCGCCACGACGAATTGCCGGCTGCGCTACGAAACCGGGAGCCGGACGGGATCAGCGCCTGGCTCCAGGCCGCTGATGTTGCACCGACCACTGAATTGAACGCAGGCACGCCATTTTCGCCATCGAGAGCCCGCCAGCCTCTCATTTAGAACCACGTGCCGAAGATGGAACCTTGGGAGACGCTGTTTCCCGATAGACGCTCATACAAGTTGATCGCCTGATCTTCCGTCAGCGCGCAAATGTAGTCACACACCGCCCTCGCGCGCCGCTCTTCGTGGCTGCGCGTAAAGCCACTCACCTTCTCATGTCTCTCCATTCCGTCATATATGTCGTCCAGCAGCGCCGGCACAGGGTGGTCAGGATCCCTTTTTCCGTTGCGATGCCGCCCAAACATCTCCATTAGATCATCGAACAGCCTGGCTACGATCTCCCTTTGACCGCGCTGCACCATAGCCAGACTAGGTCGCCTGATAACGTAGAAGAAGGTTAGCTCCTTGATGACCTCTACCTGATACTCGGCAATCTCGTCAATGCAGACCTCCCAACCATCTTCACCCTGTTCCACGGAGACGGAATTAAAGAAGAAACCGAGCAGCTCATGCTGAAATCTATCTAGAATCTTGCGGTCGTCACGCGTGTCACGCCAACCACGGTCCGGCATCAAGCGCTTCAGCTCACGGTATTGCCGCTTAAACACCTCTTCATCAAACCTCTTATACTTCTCACCCTTCCGGCGGGCGCGAGCAAATTCCAAGAATTCATCCGGGCACTCGTTCTGGAGTGAATGAAGGGGCATCAACCCACCGCGAAAGTAGTCATAGAGGTCATGAGTGACATAGGACACATCATCAGCCCAGTCCATGAGTACGGCAGCCAGGCTACGCCTACCTGAGCCTCCTTCACCTTCTCGCGCAAAACTGAAATCCTGCTCTTCACTTCTATAGACGCCCCACTTACTCCCTCTCTTTCGGAATGGCCAATCGCGATCAGCCGACTCCGAGACTTCCTCCCCCTCATATCTCGGATACTTGAGTACGGCGTTTAGGGTTGCCCGGGTGAGATTCAGTCCGTGATCGACGTGCGCATGAACGGCGAGCTTTGTTAGCACTCGGAAGGTTTGAGCATTCCCTTCGAAGCCTCCGTAGGGTGACATCTTCTTATTCAACACCGTCTCGGCCGTATGCCCGAAAGGCGGATGGCCAATGTCGTGCGCTAGGCCAGCGGACTCCACAATGTCAGGCCAGCCAGCCCTACCCCCTGGAACTTCCTTGGCGAAATCCCGGTAATCCTTACAAAGGCGCTGGGCCATACGACGACCCACCTGAGCAACTTTCAGGCTGTGCGTGAGTCGGTTATGCAGAAGGTGGTGCTCTCGGACAGCTGCAACTTGCGTCACCCCTGCCAATCTTCGAAATGCAGACGAGTACAGTATTCGATCGCGATCACGCTCGAATGCCGAGCGTGGATCAGCATCCAAAGGGCGACCGTACCGCCGAACTGCATAAACGTTGGAATCGTCCTCGGTAGGCATAGGAACCTCCCATTCATCACTTCTCACTCTCTCGCTCTGACTGAAACTGCGCTAACCGAGCCACACAGCATTAGCCCATTTGGGTGACACCCGCGGCGCGACGTGAGAGCATCCCGCCGATTGTCGAAGCATGGGCACAGGCGATGCGCAAGCGGAATGACGATCATTCTCGCCATCTCTCGGGCGTGGAAGGTCGGCGCAGGCTCGTGCAGAGAGGGGCAGCGACAGGCACCTCCTGTCACCGGTTCGTCATGGACCGTACCCACGTACGGTGCGGGTCCGGCACGAGGCGAGGAAGCCAAGTAGAGAAGCGCAAGATCCAAGAAGCGCCAGCTCCGGCTGCCATCCACAGGTGTCATCAAGGCACCGACCGTGGGCATCCCCGCTGGTCCGGCGCATACGCTCCAATCGGCTAGAAGTCCTGATCGAAGGCTGTAAGCGGTGCTCATCCAGCCGTGGACTGTGCGTGGACTCGTCCGTCCTGAACTGCCGCCTGTGTGAGCGTGACCTCACGCGTTGCCCGAGCGTCAAGGGGCCTCCGGAGCCGTGTATACGGCTTGGGCCCCGCTATCGAGGCTCAGTTGCGAAGAACTCCAGCGATCACCGATGCAGCGTGCTTTGATCAATGCCGCATGTCAGGAGTGCGCCTGATGAGGAGGGGACAAACATGAGCACACCCAAAGTGTTGACCGTGACGCTCGAGTTCGAGATGGGGGATCGCAAGATCCACGCGGCAAGGATCAAGGCAGCCTACGAAGCCGCGGTGAGCGCTGCAATCGAGGCGGCCAAAAGCGAGCTTCTCGACGGTAGCGTGACCACGGTTCGCAGCCGTATGACCTGGGATTACCGGTGGGCCGAGACGTCTGCCCAGTACACAGACGTCGATGTCGAGTGGTCTGAGGATGAGGACGAGCCCGAGGCGTGAACCTTGCTGGCAACACGCCTCCCCCCTCAGCAACGGCCATCAATAGAGGGCGCGCCGTGAGTGTCTACGTAACTGCGTGAGAACGCTGACGCACAGCGGCGGACAAACATGGACGCAAGGCCCGTAGAGTGCGGGCGTCATCACATGAGGGAGGGGTCATGTTTGGCTTGTCGGGGCAGAGGCTGCAACAGGGCTTCGCCGAACTGGGGGACCTCACGGGCCGCACAGCGGACGAGATCATCGCTTCGGTCGGTGCGCCAATCAGTCAGAGCATGACGGGGCTAGGACAAACCCTGCTCCAGTGGCAAAGCGGCAGCTACCACATCGGAGTTCTCTTCGAGCAGGGCCAGTTCGCCGGCATCATGAGCGAAGACTCTGGGCTGTTGCCCGGCGGACGGGCACTAGCTCGAAGTTTTGCGGGCCTTGGCAACCTGGTCGGCCGCAGCAAAGACGAGATCGTCGATGTGGTCGGCCCCTACTCCAGCTTCAGCGTTGCGGGCCCCCATCAGGTGCTATTGCAGTGGCAGAGCGACGTCTACCACATCGCGCTGCTATTCGAAGGCGACGTGTGTGTCGGGATCACGCACGAGTTCGCCGTATAGATCCTCTTCTTCGGGAATGCCCCTGGCGCCGTCCTCGGATGGTCCGGTCAGGCTGACATCCAACGCTGACATCAACGATGCCGGACGACGGCATACAGCAACGCCCCTGGGCGGCCATCGGGCCAGCCGGGGACGGCACCAGGGGCGGGCGTAGATCGAACTCCTAAAACGGTAGTCACCAAGCTCAGCCCCATTGCGGGCCTGCCAAGGTCACGCCAGATGAAACAGGGAGCCCCGGACCGACTCCGAGGCTCCCTGCCGCACTACACACGGCTGCCGCTCAGTCCCCTCAACGATGCCCAGGCGCGACCGGCCTGCGTCCGCGGCTGGTCGCTACGCGCAGCACGTCCCGCAGTGCGCTGGTCAACTGGGCGGCGAGAAGGTGCAACTCCTCCAGGTCCTCGGTGTCGTCGTCGAGTACCTGACGCGCCTGCTCAAGCAATTGGGACGCCATCCCAAGCTGGAACGCCTCGATGCGGTCCGCCAGGCGGGAGACGTAGCCCCCATGGTCACCGGTGCTCAGGTAGCACGGCTTGCCATCCGGCCCCGCCCAGGGGAGAAGCCTCAGTTCGTCCTGTGTCGTCATCCCTATGCTCGCCCCTCGGTAGCCTCGATGTTGGGCGCCGGCGTGCCGCTGGATGTCGAGTTCCTCGCTGCGTTGCCTCCGGGTCGAGACTCGTCAGATACCGAGTGGCACAGGCAGACGCAAGCCTCGTAGATCAAGGGGAGGTCGACCGGCGCCGAATCCGGAGTGGACTCCGCGCAGGCCTGGTGCGTACCGATCTGGCAAGCAACCGAGCGGTACGAGGTAGCTGAGGTGTCCTGGCCGAGAGTCTGCCGCCGCGAGGACGTCACTGAACCCCCAGGAGAGTCGACCAGGCGTCGGTCGACGGGTAGGGAGCAATGACGACCGTCGGGCGCCGTCGGGTGCGGTCTTCTCGCGCCAGCACGTACGGGCGGACGAGTGCACTGTCCTCGCCCCTGAGCAAGTGCCGATGGCTCGGCTCGTCGACGGCCTGCGCGAGTGCGACTGTCGGCTCATCAGCAGATGCCGGGGAAACGAGGGCGATCGGTGGCCGCGAGGGCCTTAAGGTGCGGCGGTGCCTACCCTTGGGGACATGCCGCGCTCTGGCGAGAGCAACGGCGCGACGGATACGGTTGAGCATGCTGGTCAGCTCCTATCGCTGATGGCTCGGTCCCCCGACATCGCCCGTCGCGGGGACCGCTTTGCTTACGACCGCCCAGAGGGTGCGGTCGTTCAGGCTGGTGGCGAGCAGCCCGAATCGATCGGCCTCGGCCACCGCTTCCAGGACCTCCCGCCATAAGTCGACGGAGAGAGACTCCGGCACTGCCGCTTCGACCGCCGTGTGCCGGTGGTGTTCCTCCACGCGCGCGGGAAGTCCGAGGTCGGTCAGCCGGGCAGCGATGACTGCCGCGCGAACTCCCGAAGCGGGCACAGGGCAGCCTCCGTCACCGGCGATCACTTTGAGTGAAGCTAGTTAACTAGATTAGAGCTAGTGGACTAGATTTTCCATATGCCTGAGCAGCCGCCCTACCTCCGCATCGCCGATGAACTCCGGCGGCGGATCGCGGAACACGTATGGGAGCCCGGGGACCGCCTGCCCTCCCGCGCCCAGATCGGCCAGGAGTGCGGCGTGGGCGAGAACGTGGTCCGCCGGGCTCAGGAGCTGCTGATCTCCCAGGGTGTGCTGGAGGGGCGCGCCGGTTCGGGCACGTACGTCGCCGAGCCCCGACAGCGGGTCCGGGTCGTCCGGTCATCAGCCCGGGAGCAGCCCAGCGGATCGCCCTTCCGGGCGGACATGAAGGCCCTCGGCAGGCAAGGGGATTGGGAGAGCCGAACCGAGGCCAAGGTGCCGGCTCCGGCAGACATCGCGGCGCGGCTCGGAATCGCTGAGGGCGACCTGTGCGTACGGACGGTGTACGAGTTCCTGGCCGACGGCAGGCCGGTGCAGCTGTCCACGAGTTGGGAGCCGTACGACCTCACCGCCGGTACTCTCGTCGTCCTTCCCGAGGGAGGGCCGCACGCCGGGGCAGGAGTCGTGAACCGCATGGCCGCGATCGGTGTCACCGTCAGCCACGCCGTCGAGCAGCCGGAGCCGAGGCAAGCGACCGCCGAGGAGGCGTCACTACTCGGTATCCAGAAGGCCGCGCTCGTGACGCACATCCGGCGGACGTACTACAGCGACGACGGGCGGCCCGTGGAGACGGCGGACATCGTGGTGCCCGCCGCGCATTGCGAAATCGTCTACGAGATCCCGATCAACCGCTAGCTCCGCTCACAGGGCGACTTCGGCTCGGCGTGCGAAGTAGGGTCCCCAGGCATGACCACTTCTCCTGATCACGTCGGCAGCAGAGAAGACCTGGCAGCCTTCGTTCGTTCCTTGCGTCGCAGTCACGCCGGGGACGGAGGCTCCTGGGAGAACGCGAACCTTCCGAGCTTCCTGGACGCTCTGGCCGCCTGGATGGATGACGCGGACGGTTGGTACCGCAACACCGGCCGGGAGTTGCCGCCTGGCGGCGATTGGGCGTTCTTCGCGCGAGCCCTGCAAGCAGCGACGACGTACGAGTAGCCCGAGCCGCGTCGAATGCGTGTCGAAGTCCAGACGATGACGCGCGCTGCACGGTAAGAGAAGCAGGTCAGCAGCGGTGCGGCACCAGACCCACCAAGCGCCTTCTAAGCGCTTGGCCGCAGGTTCGAGTCCTGCCGGGGGCGCCACCTCCTACCAGCAAAAACGCCCCAGAGGGGATCTCCCCTCCAGGGCGTTTCGTGCCTCGGACGGCAACGCTGACGGCAACGACCCAGTCGCTCGCCGGACAGCAGGTCTCCCAGCTTGTCCAGTGCGGCCCGCTTCTCCGTCATGTCGGCGTGCGCGTAAATGTTCATGGTCACGTTCAGGGTGCTGTGCCCGACGATGTCGCGGACGATGTGCGGCGTCCCAAGACCCAGCAGCAGGGTCACACAGGTGTGGCGGAGGTCATGGAAGCGGACGTCCAGGCCGAGCCGCTCGCGGATCGGGTAGAAGTGCCGGTTCAGGTTCCGGGGCTCAATCGGAGTCCCCCGCCTGGTGGTGAAGACCAGACCGGTTTTCCCGCCACTGCTCCCCCGCGGCTTCCCGTTCTTCCGCCTGGCGCTCGAAGTGCCGGCGGAGCGCGGCAATACACACGGCCGGGAGCGGTACGGGGCGCTCCGAGCGACGCGTCTTGGGCGCGACGAGCGTCAGCTCTCCGTTGACTCGCTGTAAGGCCGTACGGATCTTCAGCGATCCCCGTCCAGGTCAACGTCCGACCAGTGGAGCCCGAGCAGTTCGCCGCGCCGGAGCCCCAGGTACAGCGCGAGCATGTACGCCGCACTCAAGCGGTCGTCACGCACGTCGTCCAGGAGCTTCTTCCCCTCCGCGACGGACAGGCCGCGACCAACCCGGTATCGACGAGTCTGGACCTGCACGAGCTATGCGACGTTGCGCTGCACCAACTCCTCACATACCGCTTACTGGAGGGCGTTCCGCAACACCGCGTGCAGGTACTGGACCATGCGCGGCGACAGCCGACGCTCGCAGCACCGCTTGGGAGTGGCGGCACAGCAGCGACGGTCACCGGCCGGACGAGCGGCATCACGTCCCTGAGCGCAGCACTGGCAGGCCTGACGAGCCCAGCCGAGGAAAGAGGCGTACGTCTTGGTTGAGAGCCGGGCGAGCTTCTTCTTTCCAAGTCGGGGCGGCTGCGGGCATGAAGTGGGAGAGGACTCTCTGTGGCCAGGGCGGTCGGCTCCACGGCTTTAGGCAGCCACCATGGGGCGAGTCGCGAGTCTCGAAGATCATGGCCCCAACGTCGTGCTTTACCGGGAGGTTCACAGACGGCCCGACGCGCCGGAGGCTTAACGGGCCATGATCACTCGCCCCATGGCAGCTCCCGCCCAAAGCCGCTCCACCGATCTCGTGCTTTGTCCTGGGCTTCGGCTGCCGGGCTCGCAGCTACTCAGCACGCCCCTGGTTGCGGCTAGACCTGAAGTGCAGGACAAGCGAGGCGCCGGCACCAGCCACGACGGCGAAGACGGCGCCGCCGTAGTTGTCCTGAATGAGGACGCCAGCGGCAATCACGGTGCCAATGACAAGGGGTAAGCCAGTGGTCATGCTGTTCTTCTTCACGAGAGCCTCTTCTCAGGAGTGTCTGCGGTCGAAAGCACCACGGAGATGGACAGGTCGTCCACACCGGTGCACGCGGCATGATCTCAGGTTCGCCGATGCCGGACCAGGCTGATCACGTTCGACGATGCGCTGCCGGTGTGTTGATCTGCCAGACAGAGCGGAGCTCCTCGTAGGCGAAACAGGGGACCGCGGCCCCGGAAGGGAGTCCGTGACCATGCCCCCCACGTGGCCGGTCAGCTGGCTTGCGGCGGGGAACAACGGGGAGCGTCGGTTGGTGCTCTGCACCAGCCCCGCCATGTGTGACTCGGCGAGTAGCACGCCACCCGTCTAGAAGAAGTTGGGCAGGGCAAGTACGAGCGCGAAAGAGAGACAGACGCCGAGAATGAACCTCCGCGTTCTGAACGGACGCCGGCGGCCTTTGGCATCCACGAGCTGAGCGACCCAAGCCGCCAGGAGTACACAGACCGACCCTAGTGCGGCATGCCCAAGATGCCCGCCTTGCAGCGCCCTGGAGAGGTAGAAGATGCCCGCCATCTGACAAACAGTTGCAAGCGCTACAGATGCTAGGACGATGCCAGCTCTGCGATCGGCTTCCTCCTCCTCTGGCGTAACGATCCTGACTGGAACGTATCGAGGCATCGCTCTCCAACCACGCCGAAGCAAAACAGCGTTGACGACCACCGAGCCTATCGAGGTTCACGCTGAGGAGCTCAGCGCGCGCTCACTCGGCCTCGTTCGCCGCCTCTTCGATGATGATGGAAGTTTCGAAGGCAGCCACCGCGAGGTCTGCGACCAGGTCCGGCACGCCCGTGAGTCCGAGTCGGAGAAGGCGGCCATACGCGCCGTGCGCGCCGTGAAACAGGCGTCCTCGGCCTCCCCGTACGTGTCACAGGGATCCTCCAACGGCGCCATACCGACGGTGCTGGCGACGACGGATCCGCCCAGCGTCTCCAACACTGCGATGAGTGCAACAAGCACGGCCTGCTCAGCGCTGACGTACGTGAGTGCCCCAGTACTCGACCGGGGCCTTCCCCGCAGCCCACCCGCACGCGATCATGACCCTCCGCCCCACTTCCGCCCGCAAAACCCGCCCTCAACCCGCCAAACTCGACCGGCCCCCACCCCCGAAAGGTGCCCCCCGTGCCGCTGCGATGCGCTCTACTGGACGACTTCCAGCAGGTGGCGACCGAGGTCGCCGACTGGTCGGTGGTCACCGGCGACGTGGACGTCGTGTCGTTCGACCGGCACATCGACGGCGAGGACGAGCTCGTCGCCGCCCTGGCCGGCTTCGACATCGTCGTGACGCTGCGCGAGCGCGTGCCGTTCCCCGGGTCGCTGATCGCGCGGCTGCCCCGGCTGAAACTGATCGTCGCCTCCGGCATGCGCAACACCGTGATCGACTACGCCGCCGCCGAGGCGCACGGCGTCACGGTGTGCGGCACGGCCAGTTCGTCCACCCCGCCCGTCGAACTGACCTGGGCGCTGCTGCTGGGTCTCGCGCGCGGCATCGTCGAGGAGAGCGGCGCCCTGCGCTCCGGCGGCCCCTGGCAGAGCACCGTCGGTGCCGATCTGCACGGCCGGCGCCTCGGGCTGCTCGGGCTCGGGAAGATCGGCAGCCGGGTCGCCCGGGTCGGGCTGGCCTTCGGCATGCGAGTGAGCGCCTGGAGTCCGAACCTCACCCGGGAGCGCGCCGACGAGGTCGGGGTCGAACGCGCGGCCTCCAAGGAGGAACTGCTGGCGGGCAGCGACTTCGTGTCGGTCCACCTCGTCCTCGGTGAGCGCACCCGGGGTCTGCTCGGCCCCGCCGAACTCGCCCTGCTCAAGCCGACCGCCTACCTGGTCAACACCTCGCGCGCGGCGATCGTCGACCAGGAGGCGCTCCTCGACGCCCTGCACTCGGGCCGGATCGCCGGCGCCGGTGTGGACGTCTTCGATATCGAGCCGCTGCCCGCCGGCCACCCGATGCGCTCGGCCCCGCGTCTGCTCGCCACCCCGCACCTCGGTTACGTCTCCCGGGCGAACTACGCGACGTACTACGGGCACGCCGTGGAGGACATCCGCTCGTTCCTCGACGGCGCGCCCGTGCGACGACTCCCCTGACCGGGCGGTACGAGCCGCCCGTGCGGCGACTCCCCTGACCGGGCGGTACGAGCCTGTCCAAGACGGGTGATCCGGCCATGATCGCCGTGACCCCCCGTCCATGGACGCGTTGAACGGGAAGCACGGTGGCGCCACCTGCCGCCGTGGTTTCCGAGTCAGAAGGAGAACGTGATGTCTCGCATCGCGAAGGCGGCCGGTGTCGCGCTCGGCACGGGTGCCGTGGTGCTCAGCGGGGCCGGCCTGGCCATGGCCGACGCCGGTGCCCAGGCCGCGGCCGTGGGGTCCCCGGGCGTCCTCTCGGGCAACGTCGTCCAGGTTCCGATCCACATCCCGATCAACCTGTGCGGCAACACCGTGAACGTGATCGGCCTGCTGAACCCGGCGTTCGGCAACGAGTGCGAAAACAAGGACGACACCAAGGGTCACCACGGTGGCTACGGGTACGGCAACTGATCCGTTCGCCCCTGAGCACACCCGAAGGGCCCCGGCACACAGTGCGCCGGGGCCCTTCGCGGTGATCAGGCCCGGGCGGCTGTGCCGCGCCGAGGCCGCACACGGTCGGCTCACGCGTACCGGTAGAACCGCTCGTGGTCCTCCAGCTGATCCGGCGTCACGTCCCAGGGCGGCAGCTTCTCGTGCCGCGCCACGACCCGCCGGTACTGCGCGCTGGACGGCCCGGGCGGTTTGGCCGGTAGGTAGCGGTGCTCGCCGTGCCGCCGCTGCCAGCGGGACCACACCAGGTCGACGAAGGCGTGGTGCAGCCAGAAGACCGGGTCGTTGACGGAGGCTCCGCCGACCATCGCGCCGCCGACCCAGCGGTGCACCCGGTTGTGGTTCTGCCAGGAGGCACTGCCCCGCCCGCTCCCCCACCCCTCCAGCTTGTTGCGGAAGCCCTTGGCCGTCGTCGAGTCCCAGGGGGAGGCGTCGTAGAGCGGGTCGCTCAGGGCCCGTTCCAGTTCCGCCTTGGTGGGCAGCTGGATCGGGTCGCGGGGGCGGCCCAGGTCCCGGGTGAGGAACTCCTCGTCGGTCACGCCCTCCTTGATGGTCCAGTTGCCCTCCGCGTAGGCGAACGGCCCGGTCGTCACCTGGCGGTCGGAGCGCCGCCCGGTGCCGCCGAGGAGGTCGGCGGTCCAGGGCGTGGACGTGGTCGTGCGATCACGCGTCCAGTCCCAGTACGGCACCGACACCGACGTGTCGACCCGTTGCAGCGCCCTCTCCAGGTCCAGCAGGAAGCGCCGGTGCCAGGGCAGGAAGGAGGGCGCCATGTGGGCCGTGCGCAGGCCGTCGTCGCCGTCGGAGGTGTAGTACTCGATGTGCGTGCGGACGAACTCGTCGTACTCGCCGCGCCGTTTGACCTCCAGCAAGGCCTTCACGAAGCGGCGCTTCTCGGTGCGGGTGAGGGTGCTGACGTCCTTACGCGTGTACGCCATGGTCTCCCCCGTCCTGGTGCCCGGGGCCGTGGCCGGGCAGGTCGCGCAGGTGGCGCCCCGGGCCCAGTTCGTCGACGGCCGCGCGGGTCGCCGCCAGGGGGGTGGGGTAGGAGCGGTAGTGGTCGACCATGCTCAGCCAGCTGCCGTCCGCGCGGCGCATCAGGTGCAGCGGCCGCCCGTCGACGGTGACGTGCCAGTCCGCGTCGCCGGTCTCCCGCTCCCGCCCGGGGAGGGGGACACCGCGGATGCGGCGGCCCCGGTAGATCTCCTCGAACATGCCGTCGTCGGCCCGCAGGTCCGTGTTCTTGCCGTCGGGCGCCGTCGGCCATGAGGCCAGGACGACGGGGGTGAGTGCGGCGCCGGTCGCCGCGGCCATCAGACCGCGCAGCAGACCCCGCCGGGTGCCTCTCGCTTCCCCGTCCTCCGCCGCTCCCACCGGTACTCCGCCGACTCCTACGACCATGTCGTGCTCCTCGTTGCGCTCGGGCTGTCACAGCGGTAACAGCCCGAAGGCCCCCGCGGTCACCGCCGCGGGGGCCACACGAGAACACCCGGTGGGGTCCGAAGTCCTACAGACCGGGGCCGATGCCCAGGTCCGCCGTGGGGACGGTCTGCACCAGCGGGGCCAGCACCCCCACCTGCGGGAGCTTCGCCTGGGGCAGGCCGAAGCCGTCGGCGGTGGGCGAGGTGAGCGGGGCGTCGACGGAGACGCCCGGGGCCAGCGTCCGCAGGTCGGAGGCGGGGGCGTCGACGCCGACGTGGTCGAAGCCGGCGCCGAGGAGGTGCGGCAGGGGCGCCCGCAGGTCCGCGCCGGGCAGCCCGCCGTGGACGGGCAGTTGCGGGATGGCCCGGTCCGGGAGGAGCCGGCCCTCGACGTAGCGGGGGCCCTCCGGCGAGCCCGGCACGGGCACGGGGAGCTGCCCGGTGACCTCGGGCAGTTCCATGTTGAGCGCCTTCTCGGCGCCGCCCAGCGGCAGGGGGACGGGGACCGCGCCGACCGCGGCGGCGGGGGTCGCGGCGGCGGCGCCGGCCGCGGCCGCCACACACGTCATCACTGCGGCGAGGGTTCCTCGGGTGGTCGACTTCATCTGGGGTGCGGTCCCTTTCACGTGTCGGGGGCTCGGCGTGCGTACCGAGTAACGAGCCGGGGAACCGCACGAGCGCACAATTCCCCCGACTGCCGCAGTAATACGACGGACGGCCCCGCCCGCGTCCGGTGCCGTCAGCGCGTCCAGAAGTCCCACCAGCGCGTGAGGACCAGCATGCCGACGATGCCGAGGTGCAGCACCGGCGGCACCCAGGTGAACTCGTCGAGGAACCGGCGCACCGCCCCGGGCGCGGGCAGGAAACCCCGGCGCACGGTGTACGACGTCACGTACCAGAACAGGGGGATCGTGGCGGCCCACGCCAGACAGCACCACAGGCACAGCGCGTTGATCCGGTACAGCGACTCGAACTGGAGCCAGGTCACGAATCCCACGCCGAAGAGGCATCCGGCGTCGAAGGACAGCCAGTACCAGCGGGGGAAGCGGGCACCGGCCAGCAGGCTCAGGCCGACGCAGACGACGACGCCGTAGGCGACCAGTCCCAGCATCGGGTTGGGGAATCCGAAGACCTCGGCCTGGTCGCTCTTCAGGACGCCGCCGCAGGACACCACCGGGTTCAGGCTGCACCCGGGGGTGAAGTCCGGGTCCTCGAGCAGCTTGAACTTGTCGAGGGTGATGACCCAGGACGCCAGCAGCCCGGCCGCTCCCGCGACGACGAGCAGCAGGGCGAACGCCCGGCCGGCGCCCGCCGTACGCGCGGCGCCGGGCGCGGGCGGGGTCACTTCGGCAGCGGGAGACCGCCGAGGAGGCCGCCGTTGGAGTTCAGCCGGGTGGTCGCCTGCTTGACGGTGCTGAGCACGGAGTCCTTATTCTCGGTGTCGAGGGCGTTGGACTGGTGCTTGAGCGGCATCGGGTCGATGGGCTCCCTGGTGAGCGCGTTGACGGCGCCGTTGAGGCTGGTGGGGGTCACGTTGGCGGGGTCGTAGGCGGCGTGCGCGGGCGCGGCGGCGCCCGCGACGACGAGGGAACCGGCGACGACGGCGGCGGCCTTCAGGGACTTCATCGTGAATCCTTTCTTCGGCGACTGACGTCACCGGCGGTGAATTCGGACGCCGTGCCTAACGATGCCTGTCCGGAGCGGAAACCCCGTGGCCGGAACCTCATATGAGTCGACCTCATATATCTCGACATGCATCTCGACATGCATCTCGAATTCATATGGGCCGCTGAACGAGAAGTCGTGCCGGTCCGGGGACCGGCACTTGTCGGCGAGCCAGAACCGGCCCCGGCTGCGGGCGGCCGCACAGGTCAG